>NZ_CP021874.1:1921180-2561574 GCF_002197645.1 Enterococcus wangshanyuanii | reverse complement strand
CAATACCATAAATGATAGGAAAAAGATGAACAATACTAGTTTATCACGTTTCATATTCTAGATGGAGATTATTTCCACACAACTACTCGAAACCAAGACAAAAAGAACCAAAATCAACATGATACATCAATATTGGTTCAAATTTTTTATTTTACATACTATCTTGTCTTGCGATGTAGGTTTCTAAATACTCATTTAAAAGCTTGTAGCCTTCCATTTTTTGTTCAACTTCTTTTGGACAATAGATCCATTTGCCCATGACTTTCCGTTTTCTAGATAGAACTTCGATCTCTTCTAAAAAATCAGCGAGGTCATCGACCAGTTGTTGGCAACTTAATTCATTGCCGAGTAAAATATCCTTCTTCTCTTTCTCATATACTGTTCCCCATAAGTAAGGAAGCACTTCGATTTGACGAATATTTGCGTAAAAATCATCCTTTGACATCATCCCTTTGTGTCCTACACTCCGGCCTTTTTGAAAGTAGGTATGAATATCCCATTCTAGCTTTTTCAAACGACGTAGAGAAGGTCCTTGTTGATCCTGATAGTTCTCTTTATTTTGCTCGTAGCCGTCTGTTGCTGCCCATGATCTGCTAGATTCAGAAATAGGATGCTTCTCAGACACACGATCCAGCATTTCCTCGATTGCCAGTGTGACTGTTGGACGTTCTTCGATCATATCAGTTGTCGGCCTTGGTCTACTTGCTTGTAAGAAAGACTCTTTTGTTGGAAAGCCTCTATTAGCAGTTGAATTATTTGACGTTTTCGGTGGAGCTGGTGGGCCAACGAACGTATTATTGGTGCTTGTGTCGATTGCCTTTGACGGTACTTCTACTTTTACTGGCGCCTTTTCAATCATAGGTGGAGCTTGGCGGATCTTTTGCTCTAATTCTGCGATTTTCTGATGCGCCTTGATCAATTGAACATCCACTTTTCCAACTGTTTGAGTCAATCGTTTGATTTCAGTTGCATTTGATTTTAGTTGTTCCTGATCCTTTTGATGCTGTTCTGTCATTTTTTTAGCATATTCACTTTTTGTCAGTTTGGCACGAGGTGCTTTTCTTTTCTCTTTACTCACATTGACTAACTCAGATTCGACCTCTTGAAGTTTTGCCGTTAGCTTCTCGATCACTTGATTCAATTTGATTGTTTCAGAGGCCGTTTCTTGTATCTGTCCATGATCTTTTTCTATCCTCGCCAAGGCTTCAGAATCCGGCTTAGCACTCAAGACATTTGACTCCATCGTACTTAATTTATCATCTATTTGTTGGAGCTGACGAGCAATAGCTGTCACTTCGTTGCTAGTTGATGCGACTTTTTCTGCCAGTTGATTTCGTTCATGATCCACCTTTTTTGCTGTAGAAAAACTTAATTTTGGTTGTTTTTTTTGTTTTTCCAATGACTGATCGATTTTCGTGACTTTTTTATCGGAGTCATTCAGCCGTTGTCCTAATAAATCAATTCGTTTAAGGGCTTCCTCTAAACGTTCTTCGACCGTTGGACCAGACTCACCTTCTGACGAGCCCAACATGATTTTAAATTTTGGAGGTGTTTTAGGTTTAGGTAAATTCTCTAGCTTTTGATTGACCTCCGTTTTAAATAGTGAAAATTCATCGGCTAATTTAGTCAATACCTGATCCAAGCTTTTTAATTGCTGCGCATTGATTGCTTCATGTGCTTCTTTGGCAGCTACTTCACTTTGAATAACCTTAACTACTGGAGGTGTTTTTTTATTTTTGACTTCCTGAACTTCTTTGTACATATCATTTAGATTCTCGCTAAACTGGTTCATCATCTCTGTTAAAAGCAATACTTCACTATTGGTTTCCTGCAGCCCTTTGACCATTTCTAACGGTACCGCTTCAGAAAATGCAGTCGTATGTTCTAAGCTTAGTTCAGGTACCTCTAAGTTGCTGATCCATGTTCGCAGATCGCTTATCTGTAATTTACTCAGTGGATGTGCTAAAGCTAAAAACAGAGTAATATATACAGCTTTTTGCGTTACTCGAACATATAGATTTTTCACTACACTATCTTCAAATTCATGATTGAATTGTTCCGGTAGATCGGCTAATAGCTCTTCAAATTGCTCTGGCTGATCATAGTCTTCTGATAATTCAAATTTTCTTAACAAATAGACTGAATACTGGCTTAAAACCTCATCTGAATAAAGCTCTTCCCCAAGTCTGCTTGCTTCTATTTCTTTTCGGAAAAAAACCTTTTTGTTTCCCGTTGTATTTTTTGTAAGACTTCCTTTTTCCATATGTACTAACGGCTCCTTTTTTTAACTATTTCCTTACTTCAAAATGAACGTTCCCTTGGTTGCTCACTGAAGATTCGGAACAGAGTTCTGAATTTACAACAATCGATCGGCTATTCGTTTCCCTTTAATCGCTCAACTAAAACACTGATAATTGCTGACCACTGTTACAGTCGTGATTGTTGTTTCCGTTTTACTCTTACCCTTTTTCTAATCCTATGTTTAATACGTCCTTTTTTATACAATCATTTCTAATTTTACCTTAAAATAAACCACTTTTGTTTTCATAAAATGTTTAATATTCTTAAAAAAATGAGAATATATTATTTTTGCGAATAAAAAAAACAATAAAACTAAATAAATAGCTTTATTGTTTTTAAATTTTAGAAAGTAGTCATTCTTTATATTTATTTTCAATGCGGCGGTCAGGAATGATCCACATGATCAAGCTGCCGATATTTAAAATCAAAACAAAATACGGATGGATCAACCAGCCTAATCCTAACCCTAAAATATTTAAAAAAATCGTGATATATGCTTTGTTATAGCGTTGAAATAATTTACCTAAAGCAGATTCCTTACCATTTGCTCGGATCAATTCCTTCGTTAGTATCAAATAAGCACAATTAGCAATCAGTGTCATAATTCCATACGTCAGCTGTGGTACCAAACTGTCAATAAAATCACCGACCCAGGCTGTTGCAAATGGGACAAGAGTTAACGTAAAAATAAAAAAATTGTTTGCCCAAAGCACTCTCCCATTGATTTTATGGACTAATTGAAACATATGGTGATGATTATTCCAATAAATCGCCAGCATCACAAAACTGACAATATAGATAAACAATTTTTTCTCGATACCAGCTAATCCTGCTAGAGTATCTGTAGTGGGTTGATGCAATTCCAATACTAAGATCGTCATAACAATAGCGATCACTGCATCTGTAAATGCTTCAAGCCTTGATTTTGACATAGATTTCAGCTCCTCATATTTATTTTACGTTCTTTTTAAACAAATGCAATGATTTCGCCCGCCTTGCGCCTGAGAGAAAATCAGCCTCAAGATGGATTCCTTCTTTTACGTTTCTTGCTATACTTTATTCATAGAGAACGAGAGAAAAAATGGAGGTTTTACTAATGAGACAACAATCAATGATAATGAAGATTTTGATGGTCATCGGATTATTTTTCGTAGGGAGTTTTATTTTAAGTATCGTAATGGGAATTGTCGGTAGCTTATTATGGTTTGCAATCAAAATCATGATTCCTGTAGCAATCGCCGTCTGGTTAGTTCGAGTAATTTCAGGTCCTTCAAACAACCGTCGCAGATACTATTGATCAACAAGATTTTAAAACTCACAAAGTCGTGATTCAATCGACTCTGTTTTCCCCATAAACAGGCAGGAACAAAAGCCCCTCCTTAGGAGATCATGCTTTTGTTCCTGCTTTTTATTTTGTGTACATTTTTTCCCGGTGCAGAGCTAACTGCTGATCTTTGATATTGTCTATGATCTGAACAGCATAAGCGACACCGCTATGATAATCTTTGTGGACTTGTCTTGAAACAGTTAATAAATTAGCTTCATGGTCACTTCCACCTTCTGCTACAAAGACTAAATGATGGATCTCCATCTGATGATTACTGGCAGGAATCCTCACACCGAAACGGTTTGTTATAGCTAAATCTTCTCCTGTGACTCTGCAATAAAATTGGTCACGACTGGCAATTCGGTAAGGTAATGTTGAGATCCCCCGCTTGAAAAATGTCGCCTTCCCATAATTTCGACTACAACGATCTGAACAAAAAGAGGTACGTCGTCCTTCTAGTTCTTGGCTACACCACTTACATCGTGTTTTATCTTCTCTAAAATCGATCGTTTCAAACCCTAGCTCTTCGCCAAACGCTTTTTCATATTCATAAAGGCTTAACCAACGTCTTGTATAGGTATTGCTTTTTTCCTCCAAGCGCAGCTGACTACCTTTTGCCTTATAAATGTACTTGTCCGGAATCTCCTCTACCAGCAGCTTGATTTCTTCTTTTCTTTTCATGGAAAATCCAGCAAAATCGTTCTTCGGTATTTCTCCCACACCGAATTGTCCGATCGTCTGACATTTAAAGCAAATATAGAATTGAGCCGCCTCATCTTTTTCTTCTGAAAAAAGTAATTCTACTTTTCTGGAACATTTGGGACAATATGCCTGAGGAAGTTTAAATCGATGGTACATCATGCTGCTCTCAATTCCTTCTCGTTTTTCCTTATTATAACCTATTTACTATAAAAAAAGCGTCCAGAACAAAATGAAAAATCAGTTTTGTTCTGAACGCTAAAATGTAATAAACAGTTGCCAAAAATCAGATTTTTAGGAAGTTGCTCGAACTTAATCGACTTTTGTCTCATCTTCTACTTTCTAAACTATCTAAATGCATAGACGATATGAGTGATTCCGTAAAGCATAAAATAAAAACCTACTAAAAAGCTCAATGTAAGCGCAGAGCTCAACGGATCCATCAAAAGCATAAATCCTAAAATGATCCCCAATACATTAATGATCAGCGTAAACCAGAAATAACCGGTACTCACAGATTTTGCTAAATCTAATGCAAACAAACCAAAGATTGAATCGACAATAAACCAAATCGCAAACACAAATGGTAATACTGCTATACCAATGTTTAGATTGAAGAACAAGTAAATACCGATTATAATATCGATCACACCTAAAACAATTGGTCCGTAAGCCTTATATCCAGTCAATTCTTTTAGTCTATTGCGGACAAAAATCTCGAAAATCCCTTTGATAATGGCAAAAAAAGCAAAGACCATTACGATCGCAATCAAGTTCCCTGCTGGATCTTGAAAAGATAATAATGCTGTCAAAACAAAGAGGATACCCAAAACCAATGAGCCCCAATCAATGCCATTTCTTCTTGTTTCATTCATTACGTTCCACTTCCTCTTTTGTTATTTTATTTTACAATTTTATGGTACTCCTAAGAAATATATTCGTCAAAAGATAACCCTCGTAATATTTTTCAAAAAAAATACATAAAGCAGATTTTTTTGAAAAATGCTATTAGGTATGATTATTACTACAAAAGTATGTCTATAGCTAAATAGGATCGTTCATTTTCTTTGTTTCAATCAATAATTAAAAAATAAACACCCACTATATTGCTTTACAACATAGTGGAACTTTTGGTATATTGTATTACAAGATACCTGTAAAAAGGAGGAAGTCAATTGGACACTAGTCAGATGCTCAAGGGATTACTAGAAGGCTGTATATTGAAAATCATCCAAAAGAAAGCTGTTTATGGTTATGAAATGCTTACTTTATTGTCCGATTATGGCTTAACGATGGTCAGCGAAGGCAGCATTTATCCTATTTTACTCAAGCTTCAAAAACAGCAGCTTATCGACGGCGAAATGCGCCCATCGTCAGAGGGACCCAAAAGAAAATACTATTTCTTAACACAAGCCGGTGAAGACTATTTACTAGAATTTGAAGATCGGTGGAAACAATTATCTTCAGCCGTAAATAACATTATAGAACAAGAAAAAGAGGGATAAATAATGGAAACCAAAGAATTGATCAAGGAAAATAATCGATTAAGAAAACAACTGACAGACGAAAATAGAAAATACTATGAAAATTTACTTGTTTATATCCGTATCAACGGAAATAAACAAGAACAGGCAACCGAAGAAACCTTACTAGAAATTTTAAAAGATATTCTTGATGCGCAAAAAAATGGTCGTTCCGCTCAAGCATTCTTCGGGAAAAATCCTAAAGAAATCAGCGATGAGATCCTTGCAGCTTTGCCGAATGAAACAAAAATCAGTACTGTTAAATCCATCAGTTTCGTGTTGATTTTACTACTACAATACAACTTATTTTCAATCTTATTAGAACCTGTCGTCACATTGAGCTTCTTTAAAACAGCATTGCCGCTCTTATTGATTGTTTGTGTGATCATATTATTATTGGTATCACTCAAGCGCGGTAGATTTTCTAAAAAATCCGGCTGGATGTTTGCTTTATTTGCTTTCATCTGCTGGCTAGGGACTTTGTTGATTCCTATTGTTGATACCGCTATGGGCGGTATTGGCAAAACATTGATTCTTTCACATCAAATGTTTGCTTTGATTTTGCTGATCTTTTCAGGCATCATTCTTTTGAGCACTTATTTGAAAAAAGAGAATTGGATAGATGCGTTGCCTACACTGATCCTAGCCGTTTTAGAAGGGATGGTTTTAGTTGGATTAGTCAACCCAGCTTCCTTATCCGATGGCAGCAGACTGCTTTTTTCTACGATGATTTTACTGATCGTTGTTGGTCTTCCAACCCTTCAGCTTTATAAAAATGATTAAAAAAAGCGAACTCATGAGAAAAACCTGTTCATGAGTTCGCTTCTTGATAAAATGCTTCAGCTATTATTTTTCTTTTTTCCAATTGATTTAAAGGCACGCTTCATAACATCGAAAAAGCCTAAGGATTGTACCATATGATCTGGTGAGACATACACTTGCATTTCACGTAAGGCTTTTTTCGGTTGTTTTGATGAGAAGGTGAATGTCCCATTTTGCTTTGTCTGGATAGCATATCGTGGAATCCATTTTCCTTTGAACATCACCGAAGCAATCACATAGTCGACTTCTTCCCAAGGAATTTGAATGTATTTACGCGTATCACGGGCATTATAAAATTCAAACCCTTTGTCCCCGATCATAATTTTGCCATAATCGGTCAGACCAGTAAAAGCAGTGGCATCTGTTATAAAATCTACTTTTGTATTTAGTGATTGAACCATCTTACCTACCTCATTTCCTCTGTATCTTTTCTTACTCCATTATATGTTTTTTTGATTGATTACGCTATGTAAATGGTGCTTAGGATAAAAACCAATTCATCGCTTTATCCTAAGCACCAATGAAACTCTTCTTTTAGATTATAATAGTCCGATATAGTGTCCAGCTACACCGACTACAAACAAGCCAAGAATGATGACGATTGGAGAAACTTTTTTCTTCAATAACCACATACATAAGAATGTAAGTAACAATGCCGCCAAACCAGGAATCAATTGATCCAAGTTATCTTGAAGTGTCGTAACCTTATCAGCTGAAAGCGCCATACCGCTATTGACTTGTTCAAACGCACTCTTGATTCCTTCACCACCTGCTGGAAGTTTATCCCACTCGATGTAAGCACCTTTGTCCAACTTAACTGTAGAAACGATCGGCAGGAATTTGATCGATACCCACCGCTGTACTAAAGCGGCCAGAACGAACATCCCTAGGATCGAAGCACCTTTTGTCACATCTTGCAATAAACCACCTGAAAGGTCTTCTGTGATTTTTGAACCCGCTTTGTAGCCGAATTCTTGTGTATACCACATGAATGCCCAACGAATCAAGTTCCATGCAACGAAGAAAATGATCGGACCTAAGATACTACCACCCATTGCAAGTGATGCACCTAGAGCACCTAACATCGGACGAACAGTAAACCAAAAGACTGGATCACCAACACCGGCCAATGGTCCCATCATCCCAACTTTAACCCCTTGGATCGCTACATCATCAACTGGTGCGCCATTGGCACGTTCTTCTTCCAGTGCTAATGTTACCCCAAGAATTGGTGAAGCAATATATGGGTGTGTGTTGAAGAATTCCAAGTGACGTTTTAACGCCGCTGAACGATCTTCTTTTGTTTTATATAATTTCTTGATCGCTGGGATCATTGAGAATGCCCATCCACCATTTTGCATACGCTCATAGTTCCAAGAACCCTGAATGAATGTAGAGCGCCATGCAACGGCTAAACGATCTTTTTTAGTTAATTCAATTTTTTCTGCCATTTCTCTTCTCCTCCTTTATCATAGCTCTTAAATTTTAATTCCTAGAGATATGATACAAATCGAACTCTGTGAGACTTTGCTACTTTATACTCTTACAGATTAATAATCGTTTAGAATATCGCCAAGCGGGTCACCAGTATTGCTTCCGCCGCCGCCATTTGAAGAACCGCCCATTTTAGAAAGGTTCAAGTAGATCAAGGCTAAAGCGACACCTAAAGCTCCTAATGCGATCAATGTTAATTGAGAAATCGCAGCTACGACAAAACCGATAACGAAGAATGGCCAAACTTCTTTTGTTGCCATCATGTTGATTACCAATGCATAACCTACAGCAACGACCATTCCACCACCGATAGCCATACCATCAGTCAACCAAGCTGGCATTGATTCCAATGCACCTTGTACAGATTCTGCTGGAATGAATAAAAGTGCGCCTGCTGGAATCGCAATACGAATCCCTTGCATACATACTGCTAAAATATGCAATGCTTCAATTTGTCTGATATTGCCTTTTTCTGCTGCTGAATCCATCATGTGAACGATCGGTACAGCTAATGTACGAACGATCATTGTTAAGAAAAGTCCTGCTACTGCAAGTGGTACAGCGATAGCGATTGATGAAGATACCGCATCTTTGACAGAAATACTTTGTGCACCTAGTGCTTTAACTAAAATAATTGCTGATGCTACCGATGCCAATGCTGCATCCGGCGCTACGGCTGCTCCAATATTTGCCCATCCAAGCGCGATCATTTGCAATGTTCCACCTAAGATGATCCCTGCTTCCAAATGACCAGTAACTAAACCGATCAACGTACATGCCACTAACGGTTGATGGAATTGAAATTCATCTAGAATCCCTTCCATACCAGCTAGAAAGGCAACAAAAATTACTAAAATAATTGATATAATAGACATGATAAGCCTCCTATTTTTCATTTAAGATTTTGTGTTATTTTGCGTGTGCCTCAGCTAATTCGTGTTTTGCTTTTTTAAGGATTTCATCCATGTTTGCTTGAGAATCATTTGGCACTTTACGAACATCAAATTTGATGCCTTTCGCTTCTAATTTTTCAAACGCTTCGACATCTTCTTGTCCCATTGACAATACTTTGCTTACTACGACTTTCCCAACTGAGTGAGCCATTGAGCCAACGTTGACTTCTTTGATATCTACGCCGCCGTCTACGACTTTGACCACATCTTCTGGATTTTCAAATAGTAATAATGCTTTTGTATTGCCAAAACGTGGATCTTTTGAAATCTCGATCATTTTACTGATTGGGATAACGTTTGCTTTAACCCCTGGAGGAGCTGCTTGTTCGATCAATTTTTTACGAAGATCGTCTTTTGATACTGCATCTGAAACGACGATGATTCGATTTGGCAACACTGATTTCGTCCAAGCAGTCGCAACCTGTCCATGTAACAAACGAGAATCGACACGTGCTAGAACAAATTTGATTTTGCCATCGCCGACTACTGTTCCTTCAGGCAATGCACCTTTAGGTTGTGCATCTTCAACAGCAGCTTTAGGTGCTTCAGCTGGCTCTAATTCTTCTGGTTTGATTCTCACGCCTTCTTTAGCTGTTTCAAGAATGTGTGCTGCAATTTCATGTGCAGAGTTCATTGAGAAACGAGAAGCATATGCTTCGATCAACATTGGCAAGTTCAATCCGCTAACGATCGCCCATTTATCTTTATGCTCTTCAAAAAGACTATTTGCTTGGTTAAACGGTGTACCTCCCCATAGATCGACTAAAAATAATACTTCGTCTTCCTCATCAAACGTAGCAATTGCTTGATTTAACT
This sequence comes from Enterococcus wangshanyuanii, assembly GCF_002197645.1. Taxonomy (NCBI): domain Bacteria; kingdom Bacillati; phylum Bacillota; class Bacilli; order Lactobacillales; family Enterococcaceae; genus Enterococcus; species Enterococcus wangshanyuanii. Next base: position 2,551,639 of record NZ_CP021874.1, on the reverse strand, counting down.
TTGCTTTTAAATCATCTGGGCCTTCGCTAGGCATCAACACAACTGCTTGTACTTTTTCCTGTTCGCCAAAAATCATGGAACCGGATTGTAAAATGCCTTGAGCAAATTCGCCATGGCTAGCAAGAATAATTCCTACCATAATTTGATACCTCCTGTATTTTTTTCAATGACATAGTCACTAACGTTTCGTTATCATAAACGACCATTAGAAAAGATATAAACTAAAAAAATGCGTTATGCGGCGTGTTTATCTACCGTTTCATTAGTGACAATGTTGCATATCCTTTAGTGATAAAAATCTACACTTTATTTCTCTATATGACCACCTCTTTCAATCGTTTCTGGACTGGTTTCCACAATTGGCTTCTAGTCTGCTTCTATTATTTATAGAATCTGAAAAATCAAACAAGTTGTTCTTTTTTCAGTAATTCCATCAAATCCACTTGGCTGTCTGCAACTACTTTACGAATCTCTAATTTGATTCCCTGATCATTCAGATATTTGAATGCTGCGATATCCTGTTCGTTGACTGCCACAGCATTTGAGATCATTCGTTTCCCACTAGTGAAGCTCATCCCGCCAATATTGACTGAATGAAAAACGACATTGCCTTTTACGACTCGTTGTACATCTTCTGGATTAGTAAACAGCAACATAACTTTCACACCTGCGAAACGTTCATCTGAAAAAATCTCGATCATTTTTTCAACCGTAATAACATTGACCTTCACACCGGGCGGAGCAGCTTGTACAAGTAATGCTTTTCTCAGTGTATCGTGTGCTACTGCATCACTAATTACTAAGATTCGCTCAACATTGGTACTTTTTGTCCAAACTGTAGCTACTTGTCCGTGTATCAGACGGTCATCGATGCGCACTAAGCGAATATCCATCATCCATTGTTCTCCTTCTTGCATTTGCGATTCTTTTCACGAAATGTTTTTTTAAACATTCTTTAGTAATAAAATACTATGCTCTTTCATTTATTACCAAAATAACGATCATTAAACATCGATTATTTCAATAAAATGTTTATTTAACAGCCGTGTTTCCTCGCTCATCTTATTTAAAGCAAGTTTCGTGCCAACTTTAGTGTATTGCTTGAAAAAACCAAAAACTATGGATTTATTTAAGGAAATACACAAAAAAGATACACTATGTCAGTGTATCTTTTTTGTGTATTCAATCTAGTGTATTTTTTTCATCTTGTAGTTGATTCAGTTGCGTATTCTTGATCAGCTGAATAATATAATAGATTTCTTCCAATGGTAATTCCAGTTGAAACGTCTGTTTCAAATAAAGGGTTGCTTTTGCTACAACCTCATAACTAGGTTCGGACATGATATGAGCCAATTCTTCTTCCGATAATGAGAGAGTTTCATGCTGCAGTACGCGCTCTAACATTCCTGCCAAGTGCATAATAAGATTTACGTAAAAAGTATAATCCAGTTTCAGAGACAGCTTTGTTCGAATGATATCAGCAAACTCCCACAATGGATCGATGACCTTTTTCGGATTAATGAACGTAAAACTTTCTTCCATATAAGCGATACATGCTTGTTTCGCCGTTTGTTCAGTCATTTCTTGCTGTTCTACAGAAATTTCGCTCTCAAGCAATAAGCGTTCGATGATCGTTTCTGCATCTCCAGAGAAAAAGTTTTCCATTGAAATAAATGGCGCGGCAATCTTAGGATCTGTGATCCCTGTCGCAGCGATGACCTGATACTCTTCTTGAATGGCGACCAATTTTTCTTTCATGTCAACGATCGATAAAGGCAGTACCTCTAATTCCAGTCCCAATTGAAGCGGAACAGCCGATTCGATCATTTCTTTCATCCGTTTAGCCGTTCCTTCACCTGAAGCACATATGGCAACGATCACTCGCTTTTTCCATGGTGCAGCAGCTTCATTTTTTCTCTCTTGCTGCATTCCTGCATAGCCCTGGAAATTCTTCAAGGATTCATAGAGTGTATCTAATTGTGTATCGATCAATGATGTTTTTCTAGCCGTTTCTAAAACGATCGGTGTAGTCACCATATCGACTGTCCGGACATCGATCCCTGTTTGACGTGTTATTTCGTCTGAAAAGGTTGCCAAAGAGCCCATATCTACTAAAAGAATCACACCACTATCTTCATTTACTTCTTTTACTACATTGACAATCTGACGCAGTGCGTCTTTAGGCTGCATTTCCAACGGCATATCTACTGCTCTCAAATTATCGACATTCAATAATTGAGATACGACCTGTACCATACTCGTCGCTGTACTTTTCCCATGAGCTGCTACGACGATACCGATTCGCCCAGCATCTTTATTTTCTCTTAGTGAAATCAACAAGACAGCTAAATAGTAGGTTTCAAAATCTGGAATCTTCATCTGATAGCTGGTCGCAATGATCTGCTTGATCTCTTGAGCAGTTTCGAATTCCAGCGGATAGTCTAATACCATATTTCGAATGTTTTCATTCAGCTGCTGCTGTCTTTCTTCACCATTTTGGATTCGTTTCAAAAAAGAACTGATATGCAAACTCATCGCATAGATAAAGTTCGATTGAAAATTATAATTCAATTTCTGTTTCGCAAAAATATAAATCTCTTTCGTTACATCAATGATCCGTTGATCTACAATTTCTGCTAACTTATTTTCCGTGTCAAACGTAAATCCATGATCTTTGTAGAATGATTTTAAGTGAACATTGATATCTGTTGTAATAAAGTTATTGATGACTTCCTGCTCTAAACCATCTGCCTTCAGTAAAGCAGCCTTATCTCCAATGATTTCATAAAGGTTGTATGGCAGCTCATAGGAATCCGACTGGATCGTCACTAATGGTTCATTAGGTGTAACGACCATTTGCGGCTCTAAATATTTTGACAGCTCTGCCAGCAAATCACGATTGCTTGCCAGCTGCATCATCCCTTCTTTGATGCTATCCGTTAACTCATCGATCGTGATCACCAACTCATCTTGATCGATATGATTTAAAAAGCCGCGCGCTGTCACTAACTGAACATTTGATTTTAATTGTCCGACATTTCCATAAGAAACACTGCCTATCAAGGCTTTTACGACATCTTCTGACAAAGAGATCGTTCGATGGATTCGAGAAGCTTCCATTGAAATCATTACTCTAAGCAGATCGATCTTTTCCTTCGCTGGCCGATCAACAAAATTAGGTAGTTGAATAATGATCGGAATTCTGCGGACAAAGGTATTCAATAAAGAGGAGGTTGGATTTTCTGTTGTTGCACAAATGATCCTGACATCTGCATGACGATTTTTGACCGTTTCACCTAGACGGGAGTAGGTTCCATGATCCATAAAATAAAAGACCATCTCCTGTCCTTCCGGCGGCAAGCGATGTACCTCATCAAGAAATAAGATACCGCCATCTGCTTCATGGATGATTCCTTCTTTCGCCTTGTTCGCTCCTGTAAATGCTCCTTCTGCATAACCAAATAAGTGTGACATCAATAATTCTGGATTATGCGCATAGTCCGCACAGTTAAAAACAACTAATTTTTTAGATGAGTCAATGACTTGATTCAGTAAGGCAAATTGAAACATCGCATGAGCAAAATAGGTTTTGCCAGATCCTGTTGGACCAGTAATCAAACAATTCAAGCCCTTAGGCGGATATAAAATAGCTGCTTTTGCCTGTTCAACAGGCGTTCTCATACTTCCAGTGGACCCAATCATCGCTTTGAAAATATCTTCACCAGCAAACTTTTTAGCAGATTGCTGAGATGGCAATATTTCCGCTTCTTGTTCATTCACCAAACTATTTTCACGATAACTTTTCACTGGTTTAGATAGCGGATGATATTTAAATACAGCTTTATCTACATACTTAACAGGACGTCCATCTGTTTTTTCCAACAGTCCTTCTCTTACTAGTTGGTTCAAATCTTTACTGGCATTGGTTCGTTGAATGCCCAAAGCTTTTGAAACGTCACCTGTCGTCACACCGCTCCCTAAAGAAACATCCCTCGGTTGAAAATTTTCGGTCTGCTCTTTTACATAAAGATAGATCCGTTCAATTCGTTTCATCCCACACTCTCCTTTTTTACACCCAAAACTCTAAAACGATACACTAATTTTATGTGTATCATACAGTGTATCGCAAAAAAAGTACACTAATAACCTTTTTATCAGAATGTTCCACATGAAACACACAATTATTGTGAAAATTCCTGATTTGTATAAAAAGCACAAGGGATTTCTGAAAAAGTCTGAAATTCCTTGAAAAATCTAGGTTTCCTCGCTATAATGCAGAGAGGTTTAACTATTATATATGAAGTGAGGAAATCAATTGATTACTGTAAATGATGTAAGTTTGCTATTTTCAGACCGCAAACTTTTTGATGATGTAAATATTAAATTCACACCTGGTAACTGTTATGGCTTGATCGGTGCAAATGGTGCCGGTAAATCAACTTTTTTAAAAATTTTATCTGGTGAAATCCAGCCTACGACAGGTTCTGTGACATTGGGGCCTGATGAGCGGATGGCCACACTAAAACAAAATCACTTTGACTACGAAGATAATACTGTTCTAGAAACAGTTATTATGGGACATAAACGTCTCTATGAAGTGATGAAAGAAAAAGATGCGATCTACATGAAAGAAGATTTTTCTGATGAAGATGGTATCAAAGCGGCTGAGCTCGAAGGAGAATTTGCTGAGCTTGACGGTTGGGAAGCTGAACCTGAAGCTGCTGTTTTACTACAAGGATTGAACATTCCTGAAAGTTTGCATGACCAAAAAATGAGTGAATTAACAGCTGGTCAAAAAGTGAAAGTATTGCTTGCTCAATCTCTATTTGGTAAACCTGATGTTTTACTATTAGATGAGCCGACCAATGGTTTAGACACTCGTTCAATCAATTGGTTAGAAGAATTCTTGATCAACTTTGAAAATACCGTTATCGTTGTTTCCCATGACCGTCACTTCTTGAATAAAGTGTGTACGCACATGGCTGACCTTGATTTCGGCAAAATCAAATTATATGTTGGGAACTATGATTTCTGGTTAGAATCAAGCCAACTAGCTGCAAAATTACAATCCAACGCTAACGCGAAAAAAGAAGAACAAATCAAAGAATTACAAGACTTTATTGCACGTTTCAGTGCGAATGCATCAAAATCAAAACAAGCGACCTCACGTAAAAAAATGTTGGACAAAATCACACTTGATGATATCCAGCCTTCTTCACGTCGTTATCCATTCGTTGGGTTTACACCTGAAAGAGAAATCGGTAATGATTTACTTCACGTGGAGAATGTTTCGGTCACAATTGATGGTAAGAAAATTTTAGACAATATCTCATTTTCTCTAAGTAATGTCGATAAAGTAGCGTTTATTGCGGATAATGATATTGTTACAACTACACTTTTCAAAGTGATCATGGGTGAAATCACACCTGATACTGGTACTGTTCGGTGGGGCGTTACAACTTCTCAAGCCTATTTACCAAAAGACAACAGCAAAGATTTTGATACTGATCTGACGATCTTAGATTGGTTACGTCAATTTGCCAGCAAAGAAGAAGATGACAATACTTTCTTGCGCGGCTTCTTAGGTAGAATGCTCTTTTCTGGTGAAGATGTGTTGAAATCAGTCAATGTTCTTTCCGGTGGTGAAAAAGTTCGTGTAATGCTATCTAAACTGATGTTGTCTAAATCTAATGTTCTTGTATTAGATGATCCAACAAATCACTTGGATCTAGAATCGATCACAGCTTTGAATGATGGCTTGATGGCCTTCACTGGTGCTATTTTATTCGCTTCACATGACCATCAATTCATTCAAACATTAGCAAACCGCATCATTGCTGTTTCTGATAAAGGGGTTGTCGATCGTGCAGATACAACCTATGATGAGTTCTTAGAAAATAAAGATGTCCAAAAACAATTGGATGAACTTTTCTCAGGTGAATATTAAAAAAAAAGATCAAACGCTGAAAAATAGCGTTTGATCTTTTTTTTAAATACTGGCACCGCCTCCGCCGGAGCTTCCTCCGCCGCCAGAAAAACCACCACCTGAGCTAGAGCCGCCTCCGCTGCCTCCTCCCCAGGAACCACCAGAAGAAGAACCACTGCTGCTACTACCACCACCTGAACCTGTACCAAAAATAGTCGACAAAATGGCAATAATAAAAAATAACAAGAAACTTAAGATAGACTCTCCATCCACAGAATCCCAAAAACTATACGATGTATAAATTACATTATCATCTTCATCCTCATAAAACCCATCTAACTCTGATTGACTCAATGCATGTTCATCTGCAGGATAATCATATTCTTGATCGATCAACGTTACTACTGCATTAAATACATACTGTAAACCTTCATTGATCAATTCAGGATCTGAAGACTTGAGTTTATCTTTTTGACTGACTAAAATATTCATAGCCGTGCTATCTGTAATCACATCTTCTAAACCATAACCGACTTCGATCCTTACATTGCGATCACCATCATTTAAAGCATATAAAATCAAAATGCCATTGTCATGCTCCTGATTCCCAATTCCCCACTTATCAAAAAGCTCTGGCGCATAACTATCTATACTGTCACCATCCGTTGATTCAATCGTTGCAAGAACCACTTGAGGATTTTCTGTTTGCTCTTTATAATAGTCCCCTTTAGTATTGATCAACTGTTGTGTTTCTTCGGTCAAAATAGTCAACTGGTCTAAGTAAAAATCAGTTGGCGCTTCCGGTAAATTTTCTCCTTGTCCAAAAGCTTTCATTGGTAGAGCAATACTCCAAAATAAGAGTAAAAAAAATAATCCTCTATTCGTTATTTTTTTGAACTTTTTCATTGTAATTAACCCCTTTTTTGATTTAGCTCCTTACTTCCCTTCAACGCAACAACCCTTTTAGTAAGGAGCTAAATATAATGTGTAACGTAACATTATTGTAATATCAATGAAACCTTTCTGTAATCAGACTTTAGTCCTATTTTTAACTCTAATAAAAAAAGTGAAGCAAATCGAGCGATTCTCTTTGCTTCACATCTTCTAGTTAAATAACAAGTTATACTCTTTCCTTGCCTCTGGAAAATACAGCTATACAGCCATTTCCTGTATGACTTGTAATCGTTGGTCCTAGTGGATGCAGGCGAATTTCTTTCACTTGAACCTGTTCTTCGATCAATGCTTTGACCTTTTCCGCGCTTTCCAAATCACCTGCATAAGCGATAAATAGCGTTTGGTTAGTCGGATCGATCATTCCTCGAACCGTTTCATCTGCTAATTTTTTCAAGGCTTTGATGCGACCGCGGACTTTACCGATATTTTGCAGCTTTCCTTGTGGATCTACTACAATAATTGGTTTTACATTCATCAATCCACCAATTGCTGCAGCTGCTTTTGATATTCGGCCGCCACGCTCCAGATGTTTCAGATCATCTACAGTCACCCAAGAGTGAACTGTCATTTTATTTTCTGACAACCATAATAAAATTTCTTCTAAGGAATGCCCAGCCTGTTTCAAACCGATTACTTCACTCACTAACAGCCCTTCACCCAAACTAGCTGCTTTCGTATCGATCACATAAACTTCTGCTTCTGCAAACTCTTCTTTCAATATATCAACAGCTTGCATCGCACTTTGATACGAACCGCTTAACCCAGATGAAAAAGCTAAATATAAAACAGGCATTTGTTTTTCTACGAACGGCTTAAAAAATTCAATATAACGGCCAACATTCACCTGAGAGGTCGTTGGCATACCTCCTGTTTTTATTTCTTGTAAAAACCAATCATAGTCGAATGTTTTCCCCAAATCATCCACTAATTCTTTCCCATTTAACTGGATCGTCATGCTGATAAAATCAACATCATTTGTTTCTAAATATGTATATGGTAAATCACAACATGAATCTGTCACTATCTTAAAAGTCATTTTTATATCCCCCTAGCTGTTTTTCTATTTTAACATATATTCAAAAGATACTCATGCCTTATTCAGGGAAGTCTCTTACTAAAAATGAATAAAAAAATGAGAAACGATTTATTTCACCGTTTCTCATTTTTATCTAGTTAAATTTGAGCCCAAACACTTTCTAAAACATTGGTTTGGTTGCGATCTGGTCCGACAGAAAACGTTGAAATACGAACACCGACTAATTCAGAGATACGGTGGACATAGTTACGTGCATTCGCTGGTAGATCAGCTAATGTTTTACAGCCAGTGATATCTTCTGACCAGCCAGGTAATTCTTCATAGACTGGTTTACAGCGGCTTAATTCTTTCAAGCTGGCAGGATAGTGATAAATCAATTCACCATCCAGCTCATAAGCTGTACAAATTTTTACGGTATCTAAACCACTTAATACATCGATTGAGTTTAATGATAAATTGGTGATACCTGAAACACGTTTAGAGTGACGCATCACGACTGTATCAAACCAACCGACACGACGCGGACGTCCAGTAGTTGTTCCATATTCTTTTCCGACTTTACGAATCGTTTCTCCTGTCTCATCAAACAGTTCTGTTGGGAATGGTCCATCGCCTACACGTGACGTATACGCTTTACAGACCCCAACTACTTTATTGATTTTTGAAGGACCAACGCCGCTACCAATTGTCACGCCTCCGGCAACTGGGTTTGATGATGTTACAAAAGGATACGTTCCTTGATCGATATCAAGCATCACACCTTGTGCCCCTTCAAATAAAACACGTTTACCTGCATCTAACGCATCATTTAAAATAACAGACGTATCCGTCACGTACTGCTTGATTTGTTGACCATATTCATAATACTCTTCGAAGATTTCTTCAAATGAAATCGGTTCGCTATCAAACATTTTTACAAACTGACGGTTCTTTTCTTCTAAATTGATTTTCAAACGTTCTTCAAAAATTTCTTTATCTAATAGGTCTGCCACACGAATCCCAACGCGTGCTGCTTTATCCATGTAAGCTGGGCCGATCCCTTTAATAGTTGTCCCGATCTTGTTCTCACCTTTAGCATCTTCTTGTAATTGATCTAGCTTGATGTGGTAAGGTAAAATAACATGCGCACGGTCAGAAATACGTAAATTATCTGTTGTTACATTGTTTTCTTTTAAATAAGCAAGCTCTTTTACTAGTGATTTTGGATTAACGACTACGCCGTTTCCGATCACACTGATTTTTTCTTTGTAAAAGATACCTGAAGGAATCAAGTGTAGTTTATAAGTAACACCATCAAATTTAATGGTATGACCTGCATTATCTCCGCCTTGATAACGTGCAATGACTTCAGCATTCTCACTTAAAAAATCCGTGATCTTCCCTTTTCCTTCATCGCCCCACTGCGTTCCGACTACTACAACTGATGACATTCGAACACCTCGTTCTAAATTATTTTGTCCTGATTCATTGTACCAGTAAAACACAACGCTTTCAATAAAAAATCGAATATTATTATTTTAAAAAAACAAAAAAAAGGTAAAACACGAACATTATTTTTTATACAAAAAAACATTCTTTAAAAAAGCGAAAATTCAATAATTCATCGTTCACTAATAACTAAAAAAAGTTGACCATCACGAGTATGATCAACTTCTTTTAATTATTAGTTAGAATTCTTCTCTCGGCGATAATGAAGAGAACTTATTGTATTCTTTGATAAACAGAAGCTCAACTGTTCCACGAGCCCCACTCCGGTTTTTCTCGATAATAACTTCGATCACGTTATCGATTTCAGGCTCTTCACGAGTCCCATCTTCTCCCTCTTCACCACGATCATAATAGTCATCACGATAAAGGAAAGCAACGATATCGGCATCCTGCTCAATCGAACCAGATTCACGAATGTCACTCAGCACAGGACGTTTGTCTTGCCGCTGTTCCACACCACGAGATAGCTGTGACAGTGCAATAACAGGAACTTTTAGCTCTTTCGCTAATTTCTTCAGCTGACGAGAAATTTCAGAGACCTCTTGTTGTCGGCTTTCACGCCCCGTTCCTTCAATCAGTTGCAAATAGTCGATCAGGATCAGACCTAAATTCCCTCTTTCCTGCGCTAGTTTCCGGCATTTTGCACGAATCTCTGTAATTTTGATCCCTGGTGTATCATCGATAAAAATTTGGGCTCTGGACAAGCTGCCCATTGCTATGATCAAGTTTTGCCATTCTTCCTCAGATAATTGACCCGTACGCAAATGCCCCGCTTCGATCGAACCTTCTGCACAAAGCATCCGGTTAACTAAAGATTCCGCCCCCATTTCCAAACTGAAAATAGCGACTGAGCGATCCGTTTTAGTCCCGATATTTTGAGCAATATTCAAAGCAAACGCTGTTTTCCCCACGGCTGGACGAGCGGCTAAAATAATCAGTTCTTCTGCTTGAAGTCCTGCAGTCATTTTATCCAAAGCCGGATAACCAGTCGGTAATCCGGTAATTTCTTCATCGTTTTGATATAGCTGATCGATATTGGCAATCGATGTATTTAGTACATCTGCGATCGATAAGAAGCCACTTCTGTTTCGTTTTTCCGATACTTCTAGGATACTACGTTCAGCATCATCTAAGATCGTCTCGACATCTTCACCTTGTTCGAATCCTTTTGTTACGATCTCAGTAGCGGTCGAAATCAAATTGCGTAGTAATGATTTTTGTTCGACGATCTTAGCATAGTAAACGATATTTGCTGCAGTCGGTACGGCTAGTGCTAAATCTGATAGATAGCTTAAACCGCCAACATCTTCCAACAAATTCTCTTGTTCCAGACGATCCTTGATGGTAATGACATCAATTGCTTCATTCCGATCATTTAACGTGAGCATAGTTTGAAAAATCAATTGATGATTACGGCGATAAAAATCTTTTGGTTCTATGTATTCTAATGCATCGATGATAACCTCAGCATCTAAAAAAACCGACCCTAAAACAGCCTGCTCTGCTTCCATGCTATGTGGCGGTACTCTATCTTGCCATACTTCACTCATTTTTTTCTCTCCTATTTTTCTTTCACTAGAAACGATCGATCTTTACAGATACGATTTGTTTTATTCTCTCACTTATACATTCATTCTGTCCAGTCTTTCTATTTTAACAATAATTGACTTAAATGTACACTGAGAATCACAGGTGCAGGCTTTTCATAAAAAGAAAAATAAGTGTTGCTCAAAAGTAAAATCACTTATGAACAACACTATAAATGCATAGTGAAATAAAATCAATTTTTAGAGAAACTATACTGCCTTTTTGCCTTCTTTTTTAAAACTATTCTTCTACTACATGCACTTTGATTTTTGCTGTTACTTCATGATGAAGTTTTACTGGCACTTTCGTATAGCCTAGCGTACGAATCGGTTGAGACAATTCAATCTTACGTTTATCTAATTTCATCTTATACTGTTTGTTTAAGGCCTCTGCAATTTGTTTTGATGGAATTGATCCAAAAAGACGTCCGTCTTCGCCAGCCTTTGCTTTAAGCTCTACAACAGTCTCTTCTTTTTCTAGAAACTCCTGCATTTTTTTCGCTTCGGCTAGAACCTCTGCATCATGTTTATCCTGTGCTTTTTTTTGTCCTGCTAGAGCACTGATACTCCCTTTATTCGCTTCTTGAGCGTAGCCGTTTTTAATCAGGAAATTTTGGGCGTAACCCGTTGGAACTTCTTTTACGTCTCCCTTTTTTCCCTTGCCTTTAACGTCTTGCAAAAAAATAACTTTCATACTATTTCTTCCTCCTCATTTTAAAAGTATGACTAGCTTATGGCGCTGAATCATACATTATCTCAATATTTTGGTGTATCACTCTTAGAAGTTGTTCTTTGACTTCGGAAACTGTTACATTAGATAATTGTACCGCAGCATTAGTGAAATGACCACCTCCGCCAAGATTTTCCATAATCAGTTGGACATTTATCGACCCATTGCTTCTGGCACTAATGCCTATCTGCTTATCTGTACGTTTTGTGATCACAAAAGCGGCATTGATACCTACCATCGATAATAAGGTATCTGCTGTTTTAGCAGCTGTCACACTATCGTATTCCTTTTCTTCACTACCAGTAACAATTACAGTATCTGGTGTCACATACTCACTCTGGGCGATCAAGCTATTCATTTCTAGATAACTAGTCAAGTCTGAGCTTAATAAATATTGTACTAAAGATGAATCTGCGCCACAAGCTCTTAAATAACTTGCTACATCGAAAGTTCGAGAGGTTGTCCGCACACTAAAACTTTTCGTATCGACAACGATTCCTGCAAGTAGCAATGTTGCTTCAAATTTATCTAGTCGTCTATTTGAATTGCTTTGATATTCGATCAATTCTGTTACCAACTCTGACGCAGAAGAAGCAGAAGATTCAATATAAGAAAGTAGCGGTTTCACGGGGAATTCATCTCCGCGACGATGATGATCGATAATAACGACTTTTTCAAATTGCTCATACAATTCTTGTGAAATGGATAATGAAGGCTTATGATAATCCACCATGATCAATAAACTACTGTCTGTTTTCTTTTTCATCGCTTCTTTCGGTGTAATAATTTGTTCTGCCAAATCTGGATGCTCTTGCAACTTGCTCATTACTCGTTCTACATCAGGAATACTTTCGTTTTTATCTAAAACGATCCAGGCGTGTCTCTCATGGAATTTTGCTAAACGGGCCATACCAAATGCTGATCCTATAGCGTCCATGTCTGGATACTTATGACCCATGATATAAACATCTGAGGATTCTGATAAAATTCCCTGTATAGCTGTACTCATTGCTCTAGAGCGAACACGCGTTCTTTTCGCAACAGAAGCAGTTCTCCCACCATAGAAAACCGGTTTGGCATCATCTTTGGCTTCTTTTACTACTACTTGATCGCCACCTCTAACTAAAGCGGTATCTAAATTCGTTTGTGCTGTATTTCCAGTTTGGTTCAAGGTTTCTCCACCATAAGAAATCCCCATACTTAATGTAACAGCAATTTCTCGAGTACTTGATTCTTTTCTAATTTTATCTAGTATTTGAAACTTTCCATCCATCATTTTTTTCACATCTTCAAGTTGAGCTATAAAAAAGTAACGCTCTGCATTTAGCCTTTTATAAAAGACTTGGTACTGATCCATCCAATCAGAAATCATTGTTGTAATAAAACTATTGAGATATGATATCTCCTTATCATCCAGATTATCGGTTATATCATCATAATTATCGACAGAAACAATTCCTATAGCCGTTTGCATGCCCAACTTCTCTTGATACAAGTTGCTTTCTTTTGTGATGTCTTCAAATGTTATTGTATTTTGGCTAGTATCTATGTTAAAACGATAGACATGCTCTCCTACCTTAAAAATATCCTTATCCTTCTCATAAAGTGATAGATAATTTTGAATCAGTTCTGGGCTAATTAATGACTGACCATCCTTTTTAAAGATATCTTCTGCGAACGGATTTAGCCACTTAGCTTCCTTTGTATCCGGATCGTAATTGATAATTCCCACTGATACTTCATTAAAGGCATAGTCTAAGGACTTTTCGGCTATTCTGCTAGCAGCTCTTATCTTTTCTGCATTTGATATTTCTATTTTTCTAATCAGATAAATAATTCTATTTATCAAAAAAAGATTAAGCACTAGTAACGCCAAAATAGAGACATATTTATTAGGTATAAAAAAGAGAATTAGTACTTCTAACAAAAAAAGAACGAATGCAAAACCTAACAGTTGTTTCATTCCAATTTTTCTCATTTAAGGACTCCTCCATCCTTTAAGCATATCGTTATTTTAGCATAAAAAAGGGATTTCTGCGAACTCCATAATGTTTCACGTGAAACATTCCAACAGATATTATCGCTATACTATTTGTTTCTGTAACCAAGTGTATGATTTAGAATAGTATCAAACTCTCAACTTTGTTTGTATATAAATTATTACAAAAATTAAAAAAGGATCAAAGAAAATTAATTCTTTGATCCTGTATTTCTATATTATTGCTCTTCACCAACGAATGGTAATAAGCCCATGATACGTGCACGTTTAATCGCAATTGTTAATTTACGTTGATTTTTAGCACCAGTACCTGTTACACGACGTGGCAAAATTTTCCCACGCTCAGAAATGAATTTTTTTAGTAATTCAACATCTTTGTAATCGATATATTCAATATGGTTTGCTGCAATATAGTCAACTTTACGACGTTTACGTCCGCCTCTTCTTTGTTGTGCCATTCTTATTCCCTCCTATCAAATTCGTTTAGAATGGTAAATCATCATCTGAAATGTCAATAGTCGATCCTGTTCCACCGAATGGATCAGCATCTCTATCAAAATCAGGCATACCGTTATTGCTAGACTGAGAGGATGATTGATTAAAATTGTTTTGTCCTGAAAAATTATTATTCTGTGATGATTGGAAACTTCCGCCGCCGGAATTGTATGACGGTGCTGATCCTTCTTGTGTTTGTCTTTGCTCTGATGCAGAACGAGACTCTAACAACTGGAAATTTTCACAAACAACTTCAGTCACGTAGACACGTTGACCTTGCTGATTTTCATAATTTCTAGTTTGAATACGACCTGTTACACCTAACAATGTACCTTTACGCGCATAGTTTGCCATTGTTTCAGCAGGTTTACGCCAAATCACACAGTTAATAAAATCTGCTTCACGATTCCCACTTTGATTCGTAAAGTTACGATTTACTGCTAAAGTAAATGTCGCAACAGCTGAACCGCTAGAAGTGTATCGTAAATCTGGATCTTTTGTTAGTCTTCCAACTAATACAACGTTGTTAATCATTTAAACATCTCCTTTCGTCAAATGAATGTTTCACGTGAAACATTCTTATTATGCTTCTTCCTTAATAATCATATGACGGATAATATCGTCATTGATTTTAGCAAGACGATCAAATTCATTGATTGCTCCTGCAGTTGATGGAGAAGATACTTTAACGATATGATAGATGCCTTCACGGAATCCGTTCATTTCATATGCTAAGCGGCGTTTTTCCCAATCTTTTGATTCGATAACTTCTGCTCCGTTATCTTTTAAGATTGTGTCGAAACGTTCTACTAAAGCAGTTTTTGCTTCTTCATCAATGTTCGGACGAATGATGTACATAATTTCATAATTCGTAGCTTGACTCATTGATTTTCACCTCCCTATGGACTTCAAGGCTCTTAGTTTGCTAAGAGCAAGGAGAGCGATCTAAAAAAATAGACTACTCACAATATTTTATTATACACCTAAAATCCAATCAAATCAAGTGTTCTTCATAATTTTTGACTGTTTTTATTAAGCTATTTCTCTATAGCCTTCATTATCAATATACGTTAAATTAGTGTGTTTTTGTTTTTTCTTATTTATTTAGGTTATTTATTTTTCATGGTATACTGTCCTTGTTCGTTATTACACAAGCGAAAAAAATTTATGTAGTTTGAAAGGATGCTGTAAATTGGACCAACTGTTAGAGTACCAACCGCTTAACTTGTATACAAATTATCGTGATGCTTCACGTAAAACTCCCTCTACTGCAATTATTCATGATGAGCCCCTACCTGCTTTTCCGGAGTTAGGCACTAGCTATACGTATGAGCAAAGTCATGATGCTATTTTAAATCGTGCCTATCAATTAGCAAGCCTAGGTGTTAAAGCTGAGGATAAAATCATTATCTTTAAAAGTTCCAAATTCGATACGTATTTACTAGCAGTCGCTGCTTCTTATTTAGGCGCTGTTCCAGCAATGATCTCTTATCATTTTCCAGTAGAAACAATCGAAGTGTTTGTTGATCGTTTAGATGACCCTTTTATTTTATTTGATGATGAAACAGCTGAAAAAGTGAAAAACGTGAAAAACAGTTCTTCTAACAAACAAATCTCTATTGAGAGACTTTTACAAGCATCAACTGAAGAAGTTCCTCAAGTCGAGCTTCCTAAAGACATGATCGCTTATATGACACATACGTCTGGAACAACAGGAATTCCAAAATTAATTTGTCATTCAGCAAATTCTATGGGGTGGCGTACAAAATGGCAAAAAACAATTTTTACTAAAATCGCAGAGAAAAAACTGGTTGGATTCCATATTTCACCTGTACACTCACGTTTTAATATCGGCGTCTCTTCATTAATGGCAATGGGTTTTCCAATGATGCCCTTGTCCATATCCAACAGTGATTCTGTTGCTGCAATGCTCTTAAAACATCAACCTATTGCTCTTGAAACTCATCCAAATAACTTCGTTCAGTGGACTTCATTAGCGAAAAGAGCACCTGAGGTTTTTAGCAGTGTGCGCTACTATCACTCTACATTTGATGCAATCAATAATGCGACTATGGCCAGCTTCTTAAAAGCATCAGAGAAAAACGATCCAATTTTCTTACAAGTCTATGGACAAAGCGAATGTGGTCCAATGATTTTAAAAGCTCATACTCTAGAATCACTAAAAACATCTGATGCTCGTGACATGGGTGTTGGTCTAGAAGGCTTAACTGAAGCTAGAATCGCAGATAAAGACGGCAATGTTCTGCCTAAAATGACAGATGGACATATTCAGTTTCTATCTAAGGGACGTGCGCTTACTTATTACAAAGAAGATGAGCGATTCCAGGCAACGGTTTTTGGTCCTTGGTGGGATAGTGGCGATTATGGCTTTATGGATGAACAAGGTCATCTGCATCTGAAAGATCGTCAGGTTGATTTGATTGAAAAAATCGATAGTAATCTAGCGATCGAAGATCATTTACTAGATGCACTCGATTTCCTTCAAGAAGTGATCATTGTTCGTGCAAAAGATAATTCTCCTCAACCGATTTTAGCTGTTGATCCAAAGCAAGAAATGAACTGGGATGCTTGGTGGGAACAAGTCAATGACTTGCCACGCTTAAACGAACCGATCATTATGGCTTGGGACGAAATTCCCCGCACAGCAACGATGAAAGTTCAACGATTACAGATTGAAAAAGCGTTGAAAGAACAATAAATAAAAAAAGAGAATCACAGACATTTTATTTTTCTTGTCTGTGATTCTTTTATTCTAAATAGATAGTTTCATATTTCCCAAACTTTGAAAGATGCTCAGGTGATAACGATACGCCAATTCCCAATCCTGTTGGCACTGAAATCTTACCATTATTGAGAACAAAAGGCTTTGATATAATATCTTCATAATAGTACCGATCAGAAGC
The DNA here is from genome assembly GCF_002197645.1 of Enterococcus wangshanyuanii. Classification (NCBI taxonomy): domain Bacteria; kingdom Bacillati; phylum Bacillota; class Bacilli; order Lactobacillales; family Enterococcaceae; genus Enterococcus; species Enterococcus wangshanyuanii. The sequence continues at coordinate 2,534,501 of NZ_CP021874.1, read as the reverse complement.
TGAAATATCTCCTGGGAAAGTAAATATGCTTTGTGAAGCAAATTGCAGATTCAATGCTCTACCTACACCCGATTCAAACATACCGCCTAACCACACAAGCAAGTCATGCTTTTCACAAAAATCTACGATTTTCAATGCTTCAGTGATTCCACCTACTCTAGGGATTTTCAGGTTGATACTTCGACAACTACCTAGAGCAAAGGCTAATTCACAATCTTTGATCGATCGAATATTTTCATCTAAACAGATTTTTGTCTTCATTATTTTTTGTAATTGTGCATGATCTAAAAAATCATCAGCAGCAAAAGGTTGCTCCAGCATCACCAAATTATAGGCGTCCAGCCTTTTCAAATGAGAAAGATCATCGATAGTATACGCAGAATTAGCATCAACCATTAGTGGTAAATCAGGAAACTTTTCTCGAATCGAAGCAATTGGTTTCAAGTCATAGCCAGGACGTATTTTCAACTTAACTCTTTGATATCCTTGATCCACATAAGCTGTAATTTGCTTTAATAATTCAGATATATCAGGTTGAATGCCTACACTAACGCCGACAGGAATTTGTGTTCTTGTTGCAGAAAAATACGTTTGGAGACTTTTTTTATTCCGTTTGGCATATAAATCCCAAACAGCAGTTTCTATACTGGATTTTGCCATTTGATTGCCTTTTACTTCTTGAAATAGCAAAGAAATCTCTCTTGGATCCTTGATTTCTTGATCAATCAACAAAGGAATCAAGTGCTTTTCTATAATGATACGTGCTGTTGCAATCGTTTCTTCAATATAATCTGGTTGTTCAAATGGCACGAGCTCCCCGATTCCCTGATTACCTAATTCATCAGTGATCTGTATAATATCAAAAGCTTTTTCTGTTAGTCGGCCATAACTTGTTTCAAAAGGAATACGTAACGGGAGACGAATGCGATAACGATCGATACGTTTAATCTTCATCTGCAGCTCCTCCTTTTAAAAATCCATAAACGATTTCTTCAAATTGACGCGGTTTTTCTAAGTGAACACAATGTCCCGCGTGTTCGACCGTTTCAATGATGAACATTGGCTGTATATGTTTCATTTCCTCAGCAATCCGCCGAAATTTATGATCTAATTCTCCGACAATCAATAGCACAGGAATGTTTATATCGACTAATTCTGCCCAATAGCTTTTTTGTATGCCTGTTCCCATAAACCACAAACTACACGCTAAACCAAATGGTTGTTGTGCTAATCGTTCCTCACGAACTGCAACCTGTAACCGATTAGGTAAACGTCTTTGTGTGTCAAAAAGAGGCAGTGCTTCCCACTTCATCACAAAATCTTTGATTGGAGAAACTAATGTCCATGAAGCTAAATGCTCATCCGATAATTGACGTCTTGTTCGTTTTGATCGACTTTTTAAGCCCGGAGAACCACTCTCTAAGATCAGTTGCTGAACTTTATGAGGAAATAGATGATAGAACCCTAAAGCTGCTCTAGCCCCCATAGAATAGCCTAATAATGAAAACACTGAAATACCCAGCTTTTCAGTTAGTAAAGCTAAATCCTGACACAACGAGTCTAACTGATAACGGTAAGGATGCACATGACTAGAGGATCGACCATGTCCGATTAAATCGATCACTAAAATATTAAGATTAGATTTTCCCTGAAAGACTGGTGCAAAGGTTTGCCCACTACCTGTAAAGCCATGCAGACAGACTAAAGTGGGACACCCTTTTTTATAAGATAACCATTCATAATAGTAATCTACACCATTAATTTCTATATTCATCTGTCTTGCTCCAATTTTTCCTTTAACTCGTTCATTACTTGTTCCTGTAAACGAACATTCTCTTCACGATCCCCAATGATTTCGATTAGTTGAAATTTCGGCTCTGTTTTTGTCTGCTCTAATAATAAATCCAGCTGTTCTAAAGTTTCAGCTTTTGTATATTCAGCACCATATAACTTTGCAACAAGGGAAAAATCTAAATCAATTGGTGTGCCAAAAATCGGTTCAAAATCCTCTTTCTCCAGTTCTCTTTGAGAAAGGAAAGAAAAAATACCGCCACCGTTATTATTCAACAATATGATCGTTAAAGGTAACTGATATCTTTGGGCTAATAATAATCCATTCATATCATGGTACAGGGCCAGATCACCTATCAGCAAAATATTTTGGCGATCTGGATTCGTCGCGCACATGCCTAAAGCTGTCGAAACGATTCCATCGATTCCATTGATTCCGCGATTCCCAAATAAATGATAGCTAGTATTTTCTACAGTAGCAAATCGATCGATAAAACGAATAGCATTACTGTTTGAAACGAATAATTGACCGTCAGCCATCATTTGTTTATGAACTAAAAGGCTCGCAGAAGTTTCGTTGAGTTGGTTCATTTCAGCTAATTCTTCTAATACCTGTTCAGTTATTTTTTGCCATTGAATCCATTGAGCAGTCCATGATCCTGATGCTTTTACTGTGATATTTTCTTTAACTGCTTGAAGAAATGGCTGTTCTTGAACTTGAATCGCAACTTGTGTTTGCTTTAATTGATCCTGCCATTCACCAGTCTCATCTACAAAATAGATGATCGTCTCTGTTTTCTCAAGTGATCGAAGCCAAAACATCGTATTTTTTGAAATCGGCAGCATGCCAAAACGAACAACGACTTCTGGTCGATAAATCATAGTTACTTCTTGAATAAATAAATCCGCATAACTCATGATCAGTGAGCTGTCAAGACCACAAGAGGTAATATTCGTCAGCGGATCACTAATGATAGGCCAGTTTAATACCTCTGCTAATTCGACAAATAGACGTGCTTCTTTAGGTGTATGGCTTCCCCCAACAACTAGAACACCTTTTTTACCTTGCCAAGCATTGACGCACTGAATCAATTGTTCTTCTGTCAGCTGCGGCTTTCCTGCAATGATTTCTGTTTGCCGTTTCGTTTTTAATGAGTATGACAAATCAGGGAGTAAAGGCTCTCTTAAAGGAAAGTTTAAATGTACGGGACCTTTAGGCGTTTGGGAAGCTGTATCTGTCGAGCGCATTCCTTGCCAATAAGCGTAGTCCAGCATTTCTTTTGTTCCTTCCGGAATCGCCATTTCTACAAATGATTTCACATGATTTTGGAATAATTGAAGCTGATCCATAGATTGCGGTGCACCTACTTGTCGTAATTCATGTGGGCGATCCGTCGTTAAAATGATCAATGGAACGTGACTCGCTTTCGCTTCACAGATTGCTGGATAATAATTTGCAGCTGCTGTTCCTGAAGTACATAACAAGGCAACTGGTTTATTACTTGCTTTACTTAATCCAAGTGCAAAAAAAGCTGCAGAACGCTCATCGACTTCAACAAACGTCTCTATCTTTTCTTGTCGATGCAGCAATAAAGCTAGAGGAGTGGATCTAGATCCGGGACTAATCACTGCCTGACTGACGCCACTACTAATCATTCCTTCGACAAAGGAGTGTAAATATCTTGTCATATCAATTTGATTTGTCATTGATCTTCCCTCCTATTCCTCTTAACATTGGTTGAAATTTGATTTTGGTTTCTTCTCTTTCCTGCTCTGCTTGTGAATCCTTTACGATCCCACAGCCAGCATATAAATAGCCGGTATCCCCCGAAAAAACTGCCGAACGTATACCAACGGCAAATTCACCAATATCTTCCTTGATCGCAACCCAGCCGATCGGTGCACCATATAGACCTCTATCCAACTTTTCATGCTGCCTTAACCATTCTAAAGCCAATTCTTTTGGTTCCCCACCTAATGCTGGTGTTGGATGAAGTTGTTTTACTCCTTTTAAAAAACGATACTGTTTTTGTCGTTTTCCCTCAATTGGTAGATGTAGATGCTGAATGTCTCGATTTTTTAATAGCTTAGGCGCCTGAGGTAAAATCGAAACACCTGTCATCTGCTCTACTTCTCTAGTAATTCGATCAACAACAATTTTATGTTCTTGTCGATTTTTCATATCGTTCAGTAAATAATTGCCTAATTCTTCATCTTCAGCGGCCGTTGTTCCACGTGAAACAGAACCAGCGATGCTTGCTGTCGAAAAAGTTGTGTCAGTTGCCTTCAGCAATCGTTCCGGAGTAGCACCAATAAAGAGTTGATCAGCTGATTCCAGCACAAAGAAATAAGTATTCGTCTGCTGTTCTTGCAGATTTCTCAAAATATATTCTGCTTGAAAAGAGTCATTGGTTTTTACTTTCATTCGTCTAGCTAAAACAACCTTTTCTAAAGGTCCAGATTGTTTTAATTGTTCCACTGTTTGGTCGACTAATTGCATCCATTCAGAAACAGCTACTTCTTCGGCAATAATTTCCTGAAAAGTTGTGTTTGTTTTCACTTGTTCCTGCATTATCTCTTCTATCTGCTCATTTAGAGCATGCCATTTATACTCTAATTCTGCTAGACTTTCAGCACTAAAATTAATCGTCAAATATCTTTGTTCATTTTTTTGAGAAAACAGGAATGTTGGTAAATAAAACAATCCCCGATCCATCTCACCCCACTCATTTTGTTCTATCGAGTGATGGTCAAATGCAAAGCCGCCAACTAACATTGCACCTGTCCCGCTAATCGTTTCATTTTGATAAACCAAGTCATGTTCTTTTAATAGAAAAGCATCGACATTATTAAAAGAAGCCTGATCCTCTACTAATACTTGCTCTTTCCCAAATCCTACAAGTATCAGTTCTTGTTCGGGCGTTTGCCAATAGAATCTAGTACCTTTGAAATATTTTTGTCCCTTCTCAAAATAAGTACGCAAAGATTCTGTATGTTCATTTATTTTTTTGATCCAGCTAAATTGACGATAGCCGTTCATATATGCTTCTTTTAATTCATTAGGAATGCTCATTTGCTTAAAAAAGCCTCCCTTTCTTCTGTTGTTAAACGATGTTTCGCAAGTTTTCCACTCGCAGTTCTAGGCAAACAATTACATAGATAGAGTCGTTTTGGACATTTATATTTCGCTAAGTGCTGCTTCGCAAATTCATTGATTTTTTCAATCGTAATCGTTGGATCACCAACGATATAAGCAACTGGAACAGCGCCCCATTTTTGATCTGACTCACCGATCACAGCAACTTCTTTCACGCCTGGAAATTCTTGCAGGACATGTTCAATTTCTGTAGGATAAATATTCTCTCCGCCAGAAATGATCAGTTCACTTAAACGACTCACTAAATAAAGGTACCCTTCATTATCCAAATACCCCATATCTCCTGTTTTAAACCAACCGTCTGCCGTCCATTTTTCTGTTTGCCACTGCTCGCCGTTCAAATAATTTTGAATCACATTTTTTCCTTTTAAAAGGATTTCACCAACGTTATTCGCTGGTGCTTTTTTTCCATTTTCAACTATAATTTTGATTTGCATACCTTTTAAAGGCTTTCCTGCCGAACCGATCTTTTTAGAGGCATCCTCGAAGCTTAATGCAACTACTTGAGAACATGTTTCAGTCATCCCATAAGATTGGATCACAGGAATTTTGTTTCGTTCGCATTGCTCTAATGCAGCTGGAGCAATAGGTCCGCCACCCAAAAGCATTGCTTTAAATTCTTTACTGTATCCCGCTTTAGGGTAATACTCCAGTAGCTCTCTCAGCATGACAGCCACAACGGAAATCACTGTTCCTCGACCTTCAGTTAAATCTTTGGTTATACTTTTAGCATCAAATTTACTATATAAGCGAAAGCTGCAACCCAGAACCAATTGACGAATCACGATCGATAGTCCGCTAATATGAAATAGTGGTACTGGACAAAGCCAACAATCAGCTGCGGTAATCCCCATATTTTCTTGTGTGCCTAAAGCACTGGCAAGATGGTTGCTAAAACGCTGAACAACCCCTTTAGGTTTCCCTGTTGTACCAGATGTATACATGATCGAAGCTGGCATTTCGAGCTGATAATTTAGTTCCATTTGTTTTTGATTAAGAACCGAAACTTTCCCGCGTTTCATTTCAAGGATGTTCACTTGGTTCAAGTCTGCAACTACCGATAAGTATTCAGTTGCTGTAACCACTATTTTTACTTTAGCATCTGTCAATTGATATTGAAGTTCTTGAAGGCTTAAATGCGTATTCAAAAAAACGATCTCTTTACCTAATTCCCATAATGCTAGGATCGAAAAATACATCTCTTTTGAATTTCGGCTAAAAAGTGCAATACGTTTCTCTGATTGCTGAATACTTGCAGAGTATTCAGCTACCCATTTTTGAACTTCTTCTGCTACTTCAAAAAATGACCATACTTCATCCTGCCAGTAAAAAGCAGGATGATCCGGTCGTTCATTTACTTGTTTTTGAAGCCAACTACTCATTTTTCTCACCCTTTATGGAAACTTAGGAAATTGATCGAAATCAGGATCACGTTTTTCTTTGAAGGAATCACGTCCTTCTTTTGCTTCGTCCATTGTATAGTAAAGTAATGTCGCATCACCAGCTAATTGCTGGATACCCGCAAGACCATCTGTGTCTGCATTCAAAGAGGCTTTGATCATGCGCAGTGCCAATGGACTTTTCTTCAACATTTCATGCGCCCAATCCATCGTAACATCTTCTACTTGGTCCAATGGAGCAATTGTATTGATCCAGCCCATATCTAACGCTTCTTCAGCAGAATATTGTTTACATAAGAACCAAACTTCTTTCGCCTTTTTATGACCGATCACACGTGCTAAATAACCAGAACCATAACCGCCGTCAAAACTGCCGACATTCGGACCTGTTTGACCAAATTTTGCATTATCTGCAGCAATCGTCAAATCACAAACCAACTGTAGGACATTACCTCCACCGATAGAATATCCTTTGACCATTGCAATAACGGGTTTAGGGATCACACGAATCAAACGCTGTAAATCTAACACATTCAAACGCGGCACACTGTCTTCACCGACATAACCGCCATGTCCACGAACTTTTTGGTCTCCGCCAGAGCAAAAAGCTTTATCTCCAGCTCCTGTCAAAATAATCACACCAATATCTTGTCTATCTCGACTGATATTGAATGCATCGATCATTTCCATCACTGTTTTTGGAGTAAATGCATTGTGTACATGAGGACGATTGATCGTGATCTTCGCCACTTTACCTTCTTGTTCAAATAAAATTTCATCGTATTCCTTGATTGGTGTCCAGTTTCTCATGAGGAAACCTCCTTATAATTTTAAAAGCGGAACAGGCTCTTTCAGCTCTGACTGAAAAATAGAAAAACATGACTGAGACGATTTTTGTCTCATTCAGGTTTTATCTTTTTTCCGAAGAGCTAGCCTGTGCAGCTAGATAACAATAAAAGCGGAACAAACCGGTTAGCCTTGACAAGGAAATAGGAAAAATAAAATATGGTATTTTTTACCATGATTTATTTTTATCTTTTCCTCGAAAGGCTGGCTTGTGCAGCTAGATATACAAATGATCAACACTTTCTTGTAAAAGTCTTGTACTGTTCAACATCAACTTTCGTTGTGTTTCTCAGCAAAAGCGGAACAGGCTCTTCCAGCTCTGACTGAAAAATAGGAAAACATGACTGAGACGATTTTTGTCTCATTCAGGTTTTATCTTTTTTCCGAAGAGCTAGCCTGTGCAGCTAGATAACAATAAAAGCGGAACAAGCCGGTTAGCCTTGACAAGGAAATAGGAAAAATAAAATATGGTATTTTTACCATGATTTATTTTTATCTTTTCCTCGAAAGGCTAGCTTGTGCAGCTAGATAAGTTTTCAATGCTTCTATTATACACAAATATATAGATTTTAGAATGCTAGACGGTTCAACATAAGATAAATCAGCTCTATGTAAATGTACTAGAAAAGAATGAAAACCTTTTATTGGTTTCCATTCTTTTTTGAATTCTGATTCTTATTTATGATTTATCTTATTGCAACTACCTGAGCACCAAACGGCATCAATGCTAGCTTCGCTAACTTGAATGACTGCATCCCAAATGGAATTCCAATAATCGTCACACATAAAATGATCCCACTAATACAATGTCCGACAGCTAGCCAAAAACCACTGAAAATCAACCACAAGATATTTACTAAAAACGATACACTACTTGTGCTGTAGACAACGTCTTTCCCAAATGGCCAAAAGCTTAAGCCTGCTAATTTGAAGCATTGTAAGCCTATCGGTATCCCCACGATCGTGATACACCAAAGAATTCCAGCTAAAAGCCACGTCACTCCACCAATGAATCCACCAAAAATAAACCAGATAATATTTCCTAAACATCCCATATCCTATTCCTCTTCTCTTATTATTCGCTATAAACTACACAATCAGATTATACTAAAAAATACACATAATTTCTTAACTTTATTTAGTCAATCTTGCATACAACAATTCATATGAACCTCCTTGTTCTTGTCGTTCATCCAAAACTCCGTTATCATTGATAGAAATAGCTTCAAGAAAATAGAAATAGGAGTGATTATTTGTACAAAGCAGTTGTTGTTTATCAAAGTACGCCTATGTTTGGGAGAAATAAACTTCCTAATGGAAATATTTTAGGAATGTTTAAGCAGAATAAATTGGTCAAAGAATTAAATAAGGAGTTACAAAAAAGAGCTGCTCCATGGACAGTCGTTCTTGACGAAACCATCGCAGATATCACACAAATTTCTCAGAATGCAGAGGCTATTCTTTGTGTCCCAGGCTTACAAAAATAATTTGATAGTGGTGAGTATCCTAAAGAACGGATCTTTTATTTTGATTCTCTAGACTATCACAACGTAATAGTAACGTCAGCAATTGCTTTTCTCGAAACGATCCATTCGTAATTGATCACTAGTTTTTTAGAAAGGACGGAAATACATGAATTTATTAGAGCATCTGCAAATACAGACGAAAGAGCTGACGAAAAAAAGAGTAATCTTAACAATGAACGTAGCCTCTTTTCATAAACAACCCTACGGCATTGTTCACGGCGGAATCAATGCTGTATTGATCGAAACAGCTTGTAGTATGGGGGCAAATGAACAATTCTCTACTGAAAATGCCTATGCAGTCGGTGTCGACCTCCAAGTCAATCATCTGAAAAGTGTGACAGAAGGAATATTGACTGTTATCGCTCAACCTAATCATATTGGTGGCTCTTTGCAAGTTTGGGAAGGAAAAGTTTTTAATGAATCGGAAGAGCTGGTTAGTGTAGGACGCTGTACGTTAATGAAACGGATATCTAAATAGTAAAAAGACGCTTATTTCAGCGTCTTTTTTATATGATTTCTCCAGTAATGATCTTCAATTTCATAAACAAGGAAGAAAGAACCGCTAATTCGCCTTGGTCTACGTCAGAATATTTTTGCTCTATAATTTGTTCTCTTTCTTTTTTTACCAAAGAACGCATCATGCTGAGCTCTTCTATCGTTAAATTGGATAAGTAGGCATGATTCGGTTCAGAATAAGCTTTCGCTTCGATCTCAAAGGATGTCGGATTTCTTTTTAAACTTGTTCTTACTTGAAATCCATTGGTAAAAGTGATCAACTCTACATAAAAATATTCAGAAAAGGTAATTGGTCTGCGTTCAAGTACAGCTGTTTTACCGCCAAATATTTCAAGTATATTTTCGATGAAGTTTGACAAGGCAGTGCCTATATTTAATTGCTTTGAAAAAGTTTTAGTTAATAGTAATTTTTCTTGAATCATCTCTTCACCTCACACTTATTCTTCTTTTTTATTATAAACACACTTTTAACTAAAACAAAAGAAATATAATTTAGTTTTTTTAGAAATAATAACTAATAATAAAAAAACACAACGACCTTCTCTTTTAGAGAAAATAGTTGTGTTTTTTTATTTAATTTATTCAGTTTTTTTATTCTTCTGTAGGTGTATCAGCTTCAGTTGTTTCAGTCTCAGCTGCTGTTGTTTCAGTATTTTCAACTTCTTCCACAATTTCATCCGGCTCAGGTTCAACCACTGCCATTGTGACAACTTTCGCATCTTCTTCCATTCTCATCAAGCGAACACCAAGAGTTGCTCTACCAGTTTGTGAGACGGAGTCGACATTGAATCGAATGATGACACCTTTATTAGTGATCACTAGAATATCTTCATCTCCGCGAACAGTTGTAAGTCCAGCTAATGGTCCATTTTTGGCTGTGATATTAGCTGTCTTGATCCCTTTACCGCCACGGCCTTTTACAGGGTACTCAGAGGCTTTTGTCCGCTTACCGTAACCATTTTCCGTCAACACAAGAACTTCCGTGTCAGCGTCCAATAAAGAGGCTCCTACAACGTAATCATCTTCTCTCAGACGAATACCGCGAACACCTGATGCTGTACGTCCCATATCTCGGACGGCAGTTTCAGCAAAAGTAACAGAATAACCATTATGCGTACCGATGATCATGTTTTGTTCTCCGTTAGTTAAAACAACATTGACTAACTCATCATCTTCTTTCAAACCGATCGCAATCAGACCATTACTTCTGATATTCGAAAAGGCTGTTACAGCTGTACGCTTAACTGTTCCTTTACGTGTAGTAAAGAACAGATAATGTCCGTCTTCCGCTTTGCCTTCGACTGCGATGATCGCTTGGATCTTCTCACTAGAGTCAATGCCTAGCATATTGATCACAGGGATCCCTTTGGCTGTTCTACCGTATTCAGGAATTTCATAGCCTTTCGCACGGTAAACTTTCCCATTATTCGTGAAGAATAATAACGTATCGTGTGTTGAACATGACACTAGATTTTTCACAAAATCATCATCATGGACACCCATTCCCTGAACACCACGACCTCCTCGGCGTTGTGCTCTGAATTCACTGTTTGCTACACGCTTGATATAGCCGTTATTGGTTAATGTGATCACGACCTCTTCTTCTTCGATCAAGTCTTCATCTTCTAAACTCAAGACTTCACCAACTAAAAGTTCAGTACGACGAGCATCCCCATATTTATCACGGATATCGCCTAATTCAGTTTTGATGATTTCGATAACACGTTCTGGACGAGCTAAAATATCATTCATATCAGCGATAAATTTCAGTAACTCTTGATATTCATTTTCAACTTTATCACGCTGCAAGCCAGTTAAACTACGTAAACGCATGTCTAAAATTGCTTGAGCCTGACGATCAGAAAATTCAAAACGCTCGATCAATGATGCTTTTGCTTCATCATCTGCTCTAGAATTTCGGATGATCGAAATGATTTCATCGATATGATCTAAGGCAATACGTAAACCTTCTAAGATATGTGCACGTGCTTCTGCTTTTTTCTTATCAAATTCAGTACGGCGAGTAATTACTTCTTTTTGATGCTCTACATAATTCTCAAGAATTTGTTTTAAGCTGAGGATTTTTGGCACACCTTTTTCAATCGCCAACATATTAAAACCAAATGATGTTTGTAATGACGTCATCTTGTAAAGGTTGTTTAAAATAACAGAGGCACTGACGTCACGACGGACATCGATCACGATCCGCATCCCTTCACGAGAAGATTCATCACGTAAGTCTGTGATTCCTTCGATTCTCTTTTCACGGTGCAGCTCTGAAATTCGTTCGATCAATTTGGCTTTATTGACCATATAAGGCAATTCTGATACCAAAATACGTTCTTTTCCATTAGGCATCTCTGTAATATCCACTTTTGCCCGCACAGTGATCGATCCACGACCTGTTTCATAGGCTCGGCGAATACCGGATTTACCCATAACTAAACCACCAGTTGGAAAATCAGGTCCAGGCAACACTTCCATCAATTCATTGGTCGTAACATCTGGATTATCCATCAATAGACTAGTTGCTTCAATGACTTCTGCCAAATTATGCGGTGGAATATTTGTCGCCATCCCAACAGCGATCCCAGTCGTTCCGTTGACCAAAAGGTTAGGGAAACGCGCTGGCAATACATCCGGCTCTTGTTCAGAATCATCATAGTTTCCGTGGAAATCAACGGTATCTTTATTGATATCACGCAGCATTTCCAACGCGATTTTACTCATTCTAGCTTCGGTATAACGCATCGCAGCGGCACCATCACCATCGACAGAACCAAAGTTTCCGTGTCCATCGACTAGCATACTGCGGTAACTAAACGGCTGAGCCATACGAACCATCGCTTCATAAATCGATGAGTCACCATGCGGGTGATACTTACCCATTACATCCCCAACAACACGGGCAGATTTTTTATGTGGTTTATCAGGTGTGACCCCTAACTCATTCATCCCATATAAAATACGGCGGTGAACAGGTTTCAACCCGTCACGTACATCCGGCAATGCCCGAGCGACGATAACACTCATCGCATAATCAATGAAGGATTCTTTCATTTCACTGGTCAGATTGACGTCTTGAATGTTTTCTTTCACTTCTTCACTCATGAACTTATCTCCTTCTTATCACTAAATATCTAAGTTTTTCACGTAATGGGCGTTTTCTTCGATAAACGCACGGCGTGGCTCTACTCGGTCTCCCATCAGCATTTCAAAAATTTGATCGGCTTCGATCGCATCATCAACACTGACACGTGACATTAAACGTCTTTCAGGATCCATCGTTGTTTCCCATAACTGGTGATCATCCATTTCTCCAAGACCTTTGTAACGCTGAACACTTGGTTTTGGACTCGCTGGTAATGATTCTAAAACTCTTGCAAGCTCTTCTTCTGCATGTTTACCAGGTTGAACGTAGGTAATATTTTTCCCTTGTTTTACCCCATATAATGGCGGTTGCGCAATATACACATAGCCTGCTTCCACGACAGGACGCATGAAGCGGTAGAATAAGGTCAACAGCAACGTACGAATATGAGCGCCATCGACATCGGCATCGGTCATGATGACTAATTTATGGTAACGAGCTTTTGATACATCAAAGTCAGCACCAAATCCTGTCCCCATCGCTGTAAATAATGAACGAATTTCTTCATTGGCTAAAATTTTATCCATGCTGGCTTTTTCAACATTCAGGATTTTCCCACGAATCGGTAAGATCGCTTGGAATTCACGGCTACGTCCTTGTTTAGCAGAACCGCCGGCTGAATCTCCTTCGACGATGAAAATTTCGCATTTTTCAGGATCTTTACTTGAACAATCTGCTAATTTACCAGGCAGATTGCTGATTTCAAGCGCTCCCTTACGACGAGTGACTTCACGAGCTCTTTTAGCTGCCAAACGTGCTTTTGATGCTAATAGGCCTTTTTCAACGATTTGTTTACCGACTGTAGGGTTTTCCATCAAGAACTTTGTGAAATACTCAGAGAACAAACGATCAGTAACTGTACGTACTTCAGAATTTCCCAGTTTTGTTTTTGTTTGCCCTTCAAACTGAGGTTCCGGATGTTTGATCGAAATAACGGCAGTCAAGCCTTCACGAACATCTTCCCCTGTTAGGTTTTCATCGTTTTCTTTCATGATTTTCTGTTTGCGGGCGTAATCATTGATCACACGGGTCAAGGACGTTTTAAAACCAGACTCATGCGTTCCGCCTTCATACGTATGGATATTGTTCGCAAAGCTCAAGATATTTGAATGATAACCATCTGTATACTGCATAGAAACTTCTACAGTAATATCCTGTTGCTCGCCTTCAATAAAAATCGGTTCAGGAAATAGAACATCCTTGTTGGCATTCAAATGCTCAACGTAGCTCTTGATCCCGCCTTCATAATGATACTCTTTCAAAACAGGTGTTTCTTCTCGTTTATCTTCGATCGAGATTTTTAAACCGCGATTCAAGAAAGCCAATTCTCTGACACGTGTCGCTAATTTATCAAAATTAAATGTTGTTGTTTCTGTAAAAATTTCAGGATCTGGTACAAAATGGACAGTTGTACCGTGGCGATCTGTTTCTTCGATCACTTTCAAGTCATCGACAACTGCTCCGCGATGAAACTCTTGATAATGAACTTTTCCATCTTTATAGACTTTTACATCCAGAGTTGTCGAAAGTGCATTAACAACGGAGGAACCAACCCCATGCAGTCCGCCGGATACTTTATATCCGCCGCCGCCGAATTTACCTCCGGCATGAAGCACAGTAAAGACCGTCTCAACTGCTGGACGTCCTGTTTTTGCTTGGATATCAACTGGGATTCCCCGACCATCATCAACGACTGTGATACTGTCATCTTGTTCAATGATCACTTGAATACTTGTCGCAAATCCGGCTAGTGCCTCATCGATCGAATTATCCACGATCTCCCAAACTAAGTGGTGTAATCCTTCTGAACTTGTCGATCCAATATACATACCTGGACGCTTACGAACCGCTTCAAGACCTTCTAATACCTGAATCTGACTGGCATCATATTCCTGGGCGCGTTCTTTCATATTTTTTTCTTCTTCTGTCATATAGATGCTTCCCTCTCTATCTCTCCCTGATGAACATAAAATATATCCGGCTCAACAGTTAATTTATTGTTTAAATGATCCAAACTTGTAGTGGTTAAAAATGTCTGGACCTTTCCTTCAATCGTTTCTAGTAGGTGTAATTGCCGTTCATTGTCCAATTCACTCATGACGTCATCCAATAACAGAACAGGATATTCTCCTGTTTCTGAATACATTAAATCAATTTCTGCAAGCTTCACGCTTAACGCAGTCGTTCTTTGTTGTCCTTGTGATCCGTAAGTCTGGACGTTTTGACCGTTGACATTAAAAATCAGATCATCACGATGAGGACCTAAAAACGTATTAGCTTTGAACAATTCTCGTTTACGGCTTTCATTTACGCTTTGCAGTAATTGTTTTTGCAGTTCTTCTAGTGAAAAATTTTCTTTATCTAATGGAATACTTGAAAAATACTCGATCGACAGATTTTCTTTTTCATGGCTGATTTTCTTATGCAGTAAATTCGCCCAGTGTTCTAACTTCTTGATGAACTCTAAACGAGCAAACAAGACTTTTCCGCCAAATTCTGCCAGCTGTTCAGTTAAGATATCTAAATAAACCAGATCTGACTGTTTTTTCTCAGCTAATTGTTTTAAATACTGATTCCGTTGCTTTAAAACAGATTGGTACTGGACAAGATCATATAAATAAATCGGATTGACCTGCCCTAATTCCATATCGATGAATTTACGGCGCAGTTGCGGTGAGCCTTTGACCAGAGATAAATCTTCCGGCGCAAATAAGATCACATTCAGCTGACCTATGTAAGAGCTCAACCGCTTTTGTTCAATATGATTGACCTTGGTTTTGCGCCCTTTGGTCGAAATAATGATCTCCAATGGAACTGTGCCGGTCTTTTTTTCGATAACACCGCTGATTTTTGCGGAATCTGAATCCCAGTGAATCAACTCTTTTTCATTGCTGGTTCGGTGGCTGCGGGTCATCGCCAGTACATAGATACTTTCTAGGAGATTGGTTTTTCCTTGTGCGTTCTCTCCTAAAAAAATATTCAATGTTTTCGGGAAATCCAATGTCAGCCCATCATAATTGCGATAATGCTGCACTGTGATTTCATTCAGTCTCATCCGCTGCCTCGCCTTTTTTCACCATAAAAAAAGTACCTTCTTCAGGTATCTCGATCATCATACCGGCATATAGCTTTCTACCGCGGCGATTCTCTAATTCCCCATCAACGAACACACTGTTCTCAGCTAGGTACCATTTTGCTTGACCGCCGCTGCTTATCACATCGACTTCTTTTAAGACCTGCCCCAGTGTCATGTAATCAGTTTCTAAAACGAGTGTCTTTTTCAACATGCATCCCTCTTTTTTATTTTCACTTTCACTCTAATATTATACTCTTTTTTCAACGATAAAACAAATTTATCCGTCTAATTTTCATTCTAAGCAATTTTGAATATAATCGACAAAAAATATTCCTCGGATTGAAAAACTCTTAAAATGCATTTTATGAAGATATTTAAAGTTGAAAGGGATGAAAGTTTTACAAATGATGTTACATTTTTATGAAAAGAATGAGCGAAAATCAATCGAATCAAAAACCTGCACATTGAATTGAGAGTACTTTCATTGTGCAGGTTTGAGGATATTTATTATGTAAACTATAAACTGTCGATCGTTGGCTGCAAAGGTAACGTATTTTGTCTGATCTGATTCATTTCAGCTGCATAAACTTTTCCGCCATTGCCTTCAATCATTTTACCTGCACTTCCCGTTATCTTTTCAAGATGGGATGAGCCAGCAACTATTTTTTCACTTGTTTGTTGTTTCGTCCTGTCCAAATCAGGCTGTAATTCATTTTTTTTAGCCACACACTTTGCTTGTAAAGCAATTAACTGTAGCCTTTTTTTCTCTTTTTTCTGATAGTCAGCTAATTGTATTTTGTATAAAGAAATCACAGCATGATTTGGTTCTTTCATACTAGCTTCAAAAGTAATTTTTTGTTGTAAATTTGTGATCGTCGTGCGAAAAGATTCACTGCCTAAATGTAATAAGTTGTCCATATAATCTCCCTTATGTAAATACTTTGTCAAACATTCCTTTAGTATAAGCATCTGCTTTTTCTGCTATATTTGCGGAAGCCATCAATTGATTAGCTTTTTCTTCTATTTGATTCGAAAGAGTATCGATCAGATGACAAATTTCTTCAACTGTTCCGTCGTCCACCAAAGAAACATTCATTCCACTGCCATGAGGAAAAATTTCCTGTATAACATCTTCTATTTCATGTGTTTCTAGTTCAGAAAATTCTTCATTTCCGATAATTTCACTTTTTAAACGTTCCATTTCATCATTTTCATAATCCAAATAAGCAAGTAATGCTCGTTTGGCATCGCGATATTCTTCACTGATCAAACCATGAATTCCTGCAGTATCTCTCATGAAATCAGGAGACAACATAATATTGATTGCTCCATTTTTACGAAAAATATTCTTGAATGTATTCGGCATATGACTGCCTATCAGCATATCCAAATACTCACTATCTACTAAAAAGCATTTCCCGATTCGTTTTCCTTTTGGTATATACCCAACCGGGTCCCATGAATGACGATAATCAATGATTTGATTATCATATTCTCCCGCATCAACCTTTACTTGATAATCTTTAGGTAAAATACGATATGCTCTCGCTGCAGCATAAGTCACAGCATTTTTATTTTTTAAAACAGCCATATATTGAGCTAAGGCACCACCTAAACTATGTCCTGTAAAATCATAATTTTTAGGTTTAAATTGACTTAGCGTCTCGTTGACAAAATCTTCGTAGCCTAAAAATTGATTGCTCACTCGATTAGCTAAAGAATTATTACTAGCTTCTCTAATTTCAGAAGGTTTAAACCCCACACCTAAAGTAGATAAATTTTGTTCCCAATCTTTTAAAGAGCTAGTTCCTCTTGAGACAAAAGTAACATTGGGATAATTAGAAATTTTTCCAGCTTGCATTTTATCATACTCAGATTTTGGAACGACTGCGACTCCTTGTAGATCACTTTCAGATTGATTTACGGAGTTGATTACAACCCACCATACTCCATCACTACTTTTTATTGCTTTTCCAGGTGACAACATATCATTGTCATATATAGACTCTGATAAAGAAAAATATTGTTCGTCTGTTAGTTGTGTCATTTACAAACCTCCTGTATAGTTATTGTAAAAATATAATAACACGAGGTTAGCATGAAAAAGAAGAAAATAATTATTTTGATTATAATAATTGCGATTATATTAACAGGAGGTTTATTCATGGAAAAGAAAAAAAATAACGACATGAAAATGGATGTGCAAAAAAAGCGGATTGAAAAATACATAAAATATAATTATGAAGATATCAACATTATAACATTCACTGATTCAAAAAGAGTTCCTACGGGAGGAACTTACATACACGGTTATGTAAACAATGACAAGAAATTAAGTTTTACCGCATGGTTAACACCAGAAGTGTTTCAAGGGCAATTTTCATATGATTTAGACG
The DNA here is from genome assembly GCF_002197645.1 of Enterococcus wangshanyuanii. Classification (NCBI taxonomy): domain Bacteria; kingdom Bacillati; phylum Bacillota; class Bacilli; order Lactobacillales; family Enterococcaceae; genus Enterococcus; species Enterococcus wangshanyuanii. The sequence continues at coordinate 2,516,642 of NZ_CP021874.1, read as the reverse complement.
GTCTAGGCAAAAAAATTAAATTTGATAAAGAAAAAAGTATAGAAAATATAGAGAGAGAAGAATAGTGAGCCTTTTTTATTCCTCATATCTTTAAGTAATTTTATATTACAAGTATTGTAAATAAATATTCTAACACGAGGTCAGCATGAAAAATAATAAGGTTTTTATTTCCGTTGTACTAGTTATGCTCCTATTAACTGGTGGACTATTCATAGAAAAGAAGAAAAATGATGACATGAAATTGGATGTGCAAAAAAAGCGGATTGAAGAATACATAAAGTATAATTATGAAGCTATCAACTCAATAACATTTACAGACTCAAAAAGAGTTCCCACAGGAGGAACTTACATAAATGGATATATAAATAATGACACATCTATGGATTTTTCTGGATGGCTTACACCTGATACATTTGAAGGAAATTTCGATTCAAGTTTACAATTCGAAAATTTAAGTAAATTTGAAAAGAATGTGACACCTAAAGAAATAGAAACCTCAAAAGAATCAATAACTAATTAAACAAATACAAAAAACTGCTACATGCATTGAACGCATGTAGCAGTTTTTTTATATTTCCATCTAGTTCTTAATTCGTACGAACAGGTGTAATCAGCTGAATGAAATCTAAATCAGTTTCTGTTGGTTCCAATGTAAATGGACGAATCGCCGAAATAAATTTCACGGTAATGCTCATATCTCCAAATGCACGTAGAGCATCCTTCATGTAATCCGGATTGAATGAAATTTCTAAAGGATCTCCTGAAACTTTTTCATAATTCAATGGCTCTTCCACTTTACCGATTTCTGGTGAATTTCCGTAAAGAACAACGGAATCCGATGCAATCGCTAAACGAACGATATTGTTACGGCCTTCATGTGACAATAAAGAGGCACGATCGATCGCAGACAATAATTCTGGTACATAAAAATCGATTTCTGTATTGAAGCTTGTTGGGATCAGACGATTGGTATCAGGATAATTCCCTTCCAACAAACGAGAATAGAAGTACATATTTTGTGTTTTGAACAGCACTTGGTTTTCCATGATGCTGATTTCAACCATCTCTTCTTCATTTGTGAATGAACGAGAAAGCTCTGTTAAGCTTTTTCCTGGGATAACGATATTAAAATCTTCTGCAGCTTGTTCGATCGGAATCACACGTTGACTTAAACGATGGGAATCTGTCGCAACAGCTAATAATTTTTGATTTTCTAAAATAAAATGTACCCCAGTTAAGATCGGACGGCTTTCATGTAGTGATACCGCAAAACCTGTTTCATTGATTATTTTTGTCAATAGGTGAACAGGTAATTGAATTTGATTTTTTGCGTCGATAACTGGAAGATGTGGATAATTTTCAGCATCTAAACCATTGACCGTGAAATCAGCTTTTCCGGAAGTGATCGCAACTTGATTATTTTCTAATACTTCAAGTGTAAACATATCCTCAGGTAATTTACGAATGATTTCACCAAAGAAACGAGCTTGTAAAACGATGCTGCCTGTAGACTCTATCGTCATTTGAGCTTTTTCATCCTCTTGGCTTAGAAAACTTTCAATTGAAATGTCTGCATTACTACCAGTTAAAGAAAGACCTTCATCGGTTAAAACGATTTTTACCCCTGTTAAAATAGGTATCGTTGTTTTAGAAGAAATGGCTCTTTGAACGGTTTGCAGTTCTTGTAAAAATGTATTTCTCTTTACAGTTACTTTCATAATGATTAAACTCCTTTTTCTTTGATTTTAAAATAGATAAACTCTACTGAGGAATCTTTGTATTTATATATAAATAAATAATAAAAGTAGTAGGTCTTGTTAATTCTGTGGAAAACTAAGAAAACAGAATAGAATTAGAGTTTTCCACCTGTGTATAACCTGTGGAAAACTTTTTCTGTTTTCTCTTATTTATCCACAATCTATGAATTGAGCAGATTTTTGATTTCAGCGACTTCTTTTTGAATTGCGGGATCTTTTTCCAATAATTGCTGAATTTTTTCATGAGCATGAATGACAGTCGTATGATCTTTTCCGCCGAACTCAGCACCGATTTTAGGTAAAGAGTTATCTGTCATTTCTCTAGAAAGATACATGGAGATTTGTCTAGGAACAACGATCGATTTGACCCGTTTCTTGCCTTTTAAATCCTTTAACTGAATATGATAATATTTTGCGACCTCTTCTTGGATCTGAAGAATCGATAAATGATTTTGGCTGCCGACCGATTTTAATGATTTCAAGGCATCAGCGGCTAAACTTGTAGAAATATCTTCTCCATTGATCGTAGCATAGGCCTGCACGCGTACTAAAGCCCCTTCGAGTTCACGGATATTAGAGTCGATTTGACCAGCAATGTAACTCAAGGTGTCATCAGGAATCTCTAATCGTTCTGCATCTGCTTTTTTACGAAGGATCGCAATTCGGGTTTCCAAATCAGGTGGAGTGATATCAACGGATAAGCCCCAGGCAAATCGAGAAACTAAACGTTCAGGCAGTTTTGGAATATCATTTGGTGGTCGATCACTTGTTAGGACGATTTGTTTATTCTCATTATAGAGATCATTGAAGGTATGGAAAAATTCTTCCAAGGTTGCTTCTTTTTCTGCTAAAAATTGAATATCATCTACAAGCAATAAATCAACATTCCGATATTCTTTTCTAAATTGCTCAGAATTTTTCGTTTGGATCGAATTGATAAACTCATTCGTAAACGTTTCACTGCTGACGTATTTTACTTTGGCATCTGGTCGGTTTTGCAGCATTTGATGACCGATCGCATGCATCAAGTGAGTTTTCCCTAAACCAACACCGCCGTAAAAAAACAGTGGATTGTAAATGGAACCAGGATCTTCTGCAACAACTAAAGCTGCTGCATGAGCCATTTGATTTCCTTTACCGATAACAAAGGTATCGAAGGAATATTTAGGGTTTAGCAACGCCTTTTTACTGTGCTCAGAGATTTTTTCGGGAGTTGGACTGTCTTTTTTCTCCTCTTGAATCATCATGGCTTCTTTTTCGTCTGTCACAACAAAATGAGGCATCACTTCAGCACCAGTCAATTTAAAACCAGTTTCAACGATTTTTGCAGCTAAGTTTTTTTCCCAATAGTCTCTATGAACGGCAGAAGGAACTTCCAACCATAGTTGATTATTTTCCAACTTTAGCGGTTGGGCTGTTTTGATCCAAGCATCAAAACTTGGTGCAGATAAAACAGATTGGTAAGTATTCTCAAGATCTTTCCAGAAACTTTCCATATCGGGCATATAGCGACCTCCTTAATTTAAAAGTGTTCAGCCGTGACTGAAAATAGACTGGGCCAGTATTGATTTCAGTCTACTCTATCTTTTCTCAAAGATGAGCTGATCAAATGAAATAAGTGGATATCTTATTTTCTATATAAAAGAGCAGCACAAATACAAATAGATAAGCAAATAGAATTTTATCATTTTTTCCGAACTTTTTCCACAGGCAAAGTGTGAATTGTGGAAAAAAAATCAACAGATGTCTAAAAGTTTATCCACAGATATAGAATAGAGAGTGGATTTCTAGCTGTTATTTTATTTATCCACAAGATTTTCTGTAAAAATAAAGCAGTAACATCAACGTTTTATCAAAGTTATACACAAGCGTAAATAAAAATGTGCATAACTTTTAAACACCCTGTTTTTTTGTGTAAAAGTGGTGTAGAAACAAAAAATAAATCAAGCAACAGAAAAAAACTATCCACAGTCTATCCAGACAAAATAACTTTTTGTGGATAACTTATTAATACAAAGGAGAAAATTATTCCTGAAAATTTATTGACAAAACGACCTAATACTAGGTATACTATCAAAGTATGTCTATGTATTGATGGATAGTTACAATTTCAGGAGGTGGAACAAGATGAAAAGAACATATCAACCAAACAAACGTAAACGTCAAAAAGTTCACGGTTTCCGTAAACGTATGAGCACAAAAAATGGTCGCAATGTATTAGCGAGCAGACGTCGTAAAGGTAGAAAAGTTATTTCAGCATAATATATGTTGATTTTGAATAACGAACCAACGAACTTTAAGAACCCTTTATTATCTTCACAATGTCTATGTGAAAATAATAAAGGGTTCTTTTGTTGTGAATCACTGCGATTGGCTTTGCCAGAGCAGATGATGAACAATACTTGGCGACCAAAGGGAGCGAAGTGTCCTTACTAGTGAATCACCAAACGCTTAACACTAAAACAAGCAATACACGCTATAAACTAAACAAAAAAGTATCACGATCAAACCCACGCCACGTAGTTTCGATCGCATCAATTTCTAAGAGCTAAAGCTCTAAGAATTGAAGGACTGCGATTGGCTTTGCCAGAGCAGATGATGAACAATACTTGGCGACCAAAGGGAGCGAAGTGTCCTTACTAGAGAATCACCAAACACTTAACACTAAAACAAGCAATAAACGATAGCAGCTAAATAAAAAAATATCACGATCAAACATACTCCAAACTGCTCTAGGTCATTCCGATCTTCTCAAATAGTACTTTTTATAAGTGAGAACTAAAATGAAAAACAAAAGAAATGCTTAAAACGCTGTTAGCGATGTTAATCACCAAATAGTTAGCAGCTACACGATAAAAATGAATCAAAATATGTGAACATCAAAAAGTAATACAGGTACAAATCAATAAAACCCCACTCATTTTTCCCAATAGTTATCAGAAATAAAGTGAAAAAAAAGCGAATAAATGATAATATATTGAATTAGAGTCATGACATTCAAAATCTCTGGATATTTTCCTTGAAATTTGAAAAAAAATGACGGAACTATGCTATTATTGTATGTGAGTAAAAAAGAAAGAAACAAAGGGATGCAGATGAAAAAATCCTATAGAGTAAAAAAAGAAAAAGAATTTCAAACCGTCTTTCAGCATAAGCAATCTTGTGCGAACAGAAGATTTGTCGTTTATGTTTTGGAGAAGCCGGAACAGAAGCATTTTCGCGTAGGAATTTCTGTCGGAAAAAAAATCGGCAACGCGGTTGTTCGAAATGCGGTCAAGCGTAAAATCCGCACGTCGATCTACCAATTGAAAGAGTCGATCGAGCCAACATGTGATTTTATCATCATTGCCCGCCCAGGAGTGGATGCATTGACTTCTGAAGAAATCCATCGCAACATCACGCATGTATTAAAACTTGCAAAAATTTTGAAATAAGAGAGGAACAGTTTTGTGAAGAAGTATAAACGTTTATTATTGATGGCAGGTCTAATTTCCCTGATTTTTGTTTTATCTGCCTGTGGCACAGCGCCAATTAATGCAGATAGTACCGGGATTTGGGACCGCTATATTGTTTACTATTTTGCTGAAGCAATCAAATTTTTATCCATTTCAGCAAATACAGGTATCGGGATCATCTTGTTTACTTTAGTGATTCGAATCATCTTACTACCATTGATGCATTTCCAAACAAAAAGCATGCGTAAGACACAAGAATTACAACCAAAATTAAAAGCATTGCAAAAACAGTATTCTTCAAAAGATCCGGAAACACAACGTTTATTCCGCGAAGAACAACAAAAATTATATGCAGAAAATAATGTCAATCCATATGCTGGCTGTTTACCTCTATTGATTCAAATGCCGATCATGATGGCGCTGTATCAATCGATTTCTCGAGTACCGGAGTTGAGGCAAGGAAGCTTCATGTGGTTGAATTTGGGTAAACCGGATCCGTATTTGATTTTACCGATCCTTGCGGCAGTCTTTACATTTGCCAGCACGTATTTAACAAGTATGAGCCAAATTGAATCAAATGCGTCATTGAAAATCATGAATTTTGCAATGCCTGTGATGATCTTCGTTATGGGGATGAACTTAGCGAGTGGACTGTCATTATACTGGGTAGTATCTAATGCTTTCCAAGTAGGACAAACGTTATTGATCAATAACCCATTTAAGATCCGTAAAGAACGTGCAGAGGCTGAACGACAAGTCAAAGAACGTGAAAAAGCACTGAAAAAAGCAATGAATCCTAAGAAAAAAAATAAGAAGAAATAAAAGGAGGGTTTCCAGGTGCCGGTTTATGAGGGAAACACAATTGAAGAAGCAACAACTAAGGGCTTACACGCACTGAATTTGACAAAAGAAGAAGTAGAGATCAATGTGATCTCTGATGCCAAAAAAGGGTTTTTAGGCTTTGGTAAAAAGCTTGCCCAAGTTTCGATCGAACCTACTGTCAGTGAACAAATCGCAGAAGCAGTAGAAGAAGTTGTCGAAGAAATCATTGTGACAGATGAAGAAGTAAAAGTAGAAGAAGCCGCTGAAGAGTTGCTTGCTACTAAAGCTTCAGATTCTTCTGAACCGAAACTTTTGGAAAACCTTGAAGACGAGGAAGCGATCACCGAATTAGCTTTATACTTAACTGATATTTCAAAAGAACTGAACGCACCTGCGATGGTTCGTTTAGAACGGAATGAGAGTCTGTTGATTTTCCATTTAGATACAGAGAAACAAGGTATTTTGATTGGCAAACACGGTCGTGTCCTTAATGCATTACAGTATTTAGCTCAAGTATTTGTTCATCGTGTCGCTGCAAATAAATTATCTGTTGTTGTGAATGTTGGTGATTATCGTGAGAAACGTCAGGCAATTTTACAACGACTAGCAGAAAGAACTGCTGAAAAAGTCAAACAAACAGGTCGGCCTGTCTTTTTAGAGCCAATGCCGGCATTTGAACGAAAACAAATTCATTTCACATTGAGCAAAGACGATCAGATTCAAACCCACTCAGAAGGTGATGAACCTTATCGTTATTTAGTAGTAGAGCCTGCGAAGAAACATTTTTAAAAATAGTAAATGCCCCTTTAAAAATAATTTTTTTAAAGGGGCATTTATTGTTTTATGAACTATTTTTATCAAAAAAATACATTGACAAATACTATCAAACAAAGTATATTTTAAACGAAATCATTCTTATCAACGTACAAAATACGATGATAAAGTAGTTGAAGCATTCGTGCTTCTTCCAGCCTGATTCTTTTGGATCAGGTTTTTTTTATTTGCTTAAAAGAATTAACCGATCGTTGTTTGTGTAAATTGAATCACAGTTCCATAGGCAAAAATTTCTACGACCCATTTGCCTTGATATTCAACATATTTTTCTTCAAAATGACAATTGATGACGGCATCTGCCTGATACTCAAATGCAATTTCTTTTAACTGGCGGTAGACGCCACTGAATACTTCATTGGCATTTACTTCGGATGAAAATAAATCGGTTTCGATCCGATCAGTTGCAAAAACGATATCACGAACAATATATTTCTTATTGACGTTTCCAGTAGATAATGTAATACTGCTTAAACGGTTCTCTAACTCTTCTACGGTAAACTCATCTTTTCTTCCTTTTCTCATGATTGGAACCTCCATTCTTCTATACATTTATTTTAATAATAAAGAAGCAGAAATGCAAAATTAAAAGCAGCTTTTCATAAAGAAATAATCTTGCGAAAAAAATAAAATTATGCTATTCTAATTCAAGAATTAAATAGGAATTGACGCAGTGAAAGTGCTAGATCCAACCTGAAAAAATAAGGGTGGAGTGGGCGCTTTTTTTGTAGTCTAAATATAGAAATGTACATAAATTGACCTATTTTTATAGAAAGGAAGACAAGCATGCAACAAATTACATTAGAATTCGACACGATCGCTGCGATTTCAACGCCGCCAGGTGAAGGGGCGATCAGCATTGTCCGTTTAAGTGGAGAAGATGCGATAGCGATAGCAGATAAAGTATACCGATCAGGATCGAAGCAGTTGTTGGAAGTACCAACACACACGATTCATTACGGGCATATCGTGGACCCTAAGGATGAACATTTGCTGGATGAAGTAATGGTTTCCGTGATGCGGGCGCCAAAAACCTTCACACGGGAAGATGTTGTTGAAATCAACTGTCATGGTGGAATCGTCGTCGTGAATCAGCTTCTTCAACTCATGTTACGAGAAGGCGCACGTTTAGCTGAGCCCGGAGAATTTACTAAGCGAGCATTTTTAAATGGCCGGATGGACTTATCACAGGCAGAAGCTGTTATGGATCTGATTCGGGCGAAAACAGATAGAGCAATGCATGTCGCTTTAGATCAGCTGGATGGCAATTTATCATCGTTGATTCGCTCATTACGTCAGGAAATTTTAGAAACATTAGCTCAAGTGGAAGTGAATATCGACTATCCGGAATATGATGATGTGGAAGAATTGACCACAAAATTATTATTAGAAAAAGCTGGTTTTGTCAAAGGTCAGATCGAAGCGTTACTAACGACAGCCAAGCAGGGGAAAATTTTACGTGAAGGCTTAAGTACAGCTATTATTGGTCGGCCGAATGTTGGCAAGTCCAGCTTACTGAATCATTTATTACAAGAAGAAAAAGCGATCGTAACAGATATAGCAGGAACGACGCGTGATGTGATCGAGGAGTATGTCAATGTTCGTGGTGTTCCATTGAAATTGATCGATACAGCTGGTATTCGTGAAACAGAAGATATTGTCGAGCGAATCGGAGTCGAACGCAGCCGAAAAGCATTGGCTGAATCTGATTTGATTTTACTCGTTTTAAACCAAAGTGAAGCGTTGACTGAAGAAGATAAACAATTACTTGAAGCAACAGATGGCTTAAAGCGGATCATCTTATTAAATAAAATGGATCTACCAGCTGTGCTGGATAAGGAAGAATTAAAGCAGTTAGTGAAGGATGAAGAAATCTTACCAGTATCTGTGTTATCAAATACAGGAATGGACGCTTTAGAGCTGAAAATCGCAGATTTATTCTTTGGCGGACAAACAGCAGAAAAGGACGCTACGTACGTTTCCAATACGCGTCATATCGCGTTACTGGATCAAGCAGCAATCGCTCTAGATGAAGTGATCCGCGGGATTGAAGCAGGTATGCCAGTCGATTTAGTTCAAATGGATATGACCCGTTGCTGGGACTTTTTAGGTGAAATCGTGGGTGACAGTGTTCAAGATGAATTGATCACTCAATTATTTAGTCAATTTTGTTTAGGAAAATAGAGAGGAAGAGTCGATGAATCAATTTAAAGCAGAATCTTATGATGTAATCGTCGTTGGGGCAGGACATGCCGGTTCAGAAGCCGCTTTAGCATCTGCACGGATGGGCAGCAAAACCTTACTTCTAACGATCAATTTAGATATGGTCGCATTTATGCCGTGTAACCCTTCTGTCGGCGGACCTGCCAAAGGAGTCGTAGTCAGAGAAATCGATGCCCTAGGCGGTGAAATGGGCCGTAATATAGACAAAACATACATCCAAATGCGGATGCTGAACACAGGAAAAGGACCAGCCGTTCGCGCTTTGCGCGCCCAAGCGGACAAACATGCTTACGCAACAGAAATGAAGCATACGATCGAAAAAACAGAGAACCTTTCCTTACGTCAAGGAATCGTGGAAAAACTGATCGTAGAAGATGGCATCTGCCAAGGCGTTGTGACAACAACGGGTGCAGAGTATCATAGTAAAGCCGTGATTATTACCGCCGGCACTGCATTACGCGGTGAAATCATTATCGGCGAACTGAAATATTCTTCTGGACCAAATAACTCACTGCCATCAATTGGTTTAGCTGATCATTTGAAGGAATTAGGCTTAGAAATGGATCGTTTCAAAACAGGGACCCCACCACGTGTTAAAGCAAGTACGATCGATTATTCTGTGACAGAAGAACAGCCTGGCGATGAAAGGCCGAATCATTTTAGCTTTAGTACTCCTGACAGTGCTTATAACTTAGAGCAACGTTCATGTTGGTTGACGTATACAAATGAAGGAACCCATGAAATCATTCAGGCGAATTTGCATCGGGCACCGATGTTTACAGGGATCGTAGAAGGAGTGGGAGCTCGTTATTGTCCGTCGATCGAAGATAAAATCGTTCGTTTTGCTGATAAATCTCGTCACCAACTATTCTTGGAGCCAGAGGGCTTGAATACAGAAGAAGTTTACGTTCAAGGTCTATCGACTTCTTTACCGGAAGATGTTCAAACAGAAATGCTGCATTCGGTTGCTGGTTTAGAAAAAGCAGAGATGATGCGAACGGGTTATGCGATCGAATATGATGTCGTCGTACCTCATCAATTACGCCCAACGTTAGAAACAAAAATCATCGAAAATCTCTTTACAGCAGGACAAACCAATGGTACTAGCGGCTATGAAGAAGCAGCAGGACAAGGTTTGATCGCCGGCATCAATGCCGCTTTAAAAGTGCAGGAGAAAGAACCGTTTGTCATGAAGCGCAGCGATGGCTATATCGGTGTAATGATCGATGATTTGGTAACAAAAGGAACCAACGAACCTTATCGTTTACTCACATCGAGAGCGGAATACCGTTTGATTTTGCGTCATGATAATGCTGATTTACGTTTAACAGAACAAGGCCATGCAATCGGCTTAGTGAAAGAAGAGCAGTATACAGCTTATTTAGAAAAGAAAAAAGCAGTGGAAGCAGAAATTGCTCGTCTAAGTTCTGTCAGAGTGAAGCCTACAGCCGACGTACAAGCGTTTTTAGAAGCGAAAGGCTCTGTCCCACTGAAAGATGGCGTTCTAGCGAGCGACTTCTTAAAACGCCCGGAAATGAGCTATTATGAAGTGACGCAATTTATCCCGGCAACTGAAGAAAAACTAGACGAAAAAGTGATTGAACAAGTTGAGATCCAACTAAAATACGAAGGCTATATCAAAAAAGCATTAGAAAAAGTCGATAAACTAAAACGAATGGAAGCCAAACGTATCCCAGAAAATATCGACTACGAAGCAATCAACGGCTTAGCGACAGAAGCTAAACAAAAACTGCAAAAAATCCAACCAGAAACGATAGCTCAAGCGAGCCGAATCAGCGGGGTAAACCCAGCTGATATTTCGATATTGATGGTGTATATCGAGCAAGGAAAGATAGCAAAAATAAAAGCTTAAATTAATTGATTTAATGAGCATAATATTTAAAATAGAAGCTATTATTGGCTGAAAAAAATAACCCCAGTGAGGAGTTCCTCACTGGGGTTGTTTTTTTATGAATTACATAAGATCTATTTCTGGTGCTTGCCTTTTCTTCTCTTCCAGAATAAAAGTGATCCGGCAGCTCCTGCCATGAACGCGCCCATACTTTGAGCAGAAGTAGATACTTCTGTTCCTGTATTTGGTAATTTTCTTTGAGAACGAGTATTTGGTAAAGTAGTGGCTCCTGTACGAGCAACAGCTCTTGTTGTTGTCACAGTACTAGTCACTGGATCTTTTGGTTTTTCTGTAGGTTTTACCAAAGATAATGGTGCTGTTGGCACAGCACTTGCGATAGGTGCTTCTGCCATTTTTGGATCAGTTGGATCAGTTAAATCAATAACCTTTTCAACTGGTTTCGTCGCTTCTTCAACAGTCTCTGGGGCTGTTAAATTTGGTGTAGATGGAGCAGTTACTTCAGGAGCTTCTTCCATTTCCTTAGGTTTTTCCAAAGGATCGACCTCTGTAACATCCTCTAGATCATCTAATTCAATTGGAGCTTCTGGAGCGATACTTTCCTCCGCTTCTTCCGTTTCTTTTTCCACGTCAGTGACCGTTTCAACGCCATCGATATCTTCAACAGATTGGGTTGGTGTTGAAGGTAACTCTGTTGTTAGTACAGGAAGGTCAATTCCTGTGACACCGATCGGATCCTTTGTAGAAACTGATGTCGGTGCAATTGAAAGATTTTCTGGTTTAGCTGTTGGTGTAACTTGTTGTGGTATGGCTAAATCAGCTTCTGGTTCAACAGGTTTTTCAGGCATATCAGGTACTGGCGGAATATCTGGTGCTGTGATTTCGTAGACAACCATTTCTTCCATAGTAGGTTTTTCTACACTAAATTTTGGTAAAGCTGTTACAGTGTTAATAAGTTGTTGACCATTGATAATACCTGTGTAACCTTGGAAGTTTCCAAAATAATAAGTAATCCATTCATAAATAGAAACACCTTCATCTTCTGAAAATGGTAGTTCTTCAAATTTTTGTAGGTTGTAGTCAAGTGCTTTTTGGAATCCATCGACCATACCTTTCGCTTGAGTTGGAATAGGATCAACTCTGTTTCCAAGAGTTATCGTATTTCCTGTAGCTTGATTAAAGGCATCGATTTCAGCTTTAAATTTTTCTTTAGCAGCTGTCCAAGTATCTGCTACATTTTGTAAATAAGAAGAGTACTTCGTAGCTTCAATGATTGCTTTTTCAACAGCAGATTTATAAGTTGACGTAAACGCTATCCAAACAGCTTCAGTATTCATCGCATATAAATCATCAATACTATATCCTATTGGTACAAAGGCATTTGCAGCTTCTTGTTTTTCTAGATTAATCATTAAAGAATTTAATATTGGTTGCCATGTATTGATATAGTCGTTGCTTGGATCCCCTACGTTTCCGGAGCTCCATCCAGCCTTGTAATCCAGAAAAGCTTTCTGAAATACATTGTCAGCTAAATAATATTGCTGATAAGCCTCAGCATTTTTTATATTGTCTTTCATTATTTCATCTGCAGTTTTTAGGTATTGGTCTAAATCTTCTTTAAAAGTAGATGGTCCATAGACATTTGTTATATTTCCTGCTGAGGCGATAGATGAAAGATTGTATGCATCATTTTTTGATTGATATTCTTCAATGATTGGCCAAGAATTCATTAATTCATCTGTAAGTGTTTTTTTAGCAGCATCATATTTAGACTGCCATGCCGTTAATATAGCTGGGATATCATCTACATTATCTTGAGTAATTTTGTCTTCTGGAAATTCTGCAAGCACATTATTCATTTCATTAATCGCATCATTGATCGTTGCTTGAGCAGTGACTGCATTTTTATAAGCTTCTAGCGCATCTTCATACGGTTTAGCAGCTGTTGCGAAGTCTTCTTTGGCAAGCTCATATTTGTCTTTTAGTTCATTGTAAGTAGTCAGAGTTGTTGCATATTGTCCCTTAAGCGAATCTAATTTACCAGCTGCATCTTTATAGGTTGTATCAGCATCTTCCCACGCTGTATATGCTTCTGTATATTTCGCATTTACGATATCATATTCTGTTTCTAATGTTTTTAAAGTAGCAGCTACAGCATCGAATTCGTCTACGATCGCTTGATGTTCTGTTTCGTGTGCTGCTTGTTTTTGTTTCAATGTTTCAAATGATGCTGATGTTGTAGTAAAGTTTGCTAAAGTACTTTCGTATTTTTCTTTAACGCCAACGTAATACGCCGCTAAAGCATCATATTCATCTTTGCGGTCTTGATAAATTTCAGCCGCTTTATCGATCGCCGCTTGTGTAATACTATAAGCTTCTTTAGCTGCAATATATTTTATATTTGCTACGTCAAACTGTCCTTTTACAGTCTGATAAACCGCTGTTGTCTCAGTAAATTGAGTTTCTAAAGCAGTGAATTTGTTTTGAGTAGCTGTTAATGTTTCCCCTAGACTAGCAAAAGAAGTTTCGGCTTGTGATAAATCATTTTTTAACTGAGTCAATTCAGCTTTCAGCTTTTGTTGTTCTAATAATAACCGATCATATTCAGCACGAGCGTTTTCAAATTTTTGATTAGCATTGTCATAAGAAGCTAGCGCTGTGTTGTATTCTGTTTCGATTTCGGTATAAGCATCCAGACCACTTGTAAAGTCAGCTAAAACAGCATCATAAGAAGCCTTGGCTTTCGTATATAAGTCACTGACCTCTTGTGCCTCATTAAGTGCATTTTGATAGTCTGTTTTCGTTTCAGTATAAACGTTCATGACTTGTGTGTAGCTAGCGCTGATTGCGTTATAGTCTGATTCCAGCTTTTGGTAATCTGTTTTTGCTTGATCACGCTGTACAACAAGCGCATCATATTGTTTTTTGATTGTGTCATAAGAAGTAGCAATGGTCTGATAATCGGTAGCTACTTTGTCATATGCTGTTTGTGTTTTAGTAAATTGAGTAGTCAATTGATCTGACTGCGCTTTGACTGCTTGATACTTTGTACTTACATCATTGTAAAGTGTATTATTTTCATTGAATGTTGAAAGAGCAGTAGCGTATTCAACTGAACCTTCTTCATATTGTGCCATGATGGCTTCGGCAGCTGTCCGTTTTTCTTCATATGAAATTAGACTAGTCGTGTAATCTGCGAGTTGTTGATCGTAAGCTGATTTTTGTTGATCATAGGTCGTTTTTTCCACTTCATAACTAGCTGTTTTTTGGTCGTAGATCAATTTCTCTGCTTCATAAGCGTTTCTTTGAGATTCATATTGAGTTGCTAGAGTAGCTAATTGATCAGACAAGGTATTATAATTTGTCAAAGCCGTTTCATATGCTTGTTTTGTCGTATTATAGTTCTCTTTGATCGCATCATAAGAAGCTAGCTTACTTTCATAATTAGCGATGGTTGTATTTAGTTCAGCTGAGCGAGTCTCATAAGTCGTTTTTTCGGCTAGATAGCTGTCTTTGGTTGCATTATAATCATTTAATAAGATATTGTAGTCACCAAGCGCTTGATCGTAAGCTGTTTTTACGCCGGCATAGGCTGTTTTAGCTGCCTCAAGCTCTACCTTTAATGTGTCATAAGTTGTAGCTGCATTATTAAAAGCAGTAGCATTCACATTATAGGCATCTTTTGTGGTCGTGTATATTTCTAGTTGCTTTTCGTATGCGCCTTTTTGTGTATTGTAGCTTGCTAGCTGTGACGTATACGCTTTTTTTGCCTCATTATAAGCGGACTGGATATCTTCATAAGCGAGTGCAGCTTTTTCATACTCTACTCGTTTTGTTTCATAGTCTTCACGAACTAGTTCATAAGCCGCTCTTTTATCCTCAGCGTCAGTGTTTAATTCCTCATAGCTCGCCAAAGCAGCTAAATAGGCATTCTGATTATCAATAAAGGTTGCTTTTGTCGATTCATACTCCGCTTTTTCGTTTTCGTAAGCAAGTCTGATACTTTCATATTCGTCGGCTTGCTTTTCAAATTCAGTTTTATTTGCTTCATAAATGGCTCTATTTTCTTCATACGTCTTTTTTGTTTCTTCAAATACCAACAACTTAGCTTCATATGGCTCTTTCAGATTGTCCAGATCTGTTTTTAGCTGTGTCGCTTCAGTATAGGCATCATCTGCTGCGGTTTTTGCATTATTATACTCATTGAGAGCATCGTCATAACTATCCTTTACTGTTTGATACGCTGTTTTTGCTGCTTCATATTCTTGCAAAGTAGTTATATAATCTCTTTGCAATGTTGATTGTGCTGATTGGTTAACCTGATCAATGGTTGTAGCCAATGTTTGCACAGGTGCTGATGTACCAATAAGTAATGTACTTGAGTACAATAAAAACTTAAAGGTTCCCTTTCTCCATGAATAATTCATTAAATCGTACCTTCCTTTTACTATTTTTCATTTTTCACCGCATGATTATGCAGTAAAGCAATACCCTCGTTAAGCCATTTATATTTGCATAAATGTAATTATACAATATTGATAAGTAAGTTATTTATCATGTTTTTCTTTGAATTTATAATTTTTTGAGAGGTAACAGTAATATTGATTTTATTAATAACAGTTAGTTTCGTTAATTGGAATTCAAATAGAATGTATAGGTGTTTTTTTCTAAAAATAAAGTCATTATACTAATAGGCTTTTTTTATTTTACGCACGTCTCGATACTTATTTAAAACGAATCAAAATATAACGTTTGAATAAAAACGTTATTTATAAATAATATTTGTTTTCATTTAAATACATAGGATAATTCAGTGGCTTTATAATATATTGGTTAAATAATTCTTCAATAAATGACAAGATTCTAAGCAGAAAATTGAAGACTACAAACTTAATCATTGATGGAAATAATCTAAGTATAATCAGTAAAATCGTTTGAATAATGCAGTTTTTCGTGTAAGTATTTTGTTTCATGTGAAACATTTTAGTCATTAAAGATAGGATTATACTGATAGGCAACAAAGATGGGAGAAAACTAACAGGAAATCAACAGTCAAGGGTGTGATAAATCGAGTAAACTAAGTAGGAAATCAACAATGATGAAGATAACGATAGAAAAAAGGAGTTGAAGCTAATAATGACTAATCTTGAAAAAATGATTCAATGGATGTCAGCACGTCAAGGAAAAGTTTCATATTCAATGACAGTAAGGTTGGGACCGAATAGTTATGATTGCTCTAGTGCAGTCTATTTTTCTTTAATAGCTGGGGGATTTTTATCTAGTGGAGTAATGGGGAATACAGATACACTTTTTTCTCATTTAGAAAAAGCAGGTTGGACAAATGTACAGGTGGATAGTACAGGCAATTATCCTGCAAAGCGAGGAGATATATTCATCTGGGGAAGTCGAGGAGCTTCTGGCGGTGCTGCCGGGCATACAGGAATATTCATTGATGATCAGGATTCGATCATTCATTGTAACTATGGATACAATGGTATCACAGTGAATAATCATGATAAGATCTGGTATTTAAATGGCTGTCCGGAAATTACTATTTATCGGTACAGTCAAGGAGGTAGTTCTCAGCCCATTCCTGCTGTACCAGCAGCACCAAAGCCAACACCTCAGCAAGGTGTGGGAAAGTTACTTGCAAAGTCTGGTACCTTTTATCCAGACCGACGTTTAGCAGTGAGTAAAGACACCGATCCTGATGATGTAACTAGCCCAGCACTTGCTTATTATTTACCCGGATCGGCAATTCACTATGATCAATATACACATAGTAATGGCTATGTATGGATCAGTTATTTAGATCGTGGAGGAAATCGACGTTATGTTGCTGTCGGTCCAGATGATGGACAAATCGATACAACTTGGGGGAAAGGCTTTTTCAACTAATGCAGAAAAGGCTCGTTCTATAAATTTCAATAGTCTCTTGCTATAATGAAGAAAATAGAGCAGGAGATGGAGTGACGAGACATGAGAATAAATTTTGTAGAAAGTGAATTTGCACCTTTAAAGAGGGTTGTTTTAGCACAATCTCAATTTTATATTCCGGAAGAGGAAGGCGCATTAGAGACAAATTTTTTATCTGAAAGTAACCACAACTTGTTTGAGAATAAGTTTGGTGATGTTGCTGACCTTTACCCAGAAATGCAGAATAAATGGGATAAAGAGAAGGAAAATATGGAACAATTATTAACGGCCTATGGCGTTGAAGTGCTTCGTCCGAGAAAGTTGACGGATTACGAAAAGGCGCTGGGAAAAGAAACGGGACAAGGATATGCTAATTTCTTTTCTCGAGATCCATTTTTCACAGTAGGCCCATTGCTTATTGAAGGAAATTTACGATTTCCTCATCGTCGTTTAGAGATTTTACCCATGCGCAATATTTTGTTGGCGGAATCTAACCATGTAGAAGCGCTTTATTTAGCTGCGCCGCAACCAGATACTTCGCAAGGTGCACATAGCGAGACAGGGCCTTTTTTAGAAGGTGGAGATGTATTGGTTTACGGAAAGACGATTTTTGTAGGCTACTCTGGGTTAGCAAGTAATCTAAACGGGATCCTTTGGCTTAAAGCATTGTTGGCGCATTGGGATTATGAGGTCGTTCCTGTTCGGCTACATCCAGATATTTTACATTTAGACTGTGCCTTAAGTCTAGTCCGAGAAGGGTTGATGATTTATTGTGAGGAAGCCTTTTTAGATGGAATCCCAGAAGTACTGACAAGCTGGGATAAAATCACTATTTCACTAAAAGAAGCGTCTTTATTGATGGCGAACGGGTTACCGATCAATGAGTCTGTCTATGTCACGGATCAATCATTTACTACTTTGATCGAGTCTCTAGAAAGCTATGGAATGAAAGTGGAAACGCTAGATTATGAGATTTCTCGAATTTTTGGCGGTTCATTTCGTTGTACCACACAAGCGTTATTGAGAGTAAATCGTTAGGTGGAAACATGAAAATTTGTATAATTTAAAGGAATTTCAGACTTTATCCTCATAATCGTAAAAAATAAACCATTTTTTGAACACAAAATCGTCACAATTTGGCGTTATTATATATTCATACCAAACAAACAACCCTAACAAAACACTTTTTCATTTTTTAACTCCTTTTGCCCGCTCTCCCCCAAAGAGCGGGTTTCTTTTTGTTGTTAGCAGACAACACTGGTAAACTCCTCAATAAAGCTAACTTAAAAATATTCCAAAGAAAAAAATTGATGTTCATTTTTCGAAAGAACGTTTCATAAACTAGCAGTAAACTATTCCTATAAGATGAAGGGGGTATTTACTCATATGAAAACAAAGGTTGAACAATTTCGAGAGGCACATAAGAAAAACAAGCCACTGATTTTGCTAAATATTTGGAATGTAGAAAGTGCAAAGGCATTAAGCGAAGTAGGAATCAAGTTGCTTCCGACGGGCAGCTACGCAATATCAGATTTTTATGGGTATCAAGATGGTGAAAATATTTCATTAACTGAGCTTTTAAACTATGTGAGCGAAATGGGTACACAAGATAGTTTTGTTACAGTAGATATTGAATCTGGATATGGGACTAGTGTAACTGATTTGAATGCTACGGTTGAGCAAGTTGTGGCAAGTGGAGCAATCGGCATCAATATTGAAGATAAAATACCAAATACAACTATGCTCTATTCTATAGAAGCACAGCAAGAACGTTTGTTGTCGATCAAGAGCAAACTTATTGAGATGAATAGGGATCTATTCATCAATGTTCGAACAGATATGTATTTTGTAGGTGATATCTCTCAAAATAATCAAGATGAAAAGCTATTGAAACAAACGATCGAACGGATCAACAGCTATGAAAAAACTGGAATTGATGGTATTTTTATACCAGGTTTAAAAAATAAAGAACATATCAAAAGAATCGTACAAGAAACAAAGCTACCGATCAATTTGATGCTGGATATTCAAGCGGATAGGTTAGAAGACTATCTTGATTTAGGTATTTCAAGAATCAGTTATGGTCCATCACTTTATTTTCTTTATAATGAACAATCAAAAAATAGTTTAGTTGATTTTTATAGATCACTGTTAAAAGAATTTATTCCTTATCAAGAACAAGAAAAAATCGAGTTGTTTAGACAAGGATAGAAAGGAGACGCCAAAATGATCAGCGAAAAAGAACAAAAACGCTACTATAAAGCCTTATTAGCAAAGGACTCTACATATGATGGGATTTTCTTTGTCGGGATCAAAACGACGGGTATTTTTTGCCATGCGACCTGTCCAGCCAGAAAACCGAAATATGAAAACTGTACCTTCTATGAAACGGCAGAAGAAGCTTTGCTTTCGGGATTTCGTCCGTGCAAACGTTGTAAACCACTGTCCTTTCCAAGAGAGATCCCGCCGTTAGTGCAGAAAATGATCGAGCTGGTCGAGGAAAATCCAGAAAAACGCTGGAAAGATCAAGACTTTGCTGATTTGGGGATTCACTCAATGACGGCTAGAAGGCAATTTAAAAAGGTTTACGGTATGACGTTTGTTCAATATGCACGTTCAAGAAGGATGGGGATCGCATTGAAATCGATCAAAGAAGGGGAAAAAACAATCGATACACAACTAGATATGGGGTATGATTCGCCGAGTGGCTTTTATGATGCATTTTCAAAAATCATGGGCAGCAATCCCAAAAAATCAAAAGAAATCAAAAGCTTATCTGCAGATTGGATCGATACGATTTTAGGACCAATGATGAGCATAGCAGATGATGACTATTTATATTTATTGGAATTTGTTGACCGTCGCGGTTTAGAAAGAGAAATCGAGCGGCTACGGAATCGAATGAATGCATCGATCGTTCCTGGAAAAACGAGAATCAATGAGCAGATCAAAGAAGAATTAGCGCTCTATTTCGATAAGCAGCTGGATGAATTTAAGACGCCGTATTTATGCATAGGTTCTGATTTTCAAAAGAGTGTTTGGCAAGCTTTGACCGCAATAGAGCGTGGTAAAACGTCATCGTATAAAGAGCTGGCTAACGCCATCGGCAATCCAAACGGTATGCGTGCGGTAGGAAATGCGAATGGTGCGAATCAACTGGCGATCATCATTCCTTGCCATCGAGTGATCCAGACAGATGGCAGCTTAGGCGGCTATGGCGGCGGGATCGAACGAAAAAAATGGCTGTTGAAGCATGAAAAAGAATATAGTGACTAAAAAAAGAGTATTGCTCACTGAAAAAAAGTGAAGCAGTACTCTTTTTTTATTACCAACCGCCGGAAAATCCTCCTCCACCTGATGAACCACCGCCACCAGAAGAGCCTGAACCGCCACTGCTACTGCCGGATGAGCCTCCAGAACTGCTGCTTTGATAGCTGGAAATAGTAAAGCCTTGTAGTGCACGATAATTTGAAAAGCCTAGTCCTGGTGTTTTACCTAAGAATAAACAAGCATCTAAATCCTTTATGGCTTTAGGGTAGTAGCTCGATTCGATTTTTTTGAAATCACGCGCACCTTTTTTAAAAGCTGAAGGCAATTCCTTCTCAAATCCATCCACATTTTTCATGAAATTCTCTGCGCTAGTATCTTGATCCTTCAATAAGTGATAAGAAATCAATAAAATCAGTAACCGTTCTTTTTGCTTCGTATAGCCGTTCTTTGATATATGCTGTTGTACATACGTTTGAACGATCGCTTTTGTTTCCTTAAAAGCAATGCGTGCTTGAACGATTTTGTGTAACGTAGTCAAGTAGTCTTCATTTGATTGTTTTAATTGCTCAAGTAATGCTGTCTGAGCTTGCGGCAGCTTTTGAGGATCGGTAAGAAAATCACCTAAATTTTGATAAAACGCATCATAATAAGGCTCACTGATCGTTAAACAGCACTCATAATAGGTCAGCTGATTCGCTGTCGTTAAGTGATGCGTTTTATAGTTGCCGATTTCTATTGCATAGTCGATAACGGTACTTTTAAAATAGATTCGTGCTAAATAACGCAGCAGTGGTTTATATTTTCCGAAATAGGCAAATAACAGAGCGTTAAAAGAAGCTTCGTCTTTCATTAAAGCCAGCACTGATTTTTCAAGTAATGATGCTTTGCCGATATGGTGCACTTTTGTATGACGGATCGGATCAAACAGCCTTTTTTTGATTAGGCGCGTATATAAAGCACTTCGTAAAAAAGCAAAGCCAATGATGCTTCCAATGGCGAGCACCACTAAAAAGACGAAATGATCCATAATAAAACCGAGAACGATCTCGAAATAATAAACAAAATTCTTTTTCGGCGCTGTAGCTTGATAGGTATAAGAATCATCATTTTCAGTCTGACCAAGTTCTGCAACTTCCTTTTTAGATGCATCATAATTGCCATAGCGACTATTGATCGTACCGATGATGTTCGTGCTGATAACACTTAGCCCTTGATTATAGTCTTCCTCGCGAAATAATTGCTCCACACTGGCAGGGACGATCGCACGCTTCATACTATCCGTAATGACATCTTCTACGCCATAACCGACCTCCAAGCGGTATTTCCGATCCTGTACAGCGATCACAAATAAAAAGCCATTATCCAGCTCCTTATCACCGATACCTAATTTTTGAAACGTTTTATTCGCATAAGATTCGATCGTTTCATTTCGCGGCAGCTTTTGAATCGTTTGTAAAACGAATTGCGGACTGCCAGGCAGCTGTTTAAATGTTTCCTCATTCGCTCGGATGATCTGTTCTTTGGTTTGCTGACTCAATAGGTTTGCCTGATCATCCACAAAAAAGCTTTCGGCAGAAGAAACAGCTGGCTGCCAAAAGAAGAAAAGAGCAAGACCTGTGAAAATCAGGAGCCTTTTTAAGGCAACGTTTGATCTGATTATGTGTGTGTTGTTCATAGGATTTCCTCGTGTGTTTGTTTGATTTGTTTTTCTTTCTTAATACATATATTACCATACCATTTTTTTGATTGAGTACAAATCCAAAAAAATTCAGGAAATATGGCGTGTTTATGCCTCTTTATTCATACACTCTATTGATTATTTTCGTTTAATATCAATGTGACTATTTTGACATAAAATTATTTCATATCATAACTATTAACAGACAATTTTAATCATTTTTCATAAAAATTTGTGCTACTATTATGGAAAAGGAAGTGATTATTTGATCTGTGCATTAGATAATTTAAGCCCAAAAGAATTAAAACTGATAAAAGAGCATGCAGTAGAACGTATTTTTAGTGAAAATGAAACAATTTTTGACATTGGTGACAAACCAGAATGTTTGTATCTTTTATTAAAAGGGGAGGTGTATATCTGCGATACTTCGGTAGAAGGCCACCGTACAATTGTCACGATCATTTCAGAAATCAATGATTGTTTTGGAGAAGTCTATTTATATAATGAGATGCCATATACATATTACGCAGTCGCTGCGAAAGAAGCAAAAATCATGTGTATCTCCAAACAATATCTGATACAGTTTCCACAATTTTCATATAACATGAATAAAATATTAGCGAGCAAAGCATTTAAACTTTCACAAAAGCTACAACTATTGTTGAAAGATAACTTACAGGATAAAATTTTAGAATATCTGGAGAAGCATCAAAGTGTCGAATTAAAACGTTATGAGTTAGCTGACTATTTAGGTGTCAGTCGACCTGCATTGTCAAAGGCAATCTATCAAATGGTAGACAAAGAGCTGATTGAAATTGGGGAACACGGAAAATTAATCTTAAAACGGTAATCTAGATTACCGTTTTTTGTTGTTTTAAAGCCTATTATAAATCTAAAAAGGAGTGTGCATATGGAGAACATGTTCTGTTTTCAATGTCAGGAAACGTTCAATAACACAGGATGCATCAAACAAGGAGTATGTGGAAAGAGCCCAGAAGTGTCCAATTTACAAGACGGGCTGGTAAGAGCAAGCCAATACGCATCTGACGACCCAACGCATGCAATGCAAATACAAGTGACGGAAAATTTATTTATGACCATCACGAATGCTAACTTTTCAAAACAAGATATCGAAAAAGCTATTTCAAAAACCTATACTGGAAAACCAGTCGCTACCTTAGTGCAAGAAGGAAGTTTTCAATATTCAGAAAATGAAGATCTACGTTCGTTAAGAGCTCTTGTCCTATTTGGACTGAAGGGAATGAGTGCTTACTTGCATCATGCATACGTATTAGGCTTTGAAGATCAGGCGATTTTTGATTTTCTAACGAATACGTTATATGAAATACTAGAACAAAAAACGATGGAAGAATATTTAGCACTCATCGATCAAGTAGGCGAATTTGGTGTCAAAGCGATGGCGCTATTAGATCATGCTAATACAAAAACATATGGTCACCCTCACGTAACAGAAGTAGAGCTGGGCGTAGGCGATCGTCCTGGTATTTTAGTCTCTGGTCATGATCTACATGATTTAGAAGAACTGCTGGATCAAAGTGAAGGGAAAGGCATCGATATCTATACACATAGTGAGATGCTGCCTGCTCATTATTACCCTAAATTTCAAGCATACGAGCATTTTAAAGGAAACTATGGAGGTGCTTGGTGGAAGCAAAGAGAAGAATTTGACAGCTTCAATGGTCCGATTTTAATGACGACAAATTGCATTGTACCTGTTAAAGCTGCGTATAAAAATCGTATTTATACAACCGGAGTCGTTGGCTATGATGGTGTACAGCACATTGATTCTGTAGAAGGAAAAAAGGATTTTTCGGCTATGATCGACCAAGCATTGACCTGTGCAAAGCCTGTTGAAATTGAAACAGGAAGTATTATAGGCGGCTTTGCCCATAACCAAGTATTTGCGTTGAAAGATCAAATTGTTGCTGCTGTAAGAGCAGGTAAAATTAAAAAATTTGTTGTCATGGCAGGGTGTGATGGCCGTCAAAAGACGCGTTCATACTACACAGAATTTGCAGAAGAGTTACCAAAAGATACGGTCATTTTGACAGCTGGTTGTGCAAAATATCGCTACATCAAATTAGGATTAGGAGATATCGATGGTATCCCTAGGGTATTAGATGCAGGACAATGTAATGATGCCTATTCTTTAGCACTGATTGCATTAAAATTACAGGAAGTGTTTGAATTAGCAAATATCAACGATTTGCCTATTGTATATAATATTGCTTGGTATGAACAAAAAGCGGTGATTGTTCTGCTAGCTCTTCTACATCTGGGGATTAAAAATATCCACTTAGGTCCTACCTTGCCAGGATATATGACAGAAACAGTTATTGATTACTTAGTGGAGACTTTTGATCTGGCGCCTATGACGAATGTGAGTGATGATTTAGAAATATTTGGTTTAGAAGCTTGATACAGGATAGAAAAATTTAAAAAGAAAAAAAGAAGAGAAAATTTCTTTGATAGAAAGAGCGGTTTGTTGAAATTAAAAGTGGTGTACGAATCAGATTTTACTGCGATTCGTGCACCATTTAGTTGCTTGAATTGATTTATTGGACAACGTTCTATTGATAATAATTGACCTGCCTCTCTTGGTAATAGAGTTTTAGTTGTTTTTATATTTTTTGGACTCTTTAAAAAGATACTTAATTTTTAGAGTAGGTTGTTTTGATTATATTTAAGTAGTTCAATATGTGATTCTTTATTATCGCTATCAAAGTTGAAGCTGGTGTTCTATTAATTTGCTGTACATATCATTAAAGTTTAATAATCGTATCCCTAGCTCGTCAGAATAATCCCATGACTCTACAATAAGATGAGGATAAGAAATGATAATTCTTTTTTGCGGTTGATTTTTGATATTACTAAGTATCAAAAAAATTTCTGAATGGAGTGTTTCTAGTAGCTTTTTTTGGATATTATCAGAATTACTAATCCTTAGTTCTAACTCTCTTATTAATTCTTCACCTTCTTTTTTTACGATCATTTGATCCTGCTTAAATTTTTCAGATTTGGTATTTTTCATTGTTTTAATCTCCTACTTTATCATTGTACTAATTTGTAAGGATTACAGGGGAGTTCTGTTGGCTAAAAATTGATTGACTTTCAATAAAGTTACCTATTTCATTTTTTCTAACGTCATTTGAATCCCGTTCATTACATTAAATAGAAATTCTTCCAATGAATTTCCAAAGTTGATCAAGTATTCCTCATTACATCCATAAATTACATCATGATCATTAAGAAATACAACCATTTCTTCTTCAGGAATTTCCCCAAGAGTTAAAAATTTACTGTTGGTATAGTTTTCATATTCGTCTACCATATCTTTATCTATGTTTATTGCTGTTTGTACTGGATCAACAGTAAAAGTTTCGGTATATCCTTTTGCTCTTGGCGAATCAAAAGTGATGGTGAATCCTAAATATTTATTCAGAAAATTTTTTTGTTCAAGGTTATAATCATATCCTTTTTCTGATAATATACTAAGTACATTTTCAACGTCGGAAGTATTGATAACCTTTTTTCCTTGTGTAATTAGTTCTGTAATTCTTTTCCTACTGTAAGTTTCCATAAAAAAGGCTCCTTTTATCTTGGTTTAGGAATGTAACATTTTCATCTTATGTTTTCTACTAGCGATTCTTTTATGGATGCCCTAAATAGATACAGATACTCATATTAAAACCGTTACTTATTTTATTTCAAAGATAAGTAACGGTTTTAAAAACAATTAAATTAATTATGTTTATATTAATTAATAAACCTTATTAGAATACTACAGTAATGCTAATAGCTCTGGAGGGTATTCTTTTGCATAATCATAAATTGTAAAATTTGATACAAATTCATTGTTATAGATTACATCTTTTTGAATATCAGAGTTAAGTAATAATTTGACAAGTTCGACATCTTTGGTATCCATGGCCTTTATAAGAGGGTTTTTCTTGAGTTCTCTATAGTTGATGTATATCCCTTTATCTAATAATTTTTTAACAGTATCAATTTGTCTATAATTAATGGCCGTAATTAATTCTGCACCACTAAATTTGTCTAAATATTTAGTTGATGACTCCAATAAGTAATTGATAACTTCAACATTTTTTGCCTTAATAGAGGTATTTAATAGAGATCCATCAGCCGTTATTATTCCTTTTAGTCGTTGTTTCTTTTCTAAAATACTGACGGTATCCCTGCTGTTTCCATAAATTTTTTCTTTAATATACTTGGAGTTTTCAATATATTCATCATCTTGTCCCCAAAGGTTTGATTCATTGTATCTTTTTAAATAGTCTTGATATATCTCTGTAGTTGGCTTAGGACCATTTAAAACTGCTTCTACGAAATCTAAAGGAGGTTGATAACCATTCTCCTTAATATAGTGAATTATTAGGTCTGGTGCAGCATACTTTTTCCCATCGTCACCTAGGACTCTGATTTCAGAGAAACCTAATTTATAAGAAGTATTTTTAATTGCTAAATCAACAATCATATTTGATCTTATCATATTAAAAGGGTACTTTACATATTCTAATAAATTGTTGATGAGTTGATCATTATATTCTTTTTTTTCTATTTCAAATTTACTATCTAACCAGCCTATATTTTGAGCATTTTCAAAATGCTGTTCAGAGTAGTACGATTTATCTTCATAATAAGTCAATTAGTAGTCTCCTTAAAAAGAACTTATTGATTGCTAGTCAGCTTTTCTCTTATTGCATGGGTTTCTAAATCTGCAAATCTAGTTGTTATGGGTAGCCGACTGTTTTTATTCACGAAATGAAGTGTAATATCCTTAGCTGTTTCTAAATCAATCCAATTACCACAAGAAACAAAGATAGGTTTTACATCTTTTCTTGTTCTAAGAACAAGGCCGTATATCTCATCTTCAGTCTGTATAAATTCAAAGGCTCCAAATTCATTTTTGGGTTCTTTTAATTCAACATTATCAATTTTTAAATATGATTTTGCAACACCAATTGTTGGTTTATCCAAATAAAATGATGCATGAGTGGCAATTCCCATATGTCTAGCATGTAAATAGCCGTTTCCATCAAACATGTACAAATCTGGTTCAATTGATAATTTTTCTGCTGCTTTTAGGATTAGTGGTAGTTCACGAAAAGCTAAAAAACCAGAAATGTAAGGAACTGTAATTTCTCCATAATAGTTTACTTTCTCAACTATGGCATGAGTGATATAATCAATGATCACAATGCAGCACACACCGTATTCTTTTCCATCTTTACTCCAGTAAGCTAAATCTACACCAGCCACAAGCTTAAGGTCATTAGGCTGAAAATGATTATTTAAATCAATTTGCGATAGCCATTTTTCTTGCTCTTTTTTAAATTGTTTTTGCATGTCTATCATCTTCTAACCAAATTTTTTAGCCATCATTTTATCAAAGTCAGTAGGTTCTTTCTTTTCTTCTATAATATTTCCATTCTCGTCATATGTGACAAAAGTCATAAGAAAACCGCCTATTCTCTCTTCAATTGTTTTAATTGCACCACTCTCGTAATATTCAATTCTTTTTCCTTCAGGAACATTGTCGACCATATTGCTAACAGATTCAACATTTCCATTAGGATAAAATCTGACTATTGTTCCTTGCTTAATTCCATCTTTAACAAACATATACATTTCGACATTACCGTTATCAAACAATGCATAAGCTAATCCAGTAAAAACTATTTCATTGTTATTTTTATCAAATTCAACAATCTCCAAACCGTATTTTCCACCATCAGCTAAGTACTCAAAATCAGTTCCGTGTTCTAAGAGGTACTCTTTTGATAAAATTTTATTTATTTGTTCATCTTCCAACTTTTGACACCTCCGATATTATATCAAACCCATCTAGCATGTAAGCGCAATGAGGGCATCTAGAAAACATCATTCCAGCTGGCTTTGCTTTATTTTGACCAGTTCTAACTACATTAATTACGATATCTTTAATATTGGCATTGGGGTTTGCTAATAAAGCTTCGTTAGCAGCATATATTTCTGCATGAGAGCCAAACCCCTTTGTGAACTCATAAGAATCTTTTATATGGTCTGGAGCTTCTGCAAAAAGTTTTTCTAGTTGTGGAGCCCATTTATTAGGGGGAAGACCATCATAATTATTTGTCGCAAAGTTATATTTTCCAGTACTTTTGTCAAATGCGCCAGCAAAAGCAGGTCCTAATTTGTTTTTACTAGTAGTTTTTCTGACGTTTTCTAATTCTTTCATCGTTTCGCCACGTAAATTCATTCTTTGGTTTAACTCTGTTTTGGACATTTTACCATATTTTCCATGTAAATAATCTAGTCTATCTGCATATTTCCCTCTATCAGCAACTTGTGCAGCTTGAAGAGCTTTAGCTTGGCTAGTGATACTCTTATAATTACTTCTACCACTATTCTGGATCATCTTCACGACATGCTCCATCTTCGTGGATGAAGCACCTTTGACCATGTTAATGTTTTTACTGAAAGAGGTTAATCCTTTCACACCGCCAAATACTCCTAAAGCGCCTGTCCCAAATCTGAACCAACGTTCACCAGTACCTAATTCGCGTCCACTTAACAAATCTTTTCCAACTGCGGCATTAAGCATCTCATAGCCACCTAAGGCAACGCCAAGAGCCATACCAGCAGGCGGACAAAAAATTCCAACCACAACGGTCGTTGCCAAAGCGGCCATATTGAACCAAAATTCTTTTTTCTTCTGTCCATCGGATATTGATTCATACTCAAATGCCCCAGAGTAAAGAGCAGCTTTTTGGTAGTCCGCGTAAGATAGGTCTTTTGCACCCGGATTGTTTTTTAAATAGTTTTCCCACTCATCAACCATTGCTTTACCAACGGGATTATCGCCATTTAAAATGTCTTCAAGGTTTATTTTATCCTTTTTGACTTCGTACGTCATGTTAGTGCCCATTGCGTAGGCAGTTCTGGTTTCTTTGATTCCTAATGTATTAGAGACAGAGTACTTTGTGATGTCTAAATCTCTTACAGCCACCACATAGGCATCCATTTTTTCATAAAAGGGATCATCGATTTCACTCGCTAAGATGTTATTTACTTTGCCTGTGAAGTCTTTTAAGACTTTTAGTTTTTCACCAATTTCCTGATATTGACTGCTACGATCAGTGTGACTAAAACTGATAATACCATCTTTATCATAAGTTGAGATTCTTTTGTCTTGCAGTCTAAGTATAATATAAAAAGTGAATAATTTTTTAGAATTAAGGGAATAAGTAAAAAAGTACTATTTAATAGTACTTTTTTACTCTGTAAATCGTTACGTTTAAATTTTTTCTTTCTGCCTTAATTCATTAATTTGTTTCTGTATCTTTGGTAGTGTTTGTGAGAAGTCGTTATGAAACGAAGAGAAGATTTGTGAACAAGCATAATAATCACTTGCGATCTTTTTCTTATTGACTGGTCGTTGTTTGTCGCTAAAAAAGTCATTTAGTAGATTGAGTGCATTTTGCCAAGAGGTGAGTTGATCTAAAAGATCGTGTAGTGAGTAAATATCTTGATGGCTGATACTCTTGATTGGTTGGTTTCTTTCATTTTTAAGATTTAATGATTGTGTTTTATTCATGGTAATTCTCCTTCAAATTTTTTTGGAGAATTTCTTAAATGTATGATATACTCAACTTGTCTGGGGTAGAGTTTTTATTTAAGAAATTCATTTCTTATTGATTAAAGCTCTGCTTCTTTTGGTTTGATTTCAGACCTCCTTTTATTCGTGAAAAAGAATTTAATATTCGCTTTAATGAATATATAGTATCGTAAATAGAATGTTTAGTCAATGGTTTTATTCTGATTTAGGAATTATTTGTTCATATAAATGAATATTTTATATTGACTGTAGAATATCAACAATCTATACTAAAATCATAATTAATAGGAGGTTAGGCCAATGCCAATTATATATAATCGTTTATGGAAATTATTGATCGATAAGGGAATGACTAAGACACAATTAAGAAAAGAGATAGGAATAGGGACAGCGACTTTGGCAAAACTTTCAGCAAATGAAAAAGTGTCGATGGATGTTATTGAGAGGATTTGTGTGGCTCTTGATTGTCAGCCAGGGGATATTATGGAGTTTGTTTCGGGAGAAAAATAGTTTACTCACAATAAAAATAGTAAGAACCCAAAAGCTACGAATACAGCTTTTGGGTTCTTACTATTTCTAATTCTTAGTGTTTTACAAAAGGGCTTCAT
Organism: Enterococcus wangshanyuanii; assembly: GCF_002197645.1. Classification (NCBI taxonomy): domain Bacteria; kingdom Bacillati; phylum Bacillota; class Bacilli; order Lactobacillales; family Enterococcaceae; genus Enterococcus; species Enterococcus wangshanyuanii. The sequence goes on along the minus strand of NZ_CP021874.1, from coordinate 2,486,573 downwards.
TTTTTAATCATTAGCTGTGCTCCAATAAGGTGCCTCTTTTCAAATGTGGTAAATATATTATTTTTAACTTATCTCCTTTTTCTATAGAGTATTTAGAGTAGAATCTTAATCTTATTTCTTGTCCTGATTTAGATTGTACAGTCACAATTTTAGGAAATGCTCTATTACTTTGTGCAGCAGAATTTGTTGCTATACCATCAATTACTTGATAGTTATTGTTGATGACATTAGGGAGATCCATTACTCCAGGAAATACATACCCTATAAACATTGTTAACATAACAATTATAAATAAACCTTTAAAAACAATGTCAAATTTCTTTTCATTTTTTTTCATGAATTCTTGTTTAGAAGGAGCAGCATTTTCAGATTTTATAAAATTTTCATTTCTTATAATTTTCATACCACCAAAGATACTAACTCCTATGCTTAGTAAAACCAGAACATAAATTATTGTAAGATATGATTTATTCATAACAATTCTCCTTAGTTAATTTAAACAACACAATCTATTTCATCAATATTTATATCATTGTCTTCTGGATTGTCCAAAAACATCTCTTTGAATTTATCATAGCCCATATTTGCTAATTCGGAAAGTAAAAATGCTAATCCGAATTCTTCAATAAGTGATACAGATAGACCTTTAGCTATAACTTTGGTACTCATCTTGCCTGCTGTTCCATTTGCCAGTTTAGTCAGAAAAGTAATCGGAGCTTAGGATGTATGTCCCAAACTCTGATATAGTTTATAGAGTCAATTTTATTTTGACACCAAAATTTTTTGTTATTCACTTATTTTACTTTTAGCATCCTTTACATAGAAAATATCGTTTTGTGCATTGATGATTTTGGTAAAATAGTTATCGGCAATCTCAAAGTGTTTTTGATTCCATTCATTAACACCTAACAGATAGCTTTTTTCTAGCAAAGCAAGCTCATTAGTAGCAGTTAAATTTTCAACAGCTTCCTGTTTATCCTGTTTGTCTAAAATAATGTCATTGAACAAAGATAGTTTATTTACTAAAAATTGCCCGTCTAGTTGCTCACTTTTTTTTAACTTTCCAGATTGTAAAATGTTTTCCATTTCACCCAAACAATATTTAAATGATTCTCTTTCTTGAGTAAAAATGTAGCAAAGACTTTGCCAATAATACGCGAATAGTTTTTGTTTATCTGTTTTATATTTAGGTAGTATAAATTTAAACATTTTTATTGACTGGCTAAATTCACCTAAATAGTAACAAGCAACTGCTTCCTCTTGCACATAGAGAATGTTGTTTTTCTTTTTACCACTTAATAAGTGTTGGAATTCTTTATATGATTTTGGATCGCATTGTACTAATAAGATGTCATAAACTTTTTTGTCCATTCTATTTTTTAAAAAATAGAGAATTAGGACAATTATAAATAGACTGAAAAAAATCAAATTATAGGAGTTTCCTGTTTCATTATACTTATATAATAATACTGGTATAGGTAATAAAGCACAAATAAAAAATATTTGTATTAACTTTAAAAATAGGCTATATTTATCAACTAATTTTTTTATAAGTATTCCCACTTTCTATTAAAATAAAATTTATTTGTATATTTTTTTCTAACTTATACAATCACTCGCGTCTGCAGAATTAGCATTACCAAAAATTAGAAATAATAGTGCTGCTGTACCTAAGGCTCCGGCAGTTCCAGCACCAGCAGCACCTATAGCAGCTAATATGGCTGGTGAAAATACGAAACCTGCAGCTATTAGAGCAACGGCCCAAGTAGGTAATTTAGCACCAATTTTTGTAGTAGTTGTAACACCGTTTTCGTCAGTGTTTGAACCGAAACCAAATACTTTCGTGTCTCCAAACAATCCAATGTCAGCTCCTACTCCGAGTTTACTATTTTCATTGTGAACACCAACATTAGCATTAACACCAACAATATCTTTATTCCCTAAAGTGATACTTGCATCAGCATTAATACCATGAGAAAATGCTTCAATTGAAGCAGAAGCATCTACAGATAAACCATCTCCCCAGCTAAGACCTAAACTAGTTCCATCAAAACCAAATTTTCCCCAAGGGGTTTCGATAGAAGGTAAATTGATTGATATTCCATCAAATTTACCATTGGTACTGTTAGCAACAAATATTTCTCCCCCAGTTTTTTCACTTTTAGAACTAGATGTTTCAGAATAAACAATACCACCATCAATCTTTGGTGCTGAAATCTCAATAGTATTATTTGTACCAAATACATTGTCTCCTAGCCAATCAACCGTGTTATCAAGCCATTTTGGCCATCTACCATCTTTATCAGTAAAAGAAATAGGGTTTGCTAAACAATAAGAATAAGGATTCATTGATTTTGGCACAGTAGTTAATCCTTTTACTGGATCTTCACTCAAAAATCTCCCTTGATTCTGGTCGTAGTATCTCGCTTGAGCATAATTCAAACCACTGACATCATCATACTGATACCCAGTAAAACCAAAAGGTTGCTGAGTTGGTACATTGAACAACGATTGTCCAAATTCATCATAGCCATACTCATCGATTGTTTGTCCTGTGCTCGTCAATTGACGCAAGGGACTGCCTAGATCATCCAATAAGAAATATTCTTCATTATCTTTTGCCAACAATTCATTATCCCATAAATAATGCTCGATGTCTTCATTCACTTTACGTTCTAATAAGTTATTGTAAGGTTTTGTTAAATCTAAGACGTACTGAATCTGTTTTAGTGGTTCATTGGTTTTTTCAATGGTTTGACCTACGCGATTTCTCAATCCGTTGTATTGATAGGTCGCTTTCTCTCCTGAAGCGGTCATGACTTGGGTCATCATGTTTGTCGCATCAAACGTAAAGGATTTCGCTACTTGATTATTGACAAGCTCTTCGATTAGGTTACCCCGCTGGTCATAGTTGAACTGTTTGGTTTCTTGCGATGTTGCTTGTTTGACCAGTTGATTTAAGGCGTTGTACTGATAGCTTGTTGAACCGGTGAGGTCTTGTTTGCTGGTTCGGTTACCGAATGCATCATAGGTGTATTGACGTAAAAGCTCTTGGTCTTTTGTGACCTGTGTCAACCGCTGCAACGCATCGTATTGGTATTCGTAACGACCACTATCATCAGAGATTCCTTGGCGCTGTTTTTCGATGACTTGTTTATTGCCTGCTTGATCGTATTGGTACTGATACTGTTCAAGAATGTCTTGGTCTTTTTGATGGATCAAGGCACGTAATTGATGGGCAGGTGTATAGTCATAATGAGTGGTCACTTGATTTGGTAACGTTTTTTCGATCAATCGACCTTGGTTATCATAATGGTAACGATAAACTTGATCGCCTGTGTGTAATTCAGTTAATTTGTTGGATGGATCATAGACATACTGGACTTCTTTTCCATCTGGATAGACCAATTGTGTCCGGTTGTTTTGTCCATCCCAACCATAGATTGTCCGTTGATGATCTGGTGTTTGGACTTCTGTGACACGTCCTAAGGCATCTAGTTTCATCTGTGTGGTGCCTAACCAGTCTTTAACAGCTTCTAATTTACGTAACGCATTATACTGCATGGTCACTTCTTTTCCATCGGAATAGTGTAATTTTTGAACTTGTCCAACGGTGTTGTAGTCGAAGATTGTTTGGTAGCCGTCTTTGTCTGTCTTTTTGATGAGCTGATTATTTTCATCATAGGCATAGGTTTCTTGATTTCCTAGTGCATCGGTGACGGTTGTCACATTGCCGAGAATATCGTATTGATACTGTGTTGATCGATTGTGCTCGGAGACTTTTTCTAGTTCGGGATCGATCAGTCCATATTGTTCGATGGTTGTTAGATTTCCTACACGATCATAATCATAGCGAGTTTCATTGCCTAAGGCATCTTTGACAAGAGTTAGATTGCCTGTCGGTGAGTACTCATACTCAGTGATCACTCCTGTTTCATCTTGGTAAAGAACGATCCGATCCGCGGCATCGTAAGCAAATTTTCGTGTATGACCTAAAGGATTTGTAATAGCTGCGACACGATCTAATGCATCATAGGTGTAGGTGATCTTACTTTCTTCCCCCGTCCATTTCTCGCTAACATTATCATTGAGGTCATAGACATAACGCTCTGTTTCCCCAGCGGGGTAAGTGACTTGCTTCAAGTTTCCACCTGGATAATAGTCATAAACAGTCACACCGCCATTGGCATCTGTCACAGTTTCGACTTGTCCAAGTGCTGTGTAAGAAAATGTGATCTCATGATCTAATGCATCAGTTTGACGCACGAGTTGTCCGGCTAAATCATACTCAAAGGTGGTCGTGTGGTTTAAGGCGTCGGTAATCGTTGCGATTTTGCCTAATTTATTATAGGTGTAACGAGTTGTTGCCCCGTCTGCTTCGACCATTTTGATTCGCCGATTCAAGGCATCATAGGTAAATTTGGTTTCTTCTCCTTTAGGAGAACGAATACTTGTCACATTTTGATTTTCATCATAGTCGTAGTGAACGGCGTGTCCTTTGGCATTTGTGACTTGACTGAGCTGATTGTACTGGTTATACAGATAAGCTGTTTCAGCGCCATTTGGTTCTGTCACTTTAGAGATATTCCACATCAAGTCATATTCGAGCATTGTGATATGTCCCGCTTGGTTTGTGATAGAAGCAACTTTGCCCAGCTGGTTGTATTCTTGTGTGACGATGGTGCCGTCAAAATCTTTTACAGCGGTCACTTTATTGATTTCGTTGTACGTATATTCCCGCGTATGCCCTTCGGCATTTGTGACTTTCGTTAAATTTCCTTCTGAATCATAGTCAAAGGTTGTGACTGCTCCGGCAGGATTCGTAGTTTTAATCACTTGGTTTTGAGCATCATAGACATAGTGTGCAATTCCTTGATTTGGGTATTGAATCGTTGTGAGATTGCCTCGTTCATCATAACCAAAAATCATTTGACTGCCGTCAGGTTGAGTTACACTGACTGGACGGTTTTGATCATCATACTTCATTTCAGTTGAATTATTTAATGGCGTTTCGACTTTGATTAAGTTGCCGTTTTCATAGGAAAACTTGTATTCTCCGCCATTTGGCTGTTTCATGTAAATCGGATGATTCTGTGCATCGTATTTCATCGTGGTGACTTCTCCTAACGGGTTGGTCACATTGATGAGATTGCCGCATTCGTCATAGTTATATTGTGTTTTATTCCCTTTTCTATCAGTGACAGAAGTGGGTTTATTTTGTTCATTGTAGGTGGTGATTTCTTCTCCATTTGGATAAACCACTTTGGTATTGCGATAGTGTTTGTCCCGATAATAAGTGACTTGAAGCCCATTTTGCTCTGTGACATCGATGGTTTTCGCATCATCGTCATACTCATATGTCATTACACCGCCATCAGGGAAGGTTTGTTTCGTGATTCTTGAGAGATAATCGTATTCATTTTTAACCAAATCGATCTTTCTTGGATTTGTTGTGGTTGTTAGTTTGCCATTTTCATAGCTGTAACGAACAATGGCTTTATTTGGCAATGTTACTTCAGTCAAACATTCTTCCTTATAGGAGAACGTCACTTTACGTTTGGCGTGATCTTTGATACTTGTTAAAAGACCCATGTCATCATAACGAAAACGAATCGATCCGCTGGGACTTTCGGCTTTCTTTAAACGCTGATCTGAGTTATAGGAAAGCTGAATGGTTTGTCCATTTTCTGATCGTTTAGTTAGTAATTGTCCATGAATATTGAAATGATATTGAGTTTGATTTTCTGTCGTTAACTGATAACCAGTGTCGTCTTTCAGCACACGATGCCCAGGAAAAAGGGAAGAGCGGTAGTGATTGTCTTCTAATGGTTCATAAAAAACAACATGTCCATCTTCCATCATGATTTTTTAGTTCTTCTTCCTCTTCAGTTACACGAACTTCGAAAGGATGAACCCAGTTTTTCCCTAAGGCTCCTTGATACTCATCCATCGCATTATAGGTACGAGTGAAGCTTAGAGGAACTTCTCCGTGAATCATGAGGTCTTCTTTATCAGCACTAAAGTTTCCAGTTGTTAAGTTAACAGGATCTTTACTGTAACGGGCACTAGCAACAGCTAGGCCTTTAGACATTTCAGAAACCTTTTTCAAGGTTTTGTCTACAGCAGACATACGCATGCCATTTTTTAAGCGCATTTTAGACAAGGATTTTTTAAAAGCATCCACACTTTGGCTAGTGAATCCACCTTGTATAAAGGACTGGTATTCTTTAAATAAACTGGCTAACTCGTTGGCAGCTGTTGTTAAGTCAGAAGCATTGCTTGCGGCAGCTTTGTCCAGAGCAGGCAAATCATTTTGAAGTTTGTCTATATCACGTGTTAATTTTTGAAGCAATTCTTGGAACTTATCTTTTTCAAGTTTAAATCCGCTAGTAGCACCAGATAATCGTCCGCTCTTAGCTTCAGAAGGGACTTGAGCTTCCAGTGAACGCACACTAGAGACCTTAGATTCCATTTCTTGGCTGAACTGTTCAGCCGCTTTAAAGAGGTTTTCATATTGTGTTTTCAATTCGACAAGTGCCGATAAGAGAAAGACACGATCTTTTCCTACACCCATTTTTTTCCTCCTAGTATCTATTTATTAAGAAATAGCTTTATCCATACTATTCGCAATGTTGCGGTCTTGTTCTTCATAAGTATCTACAGCACTTAGTAACGCTTGACACATTTCTCTAAAAAAACCTTCAGAAGCTGTGATAATTTGTTCTTCTGCTTTAAATTGTTGTCTGATCTCTGTGACAAATGCCCCTTCTGACTCATTAAGTAATGAAGATAACTGAGACATTTGACTTTTAGCAGAGTTTAGACAAGAATGAATCTGATTTTCAATATTACTAATTTCACTGCGGGCTTGCCCGTAATTAACATTTATTTTTCCCATTGTTTAAACTACCTCCTTCATTAACAACTAGTATCTACATTTACAATGACTGTTTCAAAATCTTTGATAACATTCTCTGTTTGATTGAATAATTCTGTTAATCTAGAAATGACATCAGAATTGACTCCATCCATTAAACCTTGGATTTTGGGTGTCAACTTTTCAGTATTCAGTGAATCTGATCCTAGCTGATTAGTTAATTCAATTATTTTTTTGTAAGCATTAATGATTTCTTGATGGCTTTGTTTTAGTTGCGAGGTTGTTTGTTCGAATTCATGGTTAATTACAGCTATTTTTCCACTCATGCTATCACTCCTTTATTAAATACTTGCTATTTGTGCCATGATATTAGATAAAATATCTTGTTGTGTATCTTGATAAGTCGTTAGCTCTCTGATTTGATCATCGATACCTTCAGCAACTTTTTGAGTTTTTTTAATATTTTTATCCAATGCTTTAATTCCTTTTGGTAACTGTGAAGCTTGTTTCTCAGCGATTACGCCTTCAAAGACTTTAGAAACTCTTACTTGAGAAACGATTTGGCTAGACAGAGCAGAATTTTTCTTCTGCTCCATCTGAGAAATAGCTTGGTCGAACTCACTTTGTTTAGATCGGAAACTGGATATAAGAGTATTCGCTTTAGAAATTTTTCCTCTAACTTTGTCTGCTTTTATTTGAAGTTCTTGTCGTCTTCTATTCTTTTCTGCTTGTTCAGCTGCTTTTCGCGCTTGTTCACGTGCTTTTTCTTTACTATCGTCCATGCTTTATCCTCCTTTTTTATAATGACAAGGATACTTTGATTTTTTCAGCATAATCATTTTCAATAAAGTAACCCTCTGTATCATCTGGTGTTGGATCTCTGTAACCGATGTTCGATGCTTTCAATTGTCCTTGGTCTCCAACTTTTCCGAGAACAAGACCTTTGTCCACTTTCTTAAGTAACTTACTTACTTCATCGTAGCCGCTCACAGCATTGAATAATGAACCATAAAGTAGATATATTCCCATTTGAGCGCCTGTTTGTAATATTTTAGCGAATAATTTTTCTACCTCAGGATTCATATCTGTTAGGAAGTAAGAGATATTCGGAATCACGATGACCAATGGTTTAATAGTAGCTAAATATTCTTTGATATTTCTTACTTCACCATCTTCTTTCATATCATCAAAATCATCTTCTCTATCTTCAATCAACTCGATGATTTCTTGACAGATAGGTAAGAAATCATCTTTGTTAGAACTATAACGTTTAGCGCTAGTTCCATGATCTAAGAAGTTTTCCTCTTGGTCATCTAAAATGACGTATTCATATTTTCCAGTCATTGTTAAGAATTGTTGAATGCTACTCAAACTACCTATAATGCGTTCGTATTTAGGAGCAAAGACTGCTAATTGTGGATAGGCATCTAATGATTTTGCTACTGGATCAACTGTTTCATAATTTAATCCCATAGGTAGTAAGCCCTCTTGTACTAGCTGTTGAGCTTGTTTCATTTGTCTAAACTCTTCAAAATACAAGACTTCCGGTACCATCGGAATCGGTTCTGGTCTTGCCCCAGTCCAATGTTGATCCATCTGCGCCACTTCTTCTTGGATCGCTTCAATTATTTGAAGTGTATCTTCTCCTTCAGCTGGAAGGGCAGTTTGGAACAATTCCGGTTCTTCCAACTTGATCAACCCACGTCCAGGCAAGTCATCGATCGTTAACGTCGTCCGTCCAACGATGGCTCTAGGCTCTGAATCATCGATCATCTTCAACACGATTTGTGTCTTGATATTACTTGATAGAGTCATCCGCATTGAGTTTTGGCGACCTGCAGATAATAGCAGGTGAATCCCAATTCCAGCACCCTCACGAGCAACCTGAGTAATGACTTTTTCAAGAATTTCTTCAAACTTCGCACCTTTCATGCCTTCAAATCCATCTAGAAGAATCAAAATGATCGGTTCTTCCTTGCCACTTGCACGTTCATACATTTCCAAACTAGCGACGGAATATTCACTTAACAATTTCTTCCGACGTTTCAATTCATCATTGATCCGACGAGCAAATTTCTCGATTTTCTCTTCTTCATCAATACTCATCGTATCGGCTACATGTGGCAGTTTCTTCAATGGAAGTAATCCGTTTGTTCCGAAATCAAGCAAGTAAACATTCAATCTTTCCGGACTATGCACACGCGCCAAGTCCATGACCACCGTCTGCATAAACGTACTTTTTCCATACCCAGGACTACTAAACACTGTCATATGACCTTCTTGGGTCATATTCAAGCGTAAGGTTTCCTGCGCCTGCATACTCGGTACATCGACAACGCCTAAAACTGGTTCAAGCGGCTGTTTCTCTGTCTGCCATTCTTCTTTAAAGTCCACAGGGTGAAGGGCAGTCGCAATGATCCGCTCTTCCAACGGCGGTAACCAAGGACGAGGAAGAGGGGTGATATTTTCACGTTCCGCTACTTCATGGATTCCGTCGATGATCGCATCTAATTCGGTCGGGATCTGTTTCACATCATCCGCATTTTCTAAACCACTTAAATCTTCACTTAAAATTTCATACTGACCGAGATCGTTCACAAGGTAAATCGTATGATCTTCGATCTGTTGTTCATCTTTGTCTGGTTGATAATCCGCCCCACTCCATGCACTTTGGAACAATTCATAAATTTCATTGTTTCCGACTTGTAGATACGCACGACCGGCTTGTGTGATCTCTGCGGCATCTGGAGTTTTCAACATTTCCATCGAATCGGCACGATCGGCCACTTTCAAGGCAAGCTTGAATTTCGAGTTACTCCAGATTTGGTCATTGACGACACCACTTGGTTTTTGTGTTGCTAGGATCAAGTGAATCCCTAGAGAACGCCCGATACGAGCAGTGGAGACAAGCTCTTTCATAAACTCTGGCTGTTCTGCTTTTAACTCGGCAAACTCATCCGAAATCAGGAAGAGGTGAGGCATTGGTTCGTCTACATCGCCGTTTTTGTATAATTTTTGGTACTGATTGATATGGTTGACGTTATTTTCAGAGAAAAGGCGCTGGCGGCGTTTTAGCTCGGCATTGATGGAAATCAAGGCACGCATACTTTGAGCGCCGTCCAAGTTGGTGATACTGCCCAGTAAGTGCGGCAGATTCCGGAATAGGTTCGCCATTCCTCCACCTTTGTAGTCGATCAGTAGGAACGCGACGTCATACGGGTGGAAGTTCACCGCTAAACTCAAGATATAACTTTGTACGATCTCTGATTTACCAGAACCAGTGGTACCAGCGACAAGACCATGGGGACCGTGAGCTTTTTCATGTAAGTTCAAATAAACGATATCGTCTTTTCCACGTAAACCAAGTGGCACTGCCAAGGTTTTATGCGGAGAATGTTCTGCCCAACGTTGAGTCACGTTAAATTCATCAAAGGTTTCGATGCCGTACATTTCTAGGAATGTCACAGCTTCTGGGATACTTGATTTTAGATTTTGTAAGTGATTCAACGGCGCTAATAATCTAGGCAATTGTTCCTTATCAAAATCAGTAGGGAAGTGATCTAGCTGGAAGTGTGTATTTTTCAATTGACCTTCTTCCAGTAACAGGACTCCGGTATTACGGTCACGGATATCGATGACCGTTTTGATATTATCGGATAAGCTGCTCATCACATCTTCTACAAAAATCACACTACAGCCGAGTTCGCTTGGATCTTCATTGAAGAATTCCATGATGACATGATCTAAAATCAATTTTTCATCGGTGATCATGACCACATAGTGAGGGGAGAAGATGGTACTGTCCCGGCTATTGCGGTTTTCTTCCATTGAGTTTTTACGGTTTTTCAAGATCTGATTTAAACTGTTCAACACTTGATCCCGACTACGTTGGTTATACACAAATCCGCGGACATTTACGTCCTGCATTTTAGCATGAGGCATCCAACGCATCCATTCCCATTGCGCTTTTTCTGCTTCGGGGAAGATCGAGATAAACTGTAAATCATGATAGCTATGGAACACAGATAATTGGTTGACTAGTAAATGTAATTGCTCTAACACTAAGCTTCTAGGTCCAATATAGCCGACAGGACCATGCGTTAGGTTGGCTAAAACGGGCATATCGGTTAGCTCTAAGCTCTTCGTATATAATTCGTAACCGCTTTTTTCTAGATCATCGGTTTCTTTTCCGCGTTCTTTGTTTGAATACGAAATTTCGCTGGATGATTGAACATTTCCTAAGCCTAAACGGTAGAAAAGAAAATCAAAGTGCAGCGGTGTTTTTTCATAGATTCGTGGGCTGTAGGTTTTTGTCATATCCAATAGTTCAGAAACACTTGGATAATGGTACAGTTGCCCTTGTTTTTGCTCTTGGTTGATCTGGTGCAGCTCAACAGACTTGTCGATCAAATATTTTTTATAGCTGATTTCACGATCGATCAGGCTTTGTTTGTGCTCTTTGCGACTCTTAAAATAGTTGGTGATCGAAAAGATGATCGTAATCAAGGTCGTTGCCGCACTGGCTAAGACGAATAATCCGTTGGGACGGAAGAAAGCCATTGCCACTGTTACGATCAGCATCACAACTGGTGGTAAAATCGTTTTGATCAGTTGATCCTTTGGTGCATCTTTGGGATCACTTGGTGCATTGATCATGATTTTTTCTTCCGGCTCACGATAAATGATCCGCGGAGAACGGTGGAAATCAGGATAGTCCTCGTAAACATCGTAACGTGATGTGTAGATTTCGCATAGATCAGATTTGATGATCGTGCCTTCTGTGGCATGGATCTCATGCGTAAAGAATTTCAGCGTATGATGAAGGAAAGAAATTTCGTCTCCTTTGCTTAGTAAATACTCTGTGCCGATAAATAATCGATTGTTGATCATTAATTCGCCAGATAAAACAGTCAAGAGCCACTGATCCTCTTGCTTTTTCAAGATAGCAGATAAAGGATGCGTCAGATGATCATTCGCTAATTCTAACGTTGCACCTTTATCTGTGCTTAGGATCAGTTCTTTTTTATCCAGTAAGTCAAAAATGTGTAATTTAGTCACTGGTGTCAAAATCACAGTGACTGGCTGTTCATCTGATAACGAGAAGGTCACAGGTGTATTCAACGGCAAAACGTGTTCCTGATCTTGAGTCGTCAACATCCAATTGTCCTGCTTCTCAATCGTTAATGTGTCAGATTCTGCTAGTACGGGTACATGTAAAGCTGCTTGGTTATCCGGACCGATCGTTTGGGCTTTTTCTTCGTCCAAGATCAATTGGTAACGATAGCCGTGAAGGTAGAGGATGGCTTGTATCTTTTGCATCTAGTTGCCCTCCTGCGCCGTTGATCCTTGTGTTTGTTCAGCTTCTGCAGCGTTCACACTTTCATCACGTTTTTCTTTGTATTTTTTGTAATCATCTTCTAGTTTACTTATAGTTTCTTCTTTTTCTGTTCCGGACATTTTCGTGTCTTTTCTCACTTGCTCGATTTTTTGCGTGATACCGTAAAGGATCAAATCAGAATCTTCCAAGTTTTTTGCAACATCTAAGGCTTCGTCAAGGTTTCCGCGGCCGTTTTCGATCCAGTAATCTAAATAGGTTTCATCTGAACGCAAGGTTACATTGTTCAAAATTACTTTTTTCTGTTGTTCTTGTAAAGCTTCTCCTTGTACGAAGCTATAGGCTAATTCATATTTTTGCGTAAAAGGGATGCTGGCTGTTTTCACAGGATCTAATGTTGTGATCACTGCTTCATAGTCATTTTTCAAGAAAGCTGTATCTGTGTTTTGCATCCGATCTAAGAAAGGGAGACGGAAAAACAGCAGATATGCCAAAGGAACTACTAAAACAACAGCTAAAACGGTCATCCAGATCGATAATTGTTTCATGACTTGGAATTTCGCTTTGCTGACTTTTTTAGTTGTTTTCTTGGTACGCTCTACGGTGTGATCGTAGTTCTCCACTAAGTATTGTCTGATTTCTTCGAAGCTTTCTTTTTTGATGATCGTTTGGATAAATTCAGAACCTTTTTTGATTTCTAATTGTCCTTCATAGAGTTTTGAGAAATCCTGATTTTTTTCAAACAGGGCGATGATCAAGCTTTTGTATTGTCTCAATAGTAGAGCATGATCAGTAACTTTCGGCGGCATTTTACCAGCTAAGCCACGGTAAGCGACCTTAGGTAATAAGTTGTAATCAAATAAAATATTCTCTGGGTGGATAAAGAACGTCAGAGGTAAATCTAATAATTGCTCGATCGCTGCCATGTTCGCCATTGCACGCAGTTTTTCTTCTTTGGTTGCGGCTTTTAGCTCAGCGAAGGTCAAATGTTCTTTTGGCAGCTCATAAGTAAAGGTAACAGCATCTTCTTCCCAGTGGATTGCAGTATCCATCAATAAAGGATGTGCGACTTTCAGCAAGGCTAAGTCTTTTTCTTCATTAACTTGGACTTCTGATTTTCTTAAGGTAAGTGTCCAGTTTTCTGCCGTTTTTTTGAATGTGTATGTTTGTTTTTCGATAATTAGTTCTAAGTCTTTCATTGTCTCCATCATTTACTCTCCCAACACTTCAATTATGTCTCCGTTTGTAATCGGATAATCTTTTAACTTTTTCTCTTCATCTAGTAAAAGTCCTTTATTCAAGACTTTGATCTGGTATTTTTTTATGTCTTTTTCTTTGTTGAATATTTGGTTCAATTCACGGATAAAACGATAGACCGTGATATTGTTCGGAATACGTAGATCTACTGTTTTGTCTTTTTCTTGTTGGTATAAAAGGGTGATATTGATATGTTCTTGATTATCTGCCATTTTGCTGACCTCTTTTTCTACTGTGATACAACACTAATGTCACGACAGTGACCAATAATAAGCCTAAAACCAAAGGAAGCAGCTTAGCGCCGGAAGAAACTGCCTCAACAGTTTCTTCTTTTTTCGCCGCTGCATATTCAACATCATTACCCGCAAATAGCTGGGTGTGATCGTATTCTTTGGTTTTCGGTACTTTGGTCAAAAAGAATTGTGCTTCATCTTCCTGTCGTTGTTTTTCCTCGACTTTTTTTGCATTTGCTACTTTGTCGATCATCTCGCTGTCAAAAAGCCGATCTTCGGCGATAAAGCTTTGGGCTTTTCCGTTGTCGACCTGATTTTGATTCAAGCGATCGGTTTTTAAATCTAAGTTATTGTCTAGTAAAGTTTCTTTTGCATAAGAGGTGCTAGTAAATGAAAAGAGGCCGATTACAAGTAAAAGTAAGATCGTCAATTTCTTCATTTTTTCGCCACTTCCTTTAGTTTCCTTCTTGGTTTCCAAATAAAAATATTGAATGCCGCAAGGGCTGCAATTGCTAATAGATATAAAATAATTTGTACGATGTTCAGTGCATTATTCGCTAAGATATCTGCTAAGTTGTTTTCTCCGATCGATAATGGATTGATGGAACGGATCATATCGACCATTGGATTATTGCCTTTGGTTTTTCCGATGGCATTTGTCACGAATACGTAACTAATGAATAAGAATAAGCTGAAGGCAAAACCGGCGATATGGAATTGTTTTAGTGCATAATGGTTGAGCAGTGAGAAGATCAGCATGAATAAGACGACCATCATGACCCAAACGATTTGGGATTCTTTCACGATGCCTAATTCACTGACACTTAAGATTCCTAACACAACGCCAATACCAACTGCACTTGCACTAAGAACAATGGTTTCCATAATGTTATCTTTGAACCATAGCTGTTCCCGTTTGAATTTGTCTTTGACCTTTCTGATCACCGGCTGTGTCGCAAAGAGATAAGCAATGAATAAACTCAAGGTATACATGATCAAGATCCAAGTGAATGGTTCGTTGACTTCAGTGGTTTTGATCGTTGCTTCGGCTTTTCCGTTGACTGGGTTTGCGATAAATTGCAGCAACGTATTGTTTGGGACACCATCTTTTTGCGCATTGCTCAATACCTTGATAAAGGCAGAAACAAAATCATTGTTGTTTGCCAATTCATCATTTAAGTTTGCCATGATCACATCAGCATTTGAGGAAAGTTCCTCCCCGTTTTTCTGAGCAGTGTTGACTTCTTGGTCGAACGATGTGAAGACAGATTTTACGCCTTCGGCTTCTTTGACATTCATTTCAGAAGCTTCTTTGATCGCTTTTGATTGCTCATAAAGTGTTTGTAAGGTTGAGTGCGCAGATTCGATGCTGGAGTCGGTTAGACTGTTGAATGAATCAACGGTACTCTTATTACCAACAGCTTCTGCTAAAGTTTGTTGGGCTTCCGAGATACGATCTGCTTGATGTGAAATCTGACTGTTTAAGTCTTGTGTGTTACCAAGAACGCCAATTATTTTTGCTTCGATGACGTCAGATTGTGTCTCAAGGGTTTCTGCTTGAAGCTTAAGGGCTGCTAAATGATTTGTTTGTTCTTTGTAATCTCCGCCAAGGAAGGTTTCATTTAGAATTTGTTCAAAGGCTTCGGTTAAGTCTAGTTTTAAGAAAGCACCGTATTGTTCAAATTGATATTTTTCATAAAAATCAAGTTCAGCGCTGATTGCATCATATAGTTCTAAAGCTTTTCCGACTGCTTCTGAGTATGCTCTTTTCGCTTTTTGATAATCTTCGGAAAGGAAAGCAGATGTGTCGATGCTTTGATCCCACTCGATTGAAAAGCCTGATTGTGTCAGAACAGCTGCATATGGTGTGACTGTTGCAGCTGGTGCCACAGGTTCTTCTGCTTGTGATTGCTCTGTTGTTTCTTCTTCAGAAGAAGAAGAGACGGTACCATCTTCCGGACTGGTTGCTACCTCGGGTTCTGGTGTGATTACATCAACAGTGAATGGTACAACAGAGCCGTCATCACTAGTTTTGCTTTGAGCGATTTTGATTTTCATCTTTGGACTTTGAGTTGTTTCATTATATTCATCTGTAAATTTATAGTTGAAGGTCAGAGTTCGACTTCCGTTGATTTTATATTGAGTGTCTAAAGTAATTTGACCTCCAAGTTCACTGCAATTAATGTCTGTAATACCTGCTGGTATATCTGTTATTTGAAGATACGCATCAGAACCAAGACTTTGAGTATTTATAGTAAAGTTCCCGTGATACACGTCTAAAATTCCTGTACTTTGAGTATTATGCAACTTAGAATTCAAAGTGTTATATGCGTTTGCTATCTCTTCATAATAAGGACTTTCCGCTGCTTTCACTGGATCCATATCAAATATCAGGTGAGGCTCATTTTTGTTATTTTCTGCATTATAGGTATCTGTGTTTTTGTTCAATACAGCAACTTTATCTGCCAAGGTATTAAATTTCTCTTGTAACGAAACGAAAGGCTGACCGTCACCATAAGGAATCTTTGCATACCTGAAAATATCATCCTGCGGATTCAAATTAAACGTCGTTGTCCTAAATGGTAGTAAAGCTAAACGTTCATTGATTCTATCTATATAAGCAACACTGAAACCAGATTCATTTGTCGGCGGGTATTGCTTTCCAGCTTTATTTAAAACATCTTCAAGTGTAACTTTTCTTTCTCCCTCTTTAACACCTAAAGATTCAAAGAAAGGCTCTTTATATTGATTGAAGTAATTATCACTGATCGAATCTAATTTTGCTTGTTGCTCATCAACTGCAGCTTTTGCTTTTTCCAATTGCTGATTCAATTGATGGATCTGTCCAGAAGTCGTGTCAGCTACTCCGCCAGAAGAAAACTCTGATTCGATACTTTGACCAGATTGTTGCAGTTGTCTGAACATTTCTGAAATGTCTTCTCCAGAGACGTTTTCCTCCGCTTGTGTTAATTGCTGCATGAATTCTTCGTACGAGATCATACCTTCAGCACGATCCTTCAAGAGCTTCTCTAGTAATGAAGAATAGTCCTGATGACTGCTCACTAATGAATCTGTTCCTTGGATATGGCTGCCTAAAGTTTCTGCTAGGAAGTCATTTGCCTGCAAAGCACTTTTTGATTGCGAAGTGATCGCAGGTAAGTAATCTTTAAAATTCAATGTTGGTTGATATAAAATATTTTGAAAATCATTGACAGAATCTGTTTGATTTTTATATACTTTTTCGATATTTTGCTGTGCGGTAAATAAGTTATCTAAAATACTGACTACGTAAAGATCCACTAGCTGCTGATTCAAATCGCTCACGATTTTTCTCCCAACGCTTCTTGACTCATTTTCTAGTGTGGCATTCCCATTTGCGTTGATCTTATAGTTGACTTGTACTTTTTCTGGTGACGGACTGTCTAGTTCCAATAATTTACTTGAAAAATTGCTTGGAATCGTTACGAGAAGATTATAAGTGCCGTTTTTTAGACCATTTTCTGCGATTCCCCGACTGACAGTAAACCAGTTATAAGTAACATCCTTTTCGATTTTCTTAACATAATCTGCGCCCAGATTGTAGTCTATGTTGTTTCGATTGACACCAGCATCTTCATTCACTAGGGCAATGTTTAACCGCATATCTTCTTCGTCCTGCTCTTTTTTTGCAGAAATATCGGTAAAATCGCGATTCATAAAAATCAGCATAATCAGCAGTATGACAACCATCCAAACAGATTTTAAAATGTAATAAAGTTTTTTACTGTTCATCTCTCATTCTCCTAAATAAAAGAGGAACAGCGAGGAGCAAGTGCCCTCCCTATTCCTCAGTATGTGTTTCTTATAAACCTCTTCCGATAGCTGAAGAGATATTTTGGTCTGTTTCTTCCATGATTTGTGCAACTTCGTTCAATTGCTTGTTGATTTGTTCTAGTAATTCAGCAAATTCACTTACTTTTGGTTTAAGTGCAGTAAATTGATCGTTAAAGCTATCAAAACCTGAACCTTCCCAGTTTCCTTGAATTGTATCTTGCTCTGCTTGTAATTTTTGTAAAATGTCATTTACTTGGTTAGAACCGTCTGTATATTTTGTTGCAGAAGTTCTTAGTTCTTGTGGGGATAATTTAATTCTATCGCCTGCCATTTTTCATTCCTCCAATTTTTTTACTTGTAAGTATCTGTTTTATGGACACCTATCTTCAACAATTTTATCATAAAAAAAATTGGAAAAACTCTAAATGTAATAAAAGGTAATTTTGATGTAATAAATAGCTCTGATAAAGTTTTTTTATCAGAGCTTAAGGATTTTTATATCTATATAATTGGATTTTAGTCGTAACTGAATGTAACAATTAAGGAAATGAACTATAGCATCTTTGAAAAATTTGAATACTTTATTTTTAGATCATCTTTAAATTTTCTGCTGATTGGCACAGATAGTTTTGTTTCTTGTTGAATGCCGTCTTTAAAATGTTTGACAAAGGCTTCATTTTTAACAATTTCGACGATATAGTTCAAATTGATGACATAACTCCCATGAGTACGGACAAATGTGTTGCTCGTTAGCTTTTCTAAAATTTCCGACATAGTTAAATACGTCTTATAGACTGTATCCGTTGTGTGGATGTAGGCAACTCGCCCACTTTTTGAAATATATACGATGTCATTCAATAGGAGAAAAATCGTTTTTCGGCCGAATGAAAAATCAAAATAAGTATTTTGTTCATTTAAATAAATCTTTGCTCGATCCATTGTTAGCATCAATTGCTCTTTGGAAATCGGCTTAAGTAGGTAATCAAAGGTTTGGACTTGGAAAACTTCCGGCATATGTGTGGTATCATTTGAAATAAAAATAATCAGTGCCTGTAAATCAAGTGCACGTATTTGTTGCGCAAGATCTATCCCCTTATGGCCTGCCATCTCGATTGTAATAAAATAAATACTGTATTTCACATCCATATCGCTGATATGCTTCAACAGTTTTTTTCCATTGCTAAAAAAATCAAAGTCATAATTTAAGAGTCGATTTTGATTTAAAATGGTTTCTATTTGACCGATTTCGATTGGATTGTCATCACACAATGCTATTTTCAAGAGTTCTCACCTCTTTAGTTTATAATTTTTTTAAACTGTATTTGTTTTATTTACGAATTATTTATCTTTTGTGACATTTGAAAATAAGTTTCAAGCCAATGGTCTCACTTATATTTATCATATCATAAATCTTTAAACATAATAATCTTGTTTTGTAAGATTATAGGTAGTTTTTGAAAAAAACGTGAGAATTTGGAGTGTACCAGAAACTATTAATTGCTATTTTTTTCTGATAATCTGATAGAGGGAGGAATTTGAATGAAAAATCAATATAATCAACCAATTGGTGAACCAATATGTGATTGGACGACTAGAAAAAAGCCAACAAAGAGAAAAATGGAGGGAAGATATTGCTATTTGGAGTGTCTCACCCCAGAAAAACATGTCGAAGATCTATATGCAGTATATGGACCTGAAAGTGCCGTTGAAAATTGGACCTATTTACCGTTAGAAAAATTTGAAGATCAAGCTACTTTTGCTGCTTATTTAGAGTCTGCCAGTCAGTCTAAAGATCCGCTGCATTACGCAATCATTGATAAAACAACTGAGAAGGCCCTTGGGACTTTGGCTTTGATGCGAATAAATCAAGAACAGGGCACAATGGAGGTCGGTTTTGTCATTTATTCAGATCAGTTAAAAAAGACACGTATTGCGACAGAAGCACAATATCTTGCCGCAAGTTATGCGATGGATGAATTAGGCTATCGCCGTTACGAGTGGAAATGTGATGCGCTAAATGAACCTTCTAAAAAAGCTGCGTTACGGTTGGGTTTTGTGTTTGAAGGGGTGTTTCGTCAAGCGTTGGTCTATAAAGGACGAAATCGAGATACCGCTTGGTTTTCTATTATTGATAGTGAATGGCCTGAAGTTAAAAGAAAATTAGAATCTTGGCTTGATCCGGAGAATTTTACAGAAGATGGGAAACAGAAAAAGAGTTTGAGGATGTTTTGAAATAACCATGAAGATCGGATAGAAATATTTGATCTCAAAAATAAGCTGACATTCACAATTTCGTGAATGTCAGCTTATTTCTGATTTTAATCATGTTGGATTTCCTGTAAGATGATCTCGTTTTTAAGTCGTGCTACATTTTCTTTCGTAACATAGCCTACAGCTTGCTCCAACGCATTGCTCATACCGCAAGCCATGCCATATTTTAACGTCTCTTCAATAGAGAAACCTTGATCTAAAGCAAATGCAATCCCCCCAACTGTGGCATCCCCAGAGCCTGTGGGATTGATAGTCTCGATTTTTGGTATGCAAAGATCAAAAAAACGCTCATGGTATTTCGCTACAGCTCCGTCACTTCCACAGGAAACAAGGACAAATGGAATGCCCTTTACTAAAGGATGATTCATGTGCGTAAGGACTTCTTGTTTATTTTTTACGGTGGTGTTTAATAAGTCAGCGAATTCGTGAATGTTAGGCTTGATAAAGTAAGGTTTAGTTGAACTCTTAAGAACGTTTTGTAATTGTTTACCGGAAATATCTGTCAAAATTTTTGTAGTCGAGCCGAATTGCTGCAAATAATTCTCATAAAGATGTTCATTTTCAGTATTGGCTGATCCGCATAGAGCAATGATCGGTTCTTTTTTTTGTTTTTTTGCAAGAGTCATTACCAGATCTAAAACCTGTTGGCTTGTATTCTTAGTAATTTCCGGCCCTAATTCGACGATTTCTGTTTGATTATTCTCTCGATCCATTACAGTCACCGCGTTTCGTGATTCGCCTGCAATTGGTAGGAAATGTGTCGCAAAAAACGGTTCTTTTTTAAGAGCTTTACGAATGAAATCGCCATTGATTCCTGCTAAAACGCCGATCGCAGTTACGTCAGCGCCTAAAATAGCGGCTGTTCTACCGGCGTTGATACCTTTTCCCCCAACTGCTTTGACTGGATTGCCGCAACGGTTCATCTCTCCCAAAATAAAAGTATCTGTGAAATAAATTGAATCAAGAGATGGATTAAGTGTCACTGTTAAAATCATTATTGTTCTCCCTTCAAATTCCAGGCTAACTGGATTTTTGAAAGAAGAGCCCAACCCAGCTACCTTTTTTTGTTCAACAATTTGCCATAAGACTGATAAAAATTGAATGTTTGTTCATCGATTTTGTCGTCAGTGATCACATAGTCTAGATCAGAAAGCTTATAAAACGTGTAAACATCACTGACATTGAACTTCGTGCTGTCGGCAACGACGATTTTTTTCTTCGCATTTTTAAATGCTGCCCGCTGGACGCCGCCTTCTAAATAGTTTGAGGTGGTTACATTATTGTTGTAGATTCCATTGGTTGCAGCAAAGGCGATGTCGATATTGATCGTATCAAATGTTTGTTCCGCATGCTCTCCGATAAATTCCTCTGTGATCGGTGTAAAATCTCCCCCTGTTAAAAGAACGCGATAATCTGTATGCTCGATCACATAATTGAATGCGATCAGACTATTCGTTACAATCATTAAATTTTGTTTCTTGATGAATGGCAACGCATATAAGATAGTTGTTCCGGCACCTAGAAAAACAACCTGATGATCTTGAATCAAAGAGTTCATGATTTTACCGATATACTCTTTTTGTTCGATATGTAGATTGATCTTCTCATGAGTTGCTAGTTCTTTATCCTTGCGGTCGATTTTTTGTGCACCACCGTATAAACGAACGAGCTGATTAGAGTCGCTCAACTCATTGATATCTCTACGTATCGTCATTTCTGACACATCAAGTTTTTCGGCAATATCAGACACAGTCATAAAAGTGTTTTCTTCCAGTAATTCTAAAATATGCGCATGACGCTCTCTTTTTAACATAAAATATGCTCCTTTTTGTTCGGAAATGTTTATCTATTACATTTTAAACGTAAAACGAACAAAAAACAATCAAAAGAAAGCGTTGACAAACCATTGTACAAGTTGTATTCTTTTTGTATAAACAAAGTTTAACATATATTTACAAAGTTGAACATAAAAAGTTCAACGAAGTAAGAAAATTTGTGTTGATCATGATAAGGAGGAAAGTGATGGAAACGAAAATGATGTTTCAACCAGAATTGATCGATTTACAATTGACGGTAGAAAATGAAGAGGAATTATTTGAAATAATTGCGGCGCGTTTATTAGAAGAAGGCTATGTAAATGAAGGATATTTAGCAGGCATCAGAGCCCGAGAAAAAGATTTTCCAACAGGGCTGATCACAGAATATCTCAACATCGCCTTGCCGCACTCAGACACAGAATATATTGAAAGGCCTTTCATATATATTGTTAGAACAACAAAGCCGATCAAGGTCAAACAAATGGGGGATAACCAAGAGATGGAGGTGTGCGATTTATTTTTCCTAGGGATCAAAGAACCCACGAAACAGGTTGGTTTATTGCAGGAACTGATGCTCTTATTTCAAAATCATGGATTTGTCTCTGAATTAAAACAAACAACTGAGAAAGCAGATGTGTTCAATTTATTTATGAAACAATGGGAGGAAGCAAAAAATGGCTAGAAAATTGATTGTAGCATGCGGTAGCGGTGTCGCGACAAGTACAACAGTAGCGGAGAAAATCAAAAGTAAACTGGAAGCAGATAATATCGATTATCCTGTGGAAGCAGTGGATTACAAATCGATCTTACAGGAATTACCAAGCGCGAGTATTTATGTCTACATTGCAAAACCTGATGATGAAGTACTTGAAGCGGCGGAAAAGCTTGGGATTTCGGTGTATGCAGGTGTCCCATTTTTGACAGGGATGGGTGTAGAGGAAATCTATGAAGGGATCGTAAACGATACGAAGAAATAAAAAAGACGTTCAGGTTGTGACGAACCTGAACGTTATTAGACAGAGGGGCGAAGCTTACGCCGGATCTCTCCATCTAAAAGAAAAACTATATAGTAATCATACCAAAAAAATAAAAAGATAGGTAGGTAGAGGAGATGGAAATTTTTCAATCTGTGATTGATTATATATTGAATCTTGGATCAGCAATTTTTGTTCCATTGATTATTTTGATCATTGGACTGATTGCCCGGATGCCATTGAAAAAAGCGTTTATGTCAGCCATTACACTGGGCGTTGCGTTTACAGGAATGAGTATGGTCATTGGATTTATGTCTGATGCAGTTAGCCCGGCATCAGAAGCGATGGCGAAAAATACGGGCATCAACTTGCCGGCGCTTGATTTGGGTTGGACAGGAGCAGCGAGTATCACATGGTCCTGGTCGTATGCATTTGTTTTTTTCGCGGTAGTTTTAGGAGTCAATTTTGTGATGCTATTGTTGAATTTAACCAAAACATTGAATGTTGATATGTGGAATGTTTGGGGAAAAGCGTTGACAGCGTATTTGGTTTATTTTATCAGCGGGTCTTTGATCGCAGGGTTTGCAGCAGCAATTATTCAAGTTGTTTTGGAGTTGAAAATGGGTGATATGTTCCAACGTCATATTCAAGATCTAACGGGGATTCCATTAGTTACGGTAACTCATTTAATGAATATTTCTGCTGTATTGATGCTGCCGGTGAATATTGTGATGGATAAAATTCCCTTCTTTAATAAAAAAGCAGATACGACAGCACTAAAAGCAAAGATCGGTATTTTTTCTGAAAATAGTGTGATGGGTTTTATTATCGGTATTTTACTTGGATTTGGCGCAGCATACGGGTTATCAGGTTCACTGAATTTAGGTATTCAGATTGCTACTGCAATGGCTCTTTTCCCGATGATCAGTAAGATGTTTATGCAGTCGTTGTCACCCTTAGCGGATGCGATGTCTGAGATGATGAAAAAACGCTTTAAAGATCGTGAAGTCTACATTGGTTTAGATTGGCCTGTCTTAGCAGGACGTTCAGAAATTTGGGTGACAGCCATCATTTTAGTTCCTGTGTTTATCGGATATGCCATGATTTTACCAGGGAATCAAGTTTTGCCTTTAGCAGGAATCATCAACTATTCGATTGCTGTCGGCGGATTACTCTTAACTGGTGGTAATTTGTATCGTATGATCACACTTGGCTTGATTTATACACCACTTTATTTATATGGCGCAACATATCTAGCACCTGTGTTGACAGGCTTAGCGAAAAAAACAGGCGCAGTGGATTTAAAGGGCGGCAGTATCACGTGGTCATCGATTGAAGGCCCGGAGTTTCGAATTTTATTCGCAGAAGCAGCGAATTTGAATATTTTAGCGATCGTTGGGTTTATCATTTTTATTGCGATGTTTGTCTGGCTGTATAAATATATGTCGAAAGAACCCGTGCCGAGTGCACGCTACGAAGAGGCAAAATAGCCAGTCTAGAAAGGAACGATGATGATGAATGAAAAAGGGAAATGGCTCATTTTACTGTTTGCGGATGTATTGCTTTTTATCGTCGCGATGGCTACTAATGTCACCCCCATCTATTTTTTGGTCATCCTGCTTTCATTTTTTATCTATAAAGATGGTAATGCAGTTCTTTTTAAAGAATATGATGAACGGAAAAAGCAAAAATATGAAGAATATAGACTCGTACAAGATGCAGCAAAAGAAACACTTCGTACAGGGAAACTATTAAAAAAGAAAAGGGAGCTGTAATCGATTATGGCAGATGGAAGAATTTTATTTGAACGTGAAAGAGAAGATATGGCAAAAATCGTTCAGTTGATTTTTGAACGTAAAAATACGAATGTTGCTGGAGGAAATTTTTCTTTTAAGACAACGGATAAAACTGGAAAAGAATACATCATCATGACGCCAACTATGATGTCGCAAGCTTATTTAGGACATCTTTCGGCTTCGCAAATTTTAGTTGTCGAGCCGCATACAAGAAAAGTCATCGCTGGTGAAGGCGGATTGACCAGGGAAATCAACATGCATGAAGCTGTCTATGATGCAAATCCCGAAATCAAAGCTGTCCTTCATGCGCATGCACCTAGCAGTATGTTTTGGGCGACAAGCGGCCTAGATATGCCGAATCTAACCGAAGCAACTCAAAAGGTCGAATATATCGAAGTCCTAGAGTTTGAACCAAACTGCTCAGAGGAGCTGGCAGAAATCGTCAGCAATCATATTAAGACGATGCCTAGAAAACAATTACCACATGAATTTTTATTAGATAGTCATGGTGTATTGATCACCACAGGTGGTGAAACTGGGCTTGAAGCTATTCATTCAGCACTAGCCGTTTTGGATACGGTCGAATGGAACGCGGAAATTGCTTACAAGCAAACGATTTTCCAAAAGTTGGGTATTTTAGACGGCTACTATTCTAAAGGGGTCAAAATCGGTACGGTCGAGGATCTAATCAATCGTGAACCGATTTATAACACGATTATCAAAGCAACGGCAGGTGGAGATTGATAAAGCAGACAGATGTGTGCTTGAATCTAGAATGCAAAACAAAAGGGTGTTTGCCTTTTGTTTTGCATTCTTTATTTGTCTTTTAAAAATAGTTGAAAAATACATCTATACAATAGAAAGAACTATTTTATTAGAACTCTTATAAAACTTGCTAAAAACATTGCAAGAAATTGCTATTTGCGTTAAAGTAAGAAAAGACAATTGTGAAACATTTTTCTGTTTCACGCAAGGAAGGAATCTTATGACACCTGAAGAGTTTAAACAATTATTGAGTAAAAAAGACATCCAGCTGTCAGAGCATCAAATGGCGCAGTTTGCCCGTTATTTTGAGTTGCTTGTTGAGTGGAATGAGAAGATGAATCTGACTGCGATCACTGATGAACAAGATGTGTATTTGAAGCATTTCTATGATTCTATTTCGTTAGCATTTTTTGAAGATTTTTCAACAAACAAGGCAATCTGTGATGTTGGTGCTGGTGCAGGTTTTCCAAGTATTCCGCTGAAAATCGTTTTTCCTTCATTGGAGGTAACGATCGTGGATTCATTGAATAAACGAATCACTTTTTTAACAGAATTAGCCAACGAACTTGGCTTAGAAAAAGTTTCGTTGTATCATGACCGTGCGGAAACCTTTGGACAAAAAGAAGAATTTCGCGGCGCATTTGACTATGTAACTGCTCGGGCAGTGGCGCGTTTGAATGTTTTAAGTGAACTTTGTTTACCATTAGTGAAAAAGGAAGGCTTTTTCTTAGCGCTAAAAGCAGCAAAAAGTGAAGAAGAAATTATTGAAGCGAAACCTGCGATCGCAATTTTAGGCGGTAAATTTCAAGAAGAAGTATCATTTGAATTACCAGTCACAAATGGTGAGCGTCATATTGTTGTGATTCAAAAGAAAAAAGAGACACCTAAAAAATACCCAAGAAAACCAGGATTACCAAATAAACAACCGATCAAATAAGATGGAGGGACACAAATGGCACGAATAATTTCTGTAGCGAATCAAAAAGGCGGAGTTGGTAAGACAACGACCACAGTGAATCTAGGTGCTAGTTTGGCCTATCATGGGAAAAAAGTCTTACTGATCGATATTGATGCTCAGGGAAATGCAACAAGCGGTATTGGCGTACGGAAACCGGATGTTGCCACAGATGTTTATGATGTATTAGTAAATGAAGAACCAATCAAAGAAGTAATTCAACAAACATCCAGAGAAAATTTGGATATCGTTCCAGCGACGATCCAGCTTGCAGGTGCAGAAATCGAGTTGACTTCTATGATGGCGCGTGAGACCAGACTAAAAGCGGCAATCGCTGAAGTTAGTGATTATTACGATTTTATCTTGATCGATTGTCCGCCGTCGTTAGGTCATTTAACGATCAATGCCTTTACAGCGAGTGATTCCATTTTGATTCCTGTACAGTGTGAGTACTATGCTTTAGAAGGATTGAGCCAGCTGTTAAATACGATTCGTTTGGTTCAAAAGCACTTTAATCCTGACTTGCGTATCGAAGGCGTATTATTGACGATGTATGATGCTAGAACGAATCTGGGTGCAGAAGTTGTTGAAGAAGTCCGTAAATATTTCCGTGAAAAAGTCTATGATACGATCATTCCTCGAAATGTCCGTTTATCAGAAGCACCAAGTCACGGCTTATCGATTATTGATTATGACCCTCGTTCACGTGGTGCCGAAGTGTACCAAGCACTAGCAAAGGAAGTGTTGGATAATGAGTAAAGGAAAAGGTTTAGGAAGAGGTATTGATGCACTGTTTCAGGATTTCGCCAGCTTAGAAGATGTCGATGTGCAAAAAGAAGAAGTCATCGAGATTCCGCTAAATGAATTACGGCCAAATCCATACCAGCCAAGAAAAACATTCGATGAAGCTTCATTGCAGGAATTAGCCAATTCTATTCAACAATCAGGTGTTTTTCAACCGATCATCGTCAGAAAGTCAGCAGTCAAAGGGTACGAAATCATTGCAGGAGAAAGACGTTTTCGCGCATCTAAGTTAGCAGAAAAAGAAACGATTCCTGCAATTGTCCGCGAGTTTGATGAAGAAGCAATGATGCAAGTGGCTGTTTTAGAGAACTTACAGCGTGAAGATCTAAACCCATTAGAAGAAGCAGAAGCGTATGATATGTTGATGAAGAATTTAAAATTGACGCAGGTCGAAGTAGCAGAGCGCTTAGGTAAAAGCCGACCTTACATTGCAAACTATCTACGTTTATTGACACTTCCTGCACCAGTCAAAGAATTAGTTCAAAGTGAAACTCTTTCTATGGGGCAAGCGAGAACATTGTTAGGGTTGAAAGATAAAGACCAGATATTGACATTAGCTAAAAGAGTGGTTGAAGAAAATTTAACAGTGCGCCAATTAGAACAAATCGTCAATGATCTAAATGAAAACCAAGGCAAGAAACTGGCTAAAAAAGACAAAAAGACCTTAAAAGAAAAGCCATACTATATTCGCGAAAGTGAAGATCGCTTGATGGATAAATTCGGTACGACCGTTGCCATTCAAGAAAAAGAAGGCAAAGGGAAAATCGAAATCGAGTATCTTTCACAATCAGATTTGGCAAGGATTTTAGATATCTTAGAAATCCATTTTGATGAAGAATAGAGTACCAATAAAAAGAGAGTAGCGTAAAACTATCTAGTTTTACGCTACTCCCTTTTTTATATGTATTTCATGAAAAAACGTGATATATCTCAATTTTTCAATAATTTGTATAAAATCAAGTTTATTTATAAATAACAAATTTTTTCTTGTTCTTATATAAAATAAGAAAAATTTATAATTGTTTAAATTAAACTATATTGTAGTTCTTACAAACAGATGCTGTATTAATTGCTTACGTTTCAAGTATACAATAACTAATTTAGGCGTGTCAATGAGGAATAAAAAAATAACAATATATTTAATTAAATGATATTCATCGATAGATTATATGTTTTAATCATAATGACGGTACTATTTAAGCAATAACTAGTAATACTAAAACAGTATAAGACCAGATAGTTTATAGATAAGAGATTATTATTTCCACATAATCAAGAATTAATGTTAAAATCCCTTGTTTTTATTCGCCGTCAAATAAACCGTCAAAAAAATGACTCTAACTTAATTTAAATTAAGAACTATTAAGAAATTGTATAAGGCTTTTTTCTTTTCTACAGTAAATATTGATTCATTTATTTTATTAAAATGCTCTTTTTTTTAATATTAAACTTATTACCATATTTAAATTGACCGTCATCTAGCCGTCACCAATTATTTTAAATGTTGTATTTAAAGTAACCGTAATATTTTTTTCTTATTTTATATAAGAATAGGAAATTCCTATTATTCAATTTTTGCAGTTTATAGTGGTGTATAAACGATTAGCAAGGTTGGTTCAATTTTCTCTAAGGAATTTTTTTAACATGAATGGTTGGTATTTTACTATATACAAAAATATGAGGGGGACTTTCTACTATGAGGAAAAAAATTATTATATTGACTGACACACTTAGCGCTAACGGATTATTACAAAATAGTTTGTTAAATATGGATTATGAAATCATGGTTTCAAAAGATATATTGACTCGGCCAAAAGATAAAGAGTTTTATTTTTTACAAAATTTCGATTTAATCATCTATCAACAATCTATGTATAGCGGATTAAAAGAATCGTTTTTAGACAACTTGGTACTGCTTAATAAACCGATTGTCGTCTTAACTTTTGAATCAGAACAGGCAAATGAATCTAAATACGCTGATAATACTGAGGTGACATTTGTTCGTTATCCGATATCGGTTACTGATTTAGCCAGTAAGTTGGCAGAAATTTTTGAAGAAACAGCAGTACGAGCAGGGCAAACCAATCAAGAAAGAACGATAGATGTTTTTTCAGGTAATGAGAGTATGTCTCAACATTCATCATTTTCAGTTAAAAACAAAAAGACACATACCTTCCAGCTTAAAGACCGAACGTTGATCATCGACAACTGGTTGATTCCATTAACTAAAAAAGAGCACCAAGTTTTAGAGCACTTCATTAAGTCGGAGCAGAGGGTCTTTTCAAGTCAGGCATTATGTGAAGCGATTTGGATAAATGCCAAGCAAAAAAATAAACAGGCTTTATTAAGTAATTTGATCAACCGTATCAAACAAAAAATAATGGAAAAAACGTCGATTTTTGAACCATTCATTTTAAATAAAAAAGGAATTGGCTATTACTTAAATCAAGATTTTGTACTTTTAAATGACCATCATGATGAAAAAATAAAAGAATTATTAACAGGTGCACTGTAAGAGATAGAGATAAGAAGGGAAGCGGTATAGTTGGCTATGTTTAAGAAGAAAAAGCAAAAATATGATGATGATTATGAAGAATATTACGATGATTACGAAGAGTATGATGACTATGACGAATATGATGATGACGATTTCGAAGAGGAAGAATATGAGCCTCCTAAGAAGAGTCGGCCAGAAGCATCAAGTAAAAGAGATCGTTTAGAAAGTACGATGAGAAAGCAGGAGCAAGAACTAAAAGAAGAGCAAGCTGCCATAGTTGAACATCTAACGAATGAGAATCAGCAATTTCAAAAAGAAGTTCAGCGTCAAAAGACAATGGCGGAACGGCTAAAAGCGGAAGTAGAAAATAAACAGCAGGAGATCGACCAGCTGACCTTACGATTGACCAGCTCGTCTCAATCCAAAGAAAAAGTGCACGCGCTTGAAGATCAACTAAGGCAGGCGGAAGATGCAAGAACACAAGTAGAAGAGCAATTGTTAGAAGAACGTGCAAATAATAACGAGCTTGAACGGCAATTACGTCAGCAGGATTCAATGAAGACACAGATTGCTGAAGTTTTGATGGAAGCGAAAGAAAAAGCACAGCAAATCATCGAACGAGCAACAATTGAAGCAGACAGAACAGTGGAAGCGGCAAGACATGAAACTAAAAAAGCTGTTTCAGAAGCCTCGATCGAGCTGAAAAAGATAAATCAAGAGGCAGCAAACTACCATACTCGTATCCTTCGTCTTCAAAGTGAAACAAGTGTGCTGATGGAAGATCTATTGAATAAAACAGAACGCTTAGCTGATCAGTCGATAGAGTAAGGGAAGGAGAAAAAGAAGTGGTTTATCAAAATATTATAGTTGATATTTATCAAGCTGCTTCTCCGGCAGTAGGTGAGCGTCTTTTTGACGATGACATGTTGCGAGATATTTATTATATCTGTGAAGAAATCTTTCAAAAAAGAAATCTAGGAATTCCCTATCCTAAAGAAGAAGTAGAAGAATATTTTGAAGAATTCCATACAATTATTTCTTTTTTCAAACATGTTGAAATCACGTTGGATTTTGTGGATCTTGATTGGTCGGCATTGTTGGACGAGCTTATTCATACTTTCCCTCAGATTGCCTGGATAGGGGGATCAAAAGAGAAAGAAGACAATCGGGTCATTTATTACATTGATTTTGTTCCTATTGCCTATCGTGAAGTTGACTTTCCTTTCATGGTCAATTTGCTTCAATCCTTGGAACAGCAGCTATTAGTTGAAAGTGAGGATGTATTAGAGCTATTTGTCGAGGAGATCGAACGATTAGTCTCTAAATTTGTCAAACCGCTTCAAACTGTTGAAATGAATTCTAAACCGAAACCAAAGTCTAAACCTAAGCCCAAAGTAGAAGTTGTAGAAAACAATATAAAAGAGGCAAATATAAATTATGTCTTAAAAATGGAAGAAGCGGTAAGCAGAGAACGTTATGCGAAAGAGCGAATGCGTTTGGCAAATCAAAAGTTGGAAGTCGTTATTGATCAGATGGAGAGACAAAATTTATCCAGAGCAATCAAAGAACTAAGTAAGCCTAACAATAATGAAAACGAAGACTGGGATAAAATCCTGAAGATCGATTTAAGAGAATATTCGAAGTTGATGCAAAAAGCCAAATTTTTAGAACAGTCATGGATGATGAATAAAGAACTAGTCACAAAATCAGAAAAGATGACAATCTCCGATAATCGATTGACCTATGAAAGGGAACAAGTTCGCAGTTTTAAAGATTCCGTTTCAGCGAATGAAATCTATTTGATTCTAGATGAATGCAAAATGATTGAGTCACGTGTGAAAATCAAGAAAAAATCATGGTTTAGCCAACCGCATGTCCGAATCATGAGAATGGATTACGACAGTATTTTAAATAAAGCAGCTTATTTTGACCTTATTCAAGGAGAAAATTTTCTACTAGAGCAAATCATCCTGAACGAGGATCCGGTTACGGATATAGAATAAAAATGGAATGGGGATAGTCGGCTTTTCCCATCCGTATTACATAGTTTATTAAAGAGTTGTTGGATATATAAGGCCGTATATCCAGCGGATTATAGCAATCAAACAGATTTTATCATTGAAGAAATAAGGAACCTTTGCGCATCAGTTCTTCATTACTGTAGGGAATCCACTGTATGAGGAGTTTAAATAAATGACAATTAAACAAAAGAATATTCGTTTGCTTATCATGAAAATCAGCTTTTTCGTTGGTCTTTGTCTTACCATAATAACGACTGAGACCAGCTTTGCCGTTTCTATCAAACCGATTTTACCGAACAATCAATCTGATTCTGGAGCGACCTACTATGATCTGAGAATGAAACCTGGACAGGAGCAAGAGCTAAAGTTAGAAGTGTCCAATCCCTCCGATATAGAACAGGAATTAGCAATAGAACTCAATGATGCAACAACGAATTTATCAGGGGATATCGACTATTCTGATCGTTCCAAGCAAGTAACAAGAGATAAAAGTCTAACTGTGTCCTTCAAAGATATTGCCCAAGCGGAATCTAAGACGGTCGTTCCGGCTCATGAAAAAAGAATAATAACAGTTCAGTTGAAAATGCCTCCAGAGCAGTTTGACGGTATGGTTTTAGGTGGTATTAAGATTAGCTCGATTGAATCAAGACAGTCCCAATCAAACGATCAAGGTAGAAAAAAAATCTATATTGTTGCTGTAAAGCTAACTGAAACAGATACGCCTGTTATGGCGAACTTAAATTTACTGCAGGTGCTTCCCAAAAAAGCAGACGGGAAGCAAACGCTACAGGTAACCGTCCAAAACGATCAAGCAGTAAATATAGAAGAGCTTGAATACACGGCAACGATCACGGAACAAGACTCAGATACTGTCTTGTATCAGACCAAGCAATCCAATTATCGAATGGCACCTAATTCAAGTACAACTTTTATCATAGCGGATGAAGTCAATGCCTTGAAGCCTACAGGAAGATACTCGCTTCAATTGACAGTTAAATCCAAAGATACAGATCAAGAATGGAAATGGGATAAGGGTTTCGAAATAGCTAAAGAAGCCGAAACCCATCAGAAAAATTCTAATCATCTGATGATTTATATAGTGATTTGTTCTATCACGCTGGTCTTTTTATTTATCTTTTTAATAACGCTATTGCTTCTAAGGAGAAGAAGACAGAGACAATATGAAGCAGCGCTGTATCAGAAAAAAAGAAAACGAAAGCGTCGGAAAAAAAGTCAACCGAATAAGAAAAAAAGTCCTGAAAGTAAACAAAAAAGAATTAAAAAAATAAAGAAAGATAAGCACCGATAGATCTGTAAAGATATCAGGCTGGAGCGTCATATAGGATTTCTATAATGGTGCGAAATTAGATTGGTGGACAACAATTTGAGGAGTTTGAGGACATGAACGAGACCGGACAAAATCTCCAAAGACATGGGAAGAAAATCATTAAAAAGTACATTCTTCATCAAAAAGTAAATCCAAGACTTTTAGGAGTAGAAATATACAATAAAAAGCTAAAAACACCACATGAAGCGTATCTTTCTTGTAAGTTGGTTTATAAGAAAGATGTTGATTCATTGATGGAGCTGGAACAAATAGCAATGAAAGTCCAAAAAGCCTGGATGGAAGAAACCAATGAGCTGATAATTAAAAGAATCAATATCTTTACATCGCCAGCTTACATTGTTTTGACCTTTACAATCGGTTTTTTTGAATCTGAGTATGTGAGGCAGCTTCCATTATTTAGAAGTTGTGTGCAAGAGCTAATCGAATCATATAAAGCAGTACTCGAACAAGAGCAACAGACTGAATATAAGAGAAAAGAAGAAGAATTATATAACGTATTAGAAAAGTTTAATCAACTAACCGAGAAAATAGAAGGTATAGAACATAGACTCAAAAAAAATGAAGAAGTTGTGCTAGATTCTGGCGAATTACTAAAAAATGAACTAACTAAAGTAAGTCAAACATTGAAAGAACAAATAAAATCTGATAACTATGCTGTGGAAGCTGCGACTCAAGAGTTGGAGAAATCAGTATTTAAAAGTACAGAGTCCCAATCTGAACTTAGGGAGAAGACGCCGCTAAAAAAAACAGAAAAAGATGAGAATGAACCTCAAAACAGTCGCCGTAGCTACACTTTAATCCGCTCAAGTCAGCTTTCAAAAAAAAGAGTAGTAAAAAATCAAACAGATGTTCAAGTAACATCAGAAGACAAGGAAGATCAACCACTACCGTTTGAACAACATGTTCGCCCAAAATATATATCTAAAAATGAACAGGAAGTTATAGAATATTTTTCAAGCAGTATACCTTCTAACAAAAGAAAAATGGTATCCAAAAAACAGTTTTTAGAATTAAAGATGAAAGTAGAATTTATAGATTATTTGTGGATGTTGCTTGAGTTAGAGGGCCAAGATGAGATCGTGATCGCTAATGAAATAAGTTGTAGAAAGCTGATAGAAGAATTAGGTCCATTCATGGAGAGAGTCGATAAAATTGCAGTGGGCCTCTCAATTTTTAATTATTGGGTATATTGTCCACAAGAAGTACTGATCAAGTTAGAAGGATACGCGGCACTGAAAGATTTACTGAGTAACTCATTGAAACGGATCAATGATACGGCTTTAGTGAATAATATAAAAAAATAAATTCTTGATGTGAATAAAAATAGAATATGTATTGAGAATAGAATAGTTTCTATAGCAAAAAATTCTTGAATAATACTTCCAAAAATTCTTATTTCTACCAAAAAAATTGAAACTCAAAAAAGTTAAATTAATGCATAATTTAGTTAATAAAAACAAACGTATTGTAAGTGTTTGAGGTTGGGGAAATAAGAAATGGACAACGGAGATCGTCAAATAACGTTTTTGATAACAAAATAACATATTTTTTCGCGATTTGTAGTGATTTCATTTTCTTGAATGAACAAAATTGATTTTAGAAAGGGTCTTGGTTATGGCAAGAAGAGGAGAGAATATCTATAAGAGAAAAGATGGCCGTTGGGAAGGCCGATACATAAAAGGTAGACGAGAGAATGGGAAAATTTATTATGGGTATATTTATGGCTATAAATATGCTGAGGTTAAACAGCAATTGATATTGATGAAATATGAGAAGCAGACAACTAATCATAAGAGTTTGCGTCAGTATGATGGTCAATTACTTGATTGGACAAATTATTGGTTGGAAACATTTGTCCAACCGAAGGTCAAAGGAAGCACATACGCTAGCTATAAAAATAAAATGGACGTTCATGTCCTATCAAAAATAGGTAGCATTAAATTACAAAAAATGACACAATCGGATATTGAAAAATTACTTAATGACATGAGAAAAACGCTGAAAGCGAGCTCTATCAGGTCTATTTTTTCTGTTTTTAAAACGTGCATCAGCAAGGCAGTTTCATTAAATTTGCTTACGGAAAATCCATGTAGAGGTATCGAATTACCGAAATCTGAAAGAAAAACAGTTCAGGCACTATCGATTAAAGATCAGAATAGACTAATTAAAGAAGTCGATACAAACCAAAAGTTCTTCTCTATCATTCTAGCATTACAGACAGGTCTGAGGATTGGAGAAATTTGTGGTTTGAAGTGGGAAGATATTGATTTTGAGGATAATACCTTGGGAGTGAACCGGACAATATTAAGGATCCCAACAACTGATACAGGAGTTAGAAAGACTGAGATTGTAGAAATAACACCTAAAAGTCAAAATTCTTCTCGACGAATTCCTATCTCCGATTCATTGCGAGCAAAACTATTGGAGCTTCATGAAATATCTACAAGTGATTACGTTATCTCCAATAAACATAAGGCACTGGAACCACGTACAGTCGCCTATCGTTTTCAAGTTGTGCGTAAAAAAATTGGACTTGAGAAATTTTCCTTCCATTCTCTAAGGCACACGTTTGCGACCCGCTGTTTAGAAGCTGGGGGAAATATTGCTACAATCAGTTCATTACTAGGACACTCGTCAACGAAAATGACACTAGATTGCTATACAAATTCGTTTTTATCAGAAGAACGTCAGTTGGTGGAAAAACTTAAATTTGTCAGCTAATAAGATTAACAGGATCTTAGCGGAGGTAGAATATCATACGACAAGGGGCAGCTCAGCCGTTGAAATCATAGAAGCTCACTCGTTTATAAATAGGCTAGATGAGGCCAATAGCTGCCCTACTACGCTGTTTTGCTCTCTAAATCCGAATAAACGGCGAAAAAAGAGCAGCTACTGCGTTACGCTTCGATCACATCAGCTAACGCATACAGTTTCACTATTGTTCAAAGAACAAAGTGAAGCTAGCAAAATTCCAAGTGCTAAAGCACTAAGAGTTGAAGGTTTCGAAATAAGCTGAAATTGCTGTAAAACACAACGAAGAACGAGTTGATACTTTCTCGTCAAAGACTCGTCGCAGATAAACAGTGTTGCACAGTACCTACTCGGTTCTCGGATCTAAACACTTTTGTCTCAGCCTCTTTATTAGCAGTGGGAGGAATAGATTTTATAGAGTAATTCATTGAGATCCATCTTATCCATTTGTTCATTATAGTTGGTGATAAAGAAAAAGTGACGTCCTTGTTTTTTGAGAGAAGGCCAGTCAATATTACTTATTACTAGATCGTAGGGCTTGTCAGTTACAAGTGGCTCGGCCTGTGCAAATGTAGTTAATTCAGCGTAATTGATCCACCACTTAGTAAATTGTTTTCTAAACAAAAGATTGCCTTCAATAAATACACCGACCGTCACTTTAGCTTTGATCCATTCCTCATAAAGATTCAAAGTATAGGCATACTTTGGAGTTAAAAAATGAGTCTGAGAGTCATCATTAAAAAGTGTGGGGTATTTTTTTTTCATATAATCAATAAATGCATAAATAATGGTAAATCGATGGCTCTCTTCATGACTAGGAAGATGTGCATCCCAGTAGTAATTGATATGACCTTTGAAGATCAAATGACGATAGCCAATCGAACTGAGATGATAATCCAGCATAGAGCGGTGTTGCTTAGTTAACTGAGTATCAGGGTAAACAAACTCCATAAAATCTAAAAATTCATTATTCAAGGTCAGGATGAAAAGATTACTTTTTTTTTCAATGACATCTAATTCTTTTAAACAATAGGAATGACTTGGAATGATCTCTTCACCTAGTAGAAAGAGGATCAGTAGGATGGTTTCGTTAGGGGTCATCTTAAAAGAGTAATAAACCAAAAAAGATGTCAGAACTTTGT
Organism: Enterococcus wangshanyuanii; assembly: GCF_002197645.1. NCBI lineage: Bacteria > Bacillati > Bacillota > Bacilli > Lactobacillales > Enterococcaceae > Enterococcus > Enterococcus wangshanyuanii. The sequence continues at coordinate 2,449,917 of NZ_CP021874.1, read as the reverse complement.
CGATTTTTCTGAAAAGAGTGGAGGTTTTTAGTAGACGGATAAAGCGTTTTTGATTGTGAAGCCCAGTTTTATTGCTAAAAAATGGGAATTGATCGTTATAGTCTGAGATTCCTTTTTGAGCATTCCTTCTTTTTAACAGACTTAGATAAATAATTAATTTTCTTTTGGAAAGAAAGGACAAAGGAGAACCTAGGATCGTTTGGATCTTATTTACTGTATCATGGATTCTAGGATCAATATCATTGATTTTTAATGGCTGTTTTGAATCCGTGATAAAAAGTAGAGAAACATAAAAAAAGCGAATTTGTAATTCTGATCCTAAAAGATAGCCATTTTGGATGGATAAGTCAAATTCTTTTAGTAGATTGTTTAATTCATTTATTTTTCGAAAATAAGTAGAGTGACTAATGCCGATTTTTTCGCATAAAGGGATAGGATCAATCGTTCCGCAAAGCAACAGTTTTTTTAAAATTTGATATTTTGGTGCGTGTGTGATCAGCTTATTAAATAAAGTATGTATCGAATATTCTGGTTTTGTTTGAAATCGAACCGTATGTTTTATAACATCGATTGAAAAACCGTTATTGGAATTTTTTGCATGAGTCATTAAGTTTTCAAGTAATTTTGATAAAAGATAGTCCCCGATTCTTAGATGTGTCAATAGCTCCTTTTTTGTTGCAGTTCCTCCACTATTGATTATGTATATGAGTAAATCAATTTGATAGGCCTCCATTTTTTCTAATAAATCAAATTTATCCACAATAAAACTCCTTTTTATACCAACTAACAAAAAAAATTAAAAAACTATAAAAAATATTATAATTTGATTATTTTTTTATCATTATCCAATATAAATAGATAAAATTCAATCCTGTTTTATCTAATATTTTCACTCATTTTGAATTTGATTGGCGGATCAATCCGCCCGTAAGTAAAGTTTAATATCTAAGAGTTAGATTTTTAGATGAGTCCTTTAGAAATTTTATTCATAAAAAGGAAAAGCTTGAATCATATAAGAACTAAAAACTTGTTTTATCTACTAGATTTTTTTGATTTATATAGCAGGGATAGAGTATAATGAAGGATGTTGTGCAAAAAGAGACTGTTGAGAAAAAACATTTTGCTAGTGATTAAAAAAAATGTTATTGTTAGCATAGGAAATCGTGTCTTTTTGACTATCAAGCGTTCAATATAGGAGGTATTTTAAGAACATGTATGATCTTGGGGATATTTTACTAAATGATTGTATATAGATTGATAGCGTGTCAAATCAGGATTTATAAGCGTATTTTATTACATAAATTAAGTAGAAAAAGCAATGATTGTTAGCTTTATTGTTAGCACTTATTGCTTTTTTTGTTTCTAAGTGAAAGATACTATGCGCACATTACTTGAAGAAATATTATTTATTTGCATGATAAAGCTATTTAAACTAATATCTGATATAATAGAAAAAAATAGTAGAGGAAGAATTATCAAATGGATTTGGAAACAGTTAACCTATATGCAAAAGCAAGTATAATAGTGAATGAAGAAAGTTTAGAATATTTGAAGTCTATGCCTGACGAATCTGTTGATTTAGTGGTATCATCACCACCATACAATGTAGGAAAGGAATATGAAGATAAAGCAACTATTGAAGAATATTTATCTTTCCAAAAACAGATTATTTTTGAAATTTATAGAATTTTAAAGCCTGCTGGTAATGTAGCTTGGGAGGTTGGAAACTATATAGATAAAAAAGAAGTATTTCCACTAGATATATTGTTCTATCCAATTTTCAAAGATATCGGGTTTAAGCTCAGAAATAGGATAATATGGAGATTTGGTCATGGATTACATGCCAAATTAAGATTCAGCGGACGTTATGAAACTATATTATGGTTTTCTAAGTCTGATGAGTATACTTTTAATTTAGATCCGGTGAGAATTCCTTCAAAATACCCAGGAAAACGCCACTATAAAGGAAATAAAAAGGGCGAACTGTCAGGTAATCCTAGCGGGAAAAACCCTGAAGATGTTTGGGATATCATATTAAAAGATTGGGAGGAAGAAGTTTGGAATATTGTGAATGTTAAATCCAATCATGTAGAAAAGACTGACCACCCAGCACAATTTCCTATAGAATTGGTAGACCGTTTGGTTATGGCTTTGAGCAATCCAGGTGATACAATACTTGATCCTTTCGGCGGAAGTGGTTCTACACTAATTAGCGCAGTAAAAAATGGTAGGAGAGGAATAAGTATTGACCTTTCTGAAAAATACACATTAATAGCGCAAGATAGATTGAGCCGTCTTTGTGAGGGTACTTTAGAAATGAGACCAATTACTAAACCAGTTTATAAACCGCGTAAGGATAGTGTTGCAAAAATTCCAGAAGAATGGAAAGGAAAAGGAGTTTATAGAAATGAAAATTAGATATCTATACTCTCATTTAAATGGTTTAGAATTTTTGCTAATCCATAAACCTGAGCTATGGAACGAAATAGTTGATGCTATTACAAGTATTGAAGCGGATAGGTTCAAGAAATTGTCAAAAGCAAAAGGGAGAACTGGAATAGAAATATATGATCAAAAACAGATTAATAAAGCTTTTCAAAATTTTTTAATTCCAAAAGGCTGGAAGGATCATAGACAGGATTATTTTTTTACCCCTGATGAAGAGTTGGCTCGAGAAACAATGACAATGACTATAGATGAACAAAAGAATATGATAGAAAAGAATGGTAGGAATGCATTTAAAGGATTTAACCAAACTGATTTTTTGAAAGATGGAGTTGCTATAGAGGTTCAATTTGGAAAATACGCATTTGTAGCTTATGATCTGTTTGTTAAACATATGGCTTTTTATATAGCAAATGATATCAATGTAGGTATAGAAATTTTACCTACAAAAGCGATGCAGCTTAAAATGGATTCTGGGGTTTCTGCTTATGAAAAAGAAGTTTACAATGTATATCGATCGGGTAGAAATACTCCAGCAGTACCATTAATTGTTGTTGGAGTAGAGCCAGATACAAAAGAATTTAATTATAAAAGTGAAGATGATAATAGTTTTTGGGAGAAGAATAATACCAATTTATAGTACGATACTCTATAATATTTATGAAAAATGAAGTAAGAATGTTCAGAATCAAGTAGTAGATAGATAAAGTAGACACTATATCAATTTTTATTAATCAATAAAATAGCAGAAGGGGACTTTTTGTGACTAATAGTCCTTTTTTTGTTGTGAAAAAATATTGTTGACGTTTAATTATTTTAATTAGATAATTAGTTTGAATTATATTTTTAAAGAAGGAGGTGTAAAGATGACAGAGCTTGAAAAAATGGAGAGTAAGGAGTGGTTAAAAAAGGAAAAGTTAAGTTTGATAAGAAATCGTGAAGTATCTCAGTTGATGTATGATGAGAAAAGGCAGGTAGAAATAGTACCATCGATTTATGAGAAAAAAAATAAAGAATTCTTGAAGAAAAGAGTTGCAGCCTATTGTAGAGTTAGTACGTATGAAGAGTCTCAGGAGGGGAGCTTAGAGCTACAAATAAAAGTTTATACAGACAAGATCATGAACAATCCTGATTGGGAATTTGCAGGAGTATACGCTGATCGAGGGGCTTCTGGAACTACAATGAAAAGTCGATATAATTTCCAAAGATTATTGGAAGAATGTAGGAATGGGAATATTGATTTGGTTTTAGTAAAAAGTATCAGTAGATTTACTCGTAACACCCTTCATTTTATTTCAATAAACAGAGAATTTAAAGCGCTTTCGAATCCGGTGGGTATCTATATTGAAGATATGGGGATTAATACACTAAGTGGTATGTCTGAATATATACTTAATATGATGAGCGTTATTGCACAAGGTGAAAGTGAGCAGAAAAGTAATGCGATTAAATGGGCATATAAAAAAAGATGGGAAATGGGTATACCCTTCATTCTAACTAATAATTTGTTAGGGTACACTAAGGATGATTTTGGGAAAGTGATTATTGATGAAGAGGAAGCTGAGGTTGTTAGATTTATATATAGGACATTTATAGATGGAGCCAGTTTTTCTTTGATTGCAAGATTATTAACACAATCAAAAGTTCCTACTCCGACAGGACGAAATATTTGGAGTCCAACAACGGTAGGGAATATTTTAAAGAACGAAAAGTATTGTGGTGATGTGATCATGCAAAAATCTTATACGATAGATTGTTTTTCTCATAGAAGGCGGAAAAATAATGGTGAAAAAAGGAAATATATTCTAAGGGATGCTATTCCGCCAATAGTATCAAAATTAGAATGGAATGAAGTTCAAAGAATTTTGAGTTCTCCATATAGAAATAGAGCGATGAAAAATACATTAAATGTAAGTGGTTGCCAGCAGATTGTTCAAAAGTGGAAAACGGGAGTTTTGAAAGGTTTTTTAGTATTTGATCCAAGTTGGAGTGAAAGCGATATTGAATATGTATTAGAAAGGAAAGAATGATATGTTGAATTTTGATGAATACAATTTTGAAGTTATTGATATTGGAAGTATTGGGAAACCAACATTAACCATAAATAATAAGTCTTTGAGTTTTTCAAATCAAGTAGCTGATTTGTTAAGTTTTCCTAGGTACGTGATTGTTTTATTTGATAAAGAGAAACGGGCTTTAGCAATAAAGAAAAGCACCTCGAATGCAAGTAAAGCAATTGAATTTTCTAAAAATAAAATTGAGAGAGACAAACCAATAGTGATTAAATCAAGTAAATTAGCTCAAACGATTAGAGAATTGATGAAGGAATTATGGGCTGAAAATTACAGATATGAAATAGATGGGGTATATACCGATGATGGAAAAGTAATGATTTTTGATCTTAAAGAATTTAGACAACATAAATTCGCTAGGATGAAGGCTCTTGAAAGTGAATAAATATTAAACTTTTAAATAGAAAGGGTGTACTCCATTTCTAGCTTTAATGTCATAATACATCACCTCTTAAATAGTTCTTGTAGGGAAATAAAATTCTTATTGAAAACTATTTTTAAATAAGGCTTTAAGGTGGTTCTGTTTTATAAATGATATCAAAAAAAGTGCTAATGGATAAAAATATTGATAAAAATGTCAACTGTTTTATGTTAGAATAACTTTGTAAGCAATTTAATTCATAAAGGAGAGAAAAGAGATGGCAGGAGATCGCATCAAATTATCACCACAGGAGTTACGTACTTCAGCAACAAAATACACAGACGGTTCCAATCAAGTGAACGACATTTTACAAAAATTGCAAACAGAGCAAGATACGATTCAAGGAAATTGGGAAGGTTCAGGGTTTGATAGCTTTAATGATCAATTTACTGCGCTAAAACCAAAAGTAAGTGAATTTGCTGAGTTATTGGAACAAATCAACAAACAATTGAATGAAGTTGCACAAATCATGGAAGAAACAGATCAAAATATTTCTTCTGCAATCGGTCGTGGACTTTAAAAATTAAAAAAATAGAGAAGGCTTATTGCTTTTTCTATTTTTGTACATATAATTTGATAGTTGAAGGAGTGAGAATTATGCCAGAAACAATTAGTAGCAATAGTGCTGTAGCACAGCAACTTGCTACAGGAATTAGTCAATCAATACAGCAAATAAACCAACATACAATAACGACTGCTAACCAAACGACAGTTCAAGGTAATAGTTTAGCTAAGTCTAGTGCAGAATCTGGAAATGAGTCGATAACTGCATTTAGAGATGCATTACTAAAGGATTTGGGGAATTTGAAAAGTGTTGCTTCTGAGTTTGAAGCGTTAAATCAGGAATTGTCAAATATAGTTTATCCCGAATTTAACAAATAGGAGCGAATTATGAGCGAGAAAATAGATCACGTTATAAGAGAAAGACAAAAAATTTCTGATCAATTGTTTGAAAGAGAAAATGATAGGCGAGAGTTAGAAAAATTTGACGAACGTATGAATATTCTTTATAGAAAAAACCAACAATTTTTTTTTGAAGTGGAAAGTATGTATTCTACTGGAGAACTTAACTATCTGAGCATGGATTTGACACAAGAATTGAATCGTAGTCGGCAACAAGTGTTTAGTGCAATTGAAGATCAAAAGGAACAAATTGATAAAGAAAGACGAAATTTGGAAGACAAAGAATCTGACCTTTATTATAAACAACTTAAACTAAGTGAGGAGGAAATGTGATGGGTGTTGACTTTTTTGTTCCAGAAGTACAAAGCCAAACAACAAGTGTTGCAAGCATGTGCACGGATTATATTAGCAATATGGAGTCAATAAAGGCTGCATTAGGAACTTTTGTTTCTGACACAGAGCTAAAAGGCGCTGCGTATTCTTCTGCTAAAAATTATTTTTCGCAAGTATACACACCGTTAGCAAATGGTATCATTTTAGTTTGTGAATCAATTAAATCGGCACATGAAAAATTTATTAATCAGTATTTATCTGACGTTGATGGAAACAGCTTACAATCTGAGATATTAGAGCAACAAATTAGAACAGCGCAGTCAACGATTGATACTATGACAACTGAGCTTTTAAATATCTCAAAAAATCCAGAAAGTTATCGACCAGGATTGTCTCATAGTATAGATATAAATCAAAGGATGCAGAAGTCTTTACAAGAAAAATTAAATAAATTGCTTGCGTTTGATGGTAGTTCTACGACTATTTTTTCTGAGGTTAATAGTGCGTTATCTAATGTTCAACAAGGCTTAGCGCAAGCTAGTAGTGGAAATGGTTGGGATGCTACAACTGGAACTTTTACAACAGCAAAATTGAATATGGATTGGGCAAACTCTATAACAATTGCCTATGCTGATAGAGTTGAAAGGCAATTAACAGAATTACTTGCTGATTATCCGAATTTATCTCAAGATGCAATTGAAAAAATTATGCAAATAATGAATCAAAATCAAGGAATGAATGTGCCAGAATCAGTTTCAGACAAAATAGTATCGTTTTTCTCAAATATTGGAGACGGTATCGGTCAAGCATATACGTATATCACTAAAGAGATCAAGTTTTCTGATATTTTGTTATCTGCTGCTGAAAGCTTTGGTGGTGCTGTATTTAATTATTATTTAGGGCAAGGTATTGCTGGTCCAGCGGGAGCAAATAGTTTTATAATGTTATCTGAGGCAGCCGCTAACGGAAGTAGATGGGGCGCTAATTTTGCTAAAAATGCAAGCAGAGCGAGTTTGGTTCTTGCTGGATTAGCGACTGTATATGGCATTTATGATGATGTGAAAAATAATGGTAAGACCGTAGGGCAAGGTATTAGTCATAATGTAACGGGTACAGTCTTGACTGTAGGCGGATCAATGCTTGTTGGTGCATTAGTTAGCTCAAATCCAATTGGTTGGGGATTCGCTGCTGGTGTTGCTATCGGAGCTGGCTTCAATTGGGCATATGATAACAATTTCTTAGGACTACAGGATGGACTTGATTGGGTTGGAAATAAGATCGATGCTGGTTTAAACTGGGCAGGAGATAAGATTAGTGATGGCTTAGATTGGGCAGGAGATAAGTTAAATGATTTTGGTGATAGTGTTTCTGGAGCATTAGATTGGATAAATCCATTTTAGATAGAGGTGGTAGTCATTAACAAAGTTGATACAAAATACTTACGCTATAAATTGATTGAAAGGAATAATAGATGGTATGTAGTGGACGTGTTCAGTAATTTTCTAATATATGTTTTGCCAGCCTTTCGTTGGGTGATTCCTTTTAAAGCATATAGGATAAACCTTGAACAATTGAGTATGATGAAAAGTAGTTCAAAAAAGAAAGTTACCAATTTTTGGTTAGTACCAATGTTCGCTACAACTATCATTGTATCAAGAGTATTGAGTAATTTGATGCAGGATTTTGTTATTAATAGCATTTCTAAGTTAGAGTCAATACTATTTTTAGTTATTATCACATTTGGGATAATAATGTTTAAATTGTTTAAAGGTAGTAAAGAAAAGAATGAACTCAATTCAATTTTCAAGAGTGAGAAGCAATCAATAGAAGTTTTTGAGTTTAAAGTCAGATTTAATACTGTTAAAAAATCATACTTGATACTAATGATTTCAGTTCAATTAATATTCTACATGTTGATGTTATTGTTTGGCTATATTTCACTAACATATCCGAGCGTTTTTTCTTATGGATTGTATGCTCTTAGTTTAATTTTAGATTTATTTATTTCAACAAACACCAAATTACCAAACACAATTAGTTATGATTTAAAGGAGGTCAAATAATGTTACCAATAGGATCAATTGTTTATTTAAAAGAGGGTAGAGTAAAAATTATGATAGAAAATAGATATCCTCTAGTAAACATCAAAGACGAGCAAGTATACTTTGACTACACAGGCTCTAAATACCCAGAGGGTCTAGACCCTAAGCAAGTGGTATATTTCAATAGAGAGAACATAGATACGGTAGTATTTGAAGGATATCGTGATGAAGATGATGCAAGGTATCTATCAGTTGTTGAACAAAAAGTAAGTGAAGGAAGCTTTAAAAAGGCAGAAGTAACTAGCCCAGCGAGTTAAATGACAACTTTGTTGAAAACATGAATTTCATATGAGTTCATAATTAGTAATAGTTAAAGCAAAAACACTGTAATATAAGTGTTTCTATCAATCTTGTTTTGTACAAATGAATTAAAAAAAGACTTACTGTTCTCACGAATGTTCCCAGTAGGTCTTTTTTTAGTTCGTTTAAATAATTTAAAATCTATTAATTATTAGCCATCCTCACTCAATAATTGAAAAGAAAGTTTGAGTTGTTTATATTGGTGTAATAAGGTTTATATCTGTTTACGTTCAGATATAATGATTAGGTTTGATTTAAACTGTGATAAAATTGTGATAATTTAATTTATTGAAATCATTTTAAGAAAAGGAGTAATCGCTAAGAAAAATTCTTAACTTATTTAGTTTTTTTCGCTAACAAAATTTATTGTATCCGTTATTAATTCAGAGATCGTTAACGCTTGTTTTTCATATTCAGTAAGACTGTTAGATACAATTTTTTCGTTGTTATAGAAATAGTTACATTTTCCAATATACTCTAATATGTGAATGGGTATGTTTATTGCTTTGTCAGGCTTATCCCGATAAAAAAGATGCATATTACTTAAATGTTGAGTTACTTTTTTTGCCAATTTATTTATATCTGTACTATTATCTTTTTTTCGTTGCAATGTCAATATTTTCCATTTGTCTTGGCTCAATTTTTTTGGAGCGAAGGTTTGCATTAGTTTTTTTTGCTCGTTATAGTACAGTCTCTCTGAACTAATTTTTAATATTTCAGATGCGGTACGCCGAATTACAAGGTGTTCATCATTTGCAAAAAGATATCCTTCATTGACGAGTTTAGAAACTGTGTGTTTAATATTTTTTTCTGATAATTTAAACTCTAATTTTTTATGTTCAGCGATAATTGGGAGTATCTCTTTTTGTTTAGGTTGATACTTAATGTAATTAAACTGTTTTTTGAGAATATTTTCTGCAATACGAAGGAGCATCAGCATTGTGTTCTCGTTGTATGGCGAGATCATTTTTGTGTTCTTTGTGAAGAACATATTAAAATCAACAGAAGAATTTTTAGAATAAACAATATCTGAAATACAAATACTGGATTCTATTGAAAATTCAGCTTTATTATTATTTTTCTGAACTGAAAAAATAAATTTTCCTGTTTCAGTAGCAATAGCTTTGATATCGAAAGGTAATTTTTCATTAATAGCTTCTATAAATTGCTCTAAGAAAATTTTATTTTGAATTTCCGATGCAATCCGTTTTGAAACTATTCCGTTATTTTTTTCTATAGCCGATATTAATTCTTTACCATTACTTTGATTATTTTCTATCATGACAGCAGTATCTCTAAGTAGATAGATATTATTAGAATGAGTGTTATTTCCAAAGTTTATTAATTTAGATTTTTGTCTAAAAAATAGAGAAAGTAACTTTTGTAAAGAAATGCCCTTAAGGGATTTCCTAGCTTCTTTTTTTCCTTTTTTTACAGCTTTTTTGATATATAGTTTTAGTCGACGTTCGGTATCTTTGTATCCATCTTGTAGGGAAGAAGGAGTAATATATTTAGTGTGATTAATGAATTCGCCTTCATAATATATTTCCTTCAATTCGGGAACCCTTTCGAGAAGCCTAGTATATCTTTCAAGTTCCATTTTGTTGTTGACAAGTCCTTTAGCTTTTTTCAAATTACTGAACTTGTTGATGCAACTACCACCTATAGTAATTATTTGTCCAGTAAATTTATTTTTGATATCAAACAATTCTACTAAATCGGGTCGCCCACATAGATCACAATTTACATTTTTTGCTCCAAACCGTGGAGCTAAGTTAACAGGTTCCCATTCGTTTGTACACACTTTTAATAATTGATCTTTTTGGCTCGTTAATAAATTTATCTGAGACAATGTTAGTTTTTTTTCGTTAGGCATGATTCTTTTTTGAGCTTTTAGAAATGGGAGTAGGAAATTAAAATCATTATTATCTTTAACGGAAATACTATAGTTTATTAATCTGCATTCTGATTGCTTTAAAACTGCTTGCATTTATTTCCTCCTTGTAATATAAAATGTTATTACATAAAAGATTACTTTGCGTACTATATTTAAAGTGATATCTATTTTGATTATATTCAATAGTTTGTATCTATTATAAAACTAGTTATTAATTTAAGTGTGCAGTTAACTTTGATAATTTACTTGTGAATATACTATGCTAAAAAGTTCTTTACCATTTCCAATACGGTAATTATAGACTAAGTGAAAGGCATATTTAGGTGTACAATTACAAACAAATACTAGATGTTCTTTTAGTCTGTTCTGAAGTGCTGACATACTCATGAAAAAGAAGTCTGCAACTTGCTGAAAGGTGTTGAATTGCTTCAAAGCAAATAATAAAGCGCGATCATTTGCTAGAAGGATGCTTGCACCTACATTAGCTCGATATTCTCTAGGTATATCTTCTGGAAAATAACCATTTTTAATTATCATGTCAGAAAATGTGTGTGATTCACTAACATAAGGTATATCTCTGTAGAAATGAACTATTTCGTGCATTTTCGTGAAATTTTTTCTTTCAATCATTAAATTCTTATTAGTTGTAATAATGATTTCTCCATAAACTTTAGAAGTGGAGCCTAGCATTTTATTTTTTAATTGTTTTTGAAAAGGGTAATCAATAAATTCAACGTCTTCTAGTTCTTTTACATACTTTTCAATGTCAAAACATTTTACTTCTTCAATCTTTTTTGAACAATAATAAGCGACTTCTTTTGTTAATTCGTTGGCAAGATTGAAGGCTTCAAAATATAGTTCCTCGTTAATGAAATCCAACAATGCGACCGCCTAACTATTATTTTCTCTTTTTGCTTTCTTTTCTTTTGCTTTCTTTATTAAAAATTCCATGTAATCAGTTAATTCTTCTTCGAGTTCCTCGATATCATCAATATCCATGTTTGCAGTGTTTAATCTAAAGTGAGAAGTAATACTATCTCCTATTTTACTATCGGTAATTGGGGAGGTTCTTCCAAGAAGAAAATCAGTTGTCACATTGAAAAAATCAGCAATGTTAGATAATTCAGTTTCTCTTATAGGACGAGAGCCGAGTTCAATCTTTTTGTAAACACTCAAATTGAGTTTAAGAGCATTAGCAACTTCTTGTTGGGTTAACTCTTTTTCTTCTCTTAACTGCCTGATTAATTTGTATGTTTCCATTTTAGAACCTCACTTATCCCTTGTATTAAAGCAATTTTACCATAAAAAAGCAGTTGAAATAAAAAAAGTTCTATTTTGGTATTGACGAAAAAGAACTGCCATGATATATTTATACCAGAAGTTCTGAAACGGAACTTTAAAATAAGAAAACTTAATAAACAAAAAAGCATTCACGAGAAGAAAATGAATTTCTATTTCGCAAACGCTCTTACATAAAGCTTAGACACTTTTATTGTAAGGGATGTTACGAAATAATGCAAGAGTGACATTTTCCTTTAAGGTTATAAGTCTTTTTGAGGTGTTGCAGTAAAGCCTATGAATTTGCTGTAAAGTGACAATAGTATGCATAAATGCAGCCGAGTATTTTATTGATTTTTTGAGATCAAAATTTCTTGTCTATCCCTAAGGGCTAGGTTTCCCGTTTTGACTGCTAATAAAGAGTAGGGCATTGGAAATAGTGAATAAGATTCGCTTAGGGTGGAACGGTGTTTGATTGAACAAAATCACTTTGGATCAATAGCCATGTCGTGATGATATTGCTGATTGCAAAGGTAGTTGTGCTTCTATAAAAGAAGTGTTTCTGCGTAAAGTCAGAGGAGGAGAGTTGTACACTGTAGTGGTAGGTCTATCTAATGTGCCGTGATCTGTGGTTGGGCTTCTAAATCGTTCTGCAACAAATTCCCAATCGGTAACAGTAGCCGTTGAAAATGATTCTTGAAACGAATATAAAATATCCTAGCCGATTTCTTTTTAAGTTTTAAATAAGGGTATTTGAAAGGGTAAGGCTTTAATAAACACCTAAAAATTGGCTGAAAACTGCTTGACCTATATTCAACTGCCACGAAAAAAAAGAATCTTAAATTAGTTAAAACAAAATCATTAGTCAAAAAAGGAAGAAAAATTATTTTTTCAAAAAACTAAAAGATTTTGATATATGAGCATATTTTAAAGGACATTCTTTTAAGGGTGTCCTTTTTTATGTTCAAAGAAGATAAACAAAGAGAGGAGACAAAAAAGCACCTAACGACTAGGTGCTTTAATCAAAAACGTTCAATCTTAATATTGAAAATTTTCTCAACCAGTTTGTTGATCGCGACTAGGGAAAGTACACAACCAGCAAACATTAAGAAAAGAACATTAATAGTTGATCCATAAATGATGTTCACTAAGATTACAAATAATGTAATAAAGAAAATCTCATTTATGTATTTAAATTGTCTCATGTTATCGTCTCCTCTCTTTGTTTGTCTTCTTATTTTAACATAAAGACAATGCTAAGTAGATAGATAAATAAAAAAATCACAATGGAAGGATGTTTTTAATGAAACAGGGAAAAAGACCAACAAGAAAGCAAAAAGAGCTGATTGGGAAAGAAAAAATTGGAAATCAATTTCTCAACCCAAATAAATGGCTGGTTAGACAATTCTCTGCAAGTAAGATGTTGCTTATTCACAAAGAAACGGGAAAAACTAGAGACTTAGTGCTGTGATTGTAGCTAATTTTTAAAGAAGTATGATATTATTAACTTATTATTAATGGGGGAAGATAAAATGAAATTGAATGAACAGTTGAAAAAAATGTCAAAGAAACAAAAAATGGGTGTATTGACTATCGGAATAGCAGTTTTGTTAGTAGGTTCTTTTGGGTATAAAACGTATGCTGATAAGCAAAAGGCATTAGAGCAAGAACGAATTGCAAAGATTGAAAAAGAACAACAAGCAGAAGAAAGACAGTTGAAAATTGATACGGAAACAGCAGTAAATGATTTATTTGAAAAAGCAATTATTGATAATAAAGATGCTGAAAAAATTGCAATCAAAAATGATTTAAAGAGTGATACTGTTAAGAAAGTTAAGGAACAGTATTTTGTTGAAAAAACAGATGATGCATGGCAAAAGATTATTAATGAATCCATTGTTAATGCTGAAAACCAATTAAAACAAATTGATACAGCAAAAAAAGCAGTAGAAAAAGTATTCAAAGATAATAAAGTAGTGAATACAGATCAAAAAAACGTTGATTCTGCAAAAAAAGAAGTCGACAAAATCAAAAATGCCAAAGCTAAAAAAGAGCTATCAGATAAATTAGCAAAAGTAAAATCTGAACTGGAAAAGAAAAATAAAGAGAAGGACGATAAGAAAAAAGAAGCTGAAAAAGATTCGCAACAATCACCAGAAGCTAAAACGACTACAAATGATGTAGCTCAAACAACAAATGGTGCAGAACAACAGGTAGCTAATGTAACAGGGCAACAAACACATCAAGCGCAACAGCAAACGCCACAAGCAGGCGCTGGGCAAGAAACAGGGTACTATGAACCTCAAGCTCCAGCAACTAATAACGATGCTGGATCAAATCAAAATGTAGCACCAACAACACCTACGCCTCCAGCACCAGAGCCAACACCAGAACCAACACAACCAGCAGGGCCACCAGCAGGTTGGATCACACCGCCTTTTCCTATTGGAAGTGCAGAATTAGGTGGGTGGATTTTTGATAATGGCTATAGTGGATATGATAGTTCGGATGGATATATTCGTCCTTATTAATAAATAGATATGAAAGGCAACTTCTTAACTAGAGGTTGCTTTTTTTGTGCCTAAAAATAATAGAAAGAGGTGAGCTTTATAAGTATTCGGAGTAGAGAACCGCCAATAAACATGAACTATTTCAAACAAAAAAATAGGAGGACATTATGAAGAAAATTAATTTTAAGAAAAAAGCAAAATATTTATTTGCTAGTTTAGTTGTTTTAGGACAAGTGGTCTCATCATCTATTTTACCAGTGGTCGCAAATGCAGGAGTTATTTTTCCAAAAGAAGTAACTGTGGAATATGACAATAACCGAATGTATGTAGCGAAAGGGACAAATTCGGATGGTAGTGCATTTGATGAACGTATTCCGCCGTTATATGCAGTATATGAAGGGAAACGACAACCGATTTTCTGTATTGAACCAGCAGTGCCAATTGTTAATTCAGTAACTCCCGGCTATACGTCAAATCCGTTACCTGCATTTGCGAATGACCAACGATCAAAATTTTTAACAGTTTTGTGGAAGTATGCAGGAAATGATGAAGATACTCAACAAGTAGCACAAATTATGTTATGGGAACATCAACAAGGCAAAACAATTGATTATTTGCGCCGACCAGATGGAAGTTTAATTGATGTGGATTCTGTAAAAGCAAAAATTAATCAAATCATTACTGATTATGAGAAAAAACCGAGTTTTGATGGTCAAAAAGTGACTGTTACGGTTGGTGAATCAATTACTTTAACTGATACAGACAATGTTGGCTTGGAAAGATTTGACACATTAATGAAGAATAGTAATCCAGCTAATGTTGATTGGTCTATTAAGGGAAATAAATTGACTATTACGCCAAACAAAAATTCTAATGAAAATGGAACTTTAGTAATTGGAAAATCTCTTGATGTAGGAACTCCAGTAGCTTATTCATTAGTTGGATCGCAACAAGTGATGGCTGGAGCTATTGACGATCCTAACGTTTTTTCAGTTAATTTGCAAGTAATCAAAACAGGAGATATCAAAGTAACAAAGCTTGACGAGGGAACAGGAGAACCAGTACCGAATACTGAATTTGACTTGAAAAATCTTTCAGACGGTAAAACGCAAAAAGTGAAAACAGATGCTAAAGGAGAAGGACTTTTAAAAGATGTTTATGATGGAACAGAAGTTGAAATCACTGAAACCTTTGTGCCTGCTCCATATGTAAAAGCGAAAAACAACACTAAGAAAGTAACGGTTAAAGCTGGTCAAGTAACACCAGTTGAGTTTAGAAATGAACGTGCAACAGGCAAATCAACACTAACAAAAGTTGATAAAACGACTGAAACTGATAAACCGTTAAATCCTAATTATCCTATGACTGGCGCAAAATACGGCTGGTTTAAAGAAGATGGTACGTTGATTAAAGAATTTGCTTTAGACAAAAACCAAACTGCAACAGTCGAAGGTCAACCGCTAGCAACTTATTATTGGCAGGAAACCGTAGCTCCAGTCGGCTATGCTCTTGATCCAGAAAAACACGTTGTAGAATTGACGTATAAAGACCAAGACACACCAGTTGTTGTCAAGGACAGTAAAAGTAATGACGATGTGATTCGTATGAACTTAGACGGTCAAAAACTGATTCAAAATGACACCAATGAAATGTTCAAAAATGATGTTGAGTTTACGCTAACAAACAAGCGTACAGGAGAAACTCACGTTGTTAAAACGGCTACTGTAGACGGTAAAAAAGGATACTTTAGGTTTGCTGACATTGCACTTGATGATTATATCTTGACGGAAACAAAAGGCGTTGAAGGCTATAAAAATGTTGATCCTATTGAGATTACACATTCTTATGACAAGGAAACGAAATCATTTACCTTCGTTATCAAAGACCAAAAGAGCGGTAATGTGTTAAATGAAGAAACGTTTACTCAACTAGAATTATCTAAAGGTGAAAATGTAGATTTAGGCACATATACACTGAAAGATAAGGCAGAAGTTGTTGAAAAACCAGAAGTGGGTATCTCAACGCAAGCACATACTGGAGACGGTAAAACCCAAACGTTTGAATGGGGCGAAGATGTGAAGTTTTATGATGATGTAACGATTAAAATTAAAAATATCCCTTTAGGAACAGTCCTTGTTTATGAAACAATTCAAGTTGCTGTTTACCCTGATGGAACAGTAAAAGATGTTTGGTCTTCTGGGAAAGTCGATTTGAAAATGACTGATGAGAAAATGACTGAACGTGTGTTGTCAGAATATGACTATAAAAAAGACCCGAAAGGCACACGTTATTACTTCAAGGAATTAGTTCATAAACCAGTTGAAGAAAAACATAACTTTGACGGTAAAGAAAAAACACAAGATATTACACCAGTTGTCAAAGAAACACCTAAAACGCCTGATACACCGAAAGAAACGCCAAAAGGATCATTACCATATACAGGTGAAGAAATGATGCGTGGGGCTACTGTAGTAGGCTTACTACTATTATTAGGTGTTGCTGGTGGAATGTACTTGAAACGTAAAAAAGAATCAGAAAGTTTAGATCATGCTGACTATGGTACAGAAGATTTCAACGGAAACAAAGAATCAGCTAAGAAGAAGTGATAAAAAGCTTCTTCTATTTTTATGAAAAATGAATTGAGTATTTCTAACTTATATTAACAACAAAAAAATAAATTTGAAAATAAATGAAAAGAGGAAAAGAAATGGCAGATAAACAAAATAGATGTTTTATTGATCCAGATATTATTTTAGGGAAAGAAATTGAGGTTGCACCAAAATTTGTTGATAGACCAGTTACGGTTGATGGAGTAAGATATCCAGCTCGTAGATTTTCAGCAAGTAGTGAGCTACAAGCAGATTTTGAAATTGTAGTGTTGAATCCGTCTAAAAATTCGGATGTTATTACTGAATTATCAGAAGTTGTACTAAAAGGCGTAGAAATCGTTAATACATTCAAAAGTTCAGTATTTGGCGATAAACAGGAACGCAGACAAGCATTTGAAGTGTACGCAAAAGAATTAAGAGTGAAGGGGTAGAAAAATATGTCAGTAAAATTTGAAAATAGAACAATTCCAAAGATTGATGAAGTCGCAACATTTGGAGAATTAACATTCCGATCGTTTACACTAGGTTATGAAAATGGTATGAATAATGAGGTTGGAACAGATGTAAAATCCGTGAAGGTCTTATTCTATTCAACTGCGAAAAAGGATTTCGTGGAAATTGATTTTCCTAGCGAATTGCAAGAAAAAATTGAGGGATTGAAACGTAAACAAGTTGTTGTACTAAAAGGGGACGTTAGCGCATTAGGGTGGTACGCTTCTTTAGAACAACAAAACGGCTTTGTTAGTGCCGAAAGTGGTTTGAAGTTTATGGCGACTGATTTTACAATTGGTTCAAGCGCCAAAGCTTCTAATTCGGCTAGTCAGCCAACAAATCAAGCAACACAAGGAAAAGAAGACAAAAAAAATAATTGATCGATTTAGTAGTGAAAGAGACATTCATTGAGTGTCTCTTTTTTTATATAGATTAATCTGTAGCTATGAAAATCATAGCTAGATATTAGTTTATATAAAAAAAAGAGGTGGTATGCATATAGAAAAGTATCAAAATGTGTTTGAAAAATTAGCGGAAAGGAGAATAATTTGAATACATTGGAGAAGCAACCGTACGAAACTGTTTATATGCATTTTAAGAAACAGTTACAACAAGTTTTTGATACAAAATTTGAATCAGATCGGAAAAGACAATATTTTGATGCTTTTTTCAATCTCTCAAATGCTTGTCAGGAATTTAGGAAGGAATTATTTTTACTGGATGATCCAATCCCGCAAGATCAAGTGGAACAGTTGATATCTAGTAAATTTGATACGGCAAAACATGAAATTTGGAAACAAGCAACACAATTTTTTAAAGAGAAAGGGGTTCAGTAAATGAGTGCAATTACAAAAGCTTTTGATTTAGAGATGATTTGGCTACCACTAGAGAGAGATTATTTTGATATTCTTGATTTAAATTTAAAACAGTCAGGAATTGATTTGACAGTGAATGAGGCAAAGATTCAAACTTTAAAACAACAGCATAAAAAGGCAATGTTTCAAACATTAGATGGATTATACGATCAATTGAAAACAGGAGAATTGACGTTCGACCGAGTTAGAAGAAAATTTGATATTTTGCAGTTTGATTTAAAGGATGAAGTTGTTACTTTTATTAATGAGATAAAGAAGGTCAATTCCTGATAAGGAGGAATAAATGTTAAAAAAAATATTTAAATATCGTGGGACACGTATTCGTTATTCCAGTAGAAAGTTATTTTTGTATTATCAACTTGCGTTATTCACTCCTATATTAGCATTATTAGGGTATTTTATTGGCTATAAACAAATTTATCCTTTAGTTGATGCTGGAACGAAAGAGTGGCAAGTTTATGTACTGCCAGTTGCAATCATTTTTATTGTAACGGTTGTATCAAATATTCTCATTTTGTTAGTAAAACGAATTTCAATTGTTCGTGATGGCTATTTTGCAAGAGTAGAACAACGTCAAATCTTAGCCAAAATGGTGATTGATAACACGTATTACAACAAAGTACAGAAAAAAACGAGTGAGGGAAAAACGAAAGAAAAAATTATTTTTCCGAAAATCTATTACCGAAAACGTAAAGAAACATTTGAAGTTGCGTTTGAAACAAAAGGCAATAAATTTCAAGACAAATTTTTAACGATTGGAGGATTTTTGGAAACGGCGTTGACAGCCGATATGATAAAAAAAGTCGATGAAAAGGGATTTATTGTCTATGAATTAAGAGCGAATGTGTATAATAAACGAATTTCCATTCGGGAAATGGTTGCTGACAAAGGAAAAGTTCAGTTGATGAAGGGGCTATATTGGTATTTTGATAAAGACCCACATTTATTATTAGGTGGTGGTACTGGTGGAGGAAAGACGTTCACGTTGCTATCGCTTATTTATGCATTAGTTCGAGTGGCAGATATTGAGATTTGTGATCCAAAACGTTCTGACTTAATGGCGTTAGGGAAATTACCTTTGTTTGAAGGGAAAGTGCATAGTGGCAAAGACATGGTTACTTGTTTAAAAAATGCTGTTTCAGAAATGAATGAACGTTTTGAAGAAATGAATACCTCATCTAAGTACAAAATGGGCAAAAATTATGCTTACTATGGATTGAAGCCTAAATTTATAGTCATTGATGAGTTCGCCGCTTGGATGGCTGAACTTTCCAATGATTTTAAAACAGCAGGAGAAGTAGAAGAATACTTGACGCAAATTGTTTTGAAGGCTCGTCAATGTGGTATTTTCCTTATTGTTGCAATGCAACGTCCAGATGGTGAATTTATCAAAACAGCGTTACGAGATAACTTTATGTTCCGTATGTCTGTAGGACGTTTAAGTGAAACTGGGAACTGGATGATTTTTGGTGATGAAAACAAAAACAAGAATTTCAAATTTGTTGAAAAAGTTGACGGCGAGGTTGTTTATGGTCGTGGTTATGTTGCCAAAGGTGGAGATGTAGCTAGTGAACTTTATAGTCCATTTGTACCTGATGATTTTGATTTTGTCGAAGAATTTTTGAAAATTAGTGATGAACTAGGGTATGAACGAATGGCAGAAGCAGAAGTTCAAAAACTGTCTGAAACAATTGAAAAAACCTTTGATCGGGAAGCTTTATCTGTAGAATCTAATGGAAGCGAGGAAAAAGCTTTTCTGGATGAATTAAGTCAAAAATATTAATGAGAGATTTTAGGAGGGCAATGTGCAACAAAAATCTATAGAACTAAGTAAGTTTTTAGAATTATGTAAAGAGGTTAAGCAAGAATTAGCAAGTCTTGAACCTGATAAACAATATCATAATAATAGGACTTCTGATGAACTATATTATAAATTTAGAATAACATGTATGTTCTATTTTTAAGTGGAATGTAAAAAAAATGTGTAATGGCTGTTGTTTTTACATGAAATATAAAAGAATGGAGGATTAAATGATGATGCAAAAAGTTCGATCAAAAATGAAAATAGTTGTAGAAAACTATTCTTATGAGGAATACGAACGCAATATGGGCATTTATTCAATTTACCTATATTTTAGTAGTGTGTTTATTGCGCTCTTTGTCGTGTGCTTTATTTTGCTAAGTTTGTTATTCCATGAGTTTCAGTTTATCTATTTAATTTATTCACTGATTGTTCTTGGCGTAATAGCGGGTGTTTTGGATGAACGAAAAAGACTTGAAATTGAGTATTTGAGGTATGCCAAAAAAGAATGGCGTGAAATTGGAAGAACTGAACTGTATCCACGTGAAATGTATCTGTTAGAAGATTCAAATTTTAGAAGTCTACTCTCGTATGCACGGTCAGTTCGTGTACGTTCTGATGTTGTTATTAAAAATGATACTGTAGAATATTATGTTCCGACTAAAGAATACAAAGCGAAAAGGAAAACAGTACCACTACATTCAGTGATTTGTAAAACGGCTATGAATGATCGTTCTTTTCTAATCGTAGAAACTCGTTGTTTTGAAGATGAACGATTCGAATTTTTAGCGCAACAAGTAGGCGTTCCTTTCAAGCGTTTACGAATGATTATTGAATCAGATTACATTGAATGGAAAGGGTAGTGTATGAAAAATAAACTAGAATCACTAATAAACAGAATAAACCGTTTTTCTGAACGACATAAAAAAGCAATTAAGGGCGTAAAAATCTTTTTGCTTCTTTTTTTTATTGTCGTTATGGGTTATGTCGTTTACCTTAGTCATGGGCTTTTAGCAGTGATGGCAATTTATAATGGCATAGCGGATAAAGAATCACTGGTAAGTTTAGTAAGGCTTATTACTTTCTGGTCATTTATGTTGGTTGGTGTTATGTGGTGTTTGATTTTTAAATTGTATTTTTTATTGGTAAAAAAATAGTATTGGAGGTCAATGATGTATAGTCAAAATGAATTATTAAAAAAATTGAAGCAAGATAGTTTTAAAATTGTTCAAGAAAAATACACTGCGAAAGATGTAAATGAAAGATTTGGTTCTCTGTATTGTCAAACAAGTGCTTTTTCAAATTTGATGGCAAGAGTGAAAATAGACGGATTGACAGATTATCATTTTGAAGATTATTCAGAATATGAGGATATTTTTGTTGAACAGATCGCAAATGAGGTACTTGATCTATTGAAAAAAATTCCGTCAAAAACAGTTGAAGAATACCTTGCAGAAGTTAAGAAAGAAGTATTTAAAGGTGTACGTGGAAAAACAGATATTGAAGATTCTGATTTTGACAATTGGTATTATGGTTGTGAAAATTACAAATTGATGGAAAAGTCAGTAAAACAAAGAGCGGATGTAGAAGGTATTATCCGTAGTGATGATTTTGAAATTGTACTTACTGTAGATGTTACAGCTTTGATTGATGAGCTATGTTCATGAGTGAATCAGCAACATTTGAGTATCTAATTAACCTTAGAGGATCGTTAGAAGCTTGGGTTTGTAGAGGGTGCCGAAAAAAGTTAAGTGACCAAAAACAAATGGTTATGGAGTGCGTGTTATATAATCGACAGTTTCCAGTAATTGTTCAATTAATGAACGAATCTCTTTCTCCAGCCTTTCTTTGTAAGGATTGTTGGTCACATGCTGGCTATGAAGTACGCGATTTTTCAAATTGTATGAGTAAGAATCTAAAAAGGAAGATGGCAATTGAAAAGAAAAGTTGAGGTTGATTTTGAAAAAAGTCTATTTTTCCCTCATTTTGGACAAGTTCGAATAAAAAATTTATCAAAAGATATTAGATAGAACAAATTGAAATAGAAAGAAAAGGTTAGGAAAGATGTATTCATTTGATGAAGTGATTCAAGAGCTTAATGGTGCTATCAGTTTAAAAACATTAAAAAATTGGGCAAATAAAATTGAAAAAGTAACAGATATTCGTTTTGTAAGGAAATATGCGAAAAATACGACTGGTCGTTCCTATGGGTACAAAGTATTTAGTTTCGATCAAATTGAACAATTTAAAAAAGTAGTTTCCATGAGAGAACAAAATATTCCGCTAGATAAAGCAATTCTAAACGCTTTTCTTTCTGACGAAGAAAAAGAACAAATGGAAACAATCGAAGTGAGAAAGAAAGAGTACGAGGAGTTCAGAAATGATACAAAGCAACTGATTAAGCTGGCAAAAAAGGTACTAGAAGAAAATGAACAGCTTAAAAGTAAGATTTTATCGATAGAAGAAATGGGGGAAAATAAGGAAGTTGCCACCTAGTATTCGCTAGGGATTGGTACGTACTTCATAAGTAATAGAGAGGGCGGTGCCGTTAGGCACATGCCCTCTCTATTACTTTGAATGTAAGTCGTACCGTATATCCCAAGTAAGACTAGGTGCAGGTGGGCTTTGCCCACCTTTTGATTTCTACCCCCGTTTTATAACATGGGGGTAGAAATTAAACTATCGCATTAAAATAACGCTGTAACTTCTTGTGTGGCAAGGGATTGAGCGATTTAAATTTTGTCATATTTTTTAGAGTAATTTGTCATATTTTGTAAGAGAGGGTTTGGAACAAGTGAGAGGTGTTGATTTAAAGCGTTTCAGGAAAGAACTTGGATTAAAACAAGCTGAATTAGCCGAAAGGCTAGAAATAGATCAAGGTTTAATTTCAAAATTAGAACGTGGAAAACGTTCAATAACAATGGAAATGGAAAAAAAGATTATTAGTGTTTTGCATATAGAAGTTGCAAAAGCAAAAGTTGAAGCAAAGATCGATTTTTTGCGTGTCCGTTTTAAAACGTTGGATGTTCAAACAGTCATTGAAAAAATTCTTCACATGGATATGAATTGGTTTACTCATGAAAATAGAGGGTTTTATCATTATACCGAAACCTTTTATTATGGATCGATTCGGATATTTAGAAATCCAGAAGATAGCAACATGGGTATCATGTTAGATTTGTCAGGCGAAGGTTGCCGACAATTGGAACAAATTTTTGAAGAAGATAATGACCGATCATGGACAGAATTTTTTTGGTCGTTGTATGAAGATGATTTGTTCGGTCAAGGAATTGTTGTGGATACTAAAATAACACGAGTTGATATTGCCTTAGACGAATTGATCGTAGAAGGTGAAGAAAACTTTGATTTATACAGCCTTAAAGAAAAAATGGAACAAGGGCTAGTTGATACAACGTTTAAAAACTTTGATTTTAACGGTGGTTGTTCGTATGAAGGTGGAAAAATGGTGAATAAAGGCTTGTCTCTTTATTTCGGTAGTCGACAATCACCATTGTATTTTAACTTTTATCAAAAAGACTATGAACTAGCTCGAAAAGAAAAAATGTCAGTTGAAGATGCTCGATTAAAACATGAAATTAAAAATCGGTATGAAATTCGATTAGCGGATGAAAAAGCGTTTCTATTTGTTGAATATTTTTTATCAAGTGGTGAAAGTTTAGACTGGCTAGTGAAGGAAATTATCAATGCCTCACTAAATGTTTATGAAATTGAAAATGACATGAAAGTTTTCTGTCAGTCGTGGTATAACGTCATTGATAAATTGGAAGGGTTAAAACTTTCTGTAAAAGGTGAAAAGCCGAGTATTGAAAAAACACTTCGTTGGTTAACCAATTATCTAGCACCTTCCCTAAAAATGATAAAACTGATTGATAATTATATGGGAACAAACGAATTGATGGAACGCATTGATTTGGCAGAACTAAAAGAAAAACATGAAGAAATGATTGAAATGGTCTGCGTGGATGCAAAAGATTTACTTTTAGGTAATGGAAATAATAGTGATTTAAGAGAGTACATGAGCCAAGAGTTCGATTTAGAAGAAGAATATGCTTTTTAAATGATAGGAGGTAAGATTTTGAGCAAGGAATCGGCTTTAAGATTTACTAAAGAGGTTCGTAAGAGTACGGAAATACTGAGAGAATCTACTGATTTGTTGGTGAAAACAACTGAGGAAATTAAGCGTTTAGATGAAAATGATACATTAACAATTCCTATGCTGAAAAAATACTTCAAGGAGTGTTTTACGAATATAGAACAGCGGGATAAAGAGAGAAGAAATTTTAATGTTTTATTTTCTGTTTATGAAAAATTTATTCAACAAAAAGATAAAGGTATTTGGGAAGAATATTTTACCAATGAAATCATATTTTCAAAAAGGGTTTCTGATTTTCATAGTTTATTTGAAGAGTATAAATATTATTCACCTAAAAATAAAAAAGAACTGGAAGCAAAAGCAAGAAAATTATTATTAGCAAAAGATTTTGTACCTGATAGTTATTTTGAAGGTGATTATGCAACGTGGATTGGCGTATACGCTCGTCCAAAGGATAAGCCAACTTATTTAGATGCCAATGACCATGAAGAATATTTACTACAAGAAAAATATAGCCAAAATGGATTTAAACAAGATTTTTCTGAATGGTTTGAATGGGAAATTGTCAATAATGAATTGGTTGAAACAAAAGATTAAAAAATACAGAAGGAAGTGGTCATGATCGAATGGCTGCTTTTTTCTTTTAGAAAGAGAGGTTATTTTGATGGTTCGTTTTTTAACAGAAGAATTAGACAGAGATTATTTTGTGAAACAATACATCCAATCGTTTAAGCGAATTTTATTAGTAGGTGATGCCAATAAGCTATCTGCTCGTGAAGAATCGTTGTTGGAACTAGAAAAGAAATCTAGTGAGTTATTCTTTGACACCTTTGTAAAACAACATGGGCGTGCGCCAGATGAAGATAGTTTGTTGGAACAAGTAAAAGTAAACTTTTTGAAACGATCACATTTATTCAAACGTTCGGCGCAAGTCATTGATGAGGAACATTTTATTCTGTCTCATGTGGATCAAGTAAAAAGAATGAAAGAAATGAAACGGGAAGTTTTTGTAGAAGGCGGTTATACCTATATTTTAGATCGAGAAAAAAAGCTTGCTAGAGATTATTTCAGGAAACATGATGATTACCCAGAAGGCTATGAAGAACTAATCATTAGTCGATCCATAACAGCGGTCAATCGAGGATTGGAGAAATTAGCAACTGATTTTATGGACAGCTTCTCTTATTACTATAAAGACTATGTGAAAGGGAAAAATAAGTATGAACGGTAACAGAATAATGCCAATTCTAAAGCCAAAAAGTGAATTTTATAAAAAATATCATCATAAACCTGTCGTTGAAATGTTAGAAGATTATCGTTTTACAGTCATTGAAACACCGATTGATGATGAAGATATTGTTCATTTTGAAGAACATAAGAAGTTCATTTTGGAAAACGTTGGACTAAGTGATATTCCTTTCAATGTGAAAAAAGAATTTAGTGCGGAATACGCATTATCTGCAATAACGAGTGTGTTCGTGGAAGGACGATATACACGAACACCAACAGGCGAAAAGATGTATAGTAGCTATTTCTATTATTTTTACAAAGAAGGTTTTTCACCATCAGGTTATAAAGTGAATAGACGGACATACGCTGACAGAGTAACGAAGTTAACTTTTTTGAAAACTTTTGAGAAACAATCAATTATGTTCAAAAAAGAAGTTGAGTAGAAAGAAGGTGATGAATCATGAAAGTAATGAAATAAATCCATGTCAACATTGAAAAAAGGAGGTTTTTATATGACAAAGTTATTCCGTAAAATCGTTGTGATTGCGACAAGCTTATTTATTGTATTGTTCGTTGTTTCGTTTAAGTATTCAGCCGTGTTGTTATTGCTGGGTTCTTTTTTTTATGGGGTGTACCGAGTGTATTTGTTTAGTTATCAGAAATTGTGTCAATTATTGTCGGTAGAAACAGGAAAGGGAGTGACTAAGTGACATTTTTTAAGCGAATAAAATTAGAAAAACATAAACCAATGCAAACAAAAAAAGAAATGAAACCTCGCACTGCACGAGTGTTGGTATGGTCAGTATTATTCTTTTTAGTGTTATTAGTACCATTTAGCTATCTAAAGTCGCAACAAGCTCTTAATAAAGCAAAGGTAATCAGAAAAGAGACGGTTGCTATGATTGATAAAGCAAAAGGACAACTAGAAGGGCAGAGCGTGTCTGGTTCTCCGTTATATCAGCGTTGGCTTGATCCTTTTGTTAATGAGTATTTAACAGTACCAAAAGAAGAAAAAGCCTTTAAGGAACGACAAAAAACATTATCAAGCATGATGTCAGTTGATTTGAGCGATACGGTACGAACCAATACTACGCAAAAGCTAGTGAAAAAAGAATTGTATGATTTGAAAAAAGAACAAGATTTCTTAGTAGCGGTCTATCGTACAACCGTTGAAGTGACGAATCCAGTTGAAAAAGAGCGTGAAGTTACTAAAGACAAAAAGAAAGTGAAAGAAAAATATTTAGAAAATGTGACCACTGAAAAATCAATGTTGGTGAATATTCCATTTAAAGAATATGAGGGGCGATTTAAAGTAGTTGGTTTCCCTTACTATACGGATGAAATCGAACTAACAAAGGGTAAAGTTGATCCATTGGAACAAGAAAAAAATCTTGATACCGTAAAATTAGCTGATAGTGAAAAAGTAGAAAAATTTGTTGGTGAATTTTTAGATAAGTATTGTGAAGGCAACATAAAAGATATGAGATATCTTATGGCAAAGCCAGAAGCATTGAAAGGATATGAAGTATCAGACTTTAAAACGGATGTTAAAGCGAAAGATAAAAATTATGTTGTGTATGTGACCGTTTATTTAAGAGATCAAGAATCAAAAGAAGTACACAAAGAACAAATGAGCTTATTAATCAGTAAAAAAGAAAAGACATTTTTTGTTGAGAAAATGACACATTATATTGGAGGGATTGTGAATGACTGATTTATCAGTAAAGAAACAGATGAAAAAAAGAGTATGGCAACAACGAATTATTGTAGGATCATATGTGATGTTGTTATTTTTATTTAGCTATAATCCTGTATTTGCAGAGGGAGCGATTAATCTATCTTCATTTACAAATCAGGTGCTAAGTTGGGTAGGTAGTATTATTGGTGTATTGGCAGTTGTTCAAGCGGTTAAAGAATGGCAACAAGGATCACCAGCAAAAATGGTGATTACAGTTGTGGTTGCAATGTTCCTATTTTGGTTTGCTAGTTCTCCAGAAACTGTATTGAACAAAGGGAATGACCTGTTTAGTTCTATTTTTGGTGGGTAGCATGAATACGTCTGGAGAGATACGGAAATATATATCGGTCGCTCCAGCGTACGCAATCATTTGTAAAGGAGAATAGGATGAAAGGAAAACAAGAGAAATATATATTTGATTATCGTGAACCTTTTAATGCACCAACGATGGTACGAGAATTAACAAAAAAGTTTAAATTAAGTCGTGCGTATGCTTCACAAGATATTGTCGTTGTGATCGCTTCTTGTGCAGTATTGGGGTTGTTTTTTTGGAAAGTAGCGTTTGGATTGAACCGTTTTACGATTCTTTTTACAGGTGTTTGTAGTTATGGGCTAATGACGATTCTTAATCGATATGAACCAGAAGGAAAGACACCGTTTAAATTTGTTTATGATTATGCGGTGTATTTGTGGGAATGGCAGTTGCCGAAGTGGTCATTCTATCAGGATGAAAAAGTAAAAATCAATCATGAAAAATGTGTGTACGAACAAGAAAAAGTGAGTGATTTTATGATTGAAGAAGAATTGCCACCTATGCAGTATTTTCCAATGATTCGTATTCATGATGAATTACAAAAAGTAGATCGTTTTAGAAAAGTAGCTGATAAATTAGATTTTACTGATCGTTATTATCAGCGAATAAAAGAAACGCAAAGTGAATCGAGTGTTTGGATCAATTTAACACGAATGAATCAGAAAAAGTAACTCAAGTAATTATTGAGCTACTTTTTTATTTTTTAAGGGAGGGATATTTTGAAATTACAAAGTTCATTAGGTAAAATTTATAAAAATTTGCTGATAACAAAAACAAATGATGTGTGGGCGTATTATAAAGTACCATTAACGGATATGAGTTCAAGAAATGTCAATAAGCAAGAGGACTACAAACGAAAGCAAGAACAATTTTTTGCTGGTCTATCAAAGTATAAAGACATTGATATTCAAATTAATCCATTTTCTATGAATATAGAGAAGCGGTTTGAAGAATTTTCAAGAGAATATGATCCACAATTCTTTGATTTAGCAAAAAACATGGAAGAACGCTCCATTGCGATGATCGAAAAAGAACTGAAGCAATTAACAACCGAAAATTATTATATTGGTGTGCGAATTAATGGTGTGGGTTCAGCTCGTACATTAAAAGGCAAGGTACAAGAAGTCTGTGAAGGGGCAATCGCTAAAGTTTTGTCTAGCAGTGGCTATCAACTAGCGATTGATAAAGAGTTTTTAGAGCGGTATGCAGTAACCGAGGAAGTCTTATTTCAACATATGGGTATGGTCAATGCTTCTCGTGTGTCAGGTGATGAAATGGCTCATTTTTACAATTACCATTACATACGAGGGACGAAAGAATCTATGAGTGTAACGAGTGAACTATCAAGTAACTATAGCATTACTGATACTGTCCTTGATCCAAATGAACACGCTGGAATTATTGAAATGCGTTCAAAAGCAGGCTTAAAGTATGTTTCGTTCTTACCTATCGCAAAATTCAAACCAAATTTAAGAAAAAATCATGTGGTTCAGTTATCACAAGAATTACCATTTCCAGTTGAATTTCATTTAAAGGGGCATTTTGAACCGTTAAAAGGCGGTGGCGGTATTGAAAATAAGAAAGAACGTTCCAATCGAAAATTAAAAAATGTGGCTCGTGAATCTTATGAGGGGGGCGATCAGGAAAGTAAAAAAGGCAAGTTAAATCGCTTTATGTTGCGTGATTTAGAAGAAAAAATAGACAATAAAACACCTATTTTAAAATGGATTGCCTGTTTTGCGGTTTTTGGTGACACACCTAGTGAATGTCAAAAGCGATCGTCAGCCGTTATTAATTTAATTGATTCTGCCAAAGTGGAAGTCGTCAATGGAACAGCCGATCAAATGAAGCTATTTCATAAATATTTACCAGCCGAACCGTTGTTTAATACGAAAGATTGGCTACACTATACAACCGTTGAAGGGTTGTCAGAAATGATGATCGGCTTAGATAATCGAGTAGGGGATAATATCGGTTTTCCAATTGGGTGTGTAAGCAATCTGTCAAACGTGAATGGCAAACGAGTAGAGGAAATAGCGAAGGCATGCCGAAAACGTGTGTTGTACAATCCGTTTTTAGCTAGTGAACAAGTATTAGGGAAAGTGTCTGATAGTCCGCATATTGCGATTACTGGACCGACAGGGGGCGGTAAATCATTTCTTGCGAAATTCTTATTTGTATTGAGTAGTTACATGAAAGGTCGGGGATTATATGTTGATCCTAAGTCCGAGTACAAAAAATGGATCATGCGAGTGATAAATAATAAAAAGTATCAGAAAAAATATCCATTGTTTATTTCCTATTTGAAAGAGTACCACTTTGTCACGCTTGATCCAGATAAAAAAGAAAATTGGGGCGTACTTGATCCTATTTGTTTCTTAACTGGTGCAGATGCAAAAGATACAGCAGAATCTATTTTTGAACAAATCTATGACTTTTCAGATAAAGAGGATGCACGTGTGGAAATGTTGCGGAATGTGAAAAAAGTGATTGCAGAGCGTGAAGCGGGTGAAAAAGTAGGTCTAATGCATGTCATTACACGAATGAAGCAATCGAATAATGAAGAAGTGAAGAAAAGTGGTAATGCTTTATTTGAAATTGTAGAAGGCAGTACATTACAGTTAGCATTTTCTTATGGTGATACAGAAGGGTTGAATTTAACAAATAAGGTAACGATTTTAGAAATTGCTGGATTAAAATTGCCGAAAGCAACGGATGATCCCAGAAGTTATTCAGCAGTACAAAAGAAAAATATTGCATTGATGTTGCCTTTAGGGAAGTTCTGTGAACAATTCGGAAAGCGTGACTATGCGGAACACACGTATGTTGCCTTTGATGAAGCGTGGATATTCACGGTTGCTCGCGGGGGATCAGATGTTGTAGCCGATATGCGAAAAGTCGGTCGATCACAAAATAATCAATTAATTTTAATTACACAATCGATTCGTGATGTCAATACGGATGATGAGAGCGGAAACTTCGGTCGTATTTTTGCGTTTGATAAAACAGATGAACGAGAGCTGATTTTAGAACATATGGGCTTAGAAGTGAATGAGGATAACTTAGACTGGTTAGCCACTATGCCAGCAAGACATTGTCTGTATAAAGATTTGTACGGTCGTGTGAATCGTATTCTAGTGTATTGTCCGTTTGAAGAATTAATTGAAATGTTCAAAACAGTTGAAGAAACAACAACAGGTCGATCAGAAGAAATGTTCGCTGCTTAAAAAAGAAAGGAGGATATTTGTTGATATTACGTGAATTTTTTGATGATAAATCCATACAAAGTCTATTTTCTTTTGAAGGCTCGTTTTGGGGGTTTGGCTTAGATGAAAAAGGAATGGGCATGTTACATTCTGTGTTAACTATTCCTTTTTCTTTAGCAAAAATGCTCGCAAACATGGTCGATACAGCGATTGAAAAATTATATACGCTCAATCTACTAAGTGAAAGTGTGGATAGTATTTTAACAACAGCGCAAAGCATTTGGAATCAATTTTTCAATATGTTTGGGCTGTTTTTCTTTGCAATGGTCATTATGTATGTGGTGAAAGATTACTACTTTAAAAGTGGCGGACGTGCGTTTGTCCGTCTATTTATCTTTTTTGTTATCTTAGGGTTTGGGAACGGCTTTTTCTCTAATGGTGGTCAAACGATTAAAGATTTTAACGCTATTAGTGGTCAACTACAAGCCGATTTAACAGCAGTGGTTTCACCTGATATTTCAGAATTGAACAATTCGTTGTATAAGGAGCTTGGCGGTGAAGGCAAACAAACAAGTACAGATTCGATACGAAATAGTTTTTATACAATGACCGTGTTAAAACCGTGGGCGTTGATTAATTTTGGTAAAACAGATATTAAAGCTGATAAGTATAAAGAGTTTTTAGTTGTCAAAGGAGAAGATAAGAAAGCTAAAAATGAAAAAATAGAGAAAGCGATCAAAGAATCGAGCGAAAATAATTATTATATGAGTTCAGATAGCTTTCATGAAAAATTCTTTATTGGCTTAACAACCCTTGTGAATGTCATTGTCTTAGGTGCGGTGGTCTTAGTGATTTCCATTTTGAATCCGTTATTGCAGTTGCTGGCATTGTTATTGATCTTAGTGTTTCCAATTCTGTTGGGTATTTCCTTATTTCCAGACAAAGAAGATGTCGCAAAAAATGGCGGTGCCTTGTTAGTTGGGATTTTCTTTTTCAAAGGATTGTTAGGCTTAGGCTTTGGTTTAGTCTTTCTATTGTTTGATTTAGTGGATCGTTTCTTTGGTGGCGCAAATTTAGATTCGTTTTTACTCAGTTTTGTACTAAAAGCTGGGGCATTACTTATTATTTGGCGAAAACGGAATACCATTATGAATTTAGCGAAAGGAAATAAGGTTAGTGTTAGTGAGCTAGGTTCTACGAAAGACTTTTCTAATGAAGCGGATTTCTTTAAAAATGGACGAAAAAGCAAGCGGACTCAACGAACTGGTATTGATGAAATACCGGATGAATTGGAACCATCAGGAACTATTCCGAGAAATTATAGTGATTATGAGCATGTTGGGGCAAGAGATGATGCGATTTTAAATAGTACAGTAGATAATTTGTCAACAGATCGTATTTATCATGAACAATCACCGAATGAATTATCAGGAATGAACCACATGTCTCAATCGGAAACGTCAACTTGGGATAGTATCTCAATGGATGGATCAGATCAAGCAACAACGAACCTATCGGAACTTTCTAATGATATGGATAGTGTTGTGATTCCTCAAAGTGGAACGCCTTATTCGTCTATACCGTCACATTTAATGCCCGAAGATGATGAGGATGTAAGAAGCCGTCTTAGAGCAAATCAACATAATCCTTACGCAAGTATTGTACTAGATAATGAAGATGAAGAAGAACTTCAAAAACGAATGGCGCAATCTGGCGTGTATTCTTATGAACAAGAAAATGAATCGTTTGATCCAATTTCTTCTTATCAAGAAGAACCACCAGCAATGAATGAGTATAAAGATCATGTGTCTTACAATCAATCAATACCAGATTTACGGATTGTAGACGAAGCATATTTTGAAAGCTTAGATCGTGAATTGTCTGGTTTACGTGGGGATTCGATAGATGAGGGTGAACAACTGTATGCGTAAAACGATAAAAAGAAAAGTGATTGGCTTGTTTGTAGTGGTAAGTTTTTTTAGCTTACCTCTACTTTCATTGTTGGGTGGTGGGAGTGAAAAAGAATATCAGGCTAGTGATGAATCGACAGGCTCTATTAATTTGTCACCAGAGGTGTTGCTTCACCGTCCAATGGTTGAAAAGTATGCAAAACTAGAAGGGATTCCGAATGAAGTAGATACATTACTTGCGATTATGATGGTTGAAACTGGTGGTCGTGGGCGTGATGTGATGCAAAGTAGTGAAAGTATGGGGCTACCAGTCAATACATTAGATGTAGAACCTAGTATTGCACAAGGTGTGAAGCATTATAAAGGCTGTATTGAAGATGCTAAAACATTAGGCAATGATAAGTGGACGGCGGTTGCTTCTTATAACTTTGGGCGCAATTACAATAATTATGTTTCTAATAATGGACATAAGCATAGTACAGAATTAGCGGATAAATACAGTTTGACCGTTGTTGCGCCTTCGTTGGGAAATTCAACAGGTACGAGGTATTCGTACCCTAACCCTGTGGCAATCCCTTATAATGGAGGCTATTTGTATTTAAATGGTGGAAATTTCTTTTATGTGTTATTGGTTCAACAATATTTAACGTTAAATAGTAACGGCAGTGGTAGTGGAACAAATAGTGCGACTGGCTGGAAGAAAAAAGCGGTTGAATTAGCCTTAAAAGATGTCGGACAGTCATTTCCTACTGGCTGGGGTGGACGTGGTGAATGTATTGTAGCTGTTCAAGGATGGATCAATGGTGCAAAGGCTGGAACGTTTATTCCGGGAGGTGTTAGAACTGGTTATCTTCAATCGGGCGCAAAAGAAGTGGCTTGGAATCAAGCAAAATCTGGAGATGTCATTCAATATGAAAATTTAGGAAATCCAGATTTATTTGATACAGGCGTTCATACTATGTTGGTTGAATCGGTCAATAAAGACGGCACTATTAATATAGTAGAAAGTAATAATCCCGGTGGCTCTGGTTTAGTCGGACAACGAAAGGGAATCACGAATAGTGCGCCTAGTGGTTGGCGTGCAGTTGTATGGCGCTTTGCAGATTAGGAGGAAAAAAGGTGAATGTAAAAAATATGATTATCGGTATGGGGCTAGTGCTTGTTTGTGGTGTTTTGTTTTATCAACGATCAACAGCGCAAGACTTAAAAAAGCAAGTGGTAAAACAGGAGCAAACAATCAGTCAGTTAGAAAAGAAAGTGAAGGAAAAAGAATCGATTATTGAAGAACTACCAGAAGTTCAGGAAGAAAAGCAAAAAAATGATGGTCAAGTATTCAATGAACAGTTTTTAGAAGCCTACTTCACGTATAAAGATTTAGAAACTCGTGAAGCATTTAGTGTGCCAATGTTAACAAAAGCTTGTAGTGAAGAGTTAAAGCTAGGTGTCTATGATAAAGATTTTCCAGCAAAATCTTATCTTGTAAGTCATGAATCGTATTATGCCAATGAAAAAGAAAATGAACTGGTATCTCTAAATAGTGTGGAAGTCACAACTATTATGAATCAAGTTCAAACAACGACAACCTCAACCTATCGAATTAATTTAAAAAAAATTAGTGGAAATTGGTTGATCGATCATGTGGAATTTTTAGGAAGCCAAATGAAGTAAAAAAGTAATATTAACAGAATAGCCTTTCTTTGTTAAAGGAAGGTTATTTTATACATAATTAGTACGTCAAGTAAATAGTATCTATCCAAAAAAATGTCGTCATGATATTATTGTTGTATGAAATATCTATAAGAGGGTGAATAATTCATGACAATACAAAGTGATTTGGCTGGGGCTAGTCAAAAAGCTACTGCATTAAAGGGTGCAACAGATAAATTGATTCAATCAGCTTCGATTACTAAAGATACTCAAACGACCGTGGCAGGTAATACAAATGCACAAGAAGCAATCACAACAGCTCAAGAAACAGCTACAAAAATTGCACAAGCAGTTTTTCAAGCTTCCAGTAATCTTCAAAGCGTAGCAAAAGAGTTTGAGGCACTGGATCAAAAAGTAGCGCATACAATGGAGCAGTCTTTCGGGGGTCTGGGTAAATGAAGCAATTAGAAGTACTTCAAAAAGAAGAAAAAGAACTGTATGTAATAGAAGAAACAATTGAGAAAGAAGAAAAACAAGTAAAGCGGATAAAAGAAAGCTATGAACAACATTTTCATGAAGCACGTTATTTTTTAGATAATTTATGCTATCTATTCCATAAAAACGAGCAAAGTACATTTTATCAATCTTTGATGGATGAATATTCTCAAGAATCAAGGAGAATATTAGAACATTTAGAAATAGATGAAACAGAACTCCATGATCAAAAGAAGAGAATAGTAGACCTACTAGAGGATATCAATTATGAAAAAAGAAAATTATTAGTAGAGGAGGATACGAATGAGTATTGATATGTATGTTTCATCGTCTCAAAGTCAAGCTTCTAGCGTGTCTTCAATGTGTAAGGCGCAAACAGAAGGGTATCAAGCATTACAAAAAGCAATCACTGATTTTGTGGTCGCAAGTCCTTTCTTGACGGGGAAAGCTTATGATTCGGCTAAAGCTTATTTTAATACGGTGTTATATCCTTTGGCACAAGGGGGTATATTATTATCGGAAGCTGTTGAACAAGCCGTTAAGAAATTTCCAGAAGAATATATTTCTCAAGTGGATAGTGGCGATCTGAAACAATCAGAATTGGAAGAAAATATTCGTAAAGCAGATCAATTATTGAGTCAGGCGGAAAATATTCGTAGAGAATTACATTCGTCCAAAACACCAGATGCAACCAAAGCATTTCAGTTATTAGGAAATGCAGCGTTGATCGGCATGTATAGTGCGACAAAACAAAAACTAGAAGAACAGCTACAAAAATTGTTGGCATTTAATGGAAGTTCTCCTTCTATCTTTTCTGAAATCGCTAGTTTACAGCAAGCGGTCAATCAAGGATTGGCGCAAGCTAATACCGCTTGGAATGGGGCAACAGGAACGTTTATAGTGCCGAAAAATCTTTCGTGGAAAAATACGATCTCTGCGAAATGGGCAGAGTATGAAGAACGACATGCAGATAATTTAGAAGTGAAAAAAGTAACGCTTCAAAATGGCGAAACATTTTATGAAGTCTATAGAAACGGTAAACTAGATAAAGATGCAACGAATGAATTAGCAGTTGAAATCGCAAAAGATGATTTAAAATCATTAAAATCTTTTCTAGCTGGAGCAAGTTATCAGGTATTAGAAAACAATGGTGTAAAAGCGTTGTTGGATGGTCTTTTTGGAGAAAGAGATGTAAAAGACTCCCTGCAACAGCATAAAGGATATAATGAAGGTGTGTTTGTAGGAAACTTATTAGGTGTATTTCAGGCTGGAGCGGAATACGTCGGTGGTGCTATGTGGTTATTTGGTGGTACGGCTGGTAGTCTTGTAACCGCACCTGCAACTGGTGGGGCTAGTCTAGGTGCAATTCCAGCAGTGGGAGCAAATACATTAGGTGTTTGGGCGCATGCAACGGCTGTCGGTGGTATGAGTATCCAAAATATTATGAGTGGTGATAACTATAGTAATTTTGAAGTCAAAAATACGTATAATGGAATAAAAGATGCGCCACAATATCCAGAAGGGTTTACTGGAGTAAAAAATGGTACAAAAAAAGTTAAAGTAAATAATGGGTCAATCTTAGATGGATTAAGGCGAGTTGAAGCTGGAGAATGGAAAAAGGTATATAAAAATGGTTACGATAAATCAGGAAAGAGAATATCCATTCATTATTTTGAAAGTAAATCTGGTAGAGTGTTTAACGTAAAAGTGAAAGGAAAGTGGAGTACAGGATGGTAATTAATTTAGAAGATCAAAATACAACTGAAATATATTTGTCTATTGTCTCTTTAGGACTATTGAAATGCATTCAGGAAGGAATATTAAACTATGATGATGCGATGGCATTGTTGTATCAGCCTTTTAATATAGAAAAATTAGAAGCTAAGTTTCCTGAATTAGGTTCAGCGATTCACTTAGGCAGTGAATTAGAAGATGTTGCAAGCTTAATTCCTGAAAAATTAGAAACATCAATTAGAGAAATTGAAAAAATGAACAAGGAATTGATAATAAGTAATATAAATAAATTTAGGGAAGATGATGGACTAAACTCACCTATTTATGATATTAATTGATTAGGTATACGGAAATCTTTAGCAAAAAATAGCTAAAAATTTTCGTATACCTTTACTATTAGTAAAAAACCTAAAATAGATGAATTTTGTGAGGATTATTTCAACGATGGAAATTTTATAGAATAAGGAAAGAAAGGTATTGCTTAATTGCGATACCTTTTTTGTTTTATATGGAGGGAGTATAATGGTAGAAACATGTACAAAACAAGATTTGATGGCTAAAGGATACTGTGAATATCAGGCTCGATCAATCATAAAATCAGCAAAACAAGAAATGGCTAAAAGAGGATGCTCTTTTTATCTAGGTTCCAGAGTAGGACGTGTACCACGTTGGATTGTTGAGGAAATGCTTGGTTTTGAGTTTGAAACAGGAAAAGAGGTTTGATTCTATGGCTAGAAAATCAAATGTTTATAAAGATAATAATGGTTGGTATTTTAAAGCAAGTTTAGGTACTGATCCTATTACTGGAAAAAGAAGAACAAAAACTAAGAGGGGGTTTAAGACGGAACGAGAAGCAAAGAAAGCATATATGGAGTTTATGCTTTTGTGGGAATTTCAGCAAGAAGATGTAGAAGCACAAATGAGTGAGAATATGACTTTTAAGGAATTTACCGATACTGTATTTTTGCCGTGGTATCAATCACAAGTTAAACCGAACACTTACAACAGAAGGGTACTATATTTAAAAGAACGTTTTTCTATATTTAATGATAAAAACCTTAGAGAAGTTACTAAGTTGGAAGTACAGTTGTTTCAAAGTCAGCTAGTATCTGAAAATTTGAGTGGCAGCTATATAAATTTGCTGTTTTCATTAGGCGGTATGATCTGGGATAGAGCGAAAGTTTTTGATTTAGTGCAAGAGAATCCATTTCGTGAAGTCGGAAGAGTTAGAAACAATCCAAAAAAAATTAAGTTCTGGACGGTTAGTGATTTTCAAGATTTTGAAAGAAAAATATTTACACCAGAACTTGAAAGTAAAGTTATGGGAAAAAAGAATTTGGCTTATGCTGAATACTATGATTTTTTTCACTACTTATATTTTAGATTTCTATTTTTTACAGGTTTAAGGTTTGGAGAAAGTGCTACACTGCTTTGGGAAAATATGGACTTAGAGAATGGAAAACTAAAAGTTGAATACACTTTGGGGAATGTAGCTAAACATAAAAATGAACAATACATGTCGTCACCTAAAACAAAAAGTAGTGAGAGAGAATTGTATGTAGATAGTAAAACGTTAAAGTTACTTGGAATATGGAAAGATTATCAATCAAAAGTTGGAGGTATTGAGTTGGTATTTAGTCATGATGGTACATTTTTGGATCAAGGCTGGATATGGAAAAAGTTTAGAACTCTACAAGAAAAATTGGAATTACCCTATATTAGCGTGCATGACCTTAGACATTCTCATGCAAGTTTGTTGGTTTATCTAGGTGAGAATCCTAAGATGATACAGGAAAGATTAGGACATGCTAACATAGAAATGACTTTGGGAACATACTCTCATTTATATCCGAATCAGGATATAGAACTTGTGAAAAAACTAGATCAAGTAAATTAAAATTAATTTATCCTTGACTAGTATTTTTTATTCTGCTAAAGTATATCTTGCGTCATAAGTGTAACGATTACGATTTGTAAAGTTTAATCGTAAAGAAATAAACTGTGAGTTATTGTTCTCACGAATGTTCTCACGCAAAATAAAAGGCTTAGAAAGCCTTGTACAATAAGGAGTTGAACAAATTTGGAGATGCTTTCATATGAGTTCATGAGAAAAGCCTTTTTAGCGGCAACCTTTATTTCAGTGATTGCCCCAATGCTAGGTGTTTTTCTAGTCATCAGAAGACAATCTTTGATGGCAGATACACTATCTCATGTATCATTAGCGGGTGTTGCTTTAGGGTTCTTTCTAAATTGGAATCCGGA
This sequence comes from Enterococcus wangshanyuanii, assembly GCF_002197645.1. Lineage (NCBI taxonomy): Bacteria > Bacillati > Bacillota > Bacilli > Lactobacillales > Enterococcaceae > Enterococcus > Enterococcus wangshanyuanii. The sequence goes on along the minus strand of NZ_CP021874.1, from coordinate 2,411,230 downwards.
TATCATGACGCTGGTGGTCGTGATCATTGCAGCAGTGATTTTGGAATATCTACGGATGATCTATAGCACATATTCTGAAATTTCGATTGCTATTTTGATGTCAGGCGGTCTAGCATTAGCGTTAGTACTGATGAATTTAAGTGGAGGGAATTCTGCGGCAAGTATCCAGTCCTATTTATTTGGTTCGATCGTAACGATCACTTGGCAGCAGGTCGTGATTTTAGCCGTTTTATTTGTTGTTTTAGTGGTCTTATTTTGTTTATTCAAACGACCAATGTATGTACTGACATTTGATGAAGACACGGCACATGTAGATGGTTTGCCGATCCATTGGATGTCTATGTTGTTCAACGTGATCACAGGAATTGCGATTGCGGTGATGATTCCAATTGCTGGAGCATTATTGATTTCGGCGATCATGGTTTTGCCGGCTGCGATCGGTATGCGGATCGGTAAAGGGTTTAATACAGTGATCATTATTAGTGTGATCATGGGATTGATTGGCATGCTAACAGGATTGACGGGCTCTTATTATTTAGAGACACCGCCAAGTGCCAGCATCACATTGATTTTTATCGGATTGTTTATTCTGGTCAGTGTATTTAAAAAAGTCATCGTTACGATGCAGCGAAATAAGAAAATGAGTCGAGGTTAATTACTGATTATTTTAGTGAGCATAGGAGGAAAAACGAAAGTTTTTTCTCCTATCTTCTTTTTTGTTTTCTAAATTGCGAACTATTTTTCATTTTTTTCAAAAAATGCTCGAATTTTTTCATCAAACACCTTATAATAGGGAACGATAGATTGAAAGGACGTACCATTAAATTTTAAGCAGGTATACTCATAAAGAGCATGACGAATAGATCTATAAAAAGAAAAAGGAGTGACGGATTTGAAAATTCGGAGAAGTGAGCGTTTGATCGATATGACGCAGTATTTGTTAGAGCATCCCCACACATTGGTTTCGTTGACTTATTTTGCGCAGCGCTATAAATCAGCAAAATCATCGATCAGTGAAGATTTGGCAATTATCAAAAAAACATTTAAAGAGCGTGGAACAGGGATTCTTGAAACGATTCCAGGAGCTGCTGGAGGCGTTCAGTTTATTCCTGAAATCCCATTTGAAGAGTCTAAGGAATTGGTTTTATCTTTGTGTGACCGCCTATCAGAACAAGATCGTTTGCTGCCAGGAGGCTACGTGTATCTTTCTGATTTATTGGGGCAGCCGGAATTGTTGCGTCAAGTTGGACGAATCATTGCTTCTAAGTATTTAGATGAGCAGGTGGATGCAGTAATGACTGTAGCGACTAAAGGTGTACCGATCGCTCAAGCAGTTTCTTACTATTTAAATGTGCCTTTTGTGATCGTGCGTCGTGATTCAAAGATCACTGAAGGATCAACAGTTAGTGTGAATTATGTTTCTGGTTCATCTGAACGGATCGAAAAAATGGAACTATCAAAACGCAGTTTGAAACGCGGTTCTAGAGTCTTAGTCGTAGATGATTTCATGAAAGGCGGCGGAACGGTCAACGGAATGAAGAGCTTGATCGAAGAGTTTGAAGCAGAGCTTGTAGGAATCACTGTTTTTGCAGAATCGAAATTTAACGGTCAGCGTGCGATCGAAGATTACACTTCATTGTTGTATGTGAAAGATGTCGATACTCAAACGAAAACGATCAATGTTGTTCCAGGAAATTATTTTAACGAAGAAAAATAGGCTGAAACTTGGTTTTACTTAAGTACAAAGGGTACTTAGTAAAGCCTTTTTTTGATTTAACAAAACCTTCAAATAGGTGTATAGTTGAGATGTAAATCGGAATATCCAACCTTTTTCCACACACAACGAAGAATCTTGGATGTATCTAACGAAAGAGGGCATACACAATGGAAAAACAAGAAAAAATTCAAATTTTGGAAGACCTTGTTGCAATCAAATCAGTCAATGGTAATGAAAAGGAAGTCGCAGAGTATTTAAGCAAGCTATTTAAAAAGCATGGGATCGATTCTTCCTTTTTAGAATATGCTAAGGATCGCGATAATTTGATTGTTGAAATCGGCAATCAAAAAAGTGAGAAGGTCTTGGCTTTTTCCGGACATATGGACGTTGTTTCAGCTGGAAATGCTGCAGATTGGACGTCAGATCCGTTTAAACCAGAGATTCGTGAAGGGAAAATGTTTGGCCGCGGCACTTGTGATATGAAGAGCGGTTTGGCAGCTATGGCAATTGCTATGATCGAGTTGAAAGAAGAAGAAGCTGATTTTGATGGGCGTTTACGGTTATTGGCCACAGTTGGGGAAGAAGTTGGTGAACTGGGAGCTGAACAGCTGACAAAAGAGGGCTATGTGGATGATGTAACATCAATGGTCATCGGCGAACCATCAGGATATGAAGGGATTGTTTATGCACATAAAGGATCGATCAACTTTAAGGTTTCTTCTCTAGGGAAAAATGCGCACAGCTCTATGCCGCAATTAGGTGTGAATGCGATCGATCATTTGAATGATTTCTACACAAGAGCCAATAAATTATTCCGTAGTGAAGTCCATACGGATGAAGTCTTAGGTGAGTTTATTTACAATGTGACGATGATTTCCGGTGGAGAACAAATCAATAGTATTCCAAGTGAAGCAAGTTTAGAAGGAAATATCAGAACGATTCCAGGGTACGATAATGATTTAGTTATCCAAAAAATGAATGAGTTGATCGATGAGTTGAATCAAAAAGAAAATTATCAGTTAACGCTAACGATTGAAGCAAATAAAATTTCGGTGAAAAGTGAAAAAAATTCTGATATCGCTAAAATTGCTCAACAAGTAGCTAAGAAACAAGTAAATGTAGATATTCCGATGGTCGGTGTATCTGGAACGACAGATGCGGCAGAATTTACCAAGGGCAAACAAGATTTTCCTGTGATTATTTTTGGTCCGGGCAATGAAACGCCTCATCAAGTCGATGAATATGTGGATGTCGATAATTATTTGGAAATGATCGATATATACAAGGAAATGGCTATGGTTTATTTAGCGAAATAGTTTAAAAAATGCAGACAGAATTCTATTTAGTTCTGTCTGCATTTTTTATAAAGCGTACTATTTGAACTAGTTATGATATGGGCTTAAGATGAAGGTATAACAGTGGAAAGAAGGTAGCCATATGGTAAACAGAATTTCTTTAGAACAATCAGCACTTGAATTTAGTGAAGCGAATGCAAAAGAACCATTTATCTATCAGCTCCCAGTTAATGACGCACGTGATTTACTTGAAGAGGTCCAAAGCTCGCCGGTGGAAAAACTTGAAGCTGACATCGATGATCAGCAATGGAATCTAGGCGATCATGGGACGATCAATGTACGTACTGTAAAACCAAAAGAGGCAAAAGAAAAACTTCCAGTGATTCTTTATGTCCATGGTGCGGGTTGGGTATTAGGCAGCGCTCATACACATGATAAATTAGTTCGGGAATTAGCTGTTCGGACGAATTCTATTGTGTTCGTTCCAGAATATGATCGTTCTCCAGAAGCAAAATATCCAGTAGCGATCGAGCAATGTTATGCAACATTATTGAAACTAGTAGACGACGCTAAAGATGAATATGATACGAGTCGATTGACGATTGCAGGCGATAGTGTCGGCGGTAATATGGCGACAGTTTTGACTATGCTGGCAAAAGACCGGAAAGGTCCTAAAATCAGCCAACAATTATTGTATTATCCAGTGACAAATCATTCGTTTGATTCAGGCTCATACAATCAATTTGCTGAAAATTATTTCTTGGCAAAAGATGGAATGAAATGGTTCTGGGACAATTATCTTCCAGAAGGACAAGATGCTACGATCAAAACGATTTCTCCATTACAAGCAACGAAAGAAGACCTTGAAGGACTACCTGCTGCAATGATTTTAAATGGTGAGGCAGATGTATTGAGAGATGAAGGAGAAGAATACGCCCGTCACTTACGTGATGCAGGTGTTGATGTCACACAAATTAGATTCCAAGGAATGATTCATGACTTTGTCATGGTCAATTCAATGGATCAAAGCAATGCGACTCGAGCTGCGATGGATGTATCGACAGACTGGATCAATAAACGGAATGCAAAATAATAGTTTCTTAAAATAATAAGGAAGGCTAGCTCCCTAAATCACTAAGATCGGGAGCTAGCCTTCTTTTTGTTTTTAGCAGTAAAAAATGTAACAGTAGAACTAAATCAATTAGCTTGTAGTCAAAAACCATTGGGTGATTCTTAACGTAATAAAGGCAAACTGCCTGTCAGTTTATTGATTAATTTTTTGCTCCCTCGAAGGCATAAGCCGTAATAATGTATCTGCTCAGGAATCGTTTTCCTCATATTCTCAGTATAAATTTCATAAGAGCCGCAGGTTTGAGCAACATCAGAAAATCCGATCACGGTCAAACTTGAGTAGCGTTCATCGTTTAAGATAGCTCTAAGATCGCTCAATGCCTCTTTAGAGGATTTTAAAATAGGAATCGGATAATTCACGATCCCCAGATGTTTTTGCTCATTGTTATCATAAATATCCGCGCCGATCCCATCGGGAAACTCTTTTCCTAAAGTAGCTCCTAATATAGCAGTCGTATTAGCAATCAAGCCTAGCGGCAATGCTTCATCGATCAGCATCACACACTTTTGTTCTTGTGTCATAGCGTACATCCTCTCTTTAAGCATTAAAAATATTTTGATACATTTTTGGCGTAATACCGATTTGAGCTTTGAATACTCGGGTAAAATGACTTTGATCACTAAAACCAGTTTCTATAGCGATTTCAGTGATAGAAATGTCATCTTTTAGACATTCTTTTGCTTGATTGATCCGTGTGGTGATCAAATATTGGAAAGGTGTTAAACCAAAATATTTAGTAAATAGCCGAATAAATGTATATTGATTCGTTTCTGCTAATACACTCAATTCAGCAAGCGAAAGCTTTTGTGCGTAGTTTTGTTCAATGAATTCTTTTGTTTCATTGAGTTTGTGTGGAATAGTCTGATGTTTCGATTCTTCAAGGCTTGAATAACTTGATAGTAAATCATTCAACAGCAAGGTAAATAATTCTTCGATTTCAAAAGCATCATTTGACCGTTCATTCATCAGCCGTTCGTGTAATTGTAAAAACAGTTGATTTTCTTGCGTTGTTTCAGGAACAGTTACGGTGAAGAGCGGATTTTTAGTTAATGATAGTCGTGCGTGCACATGTTTTTCCATGATCTCAGGACGGATATGTAGGTTTCGATAGATCAGCGGCTTACCATCTATGGATTCACATTCATGGTTATCATATGGATTAAAGAAAATAAAGTCTCCTTCTTTAAGAATATACTCTTTATTTTTACAAGATAATTTTCTGCTGCCTTTTTCGATATAACCAATCACATAGTAATCATGGAAATGATTGGGAAATTTTTGCTGGATACCGTCAAAGACTAGCGCTTCGATTTCAAGTTGTGAGTTATAAACGATTTGTCTGTTTTCTAGCATAGCATTCTCCTTTGTAGATCAAGAATAGCATAAGTCAAAGCTAAAATTATAGAATAATATTGATGAAATAAGTGAATTTTTCCGTATCTGTTTTATAGTATTCCAAAAAATTTATGAAGAGGGTCAGTATCCTTTTATAATGTAAACAGGTACACTACTATATGAAGAGATGAGCGCATAGAAAAGAGGGAAAGATATGGACGAAAGAATCCGAGAGCTGGAAATGGAGCTTCTTAGTGTTAAATTTTTAAATGAGTTATTATTAGCTAAATTAGAGGTTAGTACCGAAGACATTCAGAACTATGCTAAATATTGCTTAGAGGAGATGCCGCAGTCTGAAAAGAATACGGATATGTATTATTATTTGATGGGAACGGCATACCATGAGAACGCTGCAGAAGAAATTCGTAAAGATAAGCAGTAAATAAGTATAGGAGTGTGATGAAAACGTGTCTGAACATCCCAATGAAAAAATAATGTCACAGTTGATCCACAATCAATGGACAAATCATTCGATTACCGCAGCAATTATCGATGAAAAAATGAATATCATAGCACAGGGCGAGACAACCGTAACTGTAACCCTTGATCCGACTGCACATGCCGAGATCAATGCGATTCGATCTGCTTGTGCTAAGTTAAACGTAGATAAACTCCCTCAAGGTTACTGGCTGTATTCTACTTTTGAGCCTTGTCCGCTTTGTAGCTCAGCAATTATATGGTCAGGGATCACAGGAGTTGTCTATGCAAATAATCCTAAATATCGTGGCAATGAAGAAAACTGGTCATTTATTTCTTGTGAAGAGGTTTTGCAAAAAGGCGCTCGAATACAGGAAGTTACCTTAATTAAGGATTTTATGCTGGAAGATATTAAAGGCTATTTTTTGCGTCATACTAATTAGCGGTTGTTTTGCTTAAAGAAAAGATCATTCATTATATATTTGTTAAAATAGCTATTCATTATTTTACCTTTTGTTCGTCTTTTAAATTAAAAATTTTGTGCTATTCTTAAAGAAACACGTCTTTTTTAGTAATCGATACTATCAATAGGAGGAAAAGGTATGTTCAATGAAAAATTTAAAGAAGTTTTGGCACATGAAGGACCCGTTTCTTTGACGACATGGGCGAATAATGATGCGCATGTGACGAATACGTGGAATAGTTATTTGAAATTGACGGAAGATGATCGAATCTTACTGCCAATGGCAGGCATGCATTCAACACAAGCAGATTTAGCGATAAATAATCAAATCAAAATAACATTAGCTTCTAGAGAAGTTCAAGGAACGATCGGTGCTGGTGCGGGGTTTTATATCGAAGGTACAACTGAGTTTCTTGATTCAGGAGATGAGTTTGATCAAATGGTCAGCGAGTTCCCATTTTTAAGACAGGTGATGGTCGTTTATCCGTCATTGGTCAAGCAGACGATCTAATTGAAAATAATAGTGAAAGTGGAGCAGAAGGTTTCTTTTGCTTCCTTTCTTTTAGTAGAGGAACACGTATTTAATGAAAATGATAGCGCATACTAAAGAATAGGCACATAAGGAAGGACGTTTTTTATGAGGATGAGAGAAAGAATTCTTGCTGGAAAATTATTTTTAGATAACTGTGAAAACCTGCCGGAGGAACGGATGCAGGCCAAAAAGAAGATGAGGCAGTTTAACCAGCTGTCACCTGAAAAATTAGAAGAACGTTTTCAACTTTTGGATGACATTTTTGGAACAAAAGTCAATGCGTGGATCGAGGCCCCATTTTATTTTTGTTACGGCCGTAATATTCAGTTAGGTGAAGAGTGCTATTTGAATATGGGGTGTACATTTATTGATGATGGGAAAATTACTATTGGAAATAAAGTAGCGTTTGGACCAGGAGTAACGATTGCTACGGTCGGACATCCGATTCATCCGGATCGTCGAAGATTGATGTATGCAGATCCGGTTACTATTGAAGATAATTGTTGGATCGGAGCGAATACAACCATTTGTCCTGGCGTGACGATCGGTGAAAATAGTGTGATCGGTGCAGGTAGTATTGTAACAAAAGATATCCCCGCTAATTCAGTTGCTGTTGGAAATCCGTGTAAAGTGTTGCGGGAAATCAATAGTAGAGATCGTGCCTTTTATTATAAAGATCGACCATTTGGTGAGGAGGATCTGGCAGAGATCCATCGTTTGAATGATAGCAATTAATAGATAAAATCAGAAAGAGGATGGGACAGAAGTGTTCAACTCCGAGAAATAAGAGGGAATTCACGAAAATTGTTCTTCAAATTTTTGTGAATTTCAGCTTATTTCCGAAGGAGTTACTTCTGCTTCCACCGTTTATTCGTTTTAAAAGGGACTGAGGCGTAACTCGTAGAGTTATGTCCCAGTCCCTTTTAGCTGTATAAAATAACTTAGATAGTGGTCAGCTTTTTAGCCAAAATTTCCCATTCCCTATCTAAAGGTACACTGGAAAATTTAAAGAAGGTGCAGCCAATATCCGATGAAGGTAAAGGAAAATTACAAATACAGACATCGATATCCAGCCGTTCGATCAAATTATTGTCGATCGGCTGGTTGAATACGAAAGCCAATTCCGCTGTTTTCGGTACATATTTATGCGCCAAATATTTATAATAAGCCGTTTCAGCAGAAGTTCCACTTAAAGCAAAAAGGATTTTACTACTGCGGTTGACTTTCGCTTCAGTTAAGGAAGCTAAGCTGATCGCTAAATCTTCTTTATATAAGAAATCATGATTATCTTTAAGAATGGTCGTCCAAGTTTCGATTGTTTTTGGGTATTTTTTTTCCATTAAGGCTTTGAATTTGGAATCATTTTTTTGAAATAAAGGAGAAAGTTCCTGTAATGCTTTTTCATTTACCAGAAAGGCCTTGATGATTGCTTTTAGTTCAACGTTTAAGGGATAACTTAAACCGGAATGTTGGAAAAATTTAGTGACTAAGTGCTCGAAATCTTCTGTTGCTTGTAAAAAGCTAGTTGGTAAAAAATGACTTTTTTCATCATAAACGATCGTATCCAGTGAAATCAAAAAAGCAAAAGCAATCTCTGAATCAGTGATCAAATTAAAAGAATCCGGAAGTAAGGCTTTTTTTGCGGCTGTTTTTAGCATTAAAAAAGTCTCACTATAACGATATTTATCTAAAAGTGTTGCGTCGAGATAGACTAATTTTTGCTGTCGAATTCTTTGTTCACTAACAGTCATCCAGCGAACAAAACGATGATAATCGACATTTAGAATAAACCCGTAATTGTGCAGCAGGTTTCTTAAGATCGCATACAAGTCCATGTGTTTACTTTTTAGATAAGAGCGTTGATTATACTCAGCCACTTGCTCAAAGAAATGAAAATAGAAATATCTGATATTGACTTCATTGCCAAGTATTTCGATTGGTGAAAGGTTCAGTGTTAAATCAAAATCCTCTAGAACATCCTTTAAAACAGATAAGTATTTGCGAAGAGTGGATTCTGCAATGAAAAATTTTTCGGATAAATAATCGATCGTCTCGCTACGGCCATAGAAGGTATCTTCCACAATAGAAAACAAAATATTGTTCTTCACTTCGTCTTCGATATAACTCAAGATCGGATTCATATCAGTTGAGATATTTAGAATCAATGAAGAGTTTTCTTGAATCAATGAGTCTGGAAACAGCTCGTTCAAGTTTTGAATATCTCTTCTTAACGTTTTTTGAGAGACTTCACATATTTCTGCCAACTCTGAAATCAGAATCGGCACATCTGACTCCAATAATAAATTTAGAATGGTGATCTTTCGTTTTGTAGATGTATCCAATACTAATTTATAACCTATTTCATTCATATTAAATCCTCCAAAATCATAATATTCTAGAATCATAACAAAAAAAATAAGGCGAATTTTATCCAAAACTTCTCCTCTTATAGAAAAAACATAAAAATAATTCTCATAATTATATTAAAAAAATGAATTTAAATTAAATAATAATTAAAAAATGACGAGTTTTTGGTGCGGGCGGGCTATTTTATGTCATTTAGATTTGTCCTTGAAGTAGACAAACCTAGTTTGTGTAAAAAAGAGGAATATAATATATTTTTTGTGCACAAACAAAAGAAAGGAGAAATCAAATTATGTATAATTTGGCAATTTTTAATACTAAAGACTATTTCATACCAACTTCTATTAAAATATGTGACTTTCACTTTTCTGATGAACAACAATTATTGGCGCAATTAGATACGATGCACGGCGTATTGATTTACAGCTCAGAGGAAAATCAAAATCAAGTCCTTGAATTGATTTTATCGATCAAAAGACAATCACTTTTACCAATATGGGTAAAGTCCAAGACTGACAATGAAATCAGTAAGAAAATCAACCTTGAATTAGGTGTGTTAGGTAATCTTGGCAGAAATATATCGGATGATGAAATGTTTGTCATCATTGAGAACACATTAAAATTGATTCACAGAACAGACGAAAAAAACATAGGTGAATCAAAGGCCAGCAATGAGCTCGAATTGAACTCCTTAAATTGTAGCATGAAATTACCGAATAAGTCAGAGGTGAGCCTTACACGTTTGGAGTATCGAATGGTGTCTTTGTTAGCCAGCAGAGTCAATCAGGCATTTACATATGAAGAAATTTCAGATTATGTTTGGGGAGGGAAAGAAGAATTGGATAATTCTATAAAAACCTATCGTATAGCAAATGTTGCTTTCCATATAAGAAATAAGCTAAAGCAAGGCGGTGTTGATCCAAAGATTTTACGCACAGTTCGTTCGGTTGGATATCTACTTGATTCAAATAAAGATACGAATCTTTTAAAGGAGGTGGTCGCGTATAATAGCTAAAAATTTAAGATACAAGGAGGGAAAATGAATGAAATGAGTAAAACAAGAAAAAAACGATTAATGTATATCAACATCTTTACAGTTTCAATTCTTTGTTTGGCTGTATTTGGACAAGTTTATTTTTCAGCGACTAAGCTATTTGCTAAAGAGCCTCTTTCTCTTACGTTGGTAGAAGAAAAGGTTAGTGAAAATCAAGCTTTCCATTTAGATATTTCTGACTCACGTGGCGTAGAAGAGCTTAATAGGCAAGTGGAATTAGAAGTAGCTCAACCAACGATTGGTGAAGAAACTGATTCAGTAGAAAATGAATCAATAGAAATCAAAAGAGAACTAAAATTACTAATTCCTGAAGGGATAACATTTGATGCAGAAGCTGAAAAAGCAATGCTTCAAGAAGATGATATATCAGAAGAAATACCAAATTTTAACTGGAATGAATCTGAACGATCATTAACGATCTCGATGGATGCTTCACGTATGGATGTACGAATCTTATTGACTGCTAGCGTCGGTGGCGAGTATACATTTGAATTAAGTGATGTAGCTGATCAAATTTCACCTCAGCAATTAAAAGTAACAGTTGAAGGTGAACAAAAAAAGGCAAATATTTCGCCCGCTGCACAAAGTCTCACAATGGATAATACACGTGCTGGCGGAGAGGACCTTTCAACTTATGATCCTAACGCAGTTGCAGATGTATCAGACTGGCCGTCATTTATTCGAGCATTGGGAAATGTAAATATTTCTGGAATAAACATTACTTCCAGCTTTGCTGTTCCCGCAAATCCGAGACTTGACTTAACAAGTATATTAACTGGCGGTGCAACTTCGAATACAAGTGGATCAGCTCAGTATGTTTATATGGGCGTTCCAAATATAGGAAGAAAAGTAGTTATTGAAGGAAACAATCACTTACTTGATTTTGGAGCAATCGCTTTGTGTTTTTACAATACGACGGGCTCTTGGGACTTAACTTGGCAAAATATGGAAGTTTATCATGGAAATTACTATGGTTTTACCACCTTTAATGATTTAAGTACTGCCAATCAGCAAGCTTCGGCAATGCGGTATCACAATATCACTAATTATGGTAACCAACTGATGCACTCTCCATCTACAGATGTTTTTGTATCAGGTAAAACCTCGACAAATCAAGTTGCTACCTATACGACAGAGTTTCGTACAAACTGGGCGATCAACGCGACAAACCAAATTAATTTGTATATTACAAATTTAACCGTATTAGAAGATGCAGAATTTCAAATGAGTACTCTTCAAGGTGGAAATATTCACTTGATTGGTTCGGGTTCACTAACTATAGGAAAAAACGCCAAAGTAATCGTTGATGGCGCACAAAATAATCTGACAGGTGAAAGTGATGCTCAGCAAACAAACCTCTGGATTCCTGGAGGCGGGAGTGTGACATTGCAGGAAGGTGCTCTTTTACAACTGACGCCTAAGCCGCAATATGCTGCGTTAGGTATGAATGGCTCAGGCAGTCGAGTATCTATTGGAAAAGGTGCTCAACTGAATATTTCATCTACGGGCCATACCAATACAGCCAATGACACGAATCGAAATATCGTTCGTTTAGGAGCCGGAGCAACATTAGAAGTTGCAGAAGAAGGAATATTGGATGTACGCGCAACCGGCATGGGTACTTCTCCCTCTAATTTGATTCATGTTCAAGGAAATGCAACTTTTAGAGTAGCAAAAAAAGGAATTTTTAATGCCATGAGTGACAGTACTGCTACAGGGCATAATCTTATTTACTTCTCTTCTTCAGGTTCTACTTTCCAATTTGCGGATGCACAACGAGTAAATTTAGAGCGCACAACGCCTATTTCTGGAGCAACTGCGACGAATAATGGTCTGATCAATATTGCTGGAAGCGGTGGAACGTTGAATGTGGATATTCAAAAAGTCAGCATGTGGGAAGCAGGTAACTTTGATACTGAACCTACTATGAGTTGGACGCCAATGTATGGAATGCTTTTAACATACAGCGGTGTTACGCCAACTATCACATCTGCTTCTTCATTGGATCAGGCAAACATCGATCATTTTAAAAACAATTTTACAACTCGTAATGTCCAAAGAGTGTTATATGAATATATTCCAGATGTAAATGTTGCATTTACTAGTACAGCAACGGATGAAGTTGATTCGCCTAATTCAACGACAATTACAGGTGTGACAAACCCTGGGGCGTATGTTCGACTTTCAGATGTACCAATAAATGATACCGTCACTAAAGCGATGGATCCATCAGACGACAAGGTTTTGAGTCCGGTCACATCAACAAGCTCTAATACACCGGAATTTACAAATAATTTTACGATCCAGGCAGATAGCTCAGGTAACTTTAGCTATACTGTTCCAGCAGGAAATCATTTTGCTGCGGATTCCACGATTTATGCGTATTCATTTTTAAATGGAAAATATGATGAAGCAACTCAAATCGTGTTGGATAAAACACCGCCATCAGGTGAGCCGAAAGACTTCTATGCAGGAATGGGGGCAGCTGTTCCTGATCCAAGCGTCTTCGTGCAAAATCCAACAGATACCAATCCAACGCCTCAAACATTTACGTATGAGTATTCAGACAAAAATGATACAGCTGAATTAGAAGCATTGATGGAGCAAATTGGAACGCATACTGTTTACGTGAATCTTTTAGATGAAGCGGGCAATAAAACAGAAATTGCCTCTAATTTAATTATTTTAGAAACATCACAAGCAATTACTGGAGCAAGCTTCGATGCACCTTATCTTGATATCCGTGATTTATCTGATACTGAATTGATACAGTATATTTTAGATAAGAGTAAGCCTGAAGCCTACAGCATTGTAGATGGAGTCAAAACAGATATTAGCTCACTAGTCACAGTCACTGATTTTGGCGGGTTAAATGACATCGCCAATATCCAGCCTAAAGAATATATAGTCACATTAACAGTCAAAGCTGCAGATTCTGGGTTAGCACAAGATATTACTGGCACGATCAAAGTGACAGTAGTCGATGTAGATGCTGTATTGACAGTCGAATTTATCAATGAACTCGGTCAAGTACTTCCTGGCTATACGATCACGATCGACAGTCAGGTCGGAGATAAAATCGATTTGACTAAAGAAGAGCGTGTGACAAAACAATTAACTGATTTAGAAAGTGCAGGATATGAAATCGCCGAACGCCCTGACAATGAGACGGAGGTAGTGATCAATAATACAGAAGTAACGGTCAGATATAAACTGCAAGGTATCTTGAGTTTAGCGTCAGCCCCGAATGCTTTAGATTTTGGTTCACTTACCTATAACGCAACAACAAAACGTGTGGATGATCCATCGATCGACCAGCCGTTGATCGTTACTGATACAAGAGCAGATACAGCAAATGGCTGGACACTGACAGCGTCACTATCGACCCCAATGAGAAATACAGAAGGACAAGAGTTGGTTAATGCTTTGCGTTACGTGTATCGAGGAAAAGAAACGATTTTAGATACGAATGCACAAACAGTCTTTCTAAATGCTGACGGCTCTGCTGGAAGCATTGATATCAGTAATAGCTGGGGATCACAAACCGGCACAGACGGGGTAAAACTGCAAATTGAATCATCAGATATTGTCCACACAGGAAACTATGTTGGTGTGATCACTTGGAAAGTAATGGCTGGACAGCCGTAAGAGGAGAGAAAATGAGAATGAACAAATTGATTATTTTACTCAGCTCTTTGATTTTGCTGATCAGCCTAGCCATAGTACCTTCGACTGTTTATGGAACAGAAGGAGTTGGCGGACAAGTAACTACAGGTGGAAAGATCTCGTTTTATGAAGATTCTCTTGAACCGAGTGAAAATTTACCAGAAGTAGGGTCATCCACTGAACAAGAGTCTGAGGTCGTCGTAAAACCAGTCGGCAAGCTTCCAAGTACAGGGGAACTTATCCGTAACTTTAGTTTTGTCGGAATAGGTCTGCTCGTGCTCTTCCTTCTTTTACTCTTAGTACGTAAACGAGTAAAGGAGGAGAAGTAGATGAAGAAACAGAAATTTAAAATCATTACCAGCATGATCATTGTGTTGACAAGTTTAACGTTTTTTAGTTCATCTGCTCAAGCGACAAATAGTTCTATCACACAACCAGGGACAGTAACTGTTGAAGGCAGTGCAATATCAAATCCGATAGACCCGGAAAATCCTGAAGAAGTTGTTGATCCTGGTGAAGGTCCGTCCACAGAAGGGCCTCTACGTATTGATTATGTGTCGTCGCTTGATTTTGGCAAAGCTAAAATTTCAGGTACAAGCCGCACCTATCATGCATTAGCACAACAATTTCGAAGTGAGACTGGTCCGAGAGGCAGCTATATCCAAATCACTGATCAGCGTGCCAACTCAACTGGCTGGACCTTACAAGTCAAACAGAATCATCAATTTAGAAATGCCGTGATTCAAAATGCCAATGAGCAAGAGTTGAACGGTGCAGTTTTATCTCTAGATAAAGGCTGGGCAAATAGTAGTGGAACTAGTGAATCGCCTACTGTGACAAGAGAAACGATTGCTTTGAACTCAATCGGTACAGCCTATGACTTAGCAACAGCTTCACCAGGCAGTGGCCGTGGTGTCTGGACGATTGCGTTTGGCGCTTCTGAAACAAATAGCAACAATATGGAGACAACATTACTTCCAGTGGTAGATTCATCGGGCAATGCGCTGATCGATGATTTTTCTGGAAAGCCATCTTATAGCAACTCTGCTGTTCGATTGGCTATTCCGAATGCAACAAAAATCTACCCAGTACAATATGCAACAGAATTGACTTGGATTTTGGCCGAGTTACCTTAATCATGTGATACTTCTGGATTCGTCCAGGTTATCAAATAAATTATATAGAAATATGCAGGAGGAAATACAAATGAAATTAACAACACTATCATCAGCAGCGATCGTAGCTGCACTAACACTAGGTGCTTTAGCGCCGACAGCAGCAATGGCAGCTCCAACAGAATTAGAATCAACTGGAACTGTAACTGTACAGGAGGGTGGAGATGAGCCTATTGGTCCAGTAGTTCCACCAGAACAACCAGCACCAGAAATCATTAAACCAGGACCAGAAACAACTAATCCAAATTTGGGACCATTAATGATTGAAAGAACCTCTAATTTGAATTTCGGCACAATCAAAACATCAGCAAATGAAGTAACAGCATATGCTGCAGCAGTAAGTACTGATATGGACAATCCAAATGCTCCAACTATTGGTAATTACGTACAATGGCGTGATATCCGTGCTGGTGGAACGTATGGATATACTGTAACTGCTGAAATGACACAACAATTTACAGGTGCGGGTTCTACTGTATTAAGTGGTTCTACAATTGATTTTAGCAACGGCTTGTTATCAACAACAGCTGAGAATACAAACGCAATTCCTTCAAACGTAGCAACTGCGTTCCAATTAACTGAAGCTAGTGGTGCACAAACAGTTGTTACCGCAAACCAAGCAAATCGAGAAGGTAAAGGAACATATATTCTTGGCTTTGGTCAAAGCTCAACTGCAACAAATGGGACTGCAGGAACTGATGGAAACTCTGTTAAATTAACTGTTCCAGCAGCAACAGCATCAAACATGGCTGTTGACACATATACAGCTAAAGTGACTTGGAAAGTCGTAGCTGCTCAATAATATCAGCTTTTCCTGAAATAAGCTGACGAGATCTCTCGCCAGCTTATTTTTTAAATAGAATCAATAGTAATATACATAGAAAAAATAAAAAGACATGAGGTTATAGAGATGAAAAAAAGAGTAAGAGTAATAGGAATTGTTTTATTGATCATGTTGACGTTTTTGCCGAGTGTTCTTTTTAGTCGTTCGGTTTATGCAGATGACAGTAGTGAAGCGGCAGACGATGTTGCCGGTGCTACAGGTTTTACCTATAGCCTTAACTTTCCAGAAAATCAAATGGAAGACAATATTGGTTATTACAAATTAAAGATGAATAAAGGACAGGAACAAACGATTACGCTCACCTTATCGAATCCTAGTGCTGAAAAAATTACGGTCAACATTGGCTTGAATGGCGCTGTTACTAATCAAAATGGTGTGATCGAATATGGTGATTCGGAAATAGAAAATGATGCTTCTTTACAGTTTGATTTTGAAGATATTGTTTCAGGTCCAGAAACAGTTGATTTAGCAGCTGGTGAAACAAAAACAGTTGAAATCAAGATCAAGATGCCTGAAACAGGAACAAAAGGAGTGATTGCTGGAGGAATCCAGCTGATGAAAGCTGATCAGGATGGAAATGTGTCTAATGAAGGCGGCTCTCGAATTATTAATCAATACGCCTATATCATTGGTCTTTTACTTCAAGAATCGGATCAGGACCTGACGCCAGACTTGAAGCTGAATAAAGTATTTGCCGGGCAAAATAATTACCGAAATGCGATTTTCGTGGATTTTTCAAATGTGATCCCAGCATTCTTAAATGATATGACAGTAGAGACGCAAATCAATGCAAAGGGGAATGAAGCTGTTTTATATGAACGGAAACAAACAGCAATGCGCATGGCGCCAAATTCCTTTATCCAATTTCCGATCAGTATGAATGGGGAAAGTATGGTTTCAGGTACTTATATAGCCAATATTTTAGTGACCTCCGGTGATCAAAAGTGGGCCTGGAAAGAAGAATTTGAGATCACACAGGAAGACGCAGATAAATTTAATGAACGGGATGTCGGTTTAGTACAGGAAAAAGGCTTTAACTGGCAGTTGATCGTAATGATCGTTGGCGCTGTTTTAGCACTAGGTGGAGTAGTTTACGGATTGATCGTATTTCTACGTAAAAAGCAGCAAAAGAAAGAACAAGCAGAAAAACTAGCACGAAAAAAGAAAAAAGCGAACGGAACCAAGAGTAAAAAGCGACCGCTAGATGAATAGGGGCTGAGGCAAATGTCTATTTTGGAAACTATATTTATAGGAGGAGTTGCAGCAGCAATCTTGGCACTTATCGGCAGCATCCTCTCCTTGCTTCAGTACTTTACACAGAAGAAAAAAATTGCCAAACTACCAAAGAAAAAATTTAAGAGCAAAAAGAAAAATAAAAAAATTGCGGGACAAAGAAAACTCCTTCAAAAAAAGAAAAAACGCAGCTTGAAACTAATGATTTTTTTAATGATCGTAAGTGTGGCGTTTGCGGGTGCTTCGGGCTATCTTTCTTACTATCAATCGATGAATCTAACCGCAGATGACTCTGATTCTGTTGTCAAAGGCTATTATTTGCTTCGAGACTTTGAAGAGCAGCTGATTTTAGCAAGGGATCAAGGCGATGAAGAAGAAAAACTGCAGCAAAATATCCGTTACCTTGCTACAGCCATGGCTAGTTATGGAACGAAAAAAGCTAGTACGGTCAATTCTCAAGAAGGTCAGCTTGTGTTGAATCGTTATTACAATGCAACAAAACAATTAGGGATGAATGCAAGTACACAGACGAAGAATTTTTATAACAATCCTACTTTAGTCGAAGAATTTTTGAAGGATATTGCCAAAGCACAAGAATATGAGCAGGCTGCATTTGCCTATTACAAGGTCAACGAAGACGCATTTTCAGAAGAAAAATGATTTGAGTTGTTTGCGATGAAAAAAAGAATGAATCAAGAAAAGAAACAAAGAAAAACGTCTGATACACATCAGTATAACAAGAAAAAGCAAGTCTCTAAGTCCTTAAATCAACGAAAAAGGAAGACGAAAGGATCCATTCGAAGGAAGAACGGAAAGAAAAAGAAGATGGTACTTCGGGACATTATTCTCACTACCTTTTTTACGATCTTTTTATCGCTGGCGATCGGTTCTATTTTCTTTAAAGTGACGACTGTTCAGGGACATAGTATGATTCCAAATTTAAGAGATGGAGATATCTTGCTTATCAAAAAAAGAACGGACTTGAGGCGTTTCGATCTAGTTACTTTTATGAATGAAAAAAATAATGTTCAGGCCCGGCGACTTATCGGACTACCAGGTGAAAAAATTGTTTATAAAGAGGACACGTTATATGTTGATGATCAGCCTGTTGACGAAAAATTCATAGTAGATGAAGTCAATGAAAGTCAACGCAATGGTAAAAATTTCACTGAAGATTTTACGAGTGAGGATCTAACTTCGACAAAAACAATTCCAGAAGGTTACTACTTAGTACTCGGAGACAATCGACCGTATGCTGCGGATAGTCGAGTATACGGATTGATCTCTGCTGAAAATATGATTGGAAAAGTATATTTTCATTGGAGCTTGAGTAATATCAAGAGGTAAGAAATCGAAAATGAAAAACAGATACAAGAGAATACATACGGAAAGTTAAGATGAAGTTTTTAGGTTTAGTCTTAAATGAAATAAACATAATTGAATAACAAGGAAAGTCACTTGAAAAAAAGAGCGGGCAACTATTCTATTATTTTTTATTACCTACAATATTTCTTTTATTTCCTAAATTAAAATGAATAGGAGCTCGATCCATTGAATGAAAAATTAGTAAAGAAAATCAACAATAGAGAAGCTAAAATTGGTGTAATTGGGTTAGGCTATGTCGGATTGCCGTTAGCAATGGCGTTCGTCTCCGCAGGTTTTGAGGTCATCGGAATCGACACCAATGAAAAGATAGTCAAAAGCTTGAATGCTGGAGACTCTCACATTCTAGATGTAGATAAAGAGGTAGTGGCATCTGCAGTTCAACAAGGGAAATTTGTTGCGACAACAGATTTTGCATATATTTGTAAGTTGGATGCACTGAGTGTTTGTGTACCGACTCCTTTGAATCAAAATCAAGAACCAGATATTAGTTTTTTAGAATTTACAGCGAACAAAGTTGAAAAATATATGAAGTCGGGGTTGTTGATTTCTGTTGAAAGTACCACATATCCAGGTTCTACAAGAGAATTGTTCTATGAGAAATTTGAGCAAGGGGATAAGGAAATTGGGAAAGACTATTACTTATGTTTTTCACCAGAGAGAGTCGATCCAGGGAATACTAAATTTCAAACGAAGAACATCCCTAAAGTTTTAGGCGGGATAACTGCTGAAAGCTCAGAACTTGGAAAAATTCTTTATGGCTCAATCATAGAAGAAGTCATCATAGTTAGCTCCCCAGAAACAGCTGAGATGAGCAAGCTGCTTGAAAATACCTTTAGAAGTATCAATATTGCCTTCATTAATGAAATGGCTATGATGTGTGAGCGGATGGGCATCGATATTTGGGAATCCATCGATGCAGCAGCGACTAAGCCGTTTGGATTTATGCCCTTTTATCCAGGTGCTGGCGTTGGCGGGCACTGTATTCCGTTAGACCCCATGTATCTTTATTGGAAAGGCAAACAAAATAAATTTTTCAATAAATTTATTGAACTTTCTCAGGATATTAATATGAACATGCCTTTTAATGTACTAACTAAAATCCAAGAGAGCTTAAACGGACAAGGCAAATCGATCAAAAATGCTCGGATATTGATAGTAGGTCTATCTTACAAGCCAAATGTTGGTGATATTCGAGAATCTCCATCACTAGACATCTATGAAAAACTGAAGCAAAAACATGCGAAAATAGATATTCTTGATCCATTTGTTCCTTCATTTAGAGATTCACAAGGAGAACTAATTTCGGTGATGCAAGAAAATAACTGTGTGTATTCGATCTATGATTGTGTCGTTATTTTGACAAAACACGATTCAATTGACTACCAATTATTATTGAGTGAAAGTAAAGCGATCGTCGATATGAGTCGAACCTATACGATGAATGAAGAAAAAGTTTTTAGAATAGGTGGCGGGTCATCTAACCATCATCTATGTAGAAAACTTAGGATCAAGGAGAGCAAAATTAGTGGAAATTAAGAAGAAACGTAGAGAGCATATCATCCTGTCGTGTATTACTTTCCTGTTTTGTGCCTTATTGATAGGATTGATTGGTTTTTGGAGAACGGGTCATATTTCGAGTGCATTTAGTATCTATGGTTGGTTTATGATCACATATTTAGTTATCAAGACAGGCTTATCGATGTTTTATCGGGTAGATACCAGCACACCACCGGACTTAGAAGTGACTGTAGTCATTCCAGTCTATAATGAATCAAAATCAGCACTTCTAAAGTTATTAGAGGGTCTATCGAAACAAACCTATCCGATCAAAGAAGTATTTATTGTTGATGATGGTAGTCAACGATATATATTGGATACTGTTTTAGAAGAAATTCACCATTTACTGCCTCTAGACTTTGTTCAAAAGGTTTCGGTTGGACAACTGCCTCATAACCAAGGGAAGAGATTTGCGCAAGCATATGCGTTTGAACGTAGCACTGGAGATATTTTTTTCACGATGGATTCTGATGGAGAAATTTTTCCTTCTACGTTATATGAATTGATGCGTCCGTTTAAGGATAAAAACGTTCAAGCTGTGACAGGACATATCAACGCTAGAAATCGAAAGAATTCATTATTATCGTATCTATTGGATATGAGGTATGATAATGCCTTTCGTGTCGAACGAGCGTCACAATCTGTTACAGGAAATATTTTAGTTTGTTCTGGTCCGATCAGTTGTTACCGACGCAGTGTTGTGATGGATAATTTGGATCGGTATTTGAATCAAACGGTATTTGGATCACTTGCTCATGTAGGAGACGATCGGTGTCTCACAAATTACGCGAATGAACGTGGAAAAACGGTTTATCAGGAGTCAGCAAAATGTATCACTGACGTTCCAGAAAAAATTAGTGTGTTTTTGAAACAACAAACAAGATGGAGTAAATCATTCTTTAGAGAAAGCTTTCTGTCTATGAAATTGTTTAGAAGACGTCCGATGGTTTTTGTTTGGTCAATAACCGAAATTTTACTCTGGATCGTATTTTTAGGCGCTATTTCATATAATATCATTTGGCATTTCGGTAATTTAACATTGAAAGATTGGCTGTTCTTCTTACTGTTGGCTTGTCTTTCTGCGTATGCGCGGAATGTTCACTATATGTTCAAACACCCATTCTGCTATTTGTTAGCACCGTTATATGGTATTTTTCATTTTTTTACTATTCATTTAGTTCGGTTTTATGCGTTATTGACTTTAAAAGATAATAAATGGGGCACTAGGGCGAATCAGTCTGATGCAGATACGAATCATTCATGATGTGATTAGCGAACATGATTTTGCAAGTATTTTTAGAAAGAGCATTGCTGAATAGTAACAAAAATAAATGCTAAAAATTTTTGTAGAGATGATAGCGAAAGGATGTATCAATGGAATTTTTAAAGACATCTAAAATCGTGGCAGTACTGACTATCTTAAGCTTGGTAGGGATAACGATTCTTATATTTTCTAAAATAGCGTTTATTTTTAGACCATTAGAAGCGGTTTTATCGAGTATTTTACTGCCTATTTTGATTTCAGTGTTCATCTTTTATATATTCTTACCAGCGTTTAAACAACTCGAACGCATGACGAAACGAAGGAATCTATCTGTTTTTCTGATTTTGGCCCTGATTCTATCAGTGATTTTTATTGTGATCCAAGTTGTTTTACCAATGATCATTGTAGAAATAGGTAAGTTTGTCGGCCAAATTCCTGCAGTTGTTTATTCGATCAGCGAATTGGTTGAAAGCTCGGTCTTAGAAGATAAACTGGCTCCTATGCTGGAATCTTTGGATTTAAATCAATTAGGAAGAGTTATTATTCAAGTGATTTCTGGTGCGAGATCGAGTTTGAGCGGTATTGTAGAAGTTATTTCTCATTCAGCGATCATTATTTTTACGATTCCGTTATTACTCGTTTATATGTTTAAAGATGGGGAAAAAATCCCAAGTGCCTTAGAACGATTTTCACCAGCTCCGTATCGGCAGTTGGTCAAGGATTGGTGTGGGGATTTTCATAATGCAGCATCGACATATATAAGTGGGAAAATGCTGGTTTGTACCTATGTAGCGATCAGTAGCTCGTTGATTTTTACGATTTTGGGCTTACCAAATGCCCTTTTATTGGGATTGATCTGCGGATTGATGGATATTATTCCTTATTTTGGTCCGTTTATCGGCGTAATTCCGGCACTGCTTTACGCGTTGAGTCAGGATTTGAAAACGGCTCTGTTATTGGTTCTGTTGATAACAGCTGTTCAATTTGGTGAATCTTACTTGGTTTCTCCAATTGTAATGAATAAAGTAAGTAAGATACATCCGATCATTGCTGTATTTTTATTGTTGATAGTAGGAAATCTCCTCGGATTATTAGGTATGATCGTCGCTCTGCCTGTGTATACGATTATTCGCGGGATGCTGCAAACCTTTCTCCGCTTTCGAAGCAACCAAAAAAAACAGCCCTCCAATCTGAGCAGTAAATAAATTTTTTAAGGAGGTGTTTGAAAAAAATTTAAGCTTTCTGCTAAATCAATACTGACAAAAATGAATGTGTAACTATGAGAGGATGAAAATAATGAATAAAAAACTAGTCATTTCTATGACCTTGATGTTGCTGACGTTAGGTGCTTGTGCGAATAACAGTGGAACAACTACAGGAACCAACAACACGGAAACGAAGAATGAAACAAGGTCTGATGCAGAGACTCGATTGGAAACGATCAAAATCAGTTTACCGGATGCGATCGCAGCATTTGAAGAAATTTATCCCAATGCAGCCATCACTTCAATTGATTTAGAAGATTCTCTTGAATCATATTCTTATAAAATACAAGGGATTGAAGGAACAAAAGAGTTTGATATTCGAGTGGATGCAGATTCAGGCGAAGTAACAAAAGAACGTGAAGAAACAGTCGATCGTGACGATCAAGGAGAAGATAAGGCGTTAGATTTGAAAGATCTCATTTCACTGGAAGAAGCGACTGAAATAGCTGAAGGAACAGTGAAAGATGGGGAAGCAATCGAGTGGTCATTGGAGAACGAATTAGCAACGACTTACTGGGAGATCACGATCAAAACAGGTCTATTGTCAGAAAATACGGTGAAGATCAATGCGCAAACTGGTGATGTTTTAGAACAAGAGCAAGATTGAGATAACTGTCGATCAGGTTCGTTTTTTGGGGAAGTTATTGAAGAACCTGCCTGTTGTCTATCGTTTATTACGTTAAAGAGTGCGAAACAAAACTGATTGTTCGTTTTGTTTCGCACTCTTTAACTATTTTACTAAAACATAAAGTTGGTTATCTTTTTCGTAAATATCATAATAGTAGTCAGATGATTTCAATTCACTATTTTTTTTATCAAACGTAGCAAAATCAAACGATTCGATCATTATATCCATACCAGTATAGGTTTTGAAGACTACCTGATTAGGAAAGAAAATCGCTGAATTAGGTGGAACCATTTCCTGTAAAATTGGGTAATTCTGCTTCGTGTTGTTAAAGACAGGTGAGTCTTTAAACAGCATAGTGGCATACACTTGTTTGGTATCTGCTGTGACTAGATTTTTTAAAGAGGTCGCCAACATCATACTTTGACGTTCAAAGGCGTCTTTTTGATAGTGTAATGCCGAAGCATAAATAAATGGAAAGGATAATAAATAATAGCAAAACAAGCTGATCGTTCCTTTTATTGCTATATTTTTCCATTGTGGAGACAGTTTATACTCCAAAAGTAAGATCAAAGTAATCGCTGTAAAAACACTAAAGCCGTAAGCATATCGCGGAGCAGCAAGTGCTAATTTTTCCGGGAATATCAAAAATACGCCGTAACTTAAAATGGCGCCTAAAATAAGATACAGACCGATAAACACAAGACTTAACAGCTGATTCTTAGCACTAGTAAAGCTGACTATAATAAATAGAACAATCAAAAGAATAAATAAAATCATCCAGACTTTTGTACTTTGATCGATGATGCTGTGTAGATACATGGATGTGTTGGCAACCAAAGTCTTAGGGATATCTTTGAAAGCCGCAATCGCAACGTTTCCTCCACGGTTTGCCAAATCAGGGTTAAATTTTGTTTCGATCAAATAAGCGATCATAGCAACGATGTATGCTCCTGCTGATAAGAGGCTCTTTTTTAGCGCTAGACTCATTTTTCCGCCAGCCAATAATGTTTTGAAAGAGAGAGCTAATACCATAATAATATAGATGCCGGAAGAAGCCTGATATGTGTTGCACATCATGAAAATACTGAATGCGGATAGAATGAAAAAGGTTCGATCTTTATTTTCCCACCAAAGGAATGGCAAGACAGAAAATAAAATACTCAACGCCATATAAGGACTGTCGAATCTAAAACTGATACTTTGTAAAAACCAAGGATTCAATCCAATCAATGTAGAAACGATCAAAGAGAGGGCACTCAATTTTTTATTATTCAAGATGTAAACGACGATAACACTGGCGACTGTCAATATGAATCCAGTCAAAATATGCGTGAAAAGGCCCATATCTGTTAAATGACGACTTCCTTGCACGAACCACGAAGCTAGTTCACTGCCCCATCTGGAATAAGTGCTTGCGAAATCTGTGTTACCAACGCGTTGACGAACGGTGTCATCCATATATGGAAAATTGACGATTCCAATTGCCAAGATCGCTGCTTGGTAGATAATCACTGTCATAAGCAGAAGTGCTTTATTTTTCTTGCACCAGTCAGTTAGTGCAGAGAATGATTCTGACATACCTAAAAAACCCTCTTTCATTCCTATTGCTATACTCATTAGAATTAAGTATAACTGAACAAAAGAGGATTTAAAATAGGTTTGAATGGTTAAGGTATAAATAAAGATCGATACCATCAGTTAAACAGTATCGATCTTTATAAATATCATGCTTATTTTGTAAACAGCACATTTTGAACAAATGCTTCTAATTCTTCTCTTCGTTCAATATTGTGGTTACATTTGTCACTGTCATAGCAGATATAGTTTCCGCGCTTTGTGTACATACCATCGCCAGATTCTTTGACCTTAGACATAAACAGTGAAACCTCAGATGTTTCGTGACAAATTGGACAGATCCCTTTTTGAATAGCTGGGGAAATACTCCCTTGTACGCCTACGAATTTTCCGTCGATCGAAGCAACAATGAATTTTTGCTGTTTGCCACTGTCATTCCAGCTATAAAAAGTATAGTCTCTAAGATCTAATTCATCCCAG
This sequence comes from Enterococcus wangshanyuanii, assembly GCF_002197645.1. Taxonomy (NCBI): domain Bacteria; kingdom Bacillati; phylum Bacillota; class Bacilli; order Lactobacillales; family Enterococcaceae; genus Enterococcus; species Enterococcus wangshanyuanii. The sequence continues at coordinate 2,385,788 of NZ_CP021874.1, read as the reverse complement.
TCAGGGATTTTTAATTTCTTCGTCTTTTTGAATAGCTTTGTCAATTGCTGTTTTGATGGCGGTGAAAAAGGCAGAACGGCCTCTTTAAGACCTTCCAAAAATTGATCAAGTCTTGGCTTTGAAGTCGCAGCTTCTAAAAATCCGTCTAATAGTGGTTGAAACTCTTTTTGATCTTCACCAAATTGTTCATTGATTTTTTCAAGAACGATGGCTTGGAGTGTTTTTACTGTATTTTTATCATTCACAGATAAATGAGCCTGCAGTAAAATATTCGCTTGTTTTCTTATAAAATTAAATTGATATGGTTGTATTTTTTTAGTCATAATGGATTTCCTCTCTATCAGTCAAGTGATAAAGTACTTCGTGTCAAAGGAGATCCTTAAACCAACCAAAGTACTTTATATGCAGCAACAAGACTGGGCTTTTGATTGAGATACGCGTGTTTGAATTAGTATCATATTATCACCCCCTTAAAATAAAAGCGGAACAAATCGCTTAATCCTGTAGAAAATTAGGAAATTGGCATTGAGACGTTTTCTGTCTCACTGACAATTTATCTATTTTCCTAAGGATTGATTTGAGTAGCTGGATAGTGCAGAAGATCAACACTTTCTTCGAAAGTCTTGTACTGTTCATCATCAGCTCAGTTCTTCGCTGTGATTCTCAGCAAAAGCGGAACAAATCGCTTAATCCTGTAGAAAATTAGGAAATTGCCATAGAGACGTTTTTTGTCTCACTGACAATTTATCTATTTTCCTAAGGATTGATTTGAGTAGCTGGATAATGCAGTTGCTCAACACTTTCTTCGAAAGTCTTGTACTGTTCATCATCAGCTCATTTCTTCGCTGTGATTCTCAGCAAAAGCAGAACAAGCTATTCGGCAGTTTTCCAAATTTTAACCTATTATAACGCACTTCAACCCAATTGGTATAGCAAAAAACAAATTGGTTCAGTTGAAAAAGTGAGAGGAGTAAGCTAAACTAAAACATGATTCGAATGAAGATTAAAGTAATGAACTGAACATAAAACAACTTTTAGGAGTGAAGCAATTGGAAAACAGATATGTCATCATCCTCGCTGCCGGTAAAGGAACGCGTATGAAATCAAAGCTATACAAAGTATTACATCCTGTCGCAGGTAAGCCAATGGTAGAACACATCATCGATCAAGTAGAAAAAACCAATCCAAGTGAAGTCGTAACGATCGTAGGACACGGGGCGGAAGCAATCAAAAGCCATTTAGGCGAGCGCAGCCAATATGCTTTACAAGAAGAACAATTAGGAACGGGCCATGCTGTATTACAAGCTGAGTCACTTTTAGCAGGAAAAAAAGGGACAACGTTAGTCATTACAGGGGATACACCACTCTTGACCGCTGAAACATTGACCAATCTTTTTGACTATCACCAAGGGAAAAATGCCAGTGCTACGATTTTAACGGCACATGCAGAAGATCCGACAGGTTATGGACGCATTATCCGTGATCATGTGGGGATCGTCGAAAAAATTGTCGAGCAAAAAGATGCTACAGAACAAGAAGCACGCGTTCAGGAAATCAATACAGGAACGTTCTGTTTTGACAATGAAGCATTGTTTAACGCTCTATCAAAAATCAACACAAATAATGCCCAAGGGGAGTATTATTTAACAGATATTATTGAAATTCTAAAAAAAGAAGGCAAAGCAATCGCGGCTTATCAAATGTCTGACTTTGAAGAAGCGATGGGAATCAATGATCGTGTGGCTTTAGCTTTAGCAAATAAAATCATGTATCAACGCTTGAATAAGATGCATATGATGAACGGCGTTACTTTTGTCGATCCTGACACGACGTATATCGACGAAGGAGCTGTGATCGGTTCTGATACGGTGATCGAAGCTGGCGTTCATGTCAAAGGGAAAACGGTGATCGGTGAGGACTGCTTTATCGGTGCTCATTCCCAGATCGTTGATAGTATCATCGAAGATAATGTTAGAATCACACAATCTGTAGTGGAAGAAAGTATTGTACGTAAAAATGCAGATGTCGGTCCATTTGCTCATCTTCGTCCGAAAGCTGAGATCGGTGAACATGTTCATGTCGGTAATTTTGTAGAAGTAAAAAATGCAACGATTGCTGAACATACAAAAGTTGGACATCTGACCTATGTTGGAGATGCGGATTTAGGCAAAGATATCAATGTTGGCTGTGGCGTTGTTTTTGTAAACTACGACGGGAAAAATAAACATCGTACGACCGTTGGCGATCATGCGTTTATCGGGTCAGGTTCAAACTTGATCGCACCTGTTCAAATTGAGGCAAATACAGTGATCGCAGCTGGTTCGACAATTACAGAAGATATAAAGGAATACGATTTAGCCATTGCTAGAGCGAGACAAGAAAATAAAGCAGGATATGCAAAAAAATTACCTTATATGAATGACTAAAAAAGATAAGACAATAAAAGCGTTTAGCTCCGAGAAATAATAAGGAGCTAAACGCTTTTATCAAGTGAGTATTTGGTTTTAAAGAATGTGATTCATAGACTTATGTCTCAAAATCTATTGATCATCCCGCACTTTCAAAAATAATTAGGTAACAGCTTCACACATCCCGCTTGCTTCAAGTACGCTATTTCTCATTGCGGATACTTCATGAGAAAAGGAAGTGCCTGCTTGGCCTTTGACCATATCGGGCGCATTTTGAACGAAGGTTTCAACGCTGCTTCCTAAATCAAATTGTTCCTTTTTTATTTTGTTTTGCATTTGGGCCGCGTCTTCTTTTAAAGGATTGAATACGCTAGCGCATTTTGCCTGTAAGGCGATTTTTTGGAGTCTTTTTTTCTCTAATTTTTGGTATTGTTCTAGCTGGATCTTATAAAGTGTAATAGTTGCAGTGTTCGGTTCTTTTAAACTCGCTTCAAATGTAATTTTTTGCTGCAAACTTGAAATAACATCACTATATGATTCTCCACCAATGTTTAAGTTCATCCCTGATTTTCTCCCTTGATTAAAATGAGGTTGCTATTTGTTCATCTGACGCTTCCGCTTTAACAGCAGCCATACGTAAGCTCTGAGCGAATTCCCCTAGATTATCTCCGATCGACACCATCTTAGCCTTTAATTCTTTGACAACGTCCGGATTATGAGCATAATAGTGATCTCCTTTAGAGTAAGGAGCGACCGCTTTTAAAATATCTTGAATTTCGTGATCCTCTAATTCAGAATAAGCACCACCACTGGCCTCACTGCGGATATGCTTTTGTAAAGCCATGATCTCTTCGCCTTCATCCCATTCATACTGCTCGATTGCTTTTTTGATCCCTAGCGCTGTACTTTTCATGTCGTCATACTGAACAGCGGTCGCCCGGAGTAGCGTAGGGGCAAACAAGAGCATAATACTCCCATCGCCATTAAACATCTCTAAAAACGTGTCTGTAGGATGCCCACCTAGCGTTAATAAACGCATAATAAACGTTTCTAATTCTTTATTGCTTTTTGTTAGTACACGTTTTCCAACTAAAGGCATCCCAAATTGATCAAAGTTTCCAACGCTATCGTTCATGTGCGTATAGTTGGTTATTTTATCCGTCGCATGTCCAGCATCGACCCATTTTTTTGCTTTTTCACTCAATAATCGATAAATATTAGGCGCAGAAAAGACTGTCGCATACTCTCCAAACTCTGCAGCAACATAAGAAGCTAAGCCAGCACCCAAACTGTGGCCAGTATAATCAAAGGTCGCATTTTTAAACCGTGGATCTTTTTTTAATTGTTCGGCAAAAGCTAATGCCGTATCGAATTGACTGTTGACTTGAACGGGAACGCGCGCCGTTGTTCCTGGAATATGTACATTTTGATATTTATCTTTTTGCCCCATGGTGACCTGTTGGACATCAGCGCTTAGGTCGCCATCCATATCAGCAAGATTGGTTCCTTTATAAGAAATCGTGATCTTGGACATATCAGGAGTCCCATTAACGATAGGTGCGACAGCTATCCCTTCAGCGCCATTTTTATCTGGGTTGTTTAAAATCTCCACCACTTCATACATAATACTATCGAAACCTTCAATTTGTTGTCCAATTTGTAACCCTTGGTACGTACCAGTAGTTATATCAAAAAAATCTTTATCTAACTTACTCATTATTATTCTCCTTATGGTATACTTATGTATAATTATGACATAAAAAGGACACAAAGACTATGAAAACTAGGTATAAATTTTTAATTGGGATAGGAATAATCATAATAGGGGTGATAGGATTGAATTATTATAGTTATAACGATTTTATAAACAAACAACAAGAGCGAATCGAACTATTTTTTAAATACAATTATAATAATATTGATTCTCTTACTTTTACAGAAACGAAAAAGAATCCTATGGGCTCACTTGATTTCTATGGCTATTTTAACGCTGACGAATCAAATCGGTTTATCGGAAGTGTAATGCCTTATCAAAAAGAATTTGAAAGAAACAATGTCATGGATGGTGAATTTTCAAGAAAAAATGATAAATTTAAGGATAGAAAAACCTATACTGTTTCTGAAATCGAGAAGATCCAACGAAAAGAACGTCGAGAAAAAAGAGCAGAGAGCTCTGAATCTTGGTTCTCGGATTCATCCAAAGTATCTGATTAAATGATTAACTAAACAAATTTTGGAGAGCTAAGCGCTCTTTTTTTATTATTTCTATCCAATAGCCTCAGTCATTCGTATAAATTATTGATTGGACATATCAGGAGTTCCATTAATGATAGAGGTAACAGTTTCCGTTTCATGAGACTATTTAGTGCAGAGATGATTTTATATGATTTTCACCTAACTTGTTAAATTTATTATCTTTATGTTATATTTAATTATGACATTAAAAGGATACAAAGACTATGAAAACTAGGTATAAATTTTTAATTGGAATCGGAATAATAATAATTGCGGTGGCAGGATTAAATTACTACAGCTATAAGAACTATACGGTTAAACAGAAAGAGCGTATCGAGTTATTTTTTAAATTTAATTATAACAATATTGATTCACTTACATTTACAGAAACGAAAAAGAATTCTATGGGCTCACTTGATTTCTATGGCTATTTTAATTCTGATAAATCCAATCGATTTATTGGAAGCGTAATGCCGTATCAGAAAGAATTTGAAGGTGATATTGTAATTAACGGTACATTTGATACAGAGAATGCTAAATTTGAGAACGGAGAAATGTATGATGTTTCTGAAATCGAAAAGATCCAACGAAAGGAACGTCGAGAAAAAAGAGCAGAGAGCTCTGATTCTCCCGAAGCATCAGGGGTAAATGATTGATCAAATAAGTTTTGGGAACGTAGGCTATTCTTTCAAGAATCATCTCTCACAGGATGCTAACTCACAATTTTCCTAGCTGAAAATGAAAATCTATAGAAAAAAAATCCAGATGCCAATCAAGTTGATCGGTATCTGGATTTTTCGTCAGAACTTATATCAAGCGCTCAGTTTTTACTATTAACTTGCTTTGCGTTTTCGGTTATAGACATAAATACCATATCCAGAAAGTCCAATGAGAATCACACCTAAACTTCCATAGGTCGCCACTTTTTCACCCATTTTTGGGTAGTCGGCAGTTTTCTTGTCAGGTGTTTTTTCTTTATCCGGAGTTTTTTCTTTCTCTGGATCTTTTGGATCAGGTTTAGGAAGCGGTGTTGGTTTTGGATCAGGTTCTGGATCTGGTTCAGGCTCCGGCTCGGGTGTTGGTTCTGGTTTGAACTTTTCGTTGAAATCAGCCTCTGAAATCGAAACGATCCGTTCGCCAGGGAATGCTTCTTTATACTGAGCAAGATCGATATTCGTTGCTGCATCATATAGACGTAAATTAGACGCTTGTTTTAAATAATCGATCAAAACGGTATCTAAAGAAGGGCCTTCTTCACGTTCGCCGCCTAGCATGTCGTAGCCGTCACCACCGGCTGCTAAAAAGTCATTTGTCGCCATGTAATAACTTTCATTTTCGTCTATAGGAGCAAATTCACCAGTTGTGCGGTCTTGTATTTCTACGCGAAGGACACGTTCTCCCACAATTGTTTTATCTGTCCCGTTTCCTTCATCAGCTGGTAAAAGAGAGCCTTTTTTCGCTGAATCATAATATACGCGGATCGTACTTGAAACATGTAAGAAACCGCCATTTGCTCCTAGCTTAGGCTGGTTATATTCATCAAGAATAATGTTTCCATTCTCATCTTTTTGCGCCATAGAACGAAGAGATAATTCAAACATATCTTTCACTTGTGCACCAGTGACTTTTATTTGAGAAATACTATTTCCAAATGGCAGTACAGCAATTACATCACCCAGCGTTACTTGTCCAGGCTCGATATTTGCACGAATACCGCCGCCGTTAGTCACTGCAAAATCAGTTTGATGCTTAAAGCCTTCTTGCCCATAATGCAACATCGCATCACCGATTAGATTTCCTAAGTTGGTTTCTCGAGTCCGAACATTGTCACGTTCGCCATTAAATTGATAAGGATTATTTTCAATAACAACTTCAGCACCCCAAGCTTCAAAGTTTGCTTTTGCCTCATCAACCAAAGCTTTGACTGCTGGATTTTCAGCTATCCCAGCCAAATCTTCTGCTGGAGTCAGCGAAGCTGTTTTCTTGCTGTGATCGACTAAATCGACATCGACGAGTCCAACATTATTCAAGTAGTTGCCAGTTTGAGTGTAAATCACATTACCGAAACGTTTACCGCCATCAACTGCTGTATGAGAGTGCCCATCTAAAACAGTGATATTCAAATCGGCGAATTCTGTACTTAAGCTTTCAGCTAGCGTATCGCCACGCCATTCATGCGGAGTTGTTTCATCAATACCTAAATGGCCGATCACGACGTAGGCATCAATCGTTTTTTCAGATGCGCTGATTTCTTTGATCGCTTTTTTCGTTTCTACGATCGGATCAGCAAATGTCACACCGACTACATTATTCGGATGTGTTTTTGTCGCTGTTTCCGGAGTCGTTACACCAATGACTGCGTAGTTTTTACCATTCTTTTCGATAATTGTGTATGGATCAAAAGCTAATTTTCCATCTTTGAAGGTATTATTTGAAAGGATTGGGAAATCCAGCGCGTCTTTGTATGCCATTGCTGTATCAAAACCAAAGTCAAATTCATGATTTCCGACGGCCATTGCATCATAGCCAACTTCATTCATGACTTTAGCCATATCCATTCCTTTTGAAAAATTAGAGATCGGCAATCCTTGGAATACATCACCAACATCGAGTAATAGATTCGGCTGAATCGTTTCTTTATAGGTTTTCAAACGCGCCATACCTAAAACATCTTTACCGTTACCTTCTAGGCGGCCGTGAACATCATTCGTGTGCATGATTGTAATACCTGTTGGTTCATAGCCTGCATCCATTACTTCTTGTTTGGTAATTGGTTTGACATTTGGTGTGCGTCCGTCTGCTGCGGGTTGCGTGTGTAAAATTCCGTCATTGACGAGTTGAACGGCAAGGTCACGCCATTTTTTGTCAAAGTTGTATCCGATGATTTCCCAGTTTTCTTCGATTTCTTCTGCAGGATCAAGGGTTTGCTTTTCTCGAATATAATCAGCGATCAATCCTCGTAATGTTTCAGGGTCTGTCGATACGAGAGGCTCTTCTGTTATCAAGCCTTGTGCCAGCAGTCCTTCATAGCGGTAATTATTCATTGCCATTGTGTACTTTGTTTCTGGATCGATCGGCTGACCATCGATGGTTGGATCAATGATTCGTTCGCCGCTTGGTTTTGAAATATCGATTTTATACGAAACACCAGAGATGATGTCATAATTGTAGACGCGAATATTTGAGTTGAAGCTGATTGTTAGATCATCTGGACTAGGAGTATTGTAGTAATCTGCTTGTTTCTCCATGAATGTTAGCAGATTTTCTCCAGTGATATTAGCGCTGACTAGTGTATTTGGATATTTATAAATATCAAAAATATTTGAATAAGAAATGTCGCCAGCGTTCAATTTACTATCTGCTTTAAATAGTGCAGAAGCAGCTAATTGTGCACCTGTCGCTTTTCGTTGAACGTTGTTGATCAACGAAATCATTGCCGTTGGGCGTAATTGTGCTTCTGGAATTCCTTTGACTTCTTCCGGCGGTAAAAAGTCAGCTGTAGCTGTTCCGATTTTTTCGGAAATGAACGCTCTTGTGGTGTCGTGATATTCTTTTGTTTGTTCTTTGAGCGTTTCATCTGCTGCGACCGTTTTTGTATCAACAATTGCAGCAGCACTATTGGCAACATGCCATTTGTCTTCTGTTTTTGTAAGATCAAGATCGATTCGAACAAGTTCAGTCCCTGTATCTTTAGGGCCACCGACAGGCACTAAGCCAGTTGGGCTTTGGATTTTTTCGGCGAACGAGCGATGATCATGTCCTAAAATATACGCATCGATACCAGCCACATTGTTGATTACTTGGTCAGCGGCTGCTGACGGATCAGAATTTTCACGCCCTGCATGAATAGATGCAACAATGATATCTGTATCGTTCTGCAATTCTGAGACAGCTTTTTCGGCTTCTTCTTTTAGTGGATTGAAGTATAAGCTATCTACTTTTGCCCCGTCCCACAAAGGAATTTGCGGGGTGGTTAGACCGATGATACCAACTGTTAGATCTTTTGTTCCGTCGCCATCTAAATCGATGTCTTTTTTCATCGTTCCGCCAACAAACCGATTATTCGTGTCTTTTACATATGTGTTAGCAGATAAAATCGGAAAATTCGCTTCATCATTCAGTTTTTTGATCAAATCTAAGCCAAAATTAAACTCATGGTTCCCCAAAACCATTGCGTCATAATTCATATAGTTCATCGCTTTGATCATTGGATTTGGCTGATCGATCAGGGGCGCTTTATTGTACAAATCATCTGTTAAAATCGTTCCCTGATTCATATCTCCATTATCGATCAGAATCGTCCCGTTTGGATTTTCCGAGCGAACATTTGCTACTACTGAACTGACTTGTGAAAGACCGACTGGCGTTTGCTTGTCATCTTCGTATGACCAGTTCCATAATTGACCATGCACATCTGAAGTCCCCAAAATCGTCAATCGTTGTGCTGTTTCGGCAATGTCGCTTGCTTGTTGCTCTGTCTGTAGTTCATTTGGTGTAGTGCTTGAAATCGTAGAACTTTTAGTCGCTGTTGTTTCTGCTGTTTCAGTGTCGCTCACTAAAGTATTTTCGATCGCTAGCACCGTTTGTGCGCTTGTGCTTGCCAACAATGTGGAGATCATCAAAACCTGTAACCCAAGATGTACTTTTTTCAAAACAGACTTCTTCACAAAATTCCTCCTTAAATTTAGAGCGGAACAAATCGTTGATCCTGTAGAAAATTAGGAAATGGGAATTGAGATACTTTCAGTCTCACTGATCATTTGTCTATTTTTATAAGGATTGATTTGTACAGCTAGATAATGATAAATGGTCGATACTTTGAAATGAAGATCTTGTGCTGTTCAGCAGCAGTTCAATTCCTTTCACTGTGATTCTCAGCAAAAATAAAGATATTAAAAACGCCCCATAAATATAATGCGCTTACATTTTTGGAACTCATTTAAATACTAATATATATTTGCATCCTTGTCATTAGAAAATCCTATAAAAATTTAAAAGAAAATGGCAAAGTTGACATATTTTCATCTCTTCTATTTTTTTCCAGTAGTGAGGGGTCCATTTTTATGAGAATTTCTTATTAATTTTTAGGAATACCCTAAAATCACTTGATTTATTTCAGAAAAGTGACTACTATTTATAAGGAAACTATTGTTCAGTAAAAGAAAGCGGAGGTCCCCATGTCAAAACATTATTTTGATCCAAGATTGAAAATCTTCTCTCTTAACTCGAATCGTCCTTTAGCAGAAAAAATCGCAGAAGCTGTTGGTGTCGAATTAGGAAAATGTTCTGTAAATCAATTCAGTGATGGTGAAATTCAAGTAAACATCGAAGAGAGTATTCGTGGTTCACATGTCTATATCATCCAATCAACAAGCAGTCCTGTCAATGATAACCTAATGGAATTATTGATCATGATCGATGCATTGAAACGCGCAAGTGCAAAAACAATCAACGTGGTTATGCCGTATTATGGCTACGCACGTCAAGACCGTAAAGCTCGTGCTCGTGAACCGATCACAGCTAAACTTGTTGCAAACATGCTTGAAAAAGCAGGAGCAACAAGAATGTTGACACTAGATTTACATGCAGTTCAAATCCAAGGATTTTTCGATATCCCAGTGGATCATTTAATGGGTGCTCCATTAATTGCAGATTATTTCTTAGAACGTGACATCAAAGGCGATGATGTGGTTGTCGTTTCACCTGACCATGGTGGTGTGACTCGTGCTCGTAAATTAGCTGAGTACTTGAAATCACCGATCGCGATCATTGATAAACGTCGTCCGAAAGCCAATGTCGCTGAGGTAATGAATATTATTGGACACGTGGAAGGGAAAACATGTGTCTTGATCGATGACATGATCGATACAGCTGGTACGATCTCATTAGCGGCGAATGCCTTGAAAGAAGCAGGTGCGAAGGAAGTCTATGCGTCATGTACACATCCAGTGTTATCTGGTCCTGCCTTACAGCGTATCGAAGATTCTGCTATTGAACGTTTAGTGGTAACAGATTCGATTTACTTATCAGATGACCGTAAAATCGAGAAAATCGATGAAGTCAGTGTTGGTGAATTGATTGGGGATGCAATCAAACGTATCCATGAAAATAAACCAGTAAGTCCATTGTTTGAGACGAAACATCGTTAGACTCAATAAATAATTAGACATAGCCATTATTTTCCGTCGATGACCTGACGGAAAATGATGGTTTTTTGATACATTGTTAGTTTAGATAAGATTCACTTGATTTTTTACATTATGTTTGGTATTATAAAAGTGTAAAACGACATCAATTTACCAGGTGAATCACAAAAACCACTCTACTGTGAATAGAGTGGTTTTCTTTACATTTGTTATAGAATTAAATGTGTGGGTCAGAAGGCAACTTGCATTAGTCATCATTCTTCTCGTCTAACCAGCGAGAAACTAGTTGTATAACTAGGCCTACAAGAATAGGTGCGACGACTAGCGACATCAATTCTTCCAGTTCAATCACCGCCCTTTGGGGCAAGTTGCCAGAAAAAGTGTAGCATGTGCTACTATAATCTGTGAATGTGATTTCCTATCAAAAACATCTATTTGTCAAAACTTTCTTTAAAGATGGACTTAAATGAACATTTCAGAAGGTTATCTTTAATGAGTAAAAGCATACTATGTTTAATCTTCACTAGGGCAGTTGCCAAAGTGAAGATTTAAACATAGTATGCTTTTTTACAATTTAGTCTTTTTCACCGATAGCAGTCTGTTCTGCATACAATTTTCCATCATACATCTTAAAGAACGGATAATAACAAATGACTGAAACTGCTAAATTGATAAACCCAATTAGCACCGCACGAAAATCGCCGCCAGTTCCCAAGAATGCCCCGATACCTACAGGAGAGATCCAAGGGATTCCTGTAATGACTTTATTTACTAATCCCCAAGAAGTAGCAAAATAAGCAATTGTAACGTTGATCAGAGGCGTCACGATAAACGGAATGATCAAGTACGGATTATAAACGATCGGCGCCCCAAAAATCACCGGTTCATTGATATTGAACAGGCCGGGTAAAACAGCCGCTTTTCCTAAAACTTTCAATTGGTCTGATTTTGCCGCAAAAATCATCAATAAAACTAACCCTAAGGTACTACCGGCACCACCAATGAAGATATACATATTTACGAAATCACCAGCAAAAATATTAGATCCACCATCGATATTTTCAGTTAAAGCAACAAGTAAAATCGGATTGATGAAGCTGTTTTTAATGACTGCTGTTCCATGAACCCCGACTGCCCATAATAAATGGATCAGCAACATGATCACGATGATCCCCAGCCAAGAACCAGTTAAATCCTTTACGAATTCAAAAGGTTTTGAAAGTAATCCATGCAAATCTGTATGGAAGATAGCTAAAATCGTATTGATAAACAACATGACAAAAGCAATGAAAATTGCAGGGATCAATGAAGCGAAGGCTTTACTGACACCATCTGGCACTCCTTCAGGCATCCGAATAGTGATATTTTTTTTCACACATAGACGATAGATCTGTGTAGCAATCACAGCAGTGATGATCCCGATAAAAATACCAACACCACCAAAACGAGTGACCCAGCCGCCTAGAGCTACCCCATTGTACGTAATGGCTGTTTCACTTTGGTTTTGGACTAGCTGCGCACCGCCATCTACGATATCCGTTTGAACGATCGTCATCAAGAAAGCAAATAACCCTAATATCGCACCGACAAAGCTGCTCAAGCCAGCGTTTTCTTCCTTACGGTAAATATCGGTTAAATAGTAAGCCGTAGCTAAACAATAAAAAATAGCGATCGAACCAATCGACATGGTTGTTGCTACGCTGTAAATTGGTGCAAATTTCAAAATCGTGTTCTCAAAAAATGGTGCCAGCGGTGGAATGATCTGCGGCAGATTGTTGATGATCAAGAAAATCGATCCGACGATTGTAAATGGCACGGTAATGATCCCAGCTTGCATGATTGCTCGAATAAAGCGCAGGTTTGCGACTTTATTCAACGGCGGCATTAGTTTAGTCTCCAAGAAGGTAAATACTTTATTCATTTTTTTCTCCTTTCCTTATGAGGGCAGTTGGTTTGTCTCGATCAACGTTTGATACCAGTAGAAACTGTCTTTTTTGTAGCGAGTCATTTCTTTTGCATCATGTTCTGTACGATCGACATAAATAAAGCCGTATCGTTTGCTGATTCCTTCATGCACACTGACCAAATCGATTGCTGACCAAGGGCTATAGCCAATCAGTTCTACACCAGCTTCGATCGCTGAGCCGCATTGTTCGATATGTTGCTGTAAGTAGTTGATTCGGTAGGCATCGTGGATTTTACCATCTTCTGTCAGTTCATCTTTGGCACCTAAGCCGTTTTCAGTAATGATGATGGGTAAATGATAGCGGTCATACAAGGTTTGTAAAGTCGTTTTCAACCCGTCTGGATCGATCGTCCAGTTAAACTCATTTTTCTTCAAATAAGGATTAGTAAAGCCTTTATAAAACCCCCACTCCATGATATCTTCACTTTGTTGGTCGCTGATGCCGTTAGCCATGCCATCTCTTTCAGTTGGTTTTTCTACGGTAACCGTCGTGTAGAAGTTCATTGCCACAAAATCTGGGAAATGATTTTCCATCAATTCTTGATCCTCAGGAGCAAAAGAAATCGATACGTCATTACGGTTCAGATAATCTTTAAAGACGGCATTGTAGCGGCCGAAGCAAGAAAAATCGAGATACGCCCAATTTCTGACGCTGTTGAAGTAAAGAGCTGCTTGATTGTCCATCGGCTTACTAGTTGCCGGATAAACAAGTGAGATGTTCGGCACCGGTCCGATTTTACCGTCTTCGATCAACTCGTGGCACCGTTTGAATGCATATTTTTCAGCGATCATTAAATGGTGAAACTGTTGATATTTTTCTTGTAAGGGGATATCTTTGCCTAAGATTTTTTTATCAACTAAAAGCATGATGTTCGGCTCATTGATCGTCAGCCAATGTTTCGCCCGGTCACCATAAGCTTCAAAAACGGTTTCAGCGTAGTGGACGAACGCATCGACGGTGCTTCTATTACTCCAGCCGCCTTCATCCTCTAAAGCTTGGGGCAAATCAAAATGGTTCAAGGTAATGTAAGGCTGGATCCCGTATTTTAGTAATTCATCGATCACATCGCTATAATGCTGCAGTCCTAAATCATTGATCTCGCCTCGACCTTCGGGAAAAATCCGTGTCCAAGCAATTGAAAAACGAAAAACTTTGATGCCCATTTCAGCTAATAAACGAATATCCTCTTTAAAATGATGGTAATGGTCAACTGCGACCGTAAAGTCAGCGATATCATGATTATCTCTTTGGCGTGTATCTTGCACGCTTAGACCTTTGCCGTCGCTTTTATAGGCACCTTCTGTTTGATGGGCGGAAATCGATGCGCCCCATAGGAAATTTTTAGGAAATGTAGTCATAAGTGTCTCCAATCTTTTATTTTTGTAAAGCGTTTTCTTTGAACTTAGAATAAGCGATTGATCCAGGGAATTCAATGCAATCAAAAGAACTGTTCATGAAAGTATTTTTATGAACAGTTCGAGAGCTTCAAAAGGAATACAATGTTATAAGAAAACAAGCTTCTTTAGTATACCTTTTTTATTCAGTTAAGACGTCAACGGTGATCGAGTGTGTCATGTAGCTGTTTAATATGGCCTCTGGAATCGATGCGTCCGTGTAGAGGTGACTAAATAGAAAGGTTCGATCGATCATAAACGAGCTAACCGTTTCAAGATTGCCAGCAGGAGTATACACGATTTTAGGACCATCTGTATGTTGGAGCATTGTGCGATAAACAAACGATTCATTCAATGTATTTGTTGTGACCTCATGAGTATTGAAACCGGCCGCTTCGATGATACAAAGATCTGCTTCAACTTTCGTGAATGAGTAGGTAGCAAAATCACCTACAAGTGCATTGGTATTTTTTTCTAATTCACCGCCGCAAATGGAAATCAGCGCTCTTTTATTGGGATGATCGATAGAAATTGCCGATGCATCGTTTGTTAGAATAAGGATGTCGAAAAAAGATAGAGCATGGATGAGTTCAGTGGAAAACAGTCCAGCACCAACAAAAAGCTGCAGTCGATCATCTAAAAAAGGGGATAATTTATCGACAAACGCAGTGACTGGAAAATGACTTTTTTCAAATGTAGTGTCAAATTTTTGTTGTGACATAGGAATCAATTTCACCCCGCCGTAAAATCGTTCGATCATTTTTTTCTTTTCTAAAAAGAGCAAGTCTCTTCTGATCGTAACCGCTGAAACGTTAAAGTATTCAGCTAATTCAACGACCAAAGCATGTTCCTTTTGCTGTAAATACTCGATCAATTGTTCCCGCCTTCTGAAAATATCCCCTTGACTGATTTTCATGATTTCCTCCTTATACGTACGATTATTTTTAAGTACTCCTAGTATAGACAATATAGTAAAAAAAGGACAACTTGTTTCCCTTTCCGTTTGATGATATATTTTGTTCAATAAACTAGAGCGAATAAGGAAGGTCAAGTTCATGGGAGAAGACAATCAACGTCCATTTCATCTATCACTAATGAAAGTAAGTGATGTACCGGCTCGAATGAGTGAAGATTTAACGCTGTTTCTTATGCTGAGCGGAAGTATGACAGTAACCACTGGAGAAAAGGAATATAGATTAGAATCAGATGATCTATTAGTGATCAATCCGCTGCATCAGTATCAGGTGAAGAGCTCTGACAAAAATCTGCTGCTGTATTTGCGTATCTCCAGAAAACCACTGACTGCTAATTTTAAAGAAAACTGGCTGCCATATATCGATTGTTCAAGCTTGGAAGACAGAAGTAAGGAAGAATTTAAGAAACTACGGGCCTTGTTGGCGCATTTGATGGCTGCTTACTTTAAGAAAAGCGGCGAAAATGAACTTGAAGTGTATCAGCATCTATTCAGTGTACTAAATTATTTGGTGAAAAAATTTAAAAAAGATCAAAATCTACTTCCTCAGCTTAAACAAGAGACGACCGATGATCGAATAAATAATGTACTTGAACAAATTCAAAAAGAATATGATCAACCGATCTCTTTAGAATCACTTGCTGAAAACAGTGGGATGTCTTATTATCACTTGTCTCGTTTGTTCAAAAAGCAGGTAGGAATGACCTTTACAGCCTATTTAAATCAGATTCGCTTGATGCATGCGACGGAGGCCTTAGTATCAACAACCAACTCGGTGATCAAAATTGCGCTGGATAGCGGCTTTTCAAACCCTAAGCACTTTCATCAAGTGTTTAAAAAACAACATGGAGTAACGCCAGCTAGTTACCGAAAAAAATATTCTTTAACAAAAACTCAGGAAAATAAAACCGTTGAACCCGAAGATTACCAAGAGATCACTGGCGCTGCGGCATTACAGGAGTTGGCAAAATACCTAGTCGAAAAAGATATCGAAGATGAAAATGCGACAATCGAACAAAAAATAGAATTGTCTGTGACTGATAGGTCAAAATCTGCCTATCAAACCAGTAAAAAAATCATCAAGATCGGTCCAGCCGGTGAGGGGCTAGCCAGAGGTGTTCAAAGAGAACTGTGTATCTTAAGAGAAGAGCTCGCCTTTGATTTCGTTCAATTTGAAGGCTTTTGCGAAGAAACCAATTTTGAAAATGACGTCTTGTTAGTATCTGAGTATATTTTAAATAATCAGTGGTTTGATTTTTTGATCAAAATTCAGTTAAAGCCAATGATCCAATTATTTTTACCAGAGGATTATACGGATAAAAAAGAGGTTCAACTTTGGTGTGATAAACAAATCAAAATTATTCGGCATTTTTTGAATCGTTATGGGCGTGAAGAAGTGGAACAATGGTATGTTCAATGGTCGCTGCCAAAAGGGAGTGGTCAGTGGAGTGAGGAGAATCGGTGGGGGTATCATTATTTTTATCGCAAGTTGAAGCAGCTGATACCCTCAGTCAAGATTGGTTTGATGTCCTTGCGTTCACTAGCAGAAAAAGAATATCAACAATATCAAGCATTTGTTGAGGAGCAGAGTAAGCAGCGTTGTTTACCTGATTTCATTAGTTTTCATGCGGATCCTTATGCGACAGAGGCAATCAAAGATGAGCACGCATTACATTTTAAAGACTATCAGCAGGAACTGCTGGCACGCGTGAAGTCAGTTGTGTCGACCTATGCAGATGTGAAAAAACAGCAGGCATCTAGTTGGGAGCCGGAACTATTCTTAACGGATTGGAATACGTTGGTTGGTGAAGGCAATACCTTTTCAGGAACCTTTTTCCGCTCGGCTCTGATTTTGGAATCGATCCTTGAATTGTCTAAAAAAGTAACGGGGATTGCTTTTTGGCTGAATATTAAAGTCAAGGAGCGGCAGACGTATGTACGGGAAGATAGTAGCTTATCTGTCTTTTTGTATGAAGGACTACGTCGCCCGCTTTTCTTTTCACTTCGATTCTTAAATCATTTGAAAGGTGAGGTAGTAGCGAGTGGTTCAGGGTATATGCTGACTCAAAATCAAGGGCAGTATCAATTGTTGCTCTACAATTCTAGCAATTTAGATCCTCTTTATTCGGTCGATACTTTCCAAGTGAGATACCAAACGAAAAAGCTGTTGATTCAGTTGAACGGATTGCCGCAGGGGGATTATTTGATCAGAGAATATGTGTTAGATAAAGATCATGGCGGGATTTATAATGATTGGATCAGAATTGGTGGTCAGGCTGAATTAGACAGGGAGCTGCAAAGCTATTTAGAGCAAAAAATTGCGCCAAAATTTGAACTGAAGAAAGAATCGATTACCAACACTGGCTATGAGTTGGAGGCAACGCTGACCTTGAATGCTTGTCAACTGTATTTATTGCAGCCATTGTACTGAGAATAAAAGCAAAGAGCAAAAATAGTCACACTATTTTTGCTCTTTTTTTATTATTTATCAAAAAATCAATAATATCGACCTTGTATCGAGCAATTAAAGTAATTTCTATATGCCGAAGTTTTTATATAATGAATGAACAGAAAACGTTTTCTTATATTTTAGTAATGGAGGAAAAAAATGGAAACACAAGTTGAAAAAACAACAAGTAAAAGTGGTGTTGGACTGATTTTCGCTTTAATGGCGGGTTATTCGATGATTTATATGGATAAGAGTATGATTTCTACCGCTGTTTTACCGATAACAAAGCAGTTTAATTTAGACGCAGGGCAAACGGGGATGATCATGTCATTCTTCTTCCTTGGTTATTCGTTGATGCAAATTCCAGGTGGTTGGTTAGCAGATAAAATCGGGGCAAAAAAAGTATTGATGCTGTCACTAGCAATTATTTCAATTTTTTCATTCGCATTCGGTGCAGTCAGTAGTTTGATGTTGTTTATGGTTATTCGCTTTTTTGCAGGGATCGGTCATGGCGGTTATCCACCAAGTTGTTCAAAATCAATTGCTGATAATTTTCCACAAGAGCGTAGAACCTTTGTCCAATCTTTGATTCTTTCTACCTCTGGAATTGGCGGGATTTTAGCCTTTACGTTAGGAACGAATTTGATCAATGCGAATTGGCGTTATGGTTATCTGGCGCTAGGTATATTATTTGCTGTAGCTTTGGTTTTAGTGGGACTTTTTGTACCGAATCAAGTAGCCAGCGCAAAAACTGGGGCAAAAGATAAACCGGCAATTACATTCAGTCAGGTGATCACTAATAGAAATGTTCTTGTATTGTTTGTGGCTATGCTTTTACTAAATTTCCTACTTTATGGAAATATGTCTTGGCTGCCAAGCTATTTAGCACAGAAATTTGCGATCGATATTAAAACGATCGGTTATTTACTAGCGGTGAATGCCGTATTCCAAACCGCTGCAACGATGTTTGCGGGAGCTCTTTTATCCAAACTTTTCTTAGGGAAAGAACGGATCTTCATTATTAGTGCTACGGTTTTAGCTGCGATTTTAGTTGCTGCTTTTGTTGCTTCAAATAATCTTGTGTTATCAATGATTTGTTTGATCGCAGTCAGCATGGTTTCAGTTAGCGCTTTCACAGCGATCTTTACTTGGCCGCACAAAATCATGGATCAATCGATCATTGGCTCTTCTATCGGGATCATCAATACTGGGGGAACCTTAGGCGGCTTCTTGGCACCAATGATCTTGGGTCAATTGATCAAAGCTGCAGGTGGTTCATTTACATTAGCTTTCGGATTTATGGCAGCGGCTAGCTTACTTTGCGGACTTTGTGTACTAGGAGTGAAAAAAGAAGCGTAATGTCAGAGAGAAAGTTTAAATATAAAAGCGCCTTTGATATCATAGGTCCGATCATGGTCGGACCTTCCAGCTCACATACAGCAGGGGCAGTCAGAATCGGTAATATGGCAAGAGAATTGTATAAGCATACACCTGAAAAGTTGGTTGTAACGTTTTTTGGATCTTTTGCGGAAACCTATAAAGGACATGGGACAGCGGTTGCGATCGTTGCGGGAGTTCTTGGGTTTGAAACACATGATGAACGGATTCCAAATGCAATTGAAATTGCAGAAGAACAAGGAGTAAAAATTGAATTCCTTGTTAGTACGAAAGAAACTGAACATGCGAATACTGTCAATTTGGAATTGATCGATGAGCAGGAGAAACTGAATTTAACAGCAATCTCTATCGGCGGCGGCAGTATTCAATTAACAGAAATCAATCACCATTCAACCATTTTGAATCAAGAACAAGGGAACGGGTTGGTCCTTACTGCGAATCAGCCAAAAACGGCAATTCCTTGTGTTGAAAATGCCTTAGAAAGTCCTGAATTTGTAAAAGTTCAGCAGTTGAATCAAGAGACTGTCTTTTTTGTAGAAACCGTCAGCGACATTAGTCAAAAATTAGTAGCAAAAATCAAAGAAATACCGGGCATCACAGCAGTAATGCCGACGACCGGCTAAATTAGAGGACGTGAATCTTTTGTTTGGATCAATTGAAGAATTAGTACAACTAGCACAAAAAAAACAGTGTAAAATCGCAGAAATCATGATTGCACAGGAAATCAGAACCTCTGGACGCAGCCGAATAGAAATCATGAATCAGATGACTTTGAATTTGGAAACGATGGAAGCCGCTGCGGCGAAAGGAATTCAAGGGGTACGCTCTCATTCAGGTTTAACTGGTTATGATGCCAAAAGACTACAAGCCTATTTAGATAGCAAAACAGTATTAACAGATACTACGTTTGTTAAAGCGTTGTGCTATGCAGTAGCGACGAATGAAGTCAATGCAGCAATGGGAATGATCTGTGCAACGCCGACAGCTGGTTCTGCTGGGGTCGTTCCTGGTGTGCTGTTAGCTTTTAGAGAAAAACTGCAGGCGAGTCAAGAAACTCAACTAGAATTTTTATTCACTGCAGCAGCGTTTGGTTTCGTTACAGCTAATAACGCCATGATTTCAGGAGCTGAAGGCGGCTGTCAGGCAGAAATCGGTTCGGCTTCAGGAATGGCCGCGGCAGCCTTAGTTGAAATGGCGGGAGGTACGCCGGAACAAGCAAGCCATGCCTTTGCAATTGCCTTGAATAATCTGATCGGTTTAGCCTGTGATCCTGTTGCAGGACTGGTGGAAATTCCTTGTATCAAGCGAAATGCAGGGGGTACATCGAATGCCATCAGTGCGGCTGAGATGGCGTTGGCAGGCGTTGAAAGCGAGATTCCAGCAGATGAAGTGGTAGAAACAATGTATCGTGTAGGCCGCAGTATGCCGGCAGATATTCGGGAAACTGGGATCGGCGGATTAGCTGGGACCAAAACAGGTAAACGTATTGCAAAAGAGTTATTTGGGATCGAACGTTAAAGGCGTTTTTGTTAGGGAAAAGAAACGTTGATTTAAAAGAGAAAGGAAGAATATGATGGATGCAAAACAAAAAATCACAGAACTGATCGATGCAAAAAAAGAACAATTTATCGCTGCCGCGGATCGAATTTGGGGAACACCGGAAACAAGATTTGCGACGACTGAATCAGTGAAGCCATTTTTAGAAATTTTAGAAAAAGAAGGATTTACAGTTGAAACAGGTCTTGCAAATATGGAGCATTCATTTGTTGCGACTTATGGTAGCGGCAATCCAGTGATCGGAATTTTAGCGGAATATGATGCTTTAGGAAATTTGAGTCAGGTTGCAGATCTTGGCGAGCAAAAAGCAGAACATGAGGGCGGCAATGGTCATGGCTGTGGACATAATTTATTAGGAACTGGCGCTTTGGCAGGAGCGGTCGGTATCAAAGATTTGATGGAGCAAGAAGAATTAACTGGAACGATCAAATTATTTGGTTGTCCAGCAGAAGAAAGCGGCTATGGAAAAGCATTCATGGCTAGAGATGGTGTGTTTGATTGTTTAGATGTGGCCTTAGCTTGGCATCCGATGGATACAAGTATGGCTTGGGGGTTAAGCAGCTTAGCAGTCTATCAAATTTATTATAATTTTAAAGGAAGATCAGCACATGCCGCTGCAGCACCGGAACAAGGGCGCAGTGCATTAGATGCTGCAGAATTGATGAACATCGGCGTCCAATTTTTACGTGAGCATATCATTGATGAAGGTCGTGTCCATTATGCATTCATGGATGCTGGCGGTGAATCAGCAAATGTAGTTCAACCAACAGCAAGCCTTTATTATTTTATCCGCGCACCAAAATTAGATCAGGCTGAAGCGATTTATAAACGTGTCAATAAAATCGCAGAAGGTGCAGCATTGATGACAGAAACAGAATTAGAAATCGTTTTTGATTCTGCCTGTGCCAATTACTTGCCAAACCAAGCAATGACAACGGCAATGTATGAAAATCTAAAAGAATTTGGTGATCTGAATTTAACGAAAGAAGATCAAGAATATAGCCAAAGATATTATGATAGCCTAGATGATGCTACTAAAGCTGGGTTGATCACACGAGCTCGTCAAATGAATCCAACAGCAAGTGAAGAAGAAATCCAACGCTTAGGAACATTACCGGTCTTAGACCAAATTGGCCCATTGGCCTTCTCGAACGCAACATCAGGCTCGACAGATGTCGGGGATGTCAGCTGGGTTTGTCCAACAGCGCAAGTCTTGATCGGCTGTGAGCCGCAAGGAACACCGCCTCATTCATGGCAATGGGTCGCAAATGGTAAATCCTCTGTAGCCCATAAAGGATTATTAGCCGCTGGTAAAACGATTGCTACAACAGCATACGATTTATTGACGAATCCTGAATTAGTTGAAAAAGCAAAAGCAGAACATCAAGTAACGGTTGGTGGTCAAAAATATCAATCCGCTATACCGGCAGATGTAATGCCAAAATAGAAAGGAAAATAATTACGGAATAGAAGTATTTAACCTCAAAAAATAAGAGAGACCTGCTTCTATTTCCGCCGTTTACTAAATTTTAGAGTGCAAAACAAAACGTATTTTTAGTTTTGTTTTGCACTCTATTTTTTTGTTATGAACCGTATCATGTTATATTTCCATGAATCTCAGTTAAAGCATTCATGATATCGTCCAATTCATTTTTACGTTGCTCCATTTTTGTATTAAACGAGGACTCACAATTATAAACATCGGAAAAAATCCGCTCAATTTCCTCAGCACTAACGTCTTGCATATCGATAATTTTTCGATAGTAAGTGTTCAACTCTTCGCCATTTGCCGGAAAATCAACGCCTCCTAATAGATACTTATCGACACGATAAAAAACATCCCATTTGGTGACATCCCACCATGGTTCGTCTTCAACTTCTTGAACAGTCGCTAATAATTGATCTTTTGTTGCTGTGGTGAAGTCACGAACTCTATCCGTATAACCATCTGCAGAAACTTGAGAGAAGGCTACCGCAGCTCCAATTGCTGTAATCCATCCCGCTGGTGAATCGTAGCCAAAGAGACCAGAGATGAACCAGAAAATTTCTTGTTCATTGATCCCTTTATTTTTTTGAAGATAGCCTTTTGTCAATGCTAATAGACGTTCTTCAAAACCTACGGGCATTTCAGAGTAATCATCACCATATGGAATATCTCCACTTTGCATCATAGACATGATCGAATAGCATAGGTAACGCCAGTCCTCTTCTCTCATATATTTTGCATAATGTGCGAATAGCCCATGCACTTGATTCATTAAATCACTTTGATCTACCTCGTGATTTAATTGAAGGTTACCATTATTGTCTTGGGTAAACATTGAATAGGGAGAATGCCATGCACCAAATTTATGAAGAAACATTGCTCCGATTCCAGAGGAACTGCCATCCATGATGCCCCAGTTAGTAGAAGATTGTATGTAGCGCCGATCGCCCGCAATCGGAAAAAGAAGAATATTGACAAAATCATATTCATTACTGATATTTGTGATTTTTCCATTATTTTGTCGGATTTGTTCTCGATACTTATTTAAAAATGCCTGCCCAAATCCCTGACCATCAAATGCGTAGACTTGTTCCAACATATCTCCACGTAGTACACCGATATATTGTGCTTTATTACCACCTTTAGAGTGTCCCGTTACGTAGATATTATGGTTGCCGTTTGCATTGAATTTTGCCATCATTTCGTCAAAATAAGTCAGCGCCATTTGTTGTTGTTTTGTATCAGCAACATTTGAATAGCCACCTTCTCCATTGTCACGCCATTCCATATCTCCAGCAGTTCCTTTATAGACAACAATCAAATCATCGCCATAAGAGATAGCAGCATTCGTTACACGCTGTGAGCCGCTTTCATTTGCATACTGAGAATTATCAATATCTTTGATAATCATATTTTGGTAGACATCTGGGTTATTCTGAATCGTGTTAATGATTGTTTGAAATTCGCTTTGAGAAATCTCACCAGGTTTATTGTCATTATCGATACTGTTGAGATCAAACTGATTAGCCCAATCAAAAACACTTCTCTTTCGGTCTTGAACATTTAGATTAGCAAAATCATCTGTGTAAATAATTGAATTGAGTATAAGGAGTTCTTCTTCTGTAGGATGAGCCATCTAATCTCCCTCCTTATACGAGTAGTCAAAATCAATTTTCCCCCAGCTTTGAGTAATAGAAAAGGTTTCCCCAGTATTAGAGAAAGAAGTGTTTTTCTCAATAGAATCAAAAGGGTCGTTCAAAATATATTGTTGGAACTCTTTTTCTGAATAGCCTGTTATAGAATAACCACCAATTGCATAAATTTCTTTCAATTCTTTTTCGAGAGAGTTCAATAGTTCCTGAGAAATTTCTGATTCGTTTTTAGCTGCAAGGAAAATCCCTGTACCCATTGAATTTTTTTTGTTTTTATAGCGATCAAAAGTAGTAAAATCCATATCTGGCTTAAAACTTTCCGGATAAATATAGCGAGAATCAAAACCGGAGCGAACAACTGCATGAGGGAAATAGCTCAACACACATTGCTCTATTTTTTTCTGGTAGACAGGTTCCATGATAAAGCCTACATATCCATCTTCATACTTTTTTCCGTTATCATAACGATAGACGACAAAATTTTTATTGGGATTTTCTCCTTCAGGATAAGCATACATAGATTCATGTCCTTTTTGTGCCCAAGACTTGTATTGGAGTGATTGACTTTCAAATGAACGGTTATACTTTGTTTTTAAATGAGTTAGTATTTCGAGTTTTACCTCTTCTCTGGTAAGTTGATTTTGAATGTCCTGTTTTGTTTTATTTTCCATTTTTTGGCATCCTCCTGCTAGTAATAATACTAGAAATCCTAGTAAAATATGTCTTTTTTTCAAATACTCACCTCGTTTATCTGATATCATTATTGCCAGTTGTTAAATCAAGCAAGTCTATCTAGATTCGTATGATTTTTAATGAAAGGAACAGGCAGATAGTTTTATATATGCCATAAGTTATCCACCGCTATTTTGATTAATTTTAGCAGCGTTTTCGATATCTGTCATGGTGAATCCTTCGATAATATCACCAAAAAAAACTGCGGTGGCTGTGGTGATCTGTTCCATTGTGGCTGCGCTTTCCACAAGAGTTTTCAAACATTGATTTAATGTATTTGCAGCATCGCCTTGGCTCTCTACGAATAAATCTTCTGTGATATAACCGCCGGATGATACCTCACGGATTTTAGTTGCAACTTCCAACATGCTGGATCGTAAATTGCTAAGTTCTTCAGGGTCTAATGCTAGTTTTGTCATAGCTATTCTCCTTAATAAACAAATTGATCTTTTTCGTCGATTTCTGAAATAAATGTTTGGCTTTCTCCAGACAAAGCTTCGGATACCAGTGAAATTTTTTCTACTACTTCATTCATTTTATCCGATAATCCTTGAAGCTGGGGCGATATTGCAGGATCTTGTAATGCGTTTGCTAAGACACTGTCAATAATTTGGTTAAACTGTGTTCCAGCTTCTAACATTGTGTGAAGATAAGCGATGAGTGCTTTTTCTGCAAAAATAAATTCTGCATCTGAAACAATTAAATTATTACTTGTCATTAACTTTCATCCTTTCTAAGCGCAGTCGGTAATATAAATCCGATAGTTGATCTTCATATGAAAATCTCTGTCTTCTTAATTCTTCAAGTTCATTTAAAAGTCGGTCTATTCCACGAGAAATCTCTGATTGCTCATCATTTTTTTTCTGTAGATATTGTTGTTTTTGCTGTAATAAATCTGTCATAGATTTGCTGTAAGATTGAAAAATTTTGACTTTTGTTGCGTTGATAGATGTCCGATTTAACCGATCGGAGCGCTGCTGGAAGTTTTGTTCAATAGAACGGATGCTTTTCTGGTGTTCTTCTTTGAACTGATAAAGGTAGTCTAAATCTTTCTCTTTTTCCCGAATAGCATCTTCAATGCCATAGATTTGTTGCTGTACTTGATTGATCCTTGTTTGATAATAAGCTTCATTCATCTAGTACGCCCCCGTTAAAAATTCAATTTACCAGCAAGAGTGTCGTCCTGATCTTTCATAATAGCCATTGTTTCTTTTATTTGGCCTTGCAAGAGTTCAATAATTTGTCTTGTCTGGTGGAAACTAGGCTGCAATTCATTAAATTGAGCAATATACACATCTGCGGATTTCCCCTCCCATGAGTCTGGGGCAGAATAAATCAACCGCTTTAGCTCTGCTATACATTGGGTAAACACTTCTTCTTGGGAATGAAGTTGACTTGATAATCGTTCTAGTTCTGGATATTCTAAGCGTATTTTCATTTGATAAACCTCTCCTTTAGTTTTTAAAGCGCTTTATTTTCTTATTTATAATGTACCATATGTTATTTTTTTTTAGTATCATTATTTTCTTAATTGTCTAAAAGAAATGAAAAAATGACTTATACTTTTATGGGAAGTTCCTTTATGACTTGTACAAAGTTTACTAAGTTGCGTTCTCCTTTTGTTTAGTATATCGTAGCTATATCAAGTCAACTCAAGGAGTGAGTTTATGGAACCGATGGAGCGACCTGACGAGCGTAAAGCGTTAGATATTCTTCAAAAAGCAGAGCCAGAAAAATATCAAGCTGCTTATTTGTTGGATAAGCCTGATATTCAAAATCCAACAAATAATATCGGTATAGAAGTAACACAATCACTGAAAGAAAGCGTGTTAAACGTATTGGGGTTAGATGACATCAGTGTTCACGATGATCGGCAAATTTTGGAAATGATCAAGAAAAAATACGGAACAGGCATTTTACATGTGGAACTGCCCTTGCCGGAAAATGATCAGAAAAAAGTCGGCATTTCGATTGCAAACTGGCATTCGTTGTTTAATTTGATTGAAGCCTATGATAATAAAGTGAAGAAGCTCCAAAATGGTAATTACACGGTGTATAAAGAGAATAATCTGTTTATTTTTGTTTTTGGCAATGATGAGCAAAGTATTGAACAGTTGGCTACACATATCTATCGGAAGCGAAATAAAAGACAATATGATTACGTGTATGTCTATAGTCAGCCGATGTTATACATGATCGATTGCCGAAAAAAAGTGATCCAAAAACAGCGAATCGTCTGAAGCACAGACTTATTTACTGTAATGGATCACTTTTTTGATTGGATAACAGACTTCTGTAATAAAAAGCTCTTCTCGTTCTTCTGTTGCAGGACTGGAATGGTAGATATTGAAGATGGGATCTGCTAGTACATACTCATTTAATGTCAGCCAAGTAGCCATATCGTCGTGAATCGTTGGCATTGTTGAATAGGCGCCGTTTGTCACAATAGAAGCAACTAGATTAGGTTCAAAAGAAGTGACGTTTGGATAACGGGCAGCGGCTTTTTCTGAAAGACCGATCATGACTTCAATATCGATGGGCTCATTTTCTTTATTATGAAAAACAGCGATAGATGGACCTAATTCAGCAAAATCTTCTTTTGGGATCGCTGAAAATAATTTTTCCCAGAGCTCATTTTCTTGATAATAGGAAGTAACAGTTTGACGATAAGAGAGTACAGGCTTTTTGTGCATAAATTTGGTTTCGATCGGTAAGTTGACCGCATCATTAGCACTAGCTGCTCTTTTTTCTGTTAATAAATCCAAGTAAGCTAATTGTAATCTTTTTTCAGCTAGTTCTGTCTCTAAAATCGTTCGCTGCTTTGATAAATAACTGTTTTGAGCGACTTCATTTTCCAGTAAAAAGGGGATTTTTTTTAGCGGAATACCGATGTTTTTTAGAGATAGAATGCGGTTGGCTAAATTGATTTGATCAGCAGTGTAATAGCGGTAGCCATTTTCCTCATCAATAATTGAAGGTTTTAATAAGTCTAATTTATCGTAATGTCGCAGCATTCGTGGGCTGATGTTCGTTAACTCGGAGAATTTACTGATTTTGAACATAAGGGCTCCTTTATTGATTGATTGTATTTGTCATAAAGTATAGTGCTATTTTACTATATTCCGATTGACTTTGACATGATGTTAAGGTTTAAAATAAAGTAAAGATAGTCAAAGGAGGTGAATCGCTGTGGGAAATGCTTCAACAGCATTGCAAAAATGAAAATGATCACCGCAAAAACGATTTTAATGAAAAGCCGAACGGATGAATGGTTTGGGACAGATTATACAATGAACCTTTATAAAGGCTGTCATCATGGCTGTGTCTATTGCGACTCAAGGAGCGACTGTTATCAAATCGAGTCATTTGATGAGGTTCGCGGGAAGGAATACGGCATTGAAACGTTAAGTCGAGAGCTAACTCAAAAAAGACTTAAAGGAGTCGTTGGGACAGGCTCGATGTCAGATCCATATAATTTTTTTGAAAGAAAAGAGCGATTGACGTTACAGGCTTTAGAATTATTTGATCATTTCGGGTATGGGGTATCTGTTGCGACAAAAAGTGATTTGGTTACGAGAGATAGCCAGCTTTTAGCCCGAATAGCTACTCATTCTCCTGTGAATGTCAGCTTATCTATGAGCACAGCGGATGATGGGCTTGCAAGAAAAATCGAGCGAAGCGTCAGTACACCATCACAACGTTTTGAAGCGATTCGCCAGTTAGCTGCTGATGGAATTTATACGGGCATATTACTTATGCCGGTTTTACCTTATCTAACAGATGATTGGGCAACGATCGAAACGATCATAATGATGGCAGCAGATGCAGGTGCTAAATATATCTATCCTCTTTGGGGCATGACATTGAGGGATCGACAAAAAGAACACTATTTTCTTTTTTTAAAACGTTATTTCCCTGAACTCGTATCTCTTTACAAGCAAACGTATGGGCATCGTTATTTTTGTGAAATTCAAAATCAGACTGAAATAAAAATGAAATTTCAGAAGCTTTGCAGAGAAATTGGGATAGAATATCGGATGGATAAAATCATTGAGAATTACCAGATGCCTTATCAAGCAATACAAGGTACTTTATTTTGAATACTGGGAGGAACAGAAATGCGTACATACGAAACAAAAGAAGAGCTGATTGGCGAGATCAGAAAAAGATATGAAAAATTTGACGAGGAATTTTCGGAGATTCCTGAAGCACGTAAAGACGAGCGAATGGATGAAGTGGATAAGACCCCATCAGAAAATTTATCCTATCAGCTAGGGTGGGTGAATTTAGTCTTACATTGGGAAAAAGAAGAGCAGGCTGGGAAACATGTTGAGACACCTGCACCTGGTTATAAGTGGAATAACTTAGGGGGTCTATATCAATCATTTTATGAAACCTATGGGAGCTATACATTGGTTGAACAAAGACAATTACTAAAAAAAAGTGTAGATGAACTGTGCGCTTGGTTAGAAACACTCTCGAACGAAGAATTATTTGAACCGGGGCAGAGAAGTTGGGCAACAACAAAAGCGATGTGGCCGATCTATAAATGGGTACATATCAATACCGTAGCTCCATTTACTAACTTTCGAACCAAAATCAGAAAATGGAAAAAAGTAGCAGTACTTAAATAACGAACCAAAGAAAAAGAGCGGAAGCCATTTTAGGCATCTGCTCTTTTTAGAGTTGTACTACACTTTCTTCAATTATTTTCTATTATATATAGTCAAATCGGATGTGTCGTACATCACACGAGCATGATTAATCTTAAACAGCCTTTTTTCAAGACATTTCCAGTTCGTTTGTCGATGCATTTTCTGAAAATCTGCCCATTTGGTCTGATTAAAAGGTTAGATACCTTATGTGCTGCGATACGAAGATTGGTTGCTTTATTCTCCTGTAAGGTCAGGTCTGCCCAAGTTTTCTACGGATGAGAGATGTATGCTTGTGAACGGATACAGGCAAGAGTGCAGTTTTTTAGTTTAGGAGTTATCGATCAAGAGAAGAGCTTAAGAGGAATCGTTTTATACTCGCTTAAGCTCTTAGTGGATTGTTTAGGATGACTGTTTGGCGTGTTGTTCTTGTTCTATTTTTAATGTATTGATCAAATTGACTTTATCTACGATCGTTTTAATGTCCTTTGTACCGAAAGAAGGATTGATATAGCTAACAAAAATATCTGATTTTTCGATACCGTGAATTTTTGTCGAAGCGATGATAAGATCAGGTGTGACTTTTTCGGTTGGTGCTATCGAGGATAAAAATGAAATCCTGAAAAAAGGCGACAAGGTAGAATATAATTGATTTGAAAGTATTTTTTCCATAACAATAGGAAGATCTGTTTCCATTTTGATCCTTATTTCTGGATTAAAATCAGTAGGATGCCCAATCAAACAATACAATTCACAGAGTCTGGGAATCAATAAAGATTGGTTAGTAAGGAACGGTAAATGAACAGATTCACTGATTTTACGTAATTTTTTTTCCATTTCTTCCTTCAAAAAAGGATAGGTTTGATATAAGTAATTGTCATAATTGTAACTAGTGATCGTGGTATCAAAATTAGGAAAAAGAATGACCGCTAAACAGGTTGAGAGAATCAGGCTAGTGATAATATCGAAGGTTTCTTTATCCGTTACATTTGCTGCTATTGAAAATTCCTCATGGATCAAATTATAGATTTCAAATGTTAACGTCTGATTTTTTTTATGAAAAGCAAGTGCGTTACTAAGGAAATCGTTAAATAGATACATTTGGACACGTGTTTGAGCTAATAGTAGGAAGTAATCGACTTCAGCTTCAGGCATTGCAAAAAGAGTATTGAATTTGTAGTGGGACGTGGTGAATTCCTCTTGATCATTTGCAGAAAAAAAGACGGACTGATTCAATTCTTTTGTAAAAGGTGGTAATTGTTCATAAGATAAAGCATGTCCATTTTTAATGCGAGCAATGTTGATGGCAAGCATGAAAGCAAATTGGGCACGTGAAATTTTTTTGGTTTGTCTCCAGTCTGGAAATTGCTCTTTTAGGAAATGGAACACCTTTTTTTCAGAAATAAATGAGTCAAATGGCCAGGTGATTCCTTTGAATAACCCCCAAAAAAAGATATACCCAAAATAGCGAATAGGAATTTCCTCCCCTTCAATTGTAACGATATTTTTTATAGTCAATAAATGAATATGATAAGGTGAAAAAAATGAGTTTATATCATTGATTACTTTTTTGATCACTGTCTCACTGACAAAGTGCTTTTCACAAAATTCAGTGACATCAACACCTTCTAAAAAATACAAGTCAGAAATAAAGGAAAATGGGACAGAGGAAGTAATCAGCTGTAAGGTTAGTATTTGATAGTCCACCTTTGTTCCAACAAATCTATGTCCAGCTCCTTTTTTTGATTCAAGCAATGTTTTATGATTATTTTCTTGAGCCTTTTCTTGTAGCATTTTTAAATATTTCAAGATGGTTCTTCGATCTAACTCTGTCCAATCCATCAGATTTTCCGTGGAACACCAATGTTCGTTGATGTATAAAGTGCGCAGTATAGACAGTTTGGTTCTAGTTTCTCGATCAAAAAATGTATACATGGTTGCTTTCCTCCTTTGTAATAATGCCATTCCTTTGTATTATAGGAGAAGGGGAATCAGGAATCTATAAATATGTTTTTTTTAGAAGAATGAAGAAAAAGTGGGATTGTATTGAAGTGTGGCATTTTTTTTGTCACATCACAAAAAAAACTTGAAAGATAGCTCTTAAAGCTAGGTTTCAAGTTTTTTATTTATAAGGAAAAGCAGTATTTTTTAAATTCAAATTAAAATAAATATCATAAACCATGTTTTAAAATTATGTTTTCCATAAAAGAATCAAATTATTTTTGTAATTTTATATTGCAAAAATAAACTAGCGAAGAATATATATAAATGATAAATTATGAGAAACAGTTTCAGTTAAAATAATTGCGCTCTTCTTATTACTATTACTAATAAGAATTAGCCTATTTTTTTTGATAAATGTTAGTTCGTATTTATATTATATAAAAAAAATGTGGATGTCAACGAATTTTTTTATTTAATATTAATTTTTGTCTCATAACAAGAAAATTATTTAATTTTTTCGGCAATTTTATGCTATTTAACGGACGATTTTATTAGCCGTCAAAAAAACCGTCAAAATGAAAGGACTGATTATTATCGTAAAAAAAGGAGAAAATATTTATAAGCGTAAAGATGGTCGCTGGGAAGGTCGTTATGTCAAACAACGGACACCTGAGAAAAAGATCGTATATGGGTATGTATACGGGAAAAAATATGCAGATGTTAAAGATAAATTGACCGTGCTAAAAGCGAAACGTTTGAAAACAGTTTATGATTTTAGCTACTATGAAGGCACGTATGAAGCTTGGCTGGGTAATTGGCTGTCACTGAAGGTCAAACGTAAAGTCAAGCCCACGACGTATACAAACTATTTTCGCTTAACCAAGCGCTATATCATTCCTCATTTAGGAGAAAAGTACATACAACATATCACAGAAGAAAATGTTCAGTACTTCGTGGATCTCTTGCTTTTACAAGGATTATCTTCCGGAACGATTCGGCTCGTCATGAATCTGGTCAAGCAGTCCCTTGATGAAGCAGTCAGACAAAAGTATCTTAGTCAAAATCCCTGCAACTTTGTCCAATTACCTAAACAAAATCGTCCTGAAGTTCATGCATTAAGCCTAAAAGAGCAACAAGAGCTTGAAGCTTTGGCTTTCCAAGATCCAGAATGTTCACCCGTTATTTTGGCGCTATACGCTGGCTTAAGGATTGGAGAAATCAGCGGTCTTCAGTGGCAGGATATTGATTTTGACCAAAATTTACTTCGAGTCAATCGAACGATTACCCGAGTGATCGATGAAAATAGTACAAAGGCCAAAACGGAATTGATCGCAGGAACCCCTAAAACAGCACAATCGAAAAGAATCATTCCTCTTGCCAAAAACTTGAAAAACTATTTACTCGCAAAAAGAGAGCATGCAACCAGTCCCTATATCATTAGAAGTAAAAATAGCTTCGCAGAGCCTAGAGTAATCAATTATCGTTTCAAAAAGATGATTGAAGCGACTAGTTTCTCAGAGATTCATTTTCATGTTCTCCGCCATACTTTTGCTACACGGTGCTTAGAACAAGGAATGGATATTGCTAGCTTGAGCAGAATTTTAGGTCATCAATCGATCAAGTTGACATTAGATACTTATGCAGATTCATTATTTGAGCAGCGAGAAAAAGAAATGCAGAAAGTAGATAATTTATTATCTCAAAAATAATTTATGTAGATTTAATTGAATGATACTAGAGACAAAAAAAGAAAATCTATCTGGATTTTCTTTTTTTTATTTCTTTTTAGCCGTCAGCGGTGTAGTCAAAAATAAATGTAAATAAAGCTATATCAACACTTTAGACTGTTTCTTCTTATTAGTAATAGTAATAAGAATTAAAAAGTTGAAATTTCATATTTATATCTATTTTTTAAAAAGAATAACGCTATTTATTCTTTTTATCCCAATTTTAAGTAAATGTTACTTTTTGTTGTTTTTACTAAAAGTCTCAAAATAAGTATAAAGGAATCAAATTAAAGAAACAAATAATTCGACTAGTTTAACACTGAGATGAACAAGTTAGTTCGACATAGTCATGGATAGATAGAGGAGGAGGAAGAATGCATCAAATCGGTGTAATAAATCAAACATATTCGGAAGATGATCTAGAGCAACTCTACTCAAAATTCCTTAGCGATCTTGATTGCAATATTGTGAGACTAGATATAAGAAATCTCACACAGGAGCTTTCAGAGGTAGAGGTTGTTTTTATCCTTAGTGATTCTTCGACATTTTCAATGAGTAATACGTGCTCAACTATCATTAAGATTCGTGAGATAACGAATGCATACATAGTGGTTTATCAAAAAGAAACAGACACGGTCAATCGGTTAGTTTACCTACAGTTAGGAGCCAATCTGAATATTGGGGAAGAAACACAGGCAAAAGAAGTACAATTAACGATTCAAAACGAGTTGAAATATCGTTCCGATAAATCCTCTAGCCTGATGGGGATTGATGGAAGAAAAGTTTCCTTATATGAGGGAACCATAACGAAAAATAAGTTAGAACCGATTTCTGAGCTTGAACGAAA
The DNA here is from genome assembly GCF_002197645.1 of Enterococcus wangshanyuanii. Taxonomy (NCBI): domain Bacteria; kingdom Bacillati; phylum Bacillota; class Bacilli; order Lactobacillales; family Enterococcaceae; genus Enterococcus; species Enterococcus wangshanyuanii. The sequence goes on along the minus strand of NZ_CP021874.1, from coordinate 2,352,221 downwards.
GGTGAATCTTACTCGAATCGAGTATAAGCTCCTATCTTTGCTGCAAAGCGATATAGGCAAACCATTCACTCATCAGGAAATTTACCAATGTATTTGGAAAAAAGCCTACAACGACCAAAAACCGAGAGTTGCTAATGTCGTCTTCCGCTTGAGAGAAAAATTGGATCGGAACGGCTATCCAGCAGATAAATACATTCAGACCGCACACGGTATCGGCTACAAAATGCATCTAGATTGAGTATCTACTTATAGAACTTGCATTTAACTGAGTCAATCGAAAGGAGGTGAGACAATGAAAAAAAGAAAAATAATGCTGTTAATCCTTTCAAGTCTGACGTTACTAGCTGTTTTAGTGGGGATTCGTCCTGAAAAAGGGTATGCAGCAGATTTAACATCAGAGTATATGACAAACTATGGCTATACTTCATTACTTGATACACCAGGAGTGACGATAATCGATCCTCTTAATCCAATGGAATTCAGTTACGAGGATTCTTTGCAACTAAGGCTCAATCCAGAGACAAGTTATGAAGCTAGTTCGACATTTACTAGTTCCAACATTGCTACTTCTGGTACAGAGAAACTGAAGGGATATACGGCTTCGGGATTTGGGAGTACGTCGAATATAGGTAAAGAATATTGGGTAAAGGTGAAAAATGCAGGTACTTATAAGGGAAAAAGTATAGATGTAAAATTTATATTTATTGGTCAGCCAGCTGTGTACGCTACAACTTCTTTAAATTTTTATGCGCCGACCTATAGTCAGTACGATACGGATTTTTCTACTATAACCTCATTTCCAACAACAAAAGGGCGTTCCTTTTTCCTAGGATTTGTGATGTCTACTCTAGTGACAAATAGTACTTATGATTACGACTATTCTTGGGAGTTCACCTATTCAGATACGGAAGAACCTGCGCCGGTTTCGGGACTGTGGATGTATAATCGGATCAATGCAGCCAAAATAGTGACCCCGTTTGATACAACGATGAATGATTTGTACGTAAGGAATGACTCTACACTATGGGGACGCTCTGATGCTAATGGTAATCTTCAAATTTCTGGGACAAGAGACGCTTATGCAGCAGTTGCTGAACCAATCACCTCTTTAGGCAGATTTATCAATAATAGTAGTACAATGACTCAAAGTTTCAACACATCTGAATGGCGACGTTCAACAGCTGTAGCCTTAGTTGACTTTGTTTGGCCACTAGGAGAAAACGACTTAGTACGTTATAGAGCTGGGATCCCATTAGTCAATGGTGAACGAAATGATGCGACCCATACGGAAGCTGACTACACGAAACTGAAATTCAGTGTGGATTCATTAAATGCGTTCAATCCAAAAGAATACCGATCAGATTCCTATGCAATGGAAATAAATGTACCAAAAGGCTATGATATTGAATCGGTGAAACCTGTTTTATATGAAGATGAAACAGTCGACTTATCTGATTTATTTGAATCTCCAGTAAAAGTTTCAGATCAAAAATGGCAAATCAAAGCAAAAGACTCAACAAGCGATGATTTTGATGGGAAAAACATTCGCTATCAAGTCGTTGCGAAACCAAACGCTGATTTTGTATTCAGCGATTACGGTTATGATCCAGAAGATGGGTATCTCCATCTTGAAATGGGAGAGAACAGCTTTTTATCAGACCATTTAGGAACATCTACACCAACAGTAACATTAACAACGACTTTCAATGGTGAAACAACAACTGCTAAATCAGCAATCACCGAAGAGAGTATGTCACTGATCAAATACGAAGGGATTCCGGATGCCGATCCTGTACCAGATTTGACTGTCGACCCAAACATCGACATCAAAACAGTTTATCCTGATCCTGCCGATCTAATCAAGAATTTACGCGTAGATACGGATTCACCGTTAGACGAAATCACGTCTATCAAATATAAGGAAACAGGAGCAATCACTTCCGGCTCTAAAACAGGAGATGTCACTGAAGTCATTGTAGTGATCACGACCGCTCAAGGGGTATCAAAAGAAATCAAAGTACCGATCACTGTAGGCGAAACGAATTCAATCCTCACAGTAGAATTTGTCAATGAAGATGGCATCGTCGATGAAAGTAAAACGATCACTATCGACACATTGACAGGAAGTGTCCTTGATCTAACGAAGAATGAAGAGATCACTGCTGTTTTAACTGCCTTAGAAAATGATGGCTATAAAATCACCCAACGTCCAACAGACGAAGGAAAATTGACCGTTACTTCTAATATGACCGTTCAGTATCATTATAGTGGGATCGTCTATCTTGCCTCCGCACCAGATATGATCGATTTCGGAACGATTCAATTTACAGCATTAGATGTTCATGTAAAAAATCCAACACTTACAGGGAAAGATTTGACTGTTCGTGATACACGTAGTTCAACGAAACAATCCTCTTGGGATGTTAAAGCCCGAGTGACTAAACCAATGACGCGTGTAGGGGATACGAACATTTTAAAAAATGCGATCCATTATCAATATGGCGACAATGATATTGAGTTAAGCGAAACAAGTGCCGAAACAGTCTTCAAAAAGGACAAAGGCGGAGACTACAACATCAGTCAAGAATGGAATACAGATGGTGATGGGATCAAGCTTCAAGTAGCAGGCATGGACGCACAAAAAACAGGAGAGTATCAAGGAGAAATTACTTGGTCTCTTGAAGCAGGCCCATAACGAAAGGATGGAGTAACTTTGAAAATGAGAAAAAATGTTTTATTCGCACTCTTCTCCGTTCTTTTTGTCGGGGTACTGTTTAGCACTGTTCCGGTACTTGCTGAAACAGGTGTCGGCGGACAAGTCAACACAGAAGGCAAAATCACCTTTTATGAAACAGAAACTAGTTCGTCAGAGTCGCAACCTCCGCAGCAAAGCTCTTCTGAAACAGCTGCTTCTGAGCAAGCTGTTGCTAAGCCAGTCGGGAAACTGCCCAGCACAGGTGAACTCGTTAAAAACTACGGGTTGATCGGCGGCGGACTGCTGTTGTTGATTCTTCTTGTCTTTCTTTATAAGAAACGGCAAAAGAAGGAGGCGCAGTAATGAATAAAAAGAATAGTCTAAGTTTGATTCTTCTCATGGCGCTAAGCAGTTTTGCGGTGTCTGAAAACGGGTTTGCTTCCGAAGCAGATACGTTAGATCAATCAGGCAGAGTGACCGTGGAAGGCAGAGGTACGACGAATCCCGTTGATCCGGAAGAGCCGGGAACAGATGTTGATCCAGGAGAAGGACCTTCCACAGAAGGAACACTGCGGATCGATTATGCTTCATCGCTAGACTTCGGACGTGCCAAAATTACGGAGAAAAACCGAACGTATAACGCAATGGCTCAACTATTTAAGGATGATACGCCAGCACGAGGCAGTTATATCCAAATTACGGATGAACGAGATGATGCTTACGGCTGGACCTTACAAGTAAAACAAACCACTCAATTTACGAATTCAGTGATTCAAGATAAAGGGAACCAAGAACTTACAGGAGCAGTCCTCTCTTTGGATAAAGGTTGGGCCAATTCATTTGGCGCAAGTATTGCACCGACCGTGACAAGAGATACGATTGCAATTAATGAAATCGGACAAGCCTATCAAGTCGCTCGAGCAGATACAGGCGGCGGAACAGGCACCTGGACGATAGAATTCGGCTCATCAGGAACTGAAAAAGCGCAAGCAAACACACTCACGCCAGAAACCGATGCAGCCGGAAAAGCGCTGATTGATGAAACTTATCAAAAGCAAGCTTACCGAAACTCAGCAATCAGTCTGAGCATACCGGATTCGACGAAAATCTATCCGGTCCAATACCAAACGGAGTTAACTTGGATTTTATCCGAGATACCTCAATAGATGAAAAAAACACAAAAAGAAACTAGGAGGAACAAGAAATGAAATTTACAAGATTATGTGCTGCTTCATTAGTAGCAGTTATCGGCTTATCAACACTAGGAGGAGCGCAAGCTTTTGCGGCAGAAGATGATGCAGCAAAACTGACTTCTTACGGTAAAGTAGAAGTAACAGAAGGGGAAGTCGGCGGCGGAACAGATACAAAAGACCCGGAAAAACCAACAGAACCAATCACTGACGGAAGCGGCGGAGAAGAAGATAAAGATAAAGAAATCACAACTCAGCCAAACATTGGTACTTACGGAATCCAAGCCGTATCTAACTTGAACTTTGGGACTTTCTCAAGACAATCAGCGACAGTTGAAAAATTTGCTCGTCCAGTAACGATCTACGGTGCTGAAAAAGACGCTTTAGGTAATGCAGTAGTTACAGATGGCAAACTTACGCCAGATATGAACGATGCACGTCTTCGTGGACAATATGTGCAATGGGCTGACTTACGTGATGGCGGAAACGGCTACCAAATCCAAGCAAAAATGAGCGAACAATTTACAAACGGCTCAAATAAATTAGTTGGTGCAACGATCGATTACTCAAACGGTGTGTTAAACTACAACACTGCACAATTAGGTGCTGTACCGAAAATGGGCGCGACAGTTTTCCAATTAACTGAAGATCCTCAAGCTGAAGCAGTAGTTGTTGCTACGGCAGACGCAGGAGCTGGTAAAGGTGAATACTTCGCAGAATATGGACAAAGTAAAGACTTTGTTGATGTTAACGGCGTTCAAAATACATTAGATACAACAGCTTCATCTGTTAAATTAACTGTTCCAGCAGCGGTAGCAGCTTCTGCACCAACTGGAGAATATGTTGCTACAGTTACATGGACAATGGTTGCTCAATAATCATTACTCTTAAAACAATGCAACTTTAGGTTGTCTTTTAGGCAGACCGGATCACTTGCGCCGGTTTGCCTATTTTACATAGGGAGTGGGTACATTTATCCATGACCACTTTTTTAAATATTATGGAAAGCCAGAGGTATTCTGATGAAACAATTAGCCAAATATGTAACGGGAATAATTTTAGGTCTGCTATTTATAGTCAATTTTTCTACAGCAGAAGTCTTTGCAGCGGAAGAAGCAAACGGCGCAGGCTTCTCTTATTCGATCAATTATCCGGAAAATCAGATTGAAGAAACAGGTTATTATAAGTTAAAAATGACTCCAGGACAAGAGCAGACAGTGTCGATGACATTGACTAACCCGAGCAGTGAAGATATCAAAATCGATGTTGCGTTGACAGGTGCTAAAACCAATCGCAATGGTGTTATCGAATACAGCCCTGTCGAAATCAAGAACGACCCGTCTTTGAAATTTCCATTTGAAGATCTCGTGACGGGAGAAAAAACAGTTGAAGTGCCGGCAGGAAAAACGGTCGATTATGAAATGAAGATCAAAATGCCTGAAACAAGTTTCGACGGTGTTATCTTAGGTGGTATTTATATGATCAAGCAAGATACAGAAAAAGAGAAAAAAACCAATGGTTCAATCGTTCTCAATAAATATGCCTATGCAATCGCGATGGTCCTTACAGAAACAGATACAAAATTAGACAAAGAATTGAAGCTGAACAGCGTAAGTGCGGGACAATCCAATTATCGGAATACCATTTTTGTTAATGTGTCCAATGTGGTGGCTGATTATGTCGACGATTTGATGATGGAAGTACAAATCACTAAGCAAGGCAGTGAAACAGTTCTATATGAGACCAAAAAAGAAGAAATGCGTATGGCGCCAAACACTTACCTAGAGTTTCCAGTAAGTATGAATGGGGAAGAGATGGTGGCCGGCAAGTATACGGCGAAAATTTTGGCCAGCTCTGAAGGCTACAAAAAGGAATGGACAAAAGACTTCGAGATCACAAAAGACGAAGCTGGAAAATACAATGAACGAGATGTTGGTTTAGTTCAGGAAAAAGGAATCGACTGGAAGATAATCGCTGCCATCGTAGGTGGTGTCTTAGCGGTGATCATCATTCTATTCGTATTGATTTACAGCTTACGTAAAAAGAAAAAAGAGACCGCAAAAAAAGCGAAAAAGGCAAAGAAAAAAAGTAAAAACTAATCACTACACTCATAAACAGATAGAATAGAGGGGATCATGTGACAATCCTAGAATGGATATTTATAGGCGGGATAGCCGCTACGATTTTGCTTGTTATTTTTGCTATCTATTCTCTTTTTCGAGTGGTTGTCCATTCACGAAACTTAAATAAGCTGCCCAAAAAAAGAATCAAAAATCCCAAAAAACGTAAAAAAATCGCAATAAGAAAACGAAAGCTGATAAAAGCCAGAAAAAGTGCTCTGATTCGTTTTATTTTACTGCTGATCATGGGCGGGATGACCGCGGGTGGATCTTTTTATGTGAAATACTATCAATCGATGAATTTGACTGGAACAGATTCTGATTCGATTGCTAAAGCATATTATCTTTTACGGGATTTTAATGACCAAGTGGAACTAGCGAAAGTTCAAGGAGACGATCAAGAGAAAATCAACCAGAATATCCAATACTTATCCAGATCTATGGCAAGCTACGGGACTAAAAAAGCGAGTGAAGTCAATACGAAAGAAGGTCAGCTTGCTCTAAACCGTTACTATAAAGCAATCATGGAGCTGGGGAAAAATGCGAACATGAAATACAAAAATTTCTTTGAGGATCCAGCATTATCGGAAGAGTATATAACGAGCATCAAGAAAATTGAAGAAAATTATGAACAACCAGTATTTAAGTATTATAAAGTCGATGAAGCCGCTTTGAAAGAAGAAAAATAATGGACTGAATGAAGATGAAAAAAAAGAGAAAGCAACGCAAAAAGGCATCTACAGCTACGATTCTAGGATTTTCATTTCCATTGAAAAAGCCGAAGAAAAATCAGTCGAACTCAAGAAAAAGAAAAAAGAAACATCCTTCTAAACAGTCGAAAAAACGTTTGCTGGAAGAAAAGAAGAAAAAGAGACAACGCAAAAAAAGACTACAGCTGCTCAAAGATCTTTTACTGGCAATTGCTGGCGCAAGTCTGCTGATTCCTCTATGCGCCTCTTTTTTTATCCACTTTTCAACGATCACAGGTTACGGAATGTCGCCCAATTTGCGTAATGATGATGTTGTGATTGTAAAAAAAACAAAGCAGCTCAAGCGGTTTGATTTGGTTCTTTTTAAAAAAGGAAATACGACACAAGTTCGGCGGGTGATTGGCCTTCCAGGAGAAACTATAGAGTATAAAGAAGATCATTTATATGTCGATGGCCTAAAAGTCGATGAAAAGTTTATTGTTGACGAGATCAACGAAAGCCAGCAAAACGGAATGAATTTCACTGAAAGTTTTTCGATCGTAGATATGATCTCCCAGCAGATGATCCCAAAAGATAAGTACTTATTATTGGGAGATAATCGTTCATACGCGACTGATAGCCGGCATTATGGCCTAGTGGATATCCAGATGATCGTAGGGGTAGTAAAAATGAAGATACTGCCCTTAGAAGAAATGCAGGTCTACGGATGATGTAGTGTACTGCCCCATTTCAGCTAAAAGCGCAGCTAGAGATTGATAAAATAAGAGGTTGTTGTTAGACTAAAGGAATACACTGCACTATTCTGAAAGGGGCATACAACATGATAGAGATCAAAAAAATCGGGGCAGATGACGTAGAACAGCTAAAGCAAATAAGCATCAAAACATTTTCAGATACGTTTGCTAAAGACAATGATCCAAGCGACTTAAATGAGTATTTGACAACTGCTTACTCTGAAGATAAATTATCAAAAGAGCTTACAACGGCAGAATCAGAGTTTTATTTTATATACACGGATGATCACTTGGCGGGGTACTTAAAACTGAATGTAGGCGAGGCACAAACAGAGTCGATCGCTAATAATAGCATGGAAATCGAACGTATCTATGTGGATACTCAGTTTAAGCGTCTTGGGTTAGGGAAAAAGCTATACGAAAAAGCTGTTTCTAGAGCGAATGAATTGAAGAAAGAAGTTCTTTGGCTGGGCGTTTGGGAGAAAAATACGCCAGCACTTGCCTTCTATGAAAAAATGGGCTTTGTACAAGCAGGACAGCATTCTTTCTTTATGGGCACAGATGAACAGATCGATTTGATCATGAAAAAGACACTCTAAGTCGTTTTGTAGAGAAAACAGAATGAATCAGAGTTGAGAGATGGATAAAAGAAAAAACCAGTTGACGCGTGTGGCATCGACTGGTTTTATTTTGACTTTAATGAATGTTTAACGCTCGATAAGTTGTTCAACACTTAATTCAGTCATCGAAGCAACTTGTAAATCTGCACCGGCTAGCGTTTCAGTTGCTGAAATTCCTACAGCATACATGCCAGCAGCTTTGATTCCTTCGATTCCTGCTTGTGCATCTTCAAAACCAATTGCATCTTCTGGTGCAACAGCGATACTTTGTGCGGCTTTTACGAATATCTCCGGATCTGGTTTTCCTTTTTTTAACGATTCAGGATCAACGATATGGCCAAAAAAGTCAAGAACACCCAGCTTTTCTAAGATCATCGGCGCGTTTTTTGAAGCAGAAGCAATCGCACAAGGGATATGATGAGCTTTGGCATCCATCAGAAAATCATGGACGCCGGGCAAAAGATCAGCAGCAGACAGATCAGCTAATAATTTTACATACTCATCGTTTTTTTGTTTAGCTAAAGCTTCTTTTTCTGCTGGAGAATAGTCATTTTCTTTCTGACCATAAGCCAAGATCTTATCTAAAGAATCCATTCGGCTGATGCCTTTCAAAGATTCATTGAATACTTCATCGATCGTTATGCCTAAGCTTCCAGCTAACTCTTTCCAGGCGATATAATGGAATTTGGCAGTATCGGTGATTACACCGTCTAAATCAAATACAAATCCTTTTTTCATGAGGGGTCTCCAGTCTGATTAATTAGTAGTTTATCACTTGGGTTACTTGTTCGTTTAATTGATAAGGTTCGTCATTTATTGTCACTACAGTATCTTTAGACGCAGTGATTTGAACGGCTGCTGTGTTTACTGTGAGTTGATGATCGATTCCTTTATGAGACAGATTAAAGGTCATCTCTGTCCAATGCTCAGGCAGATTTGGTCTGATTGAAAGCTGTTCTTTTTTGATATCGATTCCAGCGTACGTAGTCAATGTGACATAAATCGTGGCAGCCATCACACCAGTATGGATACCTTCAGCAGTTGTTCCGCCTTGAATATCTTGATAATCGGAGTACAGGGCTTCTTGATATAATTTCCAAGATAAATCATGGAATTTGACCTCTTCTGCAAGCTGAGCATGAACGATTCTGGAAAGAGTGGAACCATGAGATGTTCTGTTTAAATAGTATAAAAGATTTTTCTCTAAATAGTCAGCAGGCAGATCATAGCCTAAATCATCTAAGATTTCATCGATTTTTTCCTTATTAAGATTGTAAAACAGCATCAACGTATCCGCTTGTTTCGCGACTTTATAATCATCTGGTGATTGTCCTTCTGCTTTTAGAATACGATCCATTCGGTAAATATTGCCGTAAGTTGCTTTTGCTTGTTCCCAATCGATTTCTTTTAAATCGAAATAGCCTTCGTATTGGGCGATAATACCTTCTTTATTTATTTCGATTCCTAAGTGTTTACGGATGTCTTTCATTTTTTCTATATTTTCTTGTGTGATTCCTGTTTTATTAAATAATTCTGCCTGTTCTTGCGTATTTAATAATGAAAGAATCGTTTCGACTTCTTCAAATAACCAGACAACCATCAAGTTGGTATAAGCATTGTTTTTTAGGCCGCTTTCAGTACTGTCAGGATAGGCTTCGTGGAACTCATCGGGTCCCATGACTTTATCGATGAAATAACGTCCTGTTTCTTTATCGAATGTCGCTGCACTGCGCCAGAAATTTGCAATTTCCAGTAACATTTCAGCACCATATTCCTTGATAAATCGATCATCACCTGTATTATTCCAATACATCCAAACGTTATAAGCGATCGCTAGTGACACATGCCGTTGTAAAATACTATGATCTTCGCCCCATTCGCCATTTAAAGGATTCAAATGAAGTTTTTGTGTATCCTCACTGCCGTCAAGTCCAGACTGCCAAGGGAACATTGCTCCTTCATAATTACTTTCGATTGCATTCTCTTTTGCTTTCCCTAAGCGATTATACCGATACATCAACAACTGTTTCGCTGTTTGCGGGAAATGAAGAATATAAAACGGCAAAATAAAAATTTCATCCCAGAAAATATGACCACGGTAAGCTTCACCATGCAAGCCGCGGGCAGTCACAGAGACATCTAGCTCATTGTTACTGAAAGGAGAAGCAGAAACGAGAAGATGATACGTATGGATCCTTAGTAATTTTTGCGACATTAAATCACCAGACACTTGAATGTCCGATTTTTTCCATAGTGATTCCCAGGCTTTTGTACTTTCAGCCAGCTCAATATCGAAAGAAGTTGCCGATGTACTAGGCTGTTTAAAGCTCTGTTGTGCAATCGCTGCTGTGACTTGAACGTGCTTTTCAAGGGTATATTGCACATCTTGTTCAGCGTAAAAAGTCATTGTTTGTTCGATGGTTTCTTCATTTACTGTATTTATTACTTCTTTATCGGTAAAGAAATCACCAATGATGGCTGATGTTTGACGAACATCGATTTTAGATTGATTCGTTTGGACTGTGATACTTGTTTTGTTCTGATCAGCAACTAGTTCAGTGATGTGAAAATGTTTCGCTGTTAAATTACGATAGCGCTCAACGTTAAAGTTATAGACAGAACCATCGGTCATTGTTTTAACAGAGATATTTTTAGAAAAATTGACAGGCTTGATCATGTACTTGATACTGTAATTGTTCATTTTTGCCATATTGACGATCTTTAGAGCCGTAATTTCCAGTTGATGCTGCTGTGAATCTTCAATAAGCATATGAGCGGTGAATAACCCATTTTTCAAGTTTAAGTTTCTATGCAAAGCTTTTAGTGTTGACTGTTCTAAAGTTAACCACTCGTTTGTACCTTCAACCTGAACACTGATATACTGGTTATTTGGTGTGTTGACAAAATCTTCATTTTCTACGATTTGCCCTGCAATTTCAGATTTTTCTTCATTATAAAGTCCAGCGATATAGGTTGCAGGGTAGTGGTCTTTTGACAAGCTCATCTCTGCGGTTGTACCACGTAAGCCCATAAAGCCATTCCCGATCGTCAATAAGGACTCCACAGAATACTCTTCTTTACCTGGAGTATAGCCAAAATAATCCAGATTCCAGCATAGTTGCTCTTGTTTTTCTTTGAATGCGTGTTCCAAATCATTCGTAGCAGCTGCTTCTGCAGGAGTCAACACAGGAATATTCAAGGTTTCAGATAAGATTTTAATGATAGCTTCGGCTCCAGCGTTTAAAGGAGAAAGCTGAGGGTGTTCAGCATAAAATTCTGCAGACAACCCATCGCAAACAGCGCCAATGATACTAGGATATTTTTCTTTGAGCTGCAGTGCTAAAGAGTCGAATGATTGAGGAAAGGTCATTGATGTAAGCGGCAGTACATGTTCTGATAGAAGCTGATCCATTTGTTTTTCCTGAACGGTCAAGCTGCTTTTAGTGAAGTTGAGAAGTAGAAAGTTCATAGTTGTCGCTCCTTAAAGAGTTTTTTAACTTGTATAGACATGTTGGTGTTGTGTTCATTATAGTATGAAACGCTTGTAAATACAAGTGTGATAACAGAAAAGAATTGCCTGAATTAAAAGGGTTAGTTACGGCAGATGCTATTTTTTTAAGGTGGAATATGCTATCATTTTGTTTGAGTATCCTAGGTTGGAGGGCTGAAAGTGAACAAATTTCATGATATATTTTTAGAATTGGAAAAAGGAATTTTAGAGGGTGATTATCCGCCGGGAACATTATTACCGAGTGAAAATCAGCTGGTTGAACGCTATTCTGTTTCGAGAGAGACGATTCGTAAAGCGTTGAATCTCTTGATCAATGCGGGATACATCCAAAAGAAACAGGGCAAAGGCTCTATCGTATTGAATGTAAGAAAGTTTGATTTTCCGATTTCTGGGGTAATCAGCTATAAAGAGCTGCAAAAAGCTCAACAAATACATAGTGTGACAAAAGTAGTCGAATTGAAAGAAGAAAAAGTGGACGATTCTTTAGCACGCTTAACGGGCTGGAAAAAAGATGCAGCTGTCTGGCGCTTGGTACGGCAGCGGGAAATCGACGGAGAAGTTGTGATCATTGATATTGATTACCTTTTAAAAGAAATCATTGCAGAGCTTCCGGAAGAACGAGCGGCAGATTCGATTTATGATTATTTTGAAAATGATTTAGGCTTAGAGATTAGTTATGCTCAAAAAGAAATCACAGTTGAAGCCGTGACAGAAAATGATCAGCGTTTGATGGACTTAAATGAGGATACTTACATTGTTGTCGTCCGCAGTGTGGTCAGTTTAGAGGATACTCGTTGTTTTGAGTACACTGAATCTAGACACAGATTAGATAAGTTTAAGTTTGTTGATTTTGCTAGACGAAGAAAAGCTTAAAAAGGTCTAAATAGCTAGGAGATGACACGATTTGCTTGTAGGGATAATTTATTTCCTTGTGATTATATTCGCGAATACAGTTGGAGCTATTTCTGGCATGGGTGGCGGTGTGATCATCAAGCCGGTGTTAGATGCCCTTCATTTTCACCCGTTAGCGGCGATCTCATTTTATTCTAGTGTAGCAGTCTTCACCATGTCGATCGTTTCGACATTAAGGCAGCTAAAAAATGGATTGACGTTACGCGTTCAGATCGCGTTACTTGTTTCTTTGGGATCAGTTATTGGCGGTATTGCTGGAAATAGCAGCTTCGAATTTTTGCTTAAGTGGTTCTCGGATGAGAAATATGTACAGCTGATCCAGATTGTTTTAACGATCATGACATTGATGTTTGCCTTTACTTACACCAAATTTGGTAAAGAACGGACGCTACATTTAACTGCCCCTTTTTGGTATGTGACAGTTGGAGTATTTTTAGGATTTATTTCTACTTTACTAGGTATTGGCGGTGGACCAATCAATGTTGCTCTGTTGATGCTATGCTTTGGTATTGCAATTAAGGAAGCGACTGTTTATTCGATCATCACGATTTTCTTTTCACAAGCAGCGAAGCTAATGACGATCGCGCAAGGAAATGGTTTCGGACGTTTTGATTTGAGTTTGTTGCTTTATGTGGTTCCAGCAGCGATCATTGGCGGGTTTGTAGGAGCCTTGATCAGTGGAAAAGTATCCTCTGAACGAGTCACACAGATTTATCAAGTAGTGATTCTACTTGTGTTGCTGCTAAATATATGGAATGGGATTCGTTTATTTTTTTAATGAAGAAAAACAGTTAAAGCTTGTCAGCCGCAGGTTTTAGCTGCTTTTCTATTTATGCTATAATTAATCAAGATTAAAAAAGGGGAATTGAGATGAAAAAAATTGTTAAAGTGATGCTATTTGCTGGTTTGATGTTTTTACTTGTTGGGTGTGCGTCTAATACAGCTGAAAATATCGAAGTGAATGATGATAAGGTTCCATCTGTTTACTCAGTGATCGGGGAGAAAAAAATCGTTGGTACAAATAGCGAAGTAAAAAATAAAGTTCGAATGACAACACTGACATATAAAGCAGGCAGTATCAGTGAAAAAGAATTACAAAAGTATATCGAGTACTTAAGAGAAAAAGAAGGTTATGTATATACATTAGATTCTAAGCAATCAGAAGAAGGAACGTTGATTCAATTAGGCAAAGAGTCTAAAACAAAAGGAAATATCGTTTTGGTAGACTTTTTATATCCTTCAATGGACAGTGAAAGCATGAAGGTCATGTATCGCTCAGGGCCAGGATCGCTAAAAATGAATGAGTAAAGCAAGGAGCTAAAAGATGGACTATCATGTAAAAGAATTTTCGAATCTAACCACAAAGGAGTTTTTTGATATTGCTAAGTTGCGGACAGCCGTTTTTGTAGTCGAACAGAATTGTCCATATCAAGAGATCGATGATGTTGATGAGTATGCGATACATACGTGGTTGCAGGAAGAGCAGGCTATTGTAGGCTATATCCGAATCATCGATAATGGTGAAACAGTGTCTTTTGGCAGAGTGCTGATCAATCCTAATTATCGAAAGCAAGGGTTAGGGAATCTTCTTTTAGAAAAAACGCTGAATGTGATTTCAGAAAAATATCCGGATAGGCCAATCATTATTGGGGCTCAGGCGCATCTGACCGATTTTTACGGTAGGTTTGGCTTTAAAGAAATTTCAGAGGTTTATTTGGAAGATGATATTCCTCATGTGAAGATGAGGAAATAAAAAAAGTTGGTGAAGTGATTTCACCAACTTTTTTATCGATCATTCACTTAATTCTTATTATCTGTAGCTGATTCTTTAGTAACGGCAACTGTTTTTTCAGCATTTTGTGCAGCCAGTAAATCACGGATCTGCTCAAGATAATCTTCACTCGTAAGCAGGATTTCTTCTGTTTTATCTGCTTCGGCTTCTGGTTTTTTCTTCATTCGATTTGCAGCTTTCACGATTAGGAATAATACAAACGCAGTAATTAAAAAGGTAATAATAGCACTGATCACATCACCGATTTTAAACGGTACACCTTTCACTGAAAATACAAGAGCTCCCAATGCATCATCCGCACTTTGTTTGCCTGTAGTCATGACAAAAACCAGACTAACTAACGGTGTGATCAACCCATCCACGACTTTTGTGACGATGGCAGTAAACGCAGAACCGATCACGACCCCAACAGCTAAATCAAGGACACTGCCGCGCATAATAAATTCTTTAAATTCTTTGATCATAAAATTATCCTCCCTTTCTCAAATCCAGTATACAGAAAAACTGAAAAATTTTGAAATGAAAGACTCTTACATCAAGGAAACGCTGCAGAGCTGTGCTATAATTGAATAGATGCGGAAAATCTTAAAAAAAGATTTAAAAACAGCCAGATGATTGTATTTCATGCTGGGTTTTATTATGATGAAAAAATAAAGAGGAGCTGACAAGATGCCGATTGCATTAGCACAAGGAGTCAACTTACACGTTGTCCCAACAGAAAAATATAAAACGGTTCGTATTTTGGTTCGATTCAATACGCGTTTAAATAAAGAAATAATCACTAAACGAACACTTTTATCTAGTTTATTAGAAACAAATAGCCTGAACTATCCTGATCAGGTCAAATTAAGCGGCAAGCTAGCAGAATTATACGGTGCCAGCTTTGGAATCAACGTCAACAAAAAAGGCAACCTGCACTGGCTGAATGTTTCAATGAATTTTGTGAATGATCGCTATTTAGAAAATACCCATGTGTTAGAGGATGCAGTTGATTTTATCAAAGAAATCATTTTCTACCCAAATATCATTGAGGGCAAATTTGAAGCCGAAACATTTCAGCGGGAAAAGGAAAATTTGCTTGCCTATTATGAAAGTGTTTCAGAAGACAAACAAGTCTATTCTTCTTTAGCGTTGCAAAACCTTTATTTCAGCCAATCAGCAGATCAAAGAATTCCAAGTTTTGGCACTCGTTCTGATTTAGAAAACGAAACTGCTGAAAGCCTTGCAGCGTATCACGAACAGATGCTCAAGGAAGATCAAGTCGATATTTTTGTTTTGGGAGATGTGGATGAAACGACGGTTGCCACTCTTTTCAAAGCGTTACCTTTTGAAGATCGCAGTGCTGGTAAAGCGGATGTTTTCTATACGCAGCCTTCTAGAAATGTGATCGAAGAACGCTCAGAGCAAGAAAAACTGGCGCAGTCTAAACTTAATTTAGGCTATCACACGGATATTTTTTATGGAGATGAAAATTACTTTGCTTTACAGATTTTTAATGGTGTTTTCGGAGGTTTTCCACATTCTAAGTTATTTATGAATGTACGCGAAAAAGAGAATCTTGCCTATTATGCCTCAAGCAGTATCGATACATTCCGTGGATTTTTAAGCGTCCAAACAGGGATCGATGGTAAAAATCGGAACCAAGTATTGCACTTGATCGCACAAGAATTAGAAAATATTCGTCAAGGAAACGTAACTGAGCTTGAAATCAAACAAACCAAAGCGATGCTGAAAAACCAATATTTACTTTCTTTAGACAACGCTGGAGCTGTCTTGGAAACGGAGTATCTGGATGATTTGATCCCTCATTTACGTTTAGAAGATGATGAATGGATCCGTCGCATGGAAGCCGTCACGTTAGCAGATGTACAACGAGTGGCTAAGCGAATCCAGCTGCAAGCTATTTTCTTTTTGGAAGGAGAAAAAACGGATGCATAAAAAAGAATACCCTCAAATCAACGAAGTTCTCTATACAGAAGTATTAGAAAATGGGCTAACAGTCTATCTGCTTCCGAAACAAGACTATAACAAGACCTATGGCTTGTTTACGACAAATTATGGCTCGATCGACAATGAATTTGTACCGCTTGGGCAAGAAGAATTTGTCAAAGTACCTGATGGGATCGCGCATTTTCTGGAACATAAAATGTTTGAAAAAGAAGATGGCGACGTGTTTCAACAATTTGGCCGTCAAGGTGCATCTGCCAATGCCTTTACGAGCTTTACGAAAACCAGCTATCTTTTTTCAACGACAGATCAAGTGGAACTGAACTTGAAGACATTGCTTGATTTTGTCCAAGAGCCTTATTTTACAGAAGAAACAGTCGAAAAAGAAAAAGGCATCATCGGTCAGGAAATCCAAATGTATTTGGATGACTCAAATTGGCGCTTATTTTTCGGTATATTAGGTAACTTATACCCTAAACACCCGCTGCATATCGATATTGCAGGGACTGTTGAAAGCATCGATGAGATTACGGCAGAAGATCTATATACATGCTACAACACATTTTATCATCCAAGTAACATGTCGTTATTTGTTGTTGGTAAAATGGAGCCAGAACAAATGATGGCCTTCATTCGTAAGAATCAAGCAGAAAAAACATTTGCTAAAGCGGCACCGATCAGACGCCATTTTCCTCAAGAAACAGCAGAAGATATCCTAAAGGAAAGTTCGATCGAAATGCCGATCAGTCGTTCAAAAGTGATTGTTGGGCTAAAAGGGCTGGATGAAGTACCTGTGGAGGGCAAAGCGTTACTGAAATACAAACTAACAGCGAATTTATTGCTACAGTTATTATTCGGAAATACGTCTCAAAACTATTTGACTTTGTATAACGAAGGTCTTTTGGATGACAGCTTTGGTTACGAATTTAGCTTAGATCGAAGCTTCCATTTTGCTGATTTTGGCGGCGATAGTGATTATCCTGAGCAATTGGCAGAACGCATTGAAGAAATTCTGTTGACGGTTGCTCAAAGTACGGAATTGACAGAAGAAAATCTTTCTTTATTGAAGAAAAAAATGATCGGTAAATATTTCCAATCACTAAATTCATTAGAATACATTGCCAATCAATTTTCACAATCACTTTATGGAGAAACAACATTGTTTGATACACCTGAAGTTATCGAAAGTATTCAATTATCTGATATCACAGAGCTCGCTGAAAAATTCATCGATCAAAAAGGGTTGAGCCGTTTTTATATGCACCCAAAAAAATAATGAAAGAACAAATAGGAGTGATTTCCTAGTACTTGAAATTTGGAGCCGAAATCTCTCTATCTTAAATAAATAAAAGTCCGATATTTCTTTAAAAACTTTCAAAAATGTTATCCTCATCAGTATTTTTTTGTGGTATTCTTAAAAGAGTTGAATAATCAAAAAATGTGACTATTTCACTAAGTGATTTACTACTAGAAGTCAATAAAACAAACTGAAACGATATAAAAAGAGTGAATGTGGACAAAGCAACCCCTTCACTAATACCAAAAAAGCGATCGATAAATTAGAGAGACTGGAGAAGATGGACGAGTGGCCAGCGTAAATATAGGAAAAAAATTAAGAGATGCAAGGCTTCAGCGCAATATGTCCTTAGACGAGCTGCAGCAAATTACTAAAACACAAAAACGCTATTTGATAGCAATCGAAGAAAACGACTTTGATTCAATGCCGGGTACCTTTTATGTGCGTGCCTTCATTCGCCAGTATGCAAGTGCTGTTGGTTTGGATGGAAATGAATTAGTTGAAGTTTACGATGGGAAAACGGAAGAAGAGGCAGCTGAATCATCGATTCATTATGAGACGCTTGATGAGTCACGTACACAGATGTACGATGAAGAAAGCTCTTTTAAACGCTTTACACGCAGTTTACCAGCAATTATTTTTTCTTTGATCGGTCTAGCAATTGCTGTCGTTGTTTTTTATATTACTTGGCAAGACCGTCAGGCAAATCCGATCATTCAAAAACCGGATACTGCAATAATCAGAGAATCTTCGTCTGATTTTAGCTCAGAATCAAGTCAGGAGCCAGTCTCAAGTACGACAGAATCCTCATCTACGACTAGTTCAAGTTCCTCAGAACCTAAAGAACCGACTGTGGTCAGCTTCTTAGGTGAATCTGGTACAACTGTAAATATGAGTGCGACAAATGCTGCAACGCCGACTAAACTTGATTTTTCTGCAGTTACAGCTCCTTGTTGGGTTGGTGTATATATCCCAACAGCTGAGAATAATGACAATGGCTATTTCTTCCAACAAACAGTTCAGCCCGGTCAAACACAATCTGTAGAGATTCCAGAGGGAACCACTCAGTTTACGATCAGTTTGGGTGCTTCTGAGTACATGGAATTTAAAGTTGATGGGCAAGCCGCTGTATTTAATCCGAATAATACAGGCATTGGACCTAGAAATATCAATATGAATCTTGAGTATGCACAAACACAACCATCGTCACAGTCATCAGAACAAGTGCAACAAACACCGCCAGCATAATAAAAAGCAGGTTGGTTTAATAGAATGAGCGGGAAGAATTTACAGAAGAGCCAAGGCTCATCGTAGATATTTTCTCGCTCATTTATTGAAATCGATGATCGAAAGGATAGATGAGTTATTCATGATATGACTTTTTTCGTGACAGTCGTCATCAGATACCGTAAAATGAGTAGGAAAAGAGAGGGGCAATAAGCGTTGAATTTACCAAATAAATTAACTGTTCTTAGAATTTTTATGATTCCGATTTTTATTATTGTTGTTAGTGTTCCGATGGATTGGGGCACGATCACATTTGGAGGAGCGTCGTTAGCGATCACTCAGCTAGTTGGTGCTGTAATTTTTGCAGTTGCCAGTATCACAGATTGGCTAGATGGGAAAATTGCTCGTTCTCGCGGGCTAGTGACAAACTTTGGTAAGTTTGCAGATCCATTGGCTGATAAGATGTTGGTAATGACAGCTTTTATCGTGCTTGTTGCACAGCAAAAAGCACCAGCATGGGTCGTTGCGATCATTGTTTGTAGAGAGTTAGCAGTTACTGGCTTGCGTCTATTATTGGTTGAAGGCGGCGAGGTAATGGCAGCAGCCTGGCCTGGAAAAATCAAAACAGCGACGCAAATGGTGGCGATCATTCTATTATTGATCAATAATATTCCATTTACAGCTATTGGCTTGCCAGTTGATTTAATCATGCTATACATTTGTTTGATCTTTACGATTTATTCAGGTGTCGATTATTTTGTAAAAAATGCAGATGTTTTTAAGGGATCGATGTAACAAAGAATAAAGAAAAACCAGAATGAAAAACCAGACTTTTTGCTCTTTTTAGAGTGAAAAGTCTGGTTTTTTCTTTTTTACAAAAAAATATTCACAGTGCTAAAATACTTATATATCAGTGGTTAGAGCGTTTTTTGAAAAATTTTTGACTATTGTTTATAAAATAATAGTTTACTTTTCTAAAAAGAGTGGTTATAATCTGTGTATCGGAACTATTATTTTATGAACAGTAGTATTCGAACAAAAAAATAAATTGGAGGAATCAATAATGAACAAATTTGTAAAAGGTTTACTAGTTGCTGGGGTAGCTTTATCGATTGGAGGAGCAGGTTTAACAGCTGTAACAACTCAAGCACACGCGACTTCAGTACAATCTGCGGATACAACTGCAAAAATCAATGCATTGATCCAAGAAAAACAAGAAGTGATCAACAAGAAAAAAGTTAGCAGAAATGGTTTGGAGCAAAAAGCGTTAGGCATCCGTCTAGGCGAAATCGAACGTGAAATTCAAGCATTGAAAAACGGTACGTCAACAGGTGGCTCAACTGGAAGCACAACAACACCATCTACACCTGCTAATGATACAGCAGCAAAAATCAACGCATTGATCCAAGAAAAACAAGAACTGATCAACAAGAAAAAAGTCAGCACAAACTGGCAAGAACAACAAGCGTTAGGAATTCGTATCGGCGAAATCGAACGTGAAATCCAAGCATTGAAAAATGGCAGCTCAACAGGTAGTTCAACTGGAAGTTCAACAACACCATCTACACCTGTAGAAGATAATGCAGCAAAAATCGCAGCATTGATCCAAGAAAAACAAGAATTAGTAAACAAGAAAAAAGTTTCTCGTGACAAAAACGAGCAAAAAGCATTAGGCAAACAAATCGATGCAATCGAAAAAGAAATCAAACAATTAAAGAAAAACAAATAATATCTTTTAGACAGACTTACTAAATTTCAACTTTCTTACCCGAATTTGTGTGAATATAATAAAAAGTAACTGCGTCAGACTGTAGACAAAGTCCCGAAAAAGGGATGATGTCTACAGTTTTTTATATTCAACATATTGATAGCGTTTTAAAAAAGGCGAGAAAGAAATGATGTCAAAACTCCCAATAAATGTAAGGAATCAATACATAATGATTTCTTTGGAAGAACTTGTTCCGGAAGATTACTTGATTCGAAAAGTAGATAAAGTAAACGTTTATTCTTGTATGCACCATTATCCAGTAAAGCGTACGGTTCAGCAAAGAGCTATTTTATGATTGCATACACGCCTTTGTGCCGATCTGCCCTAATGACAGGAGAAGCGCTAGAAAGTGCACATAAGAAGTTTATTAGCGATTATCAAGACTCAGTCAGTGGAGTCGATACAGATTATGATTTTAATTACAAGTATTCTAACTTTTTTAGTCTATTAGTTGTTTGGAACATTTATGATGTTGCAAAAGGATATGGTCGACTATCACAAACAATAGTGATCAATAAGGTATAGACAAAAAAATATTTTTAGTAAGTGTAACGTGATTATTTTCTTTGAGTAAAAAATAAATAATAAAATGTATTGCTTGGATGTGTTTTATAATATATTATTAGTAATATATTGTTTAACAAAAGGAGAGATTATATGAGAAAAATTTTATTAGGGTTACTTTTTAGTGGAATGTTATTTGTTGGTGGAAATGTTTACGCTAATGAAGAAAGTATGTTAACTGTAAAAACAGAAACTGTGGATCAAGCTCTTGTTAATTATGCTACAGATAATCTGTCATTCTATCTAAAAGGAATGATAAAGGCTGAGGAAGGGGAAGGAAGTTTATTAGATTACAAGCTCTCGTCACCATTTTCATTACTTGAAAAAAGGAATGAAAATAATCTAACGCTTTTTCCAATAACAAAAGACGGAAAAATTGAGTATATTTTTTATATAAAGAAAGAAAATGAAGGTTATTCTTCTAAACTTTCAAGAATGATGGTCGATGAATTGAATAGCTTAATTAGTCAGGGAAAAGGTAATTCAGTAGTGCTAGTAGCTTCTGAAGATGGAAGTATTTACTATGAAGGTGATACTGGTTTATCGTTACTATGGCAGAATCCTGACCCAGAAATCCAAGGTTCTAAAGAAAATTCTGCTGGAGAAGTACTAGATGAGTATGAATCAAAGGATTTAGATATGATTTCCTTAAACGATACAATAGACTACGTTATTACGGGAAGCTCGGAAGTGGTGAAAGATTCTAATTCTAAACTAGCTCCAAGATCAACGACAGTAAATAAGTTTGGGACGTCAATAAATTGGAAAATTTCAGAAAATCAACAAGGAAATAACTGGTGTATGGCATACGCCACGACAATGATTTTGATTAATAAAAATGATGCACGGGCGACTAAGGTTTCGGATGTTGTAAAATGGGGAAAAAAAGGTAAGAATGATGGATTTACTCCGGAAGAAATAATCAAATATGCAAATACTCGAGGAGTCTACCCTAAACTTCTTGAAAGACCAACCACATGGACAGAAAGTTTAAAAGAATTCAGAAAGAGTAATGGATTGCTCGGGTTATGGAAGTCACAAGTTAATACATTTCATGCTATTGACTTGTTAGGAACATACTCAGAAAATTATATGGGGAAACAGATGAATGGGTATGTTATTTGGAATCCGTGGAATAAATATACAGAAATAGTTGATGCTTCTCCTAAACAAATAAAATATATAGCGAATTCAACTCGAACATATACTTGGATAGGCACAATAACTAATTGGTAATTAAAAAGAGTTAAGTAGAAAATTTCTACTTAACTCTTTTTAAAATTATTGGAGGGGATTCACCAACTAAATTTTCATCTGGGTTCGCAGAAAAATAAAATTCTAGTTGATTATTATTAATCATATGAAATGAGTAAATTGAACCTGTATCATGAGATTTTAAAATAAGATCTTCCTTGGTATCTTCAACAGTAACCAAATTATTATTTTCAGAGAAATCAAAATTATCTAGCGCCAACTTAAACAAATGGTCATCATTTTTTTTTATAGTAACTTCTTTCTCAGTATCACTTACAGTTTGCCAAGTTCCAACAAATGCTGAATGTACTTTATCTTTGGTTCCATTGCACCCCACTAAAATAGAAAATAAAGCAATGGTTATAAGAAAATATGATAAAGATTTCAAATTAATTCTCCATTCCTGATTATTAAGACATTTAGATAAATAATGTATACATTAATCATACCATAGAATAGTATAACTTCAACAACTTTTAATAAATCGAAATTGTACAATAGAGTATATTCTATTGTACAAATAAGAAATACCAGAAGATTAAGTTTTCCACCTGTTCAAAGAAGTTTCTCAAAATAAAAGTTTAGGATAGAGAAATTATCTATCCTATTTTGTTCATAAAAGTATCCATGCCAAAAACATTGGTTTTTGACATGGAATAAGAGTTGTCTAAAAGTTACTTCTTTTTCATTTAGTCCATGTGTAATGATTTCATACTTTTTCTTCATATAAGACGTGTACTTTTTTCCTTTACAAAAATTTTATAGCACAACTTGGGAGAGTATTAACAGAGAATGGATAGTCTTAACATAAAAAAATTTACTATACTAACGTTGTAAGATCTTATAAAAACAAATGTTAGGAGGTAGTAAAATATGGCAAAAACACTTGGAGAGGTACGAAGTTTTCTCGATAGTCTTATTGGGAAAGTAACTGTTGATAAGTCCAATTCTGCATTAAATGGTCAATGTGTGAGTTTGATTAAAAACGTACTTGAATTTGTTGGAGCACCGAATCCCTATGCGGCGCGAGGTAATGCTAAAGACATTCCTAGCACGTATACTACTCAAGGAATTGCAAAAGTGGGTTCTGGTACGCTAAACATAGCAGTCAATAGAAATGGTGGCGGAGGCTATGGACATGTTTGGGTAAAAATCGGTTCTGATAGTTGGCAAGCGAACTGGGCAGGTTTTCCTGTTAAAAAAAATGTGGGGGAAGATCCTATCACAGACATTTTGAATTTAGACCAATGGATTTCAAATGGCAATATTTCAACATCAGGAGAACTTTTCGATACGCCATGCTTTTTTGAAGTAGAAGGAGATCCAACTCTTTATTATTTTGATGGCAAAGGAATTACAGGAATTGCTCACCCAGATGAAAAAGGAATTCTCAATACAATTTATAAAGCAAATTACGGGAAAGATATGCCTACAGTGCGAAGAACTGTAGGTTGGTTCTCAAGATTGCGTAGCGTTTCTACACGTCCAATTGTAAAATGAGAGGTTAGTTTGGTTGAGTAATTAAATAGAAGAAATGTGGGAGTTTTTCGAAAGGTTTTGACAGTAATTTACAAGTAGAATAGGTTTATAGAAATGACAGCGCTGATATTTCTATTATAGAATTGATTAAAAATAGGAGGAAAATGATTATGAAATGTTTTTTTGAAGTAGAAGGAGATCCAACTCTTTATTATTTTGACGGTAAAGGAATTACAGGAATTGCTCATCCAGATGAAAAAGGAATTTTGAATACAATCTATAAGGCGAATTATGGAAAAGATATGCCAACAGTACGTCGAGCTGTCGGTTGGTTCTCAAGATTGCGCAGTGTGTCAACGCGCCCTCTTGTAAAATAATCGTATTCAGGAGGCAAAATGATGGCAAATGAGAATATGAAGATTTCTCAAGATGGTAGAAATTTAATCAAGAAATGGGAAGGTCTCCGGTTAACTGCTTATCAAGATTCCGTAGGAGTCTGGACTATTGGATATGGTCATACTAAAGGGGTTTATGCCGGAATGACGATTACTGAAAATCAGGCGAATGCTTTCTTGGATGAGGATATCAAGTCACATGCGGCTGGAATCTTTAACTATGTGACAGTACAATTAACCCAAGGACAATTTGATGCGCTAGTAAGTTTTCACTTTAATCTGGGACCTGCGATTCTTGCGGGGTCACAATTGCTAGTTTATCTGAACAGTAGACAATGGCAAGCGGCAGCAAATGAAATGAAAAAATATGTTTATGCAGGCGGCCAAATTTTACAAGGTTTGGTCAATCGTAGAAATGATGAAGTTGCTTTATTTTTGAAAGAGGGCGGAGTTATTGAACCAAGCAAAGATATGCTTGGTGATACACCATGCTTTTTTGAAGTAGAAGGGGATCCAACTCTTTATTATTTTGACGGTAAAGGAATTACAGGAATTGCTCATCCAGATGAAAAAGGAATTTTGAATACAATCTATAAAGCAAATTATGGGAAAGATATGCCTACAGTACGTAGAGCTGTCGGTTGGTTCTCAAGATTGCGCAGTGTATCGACTAGACCTTTAGTAAAATAAGTAATTAATCAATAAAATAAGATCTTACCATTTATAAATATGGTAAGGTCTTATTTTATTGTCCTATTTTTGCTATCAAAACTTAAAAAGTATCGATCAAAGAAAATTGGATACCACCAATCAGATTACTAGGCTATCAAAAGTTACGTTCATAATTTGAAAAGTATTAGAGCTGACACAAAAAGTGTGTCAGCTTTTCTTAAATAAGCGATTTCCAAAAACGTTCGTTTTTGGTAGTTAAATAATATTCACTATACTTTAATTATGGTGTGATTTTTTAATACTATAATTAAAGTATGAGAAGGAAGAAATTTATGAATTTAGATGAGTTAGGGCAGATGACTTTTCCTAGAGTAAGTGAACGTTGGAACAAAGAATGCTCATATGCTTATCAGCAATACAAAAAACATCCTAAAAAAATTTTATCTGAGAAGAATAGATGAAGTAGAGATTATGAGCGGTGGTCAATTGGTTTATTATGGTCAAGATAGTTTATTAGAATCGTATTCTGAAGATGACAAATTCGTAAAATGTGTGATTGACTTGTCAATTATGACAATAGAAATAGTTTGCAAAAATATTACAGTAAAAAAGATTGACATGAAAGATGTATCATTTTTCTGGAATGATAAGAATAAATAGATTTTGTAAATAAAATTTCTAGATAGAGCAAATTGAGAGCAAAACAAGGTCTCTTTAATAATAATAATTCAATTACAGTGAGGATAACTAAGAGTTGAAATCAATAACTTTTAGTGATAGTGACTTTAGGAATATTGTCTGATTTTAAAACTAAAAAAACGCAGTTGCCATACAAAGCAACTGCGTTTTTTGTATTTTCTATGATTTAAAGCCAAGGTCCAACGACCAATGTATAAATACTTAAACCCACTCCGGCAAGAGCTAAAAGAACGCCTATGATCAATAAAGGATTGAACTTCTTAGAGCTTCCTGCAGCAGGCTCTTTTCTAAATAATTTTGCCAAAGCCATGAATAGTAAACCTAAAATAATCAGCAATCCATTTACAAAGAAAGTCGACAGTCCATTCTTCTGGTTTGCATTTTTTAAGAAGGCAGAATTTTGTATGGCCTTTAATTTTTTAGCATACTGAAATTCAACGCTTGGTGCAGCAATTGTAGAAGATACTTGGCTAAGCCCATTATCAAAAGTTACTTGATTGGCAGACAGGGTGAAATTCGGCTGTGCCTCTTTTTGAATCACACCATAGAGGTCTTGCGTCAAGATAACTTCTTCTTGATTGATGGTTTGGTCTCCTTTAGCTAACAGCTGCTTATACTCATAAGTCGAAAACGCACGATCAAAAAGAGCATTACCAAAGGCGTGACGTTGTAATTCACCAGTTTGATCTTCCCAATCACCGACACCAAGGATCACTTCGATCAGACGTGTTTCCCCGCGGACAGCCGTTGCTGCATAGTTGAAGCCGCCGGTTGGACTAGAGCCGGTTTTTAAGCCATCTGTACCTTCGTAACCATAAGCAAGTCCTGGTAGAGAGTAATTATGATTCTCTAAAACTTCAGCGTAAGGTGTATTTTCCATGATCGTGATTTGGGTTGGGCTTGTATACGTCACTGTTTCCGGATATTCCTTCAACAAGTGATAGCTTAAAATCGCCAAATCACGGGCGGTTGAAACATTGTCTGCATTTTGATCGATGCCAGCGGGATTGTAATAGCCATTGAATGAAGCTGTGTCGGCACCGCTGCAGTTATAGAACGTCGATTTAGTCATACCTAGCTCTTTTGCCTTATCGTTCATCATATGAATGAACTTTACTTCATCGTTTGCTGTGACCAGATTGGCGAGCATCACCGTTGCAACATTTGAGGATTGAACCATTACAGCATAGAGTAAATCGCGAACAGGATAATCAACGCCAGAGACGATGTTATTATTGCTCAATTCATAGATTTGTGAAATCGCCTGATCACTGTCTGTTGCTTTCACAGTCGTGTCTAAAGTGAACTTCCCTTGTGCGATTGCTTCAAAAACAAGATAAGCAGACATCAGTTTAGCGATACTAGCAGGATTCCAAGCAAGATCAGGATTATCTTCCCATAAAACCTGTCCTGTATGAGCTTCAATCACAATGGAAGCTTTAGGTCTGTAATAGTCACTTGTTTCGTAACCAGCGTTTTGGGTAATGGTCAATAAATCTTCTTCCGCATAAGCATCTACAGCAGCAAAAATACTTGCAGCATAACCAAAGACTAGAAGCAGAGTGCTTATCCTTAATAAAATTGTTTTTTTCTTCATAATAAATATAAACATCCTTTGTTATTCATCCGGTTCAGCTAAAAGTGACCGAATATTTTAAAATGTCATTCTAATTAGAACCTGAATTCTCTTTTTTCTAAATTATGTGTGTTCAAAAATGTATTGTAACAGATTTTACTTCTTGTTGTCCGAAAATAAAATTTTTTTTAGAAAAAGGACAACTTAACCGTGCAGACAATCGGTTCTATTTTTTTCAATATAAAACATCACTAATTTAATGTGCGAAATCACTCTTTATTATGCTCACAAACTTCTCCTTCTTACCAACAATATGTAAAATATTATAAAAGTAACTAGTTTCATTTTACGTGAAAATGAATGAAAGAGATACGGTTTTAGGCGATTTTTAATAAAAAGTAATGATTACAGGAAAATAAGCTCATCCTCTCTTTTTTACTATAGTTACTTTAACGAACGATTCCTCGAAAAAAGTAATTTCCAGTTAAGTTTGGTATACTTTAAAGAGATGGAGGTGCTGTTGATGAGAATTGAAACACCGGTTGCATCTGAATGGCGTAACTTTGCAGCTCAGGTTGCTGAAAGTCGGCAGCTGCTGCCTTTATTTGAGACGCATTCTTCAGCAAGAGAAGTATTTAGTAGAAGTGCGCGCAAGAATACGGGGAATGCTTACGTTGCTTATGCGGGGAAAATTCCTTATTTGTTTATAATGACTGAATCAGGGAGAGTAACAAATTTACTGTTGTCTCAGGAAACGCTCAAAATAGGCTGGTCGTCTATTTTCACAGTGATCGAGCACTTATTCAAACAGACATTTCAGCAATCGATCAGCTTTCATTTTCCACATCATCTGACACTTCATTTAAAAGAACTCTTTTTAGCGCATGGGTATAAAGAGATAGAGGAGAATCGTTTTAGTAAAGTGCTGGACTATCATACAAGTTTAGTTCTCGGTGGCGGCGGTGCCAGAGGGGCATACCAGATCGGTGTTTGGCAAGCATTGAAAGAGTTAGAGATACCGATCAAACTTATTACAGGAACCTCTGTCGGAGCGTTGAATGGTGCGTTGATCCTGCAAGGTGATTTTGAAGCGGCAAAAGCGATGTGGGAAGAAATTGACACTAAAAAGATTTTGGCTTTTCCCATCAATAAGACCACTAATGATACGTTTGGCGGTGTGCTTAGCCAAGTAGGGGCATTCACTATAAATGCGATTCAAACAAAAGGAGTTTCTACAAAGCCGCTGCAAGAATTGATTCAGGATACTTTTTCGACGGAAAAGATGCAGCAGGTGCGTACTGATTTTTATTTAGTGACCACAGAGCTGCCAAATTTTCAGGAGAGAGTGATTCATTTTAATGGAGATCAACAGTCCAAATGGCAAAGCTGGCTCTTAGCGTCAGCCTCCTTTTTCCCTGCTATGGCCGCGGCCAAAATAGCGGATAAATATTATGTTGACGGTGGTTATCGCAACAATATTCCTGTAGATGTCGCTATCGAACATGGAGCAACAGAATGCATCATTGTTGATGTCAAAGGACCGGGCATCACAAAGCCTATAAAAGTTTCAGATAAAATCACCTGCCTGACCCTGCAAACACCTTGGTCAATGGGTGCAGTTCTTTTATTTGATGGTGCACGCTCTGTTCAAAATATTAAGCTGGGCTATTTGGAAACAATGAAAATGATCGGCAAAAAGTACAAAGGTTACTGGTATACATTTGATGAGACGCTGGAAAGTCTTGTGCAGTTTCAACAGCATTTTTTCACATATATCAAAGAAACCTATCAGTTGAAATTATGGCTATCAGCCGAACAAAAAAATAAGATCTGTAAAAAAATGCGTAAAGTTTATAAAGACAGGGTGTTCACTGAAAATATTGGTTTAGTCTTAGTAGAGCTATTAGCAAAAAATCAAGATATCTCTGCAGCTAAGCTTTATACGTTGGAAGAAATGATTGAGCTCTTACAACATAAAGAGATGAAGCTGGATTTAGCTGAGACGATCGGTATGATTTCAGTACAGGAATGGCTGAAAAAGTATTATGATGATTATTTCTTATTATCTGAGAAGCAGCAATTGACCGCGCTAACCAGCCTGCTTGCTTCAAATGAACAGGAAAAAGCACAATGGTTGGCAATTTTAGTGGATAAGCTGCCAGTCCAAGTATTACAATTATTAATGATCGAATTTATTCAAACAAGGAGTGATAAAGAATGGCACAAGAATTTTCGTATGAAATCGTAGAAGAAATTGCTGTACTATCTGAAAATCAAAAAGGTTGGCGTAAAGAGTTAAATTTGGTCAGCTGGAACGGACGTCCGCCAAAATTTGATTTACGAGACTGGTCTGCGGGTCATGAAAAAATGGGCAAAGGAATCACCCTGACCAACGAGGAATTTGAAACACTGTCTAATGCGATAAAATCTATGTAGGAAGGACACCCTGTCAATGAAAAGTATGACCGGATTTGGAAAAGAAACATTTTTAAATGATCGTTATCAAATCGATGTGGAAATCAAGAGCGTCAACCAACGCTTTTTGGACATCCAGTTAAGGATGCCTAAAGAACTCAATCCCCATGAAATGGCAATTCGCCAATTAATGAAGCAAACACTACAGCGTGGAAGAATAGAAGCGTATATCAACATCAAGCAAACCGGCAGCAGTAATCAAGAGGTACATGTTCATTGGCAGCTGATCCATCAGCTGTTAGGTGAAATTGAGCAGGAGCTGTCTGCCGCGTATCCCAATGCAACATTTGAACCTGGTAGAAGTATCGAGCAGCTGCTAAACAATCCTGATTATGTTGAAGTGTCAGAAAAACAAAAAGCTGATGAAGGATTCGGCGCACTTGTTTTAGAAATCGTGAAGCAGGCAGTAGAGAAGATAGATGCTAGTCGATTACAGGAAGGACAACAAATTCAGCAAGTGCTAACTGGGTATGGACAGGAATTTATCAAGTTAGTCAAAGAACTGACTGGATTTGTCGATGTCTACGAAAAAGACTATCGAGAAAAATTTGAAGCTAGATTGAATGAATGGTTAGGCACTCAAGTCGAAGAGAGCCGTCTGTTGACCGAAATGGCGATCCTTCTTGAAAAAGGAGATATCCATGAGGAACTGGACCGCTTAGTGATTCATATTGATAAATTGCAGGCGTTGCTATTACAAACAGAGCCTGTTGGCCGAGAACTGGATTTTCTGATTCAGGAAATGAATCGCGAAGTCAATACGATCGGTTCGAAATCAAGTCCAATCGAGATCAAGAATATCGTGGTTCAGATGAAGACGATTTTAGAAAAAATTCGCGAACAGATTCAAAATGTCGAATAAAATAAATTTTTGGTGATTGAATCAGTTAGCGGTATAATGAAGAGGAAGAGGTGAAAGCATATGTCAAACTACTATGATGTTACTTTCCATGAATTAAGCGGGAAGTCTGTTGTAAAAAGAGAAGTTATATCAGAAAAAGACGCGTTTGACGTCTGGCAGGACGCATGTGAGTCATTTACGGAAGAAATCCTGAATATTCGGATCAATGAAGATACTTTCGTATCGCTGAATCGTCGTTTTGTTGTTCGAATCGATGTAGAGGAAGTTGACGGACCTGTGGATAAACAAATCAAACGCCATGATGAGATCATGGGAGTTGTGAACACGCTGTCCAATATGGGCTTTTAAGGAACGATGAACAAAGCTTACAATAAAAAAGCACTTCAAATTTAGTAAAATAAATTTGAAGTGCTTTTTTAATAATTCTCTACTGGGGAATGCGGAGTCGTCTAAGAGCTCAATTCACTTTTTTTCTGGCTTTTTCAGACTATAAAAAGAACCAAACGCTGACAGCCCCGAGTATAAAGATAAAGCCGAAAACAACGAATGAACGAGTCATAAACGTACCTACTGTCCGACTACTTCGGCGTGTCCCTGAAATACGTTTTCTAAATAAGCGGGAAAACACAAAGAATAGAATACCTAAAAAGGTCAGAATCCCGCTGATCCAATAGTTGAGTGTGTCTTTTTCAAACGGGAAGAAGGAAGTCTTCTTTTGTTCCTGTTTCTTCTTGGTCGTTTCTTGGGCAGTTGTTTGTTTTTCTTGATAGTGGACAGTTTGAACGGGTAGTTTTGGAGAAACTTGGCCCAATTCGCTAGCAAGACTCAAGCTACCATTTTCTGTGATGAAATGAGGCTCCGTACCTTTTTTCACGAAGCCGTAAAAATCCTGTTCCAAGGTAAGTTCTTTTTGATTGACCGTGTTAGCACCTTTATTCAGTAATTTTTTATACTCATAGGCTGAGAAGGCATTATCTAAAATTGCATTTCCGGCAATATGACGTTCATACTCTCCTTCTTGGTCCGACCAGTCACCGACGCCTAAAATAACTTCAATGAGACGAACCTCTCCTTTTTTTGCTGTGGCAATATAGTTGAATCCGCCAGTTGGACTTGATCCAGTTTTTAGTCCGTCAACTCCTTCATAGCCATATCGAGCTCCTGGTAAAGAGTAATTATAGGTCTCAAAGGTTTCCTCATAAGGTGTATTTTCCATCGTTGTGACTACAGGCTTACTTGTGAACTGTAGTGCATCGGGATAGTTTTTGATTAGATGGTAAGCTAAAACTGCTAAATCGCGTGCAGTTGATTTGTTGTCTCCGTCAGGATCGATTCCGTCTGCTTGATAATACCCGTCAAAAGCACTGATCTGTGCACCGCTGCAGTTGAAGTACGTCGTATTTTCCATACCTAGCTCAGCTGCCTTCTCATTCATCCGATGAATGAAGCTGGTTTCATCACCATCTGTTACTAGATTTGCCAGCATCAATGTTGCGACATTTGAAGAAGGAACTGCAATCATGGTGAGCAAATCTCGAACGGGATAGTCAACACCTAAAGAGATTTTATTGTTGCTCAAAGCGTATAGCTGAGAAATATTTACATATTTTTCTGTAGCTGTGACCGTAGTATCTAATGAAAATTTGCCATGCTCCATTGCTTCAAATGCTAAGTACATTGTCATGACTTTTGCGATACTTGCAGGGCTCCAAGACAAATCAGGCTGATCTTCCCATAAGATTTGACCAGAGCCAGCGTCGATGACGATCGAGGCTTTTGGTCGATAGCCGTCTTTGATAGGATATTTAGGATTTTCTGTAAAATCTGTTTCGTTGGTGACAGCTTCTGCTACTTGTTGTTGATTCCCAATCAAAAAGCACAGAAGTAATGAGAAAAAAATGATTAGAGGTAATTGTTTTTTGAACGTAGGCATGTGAGTCGTTCCTTTCGTGTTTTGTTATATAATAAAGGTAGGTTATTTTTCGTTTTCAATGCGTATTATACTCATAATACTAAAAAAGTAGGGTTCATGTATACTTTTTTTTAGAATTTATCATGTGATTTAAGGAACTTTAATCGATCTATGTTTTTTTATATAATGAAAAAGGGCTATTCATATGAGCACAAAAAACTTTTTCTTAGCAAACCTTAATGATAAAGTCTTGAAAATTATGGGAAAAAAGTGCATTATAGAACTAATACATTATTAATTGCTGGCGTTTGCTGGTATAATGCTAAATTGTCTGGCTATATAAACAGAATTTGTATAGTTTTTAATGAAAGGAAGTCATCATGTCAGAGCGTGGATTATTAATTGTACTATCAGGACCTTCTGGAGTGGGGAAGGGCACCGTACGTAAAGCAATTTTTGATAGTGAAGAGAATGATTTTCAGTATTCAATTTCTATGACGACCCGTCAAATGCGGGAAGGAGAAGTAGAAGGTGTCGACTACTATTTCCGAACGAAAGAGGAATTCGAAACGATGATCGAGGCAGGCGAGATGCTGGAGTACGCCCAATATGTGGGTAATTACTACGGGACACCGCTATCTTACGTCAATCAAACGCTGGATGAGGGAAAAGATGTCTTCTTAGAAATCGAAGTTCAAGGGGCTGAACAGGTCAAAGAAAAAGTGCCGGATGGTGTCTTCATTTTTCTAACGCCGCCGGATCTAGCAGAACTAAAATCACGAATCGTTGGACGAGGGACCGATGCCCATGATGTGATCGAAGAGCGGATGCGTGTTGCTCGTGAAGAGATCGAAATGATGGCATTATACGATTACGCAGTTGTAAACGACGAAGTACCTAAAGCAGTAAAACGAATCAAGGAAATTATTGCGAGTGAACATTTTCGTGTTGATCGAGTAATTGGCAAATATATTAAAATGTTGAAGGAGATGTAGCCTTATGATGTTGAAACCATCTATTGACTCATTATTAAAAGAAGTACCATCAAAATACTCACTTGTGATCTTAGCGAGTAAACGTGCACATGAATTAGATGAAGGAGCACAGCCAACACTGGAAAGCTTTGAATCAGTTAAAAGCGTTGGACAAGCGCTTGAAGAAATCGATGCTGCAACAGTGATCAATGATCCTAGACCAGAAGAGAAACGTGAAAGAATGCGTTTAGCAAAAGAAGAACAAAAAATGAGACGTGAACAAGAACAAAAGGAACTTGAAAACCGCATTCGCGAAGAGAAGAGTCTTTAATATACCTAAACTTAACAATAAGTTTCAAGATTAAAAAACGAAGAGTGAAAATCTTTTTATGATTTTCATTCTTCGTTTTTTTATTTTTAAGCGTATTTACTTCTATCATTTTTGTAAGTTGACATGAAACGATAGAAAACGATATTTTATTTATTATTTTTTGTTATATAATCATTGTTATGGGTTGCTTATAGATTTAAAAAAGAGAATTCATGACATATTTGTTAGATAAGAATAATGAGTTAAATTTTTTTTGTAAAAAAATAAAATATTTCTTGTTTTTAAATCAAACGAGAAATATTTTTATTTGAGAATAAATAATCAAAAGCTAAGTACATTGTATGGCTTTGTTAAAAATAAATCAATAGTTTAAAGAGAGAAAGTAATCAATTCTTTTATCATTTTTTTACGATTTTTATTAAAAAAATGATAAAACGGGCGGTTTTTCAGTTTTAAAGCGAGTATTTTTTCCCGCCGTCAAATCCGCCGTCACTATTTTATGAAAGGGCATGATCATTATGGCTAAAGGTGAGAATATTTATAAAAGGAAAGATGGACGTTGGGAAGGTCGCTATCCTAAAGGGCGTAAAAAAGACGGCTCGATTCACTATGGCTATATTTACGCACGTTCCTATCGCTTAGTTAAAGAACAATTGATTGAGAAAAAAGCGCAGACAACTGTGTTTTATTTAGGTTCTTCTAAAAAATTTCGCGGAACCCTTGGTGATTGGGCGAATATTTGGCTCAATGACATCATGACGCCTAGATTAAAAGAGAGCACATATGCTAGCTATAGCAATAACCTTCAAATACATATTTTCCCCATGTTAGGACATCGTCCACTGGAAAAAGTGACACCATTCGATATGGATAAATTAGTAAATCAGCTCTCTCGGTCACTGTCTGCGAGTTCCGTTCAGATTGTTTTTCGAATTTTAAAAAGTTGCTTAGAAGCTGCCAAAGAGCGCGGCTATATCTACTTAAACCCTTGTGAACGGACGATACTGCCTAAAAGCCAAAAGAAAACGATTCATGCTTTGACACGTAAACAGCAAAAAGCGGTAGAGGCTGAAAGTATGAAGTCAGAAAAGGGATTACCAGTTTTATTGGCATTAGAAACAGGGATGAGAATTGGTGAAATCTGT
This sequence comes from Enterococcus wangshanyuanii, assembly GCF_002197645.1. Taxonomy (NCBI): domain Bacteria; kingdom Bacillati; phylum Bacillota; class Bacilli; order Lactobacillales; family Enterococcaceae; genus Enterococcus; species Enterococcus wangshanyuanii. The sequence continues at coordinate 2,317,360 of NZ_CP021874.1, read as the reverse complement.
GCATTAAAGTGGTCAGATATTGATTTTGAAGAGTCAGTGATCCATGTTCAACGAACGAAACAGCGGATTGCTATGCCAAAATCATCAGAAGTGCGCACAAAAATCATCGAGACAGCACCAAAAACGATAAATGCGAATCGGTTGATCCCGCTGTCTGTAAAAATCAAAGAAGCTTTATTGAGTGCTAAGACACAATCTACTTCAGAGTTTGTTGTAACAAGCGGTCAAGGTTCTGTTGAACCTAGAACCGTTAGTTACAGATTTGAACAAATCAAAAAAAGAGTAGGTTTATTAAACGTGCCCTTCCATGCATTGCGCCATACCTTTGCGACTCGTTGTGTTGAATTGGGGGTAAATATTGCAGCAATCAGTTCTTTATTAGGCCATTCCTCAATAAAACTAACTTTGGATACATATACTAATTCTTTTTTTGAAGAACAACGAGCGGCAATTGATAAATTAGCAGTGCTTTAGATTGAGTTTTTTTCAAAGTAGATCTATTCAGGCCTTTAAATAACGAATGTTATTTAAAGGCCTGAATGTAATGGAGCAACTCACATAGTATCTAGGAGTATATTTTTCTGCGCCGTCAAAATCGTCGTCAAATTGACCAATGAATACCTGCAAATCAGTAATTATTCACTACATTTCTCGTTTGATTTAAAAATAAGAATCTTTTATTTATTTAATCAAAGACACTTATTGAAGTCAATTATTCTGATTAAAGGAGGCTTATTTGTTATGTACAAAATCGGGACCACCTTTTATAGAAAGGAGGTGAAAATGAAAAGTGCTAGAGAAAATCAAAAAATCTTTCTTTTTAGCTATCGTTGTAGGAGTTTTATGTGTGCCATTAAAAGCAGAAGCTTTAGGCTATGTTGATGCGCCTCAAAGTATACCTCTAGATCAGATTTTTGTCACACCAAAAGGCGCGAATAGCTATGTTGAAGGAAATAATGTAGTGATCACTGATAAAAAGCCTAGCCAAATCGGAAGTATCTTTTCAACTGAGCAGAATAAAATCGATTTGACTAAAGACTTTTATTCAGAAATGTACGTCTATCTTGACGGAGACGCAGATGGTGTCGCGTTTGTGATGCATAATGATCCTGAAAAACTGATTAATTTTTCGGGCTTAGTTGGGAATGGTTTGTCGATTTATGGCGATAGAGTTGTTTATAGTGCACCCAATAAAATCGGTGGCCAACAATTGAAAAATAGTTTTGCGATTGAATTTGACACGTACTATAACGGCGATAGCTATGATTCTGGTCTTAGCAAAAATATGGATAAAGGACATATTGCCTATTCTTTTCCAGACAAGATTTCTTCCTATAAATATACAAGTCCTTATACAACGATCACAGGAATTAACCATTCTGGTCTGCAGTATCCAACCTTTAAGCTTGGAGATGGGCAGTGGCGTTTACTAAAGTTGCAATGGAAAGCATGGAACACGAGTAATATTGGGGAGCTTACGTATATATTTGGGGATCTAGATCCTGTCACAGTATCGATAACCAAAGATACTTTTGGTACGGATAATGTGTATTGGGGATTTACAGGATATACCGGTGCTCTTTCGGAAAAAGCGATCGTTGCATTCAAATCAGTTCCAGGTTTGGTCAATTATACTGAAACGGTGGATTTCATGGATAATAATGGCCAAAAAATTCAAAGTATCACACAAGATTCTGAAGTGACTGTTCATTACACTGGTCAATACAATGGTGGTAAACAAAACATGATAAAACCTGTATTCTCATTTGAATTAGATAAAAATCAGGTCTATCAGCAAGGAACATTTCGTTTAAATGGGGCAGCCGTTACGCCTACGTATATTAATAATACATTGGAGCTTTCGTTAGGAAAAGATCTATCAAGTACTGACAGTAAAATCGATATTCAGTTTAAAGTAAAAGATACTGAATTGACGACCAATGCAAAATTAGAACTTACTGCAAAAGCAACGGCTAAAAATGTGATCTCAGAGAAAAAGGTATTCTACGATATCAACTACGACTTGGACCCGCCGGTTGGTCTAGGGAAGCTAACGTTTATTGAACGTGGAGACACACAAGCAATCACTGAAGTGGAAGAGTATGATCCGTTCTTTTGGGATTATCAGGATGATTATAGCTCTAAGGAAAATATCGACATTCGTTTAAAAAACGGACAGGACATTGAAAAGATAGTTAGCGCTGTTGGCCCTAGCAGTTTTATCCTGACGCTTACAGATGAAAAGGGAAACGCCCGTGATATAACGATCCCACTCTTTATAGAAGATCAAACAACGGTCAAAAGCAATAAGTATATTATTCAAGGAAAAGATCTCAGTGTAACGGCGAAAGAGTATCCGAAAACACAACAAGATCTAGAGACGCTTATTCATCAAAGAGGAGCACTTAGGCTTTGGCAATACAATGTTGTAGAAGCAAATGAATTAGACAGCACTCAATTGACGTTTTCACTAGGCACGTTGCCTAAACCGCCTGCATTAGCAGGTCCAGGAGTCTATCCGATCACCGCATTTTTCGGCACTGGTGCGGAGAAAGTAGAAAAGCCGTTGAATGTTACAGTGATACAAAGCTTTGCCACAGTTAAAATCAGCTTTGTTGATGAAAATAACCAACCGATCATTGAAGATTTTTCATTTGCAGCAAATGTATCCGAACAAATCGATTTAACAAAAAATCAGGAACTTTTGGAAAAACTGAATGCTGTAGAAGCGTTAAATTATGTCAAAGATACAACGCCATCTGATGAGAAGAATCTATTGATTTTACCAGAAGGAGTTTCACGTAAATATACGTTCAAAGGGACGTTGTTTATCGAGTCAGCACCGAATACGATCGATTTTGGCGATCAAAAAGTGAGCGGTCAAAATAAAAAATTTACTGATCCAATCTACGACCAACACTTAGTGATCTGGGACAACCGCTCAACGTTAGGTACATGGAAAATCACCTTAAAACAATCGCAAGAGTTTAGCATTCCAGGAAATGAGCAACAACGACTCCCGAATGCGTTGAGTTATCAAACGGCGGATACGGAAAAAGTGATTTCTACGGAAGCGCAGGAAGTTTTTCGTTCTAAGCATCAAGCTTCTGGAAAATATGATATCAGCGAAGAAACCTGGGGACCGAACAAACAAGGTTTACGTTTTAATGCGCCGGTAGGCTCTATCAAACAAACTGGTAACTATGAAACGACTCTTACTTGGCAAATAGAAGAAGCATATTGATGGAGGAAAGACTACGATGAAGCAAATAAATAAGATTCAGTTCGTCCTACTCCCCATCATTTTTCTTGCCCTGTCTTTTGGAACGATCAATGAAGCTTGGGCTGTTGAGGAGGGTGGACAAGTACAAACGAATGCCGGTGTTGTTCTGCGTAAAGCGAAAACAACACCAAACCAAACGAGTGATTCATCAAAAAAATCGCTCCTACCGAAAGAAAAACCAGTAGGTCGCCTGCCGCAAACGGGAGAATTGGTGAAAATTAGTTTACTAGTTAGTGGAGGAATAGTATTGATCGTCACACTGTCGTTGCTTTTATTAAAAGGAAATGCCGGAAGGAAAGGGGACTAAAATGAAAAAAGCAGGTTTATTGTTGACTTTATTTATAGTCGTTCTGTTGGCGAATCCGGTACATGCGGCGGCAACAACTACTTCCTATTCTGGTGATGCGACAGTCGGATTCACTGGGAAACATCCTAAACAAGTGATGGATCCAGAAAATCCCGGAAATCCAGCTGATCCTGGTGACAGTCCAAGTACTGACCGCCAGCTGCGTTTTGATTTTGTTCCGCAAATAGATTTTGGCGAAGCCGAGATTGCTGATACCGATCAAACGTATTATGGTCATGCACAACTTTTTAAAGATGATACAGGCGCACGCGGAAATTTCATTCAAGTCTCTGATTTTAGAGACAAGAGTACAGGTTGGCTGCTTCAGGTTAAACAAGAAACACAGTTTCAGGATCAATCGGCGAAAAATCAAAAGCTGAAAGGTGCAGTCTTATCGTTTGACCAATCTTGGTCGAACTCACTGAATGATCTAGCAACAGCACCAACAGTCTCCAAAGAAGTTATTCGGTTATTGAATATCGGAGAAACGTATAACTTGGCTGAAGCAAAACCGCAAATGGGCGAAGGTACGTGGTCGATCATTTTCGGCGTATCTGTATCGAATGATAAAAATCGAGCAGATACACTGAGACCTAAACTGGATGAAAAAAATAATCCCATACTGGATCCAGCCTTTAATAATCAACCAATTTATGAGAATCAAGCCGTCTCTTTATTCATTCCTGCAAAAGGATCAAAAGAGCCTGGCAACTATCAAACGGTGTTAACTTGGATTTTATCCGAGCTACCATAAATCAAACAATTCTAGGAGGAAACACACATGAAATTCACACACAAATTATGCGCTGCAGCTTTAGTTGCAGCATTCGGAGCAGTTGCAGCATTCCCGAGCGGAGTGTCTGCTGCTGAGAATCCATTGGAGTGGAGCGGCAAAGGAACGATCAACTTCAGCGAAGATGATGGTGAGGACAAACCAGTTGATCCAACAGATCCAACGAAACCAGTCGATCCTGAAAATCCAATCGTTAACCCACCAGTAAATCCTGCTAAAGGACCGTTAAAAGTGATCGCAGTGACTGATTTAAACTTCGGAAATAATAAAGTAACACCAGCGACAGGAAATGGTTGGGAGTATACAGCCGCTGCTGCTGAAGTAGAATACAAAGACGGCGTGAAAGTAGCTAGTCCTAACTTTGTTCAGTTTAAAGATACACGTGCAGATAACTTAGCAAACAAACACACATTGACCGCTAAAGCGACGACTTTTACGAATACTGATAAAAACGAATTGAAATCTGCTCAATTAAAATTCAATAATATCAAATTGGTCAATGGAGCAGATCAAAATCAAGTAAATACTGCAGGAGTTCCAGCAGCTCAAACGGTTGAAACAGATGGTACAACACCTACAACATTTGTTACTCAAGATGCCGCTGACAAAGGGTTTGGTCAGTTCATTTTACAATTTGGTGACATGGTAGATGACACTGCGAAAGACTCTGTAAAATTATGGGTTCCTTCAGCTGGGAACAAGCTATCAACAAACAGTGGCTATTCTTCAACAATCACTTGGACGATTGCAGACGCAAGATAATTTAGAGAACACATAAATTAGATGAATTAAGAGCAAGAACAAGCTCGTCATAAACTGGCGGCTTGTTCCTCTTTTTCAAGAAAGGGCTATAAATGGAATGAGAAAAAGTGTATTAACATGGTTAACAGTTATCCTATACATAAGTATCAGTAGTAGTGTCTTTTCACTAACGGGTATTGCGGCTGAAAAAGAAGAGGGTGGATTTACTTATAAAGTGATCGTGCCTGAAAATCAACATAACAAAGATGTAGGCTACTTTGATTTACGTGTAGCACCAGGCCAAGAACAAACCGTATCGATCAAAATGAACAATAGCTCTGACAAAGAAATAACAGTCGATGTAGCATTGAACAGCGCTAAAACGAATACAAATGGGGTCATCGAATACGGGCCGTCAAAGCTTGAAAAAGATAAATCGTTAAAGTATGATTTTGCAGATCTAGTCACAGGCGAAAAAACGGTAAAAATACCAGCAAAGCAAAGTATCGAGTACAAGTTGAACATAAAAATGCCGGACTCTCAAATCGATGGAGTAATTAGTGGTGGGATCTACATGATCGAAAAAGGACAAACGGACGATCAAAAAGCAATGATCAAGAATGAGTATGGCTATTTAGTCGGGATGATTCTTTCAGAAAATGATACGCAAGTCACACCTGAGTTACAATTGAACAAAGTATTTGCAGAGCAGCAAAACTACCGCAATGCCGTCTTCATCAATTTCTCTAATACTCAGCCAGCTTATATTGATAACATGACGGTTGATGTTCAAATTATGGCAAAAGGTTCAGATGAAGTCTTGTATGACACCAAACAAAATAAAATGCGGATGGCTCCGAATTCCCAAATCAATTTCCCAGTTTTGATGAATGGGGAAAAAATGGTCGCAGGAGAGTATCGAGCAAAAATCCTAGTTACGACGGAAAATGATGGGAAATGGGAATGGGAACAAGAATTCACGATCACAGATGAAGAAGCGGATAAGTTTAACCAAGAAGATGTGAGTTTACTACAGGAAAGTCGCGTGAATTGGTCGTTGATCCTACTATTGGTAGCTGGTGCGTTAAGTATGATTTTGGGCATTTTCTTTGTGGTTCATTTCTTAAATCAGAAGAAAAAAAGAGCGAAGAAAAAACGCAAAGGAACGAAAAAAAGAAAAAAAAGAGCAGAATAACCCAAAAAGTTCTTTGATTCTGTTAAATATTGGAGGATAGAAACATGACGATACTGGATGGGCTATTTATTGGGATACTTTCGACAGCTATCCTCTGTATGATTTTCGCTAGTGCCTTTTTTGTCTCTAGTTTCTTTATACGGAAAAAAATCAAGCAGTTAGAACAACGTAGACCTAAACGTAAGAAAAAAAGGTTGTTTCTTAAAAAAAAGATCTTTAAATTACACAAAAAGCGGAAAAAACAATTTCGATCAGGTGTGATTCTTTTCATGTTAGGAGGGATTTTAGCAGGAGGAACTGTATTTTCCCGTTATCATCAAGCAACAAACCTAAGTGATCGAGATTCTGATGGAATCGTAGAAGGGTATTTCTTACTGAATAAAACAGAGCAGCAATTAGCGGCAGTAAAAGAAACGACGAATAAAGAAAAGACAAAGAAAAATTTGCGGGAACTAGCCGCTAAACTTTCTGGCTTTGGTGTTCGTTATGCGGATCCACGACTTACGTTAGAAGGGCAAAAACTATTAAATCGCTATTATTCTCAAATGAAAGAGTTGGGATTGAATTTGAATAATCAATCTGCTGAAAGTCTACAGGAAAAAACAATTTATGATGACTATTTAGCAGATATCCACAAAGTCCAAGCAACTCAAAAAAAGATTTTTGTCTATTTTAATGTCAACGAATCGGCACTTGAACAAAAGAAATAGTGTTTTAGGAAATGGCTGTGGCTGAAATGAATAGAAAAAAAATAATTCATAAGAAAAAACGTAAGCGTCAGAAGTACAAAGAGCTTAGGCGAGAAGTAGGGATGACTTTTTTGATCATCTTTTTGATCGGACTAGTACTGTCACGTCTTGTTTTTTCTTTGCCTGAAAATGATGGGTATGGAATGATCGGCAGTCTAAGTGATGGAGATCGTGTTTATGTCAATCGTTTAGGGGAAATGCGGCGTTTTTCATTGATCTATTTTAAGCAGCCGGATGGAAATGGAATGTCCATTCGGCGAATCATTGGCTTGCCGGGAGAACAGGTGCGCTACACCAATGATGATCTGTATATAGATGGTCGGTTGGTAGTGGAGCGCTTCTTACAAAAAACATTAGGTCAAGCTAAATTGGCTGATGAAGTGATCACAAAAGACTTTGATTCGACCGATATTCTCAAAACGGATGACGGAATCATTCCGGATGATCACTATCTTGTGCTTGGTGATAATCGTGGGTACGCAACAGATAGTCGTTATTATGGAGTTGTTGATAAAAAGAAGATCATAGGAACAGTTGAACTACGCTGGTGGCCGTTTTATCAAATTAGGAGCTATCGATAAATGTATCAAATTAATGTAAATTTTTTCTAAGGGAGGAGAAAGTATGTACCGTATTGGTGTGGTAAACTTTGAAGGCGATGCGTCAGAATGGGCGCAGCTACAAGCGCAACTGCCAAGTGACTGGGAACTGCATCAAGCAGTTTTGGATAAAGAGCTTATTTTTGATCTGCTTATTTTGTTAGAAAATAGACTAGAACAAGTTGGAGAAACTTGCTCTCGATTATTACAGTTAAACAAAGAATCGGGCTCGCTGATCTGGATTTGGTCAAAAACGCAAAATGAAATGAATCGAATGGTGTATTTAAGACTTGGAGCAGACGGTGTGATGACAGAAAATATAAGCTTGGAAGAATGGTCGTTGATCTTATCTAATGCTTTACAGCGTAAAAAAAATTATCCGCAAAAAATAAGAGAAAAAGAATCAGCTGAAATGAGTAATGGTGGGCTGGTCTTAAATATCAAAAATAGAAGCGTGATCATCAATGACAACGACGAGGTTCAACTAACGAACCTTGAATATAAAGCCATGGATCTTTTAGTACAGAATATGGGTGAAACAGTTACTTATGAAGAAATTTATAATGCGATCTGGGGAGATCCGGAAAGTGAACATCGGAAGCTATATCGCATCAGCAATTTGATTTTTCATATACGAAAGAAATTTGAAGCGGAGACAGGAACATCCAAGCCGATCCGAACAGTCCGTTCGAAAGGCTATATTTTGACGTTTGATTAAATAAAAAAGTTTGAACACGCCGAAAGGAATGTGCTCAAACTTTTTTATTTTCCACAAAGGATGAAAATGTTTCTATTCTATTGTAAAGTTTAGAAGCTGAGATAGATCAATCAAAAATAATTGAAGGAAAATAAACTATTTTGAAACCTTTAGGACAAAATGGCTGTCTAATAGGCGTAAGGGAGGAGAAAAATGGAAAAAGATTTGCAAATCAAGCTAGTCAAAAAAGCAAAGAAAGGCGATGCGCACGCCTTTGTACAGCTTTGTGAGATGTACCAAGTTGTTTTATACAATGCAGCCTATAAGCTATTGTTAAATGATGCAGATGTTGCTGACTGCTTACAGGAAACCGAGATTCGAGCCTGGCAGAAGATCACGAACTTGAAAAATGAAGCGGCATTCAATACGTGGATATTCAGAATCATGGTCAATCATGCGAAAGACATTCTGAAAAAGCGGGTCGCAGTCATTGAATTTGAAGAAAGACATGCAAAAAGCGAAGTTGCTGACTATGGAGCACCAGATTTAAACCAAGAACTAAGTGCTTTATCAGAGATTTACAGGATCCCGCTCGTTTTATATTACTACGCAGGCTTTAGCATCAAAGAAATTTCTGAACAATTAAAAATGTCAACCAATACAGTGAAAACAAGGCTGATGCGTGGCAGAGTGAAGTTGAAAAATCTATTGGAGGAGGAAAACAATGGATAAAAAACTAATCGACAAACTTAAAAACGAAAAAGAAATTCCAAAAGAAGTTATGGAAAAACTGACACAGAGTCGAACAGCTATTTTAAATAATAAAATAAAGCAAGATAAAAAAATCAAAATAAGTTATACCTATAAAATCATCATTTCAATTGCCCTTGCGGCTCTTGCCTTAGTATTTATTATAACCAAAACACCTGTTGGAGCCGCCATCGAGCAGGCTTTTGGTATCAGCAAAGATTCTGGAGTTGAAATAGTAGAAAGTAATCAGATTCCTACACAACTGGATATAACCAGCATTTCTAATGGCAGAGAAATCAAGCTGACAAAATTTGTCTCAACAAAGAAGAAATTTGCTTTTGATTATCAATTTAATTTGGATGATGAAAAATTAAAAGAGCTGTTACAAAAACAAAGTTCTCCTGATCGAAAATTCAAAAAAATGTCTGTAAATGCCCAAGATATCGATATCGGTCTTTTTACTGAAGGGGATACAGAAGACGTACGTGGTGGTGGAATGTATAGTTCTACTTTTCGTGTGGAAGGGGATACTTTTTACGGTTCGGTCGTTGTAACACTTAATAGAGAGGATATCCCAAATGATGCTAAATTATCTCTTCATATTTATAAATTATGGTGGACGGATGCAGAGGAGTTAGACCAAGCATTTCTGGAAGCTACTGCTGACCCTGAAAATATGCAGCCATTTGGGGTAGACCCTGCTTTAGTGTATGAAGGGGATTGGGTGTTCACTATTGACTATAAACCGTTGACACAAACAGCTAAAACCAACATTACAAATGTTGATAATATCACGGATATAAGAGTGAAAAACGATGCGCTGCAGACATCTGTGAAATTTGTTGCTCCAATGAGTGAAGGGAGCTTTCCTGGTGTTACGTTGTACAAGGATGGCATTGAAAGTGAGAACCAATCACTTGGAACAGTAGTAGATTTTGAAAAAGGTGAGATAAGTATTTCATTTGACTTTAGTGCACTAGATACAACATCAGTCTACACAATTCAGTTAAATAAAGTAGATGATTTTACCGGCGAAGCACTAGAAGAAATTGGTCATTTTGATCTTCAAAATGAAGCAGGACCGCCTAAATAGAGCAATAAAAAGTTCTGAACCATTGTGATTCAGAACTTTTTTGATTTAAATGTATGAATCGACTAGTTGTAGCGATCATGCCTAATCAGATAACCTCTTCATGTGATCATGTATACACATATTCCATTATTATCTGTTAATTTTTTGCAATAGCAATCAGAGGAGCAAGACAAATCAAGGATTCTTTAGTACAATAAGCAAAGAAAAGCGAAAGCGTAGATAAAGAATCAACTAACAAGAATAAAAGGAGGAATGTACATGAGAAAAGCGGCGCAAGTCATTGTTGATGTTCCAACGATGCAGACAGACCAACCGTTTACTTATTTGATTCCTTTGAACTTAGAAGAACAACTTTCGGTAGGGATGCGGGTAGAAGTGCCCTTTGGTAATGGAAATCGCCACTTGCAGGGATTTGTTTTGGAAATCAGAATGGTTTCTGATGACGAAATAGCAGAGCAAACTTTTCAATGGAAAGAGATTCTCTCTGTTTTAGATTTGAAACCAGTCCTGAATACGGAGTTATTAGCTTTAGCCGATTATATGAAGGAAAAAACCTTTGCTTTTAAAATCACTTGTCTGCAAACGATGCTTCCTAGTGTGATGAGAGCAGATTACCGAAAATACATATATTTGACTGACGAATTAGAAGAAACGCTGCGGGACGAATTGTTTTATGGCCTAGATGAAATTGCTTGGGAAGATGCACAAGCTCGTAATATTTTGCCTCAGCTGATGCAGCTTAGAAAACAGCAGAAAGTCGATATTCGTTATGAAGTCAATACACGAAATAGAGTGAAAACGATCCGTCATATACGGGCAGCCAAAGAATTTGAGCAATTAGAAGAAGAACGAATGGCGCTTAGAAAAGGTTCACAGAAAAAAGAACAGCTGATCAATTATTTGCAGCAGTTAGGACTAGAACAGTCAACAACGGTCAAAGAAATGAAAGAATTAGGTTTTAGTACTGCTGTTTTGAATGATGGTGCCAAACGAGGCTGGTTGACTTTTGTTGAAACAGAAGCATATCGTGATCCTTTTGCCGACCATACCTTTGAACAAACAACAGCACTATCCCTGAATGAAGAGCAACAAACAGCCGTTGATCGAGTATTAGGCTCAATGAATCAAGGAACGAGCAAGACATACTTATTAGAAGGAATTACTGGCAGTGGTAAAACGGAAGTGTACCTGCAAATCATTGCGGAAGCTTTGCATCAAGGGAAAACCGCGATGATGCTGGTTCCGGAAATTTCGTTGACACCGCAGATGGTTCAGCGCTTCAAGAGTCGCTTTGGTGATCAAGTGGCAGTGATGCATAGTGCCTTGTCCCAAGGTGAAAAATACGATGAATGGCGTAAGATCGAGCGTGGAGAAGCGCAAGTAGTCGTTGGTGTTCGTTCCGCGATTTTCTCACCGTTAGAAAATGTCGGGGTCATTATTATCGATGAAGAGCATGAAGCTAGCTATAAACAAGAAGAAACACCGCGCTATCATGCCCGTGATTTAGCGATCTGGCGTGGTGCGTACCATAATTGTCCTATCGTACTGGGGAGTGCGACACCGTCCTTAGAATCACGTGCTCGCGCGCAAAAGAATGTCTATGAACGCTTAGTTCTAACCAAGCGGGCAAATCAAACGGCTACGCTGCCAACGATCGACATCATAGATATGAGAGAAGAAGTTCAGCGGAAAAACACGTCCTCCTTTTCGCTAGCACTGCAAGAAAAATTGAAAGACCGTATGGCTAAAAAAGAACAAAGCGTACTATTATTGAATCGTCGAGGCTATTCATCGTTTGTAATGTGCCGTGACTGTGGATATGTTTTACCTTGTCCAAACTGTGATATTTCATTGACACTGCACATGGATACAAAAACAATGAAATGCCATTATTGCGGTCATGAAGAACGGATTCCACACCGCTGCCCAAATTGTGATGGAGATAAGATTCGTTACTATGGAACAGGGACACAGAAGGTAGAAGAAGAATTAAAACTACTATTTCCAGAAAGTCGAATTTTACGAATGGATGTCGATACAACTCGACGAAAAGGCGCCCATGAGAAAATTTTGACCGCGTTTGGCAATCATGAAGCAGATATTTTGTTAGGGACTCAAATGATCGCTAAAGGACTGGATTTTCCCAATGTTACGTTGGTCGGTGTATTGAATGCTGATACCGCATTGAATCTTCCCGACTTTCGTTCCAGTGAACGGACTTTTCAGCTGTTGACTCAGGTCAGCGGTCGGGCTGGACGTGCAGAGAAACCGGGAGAGGTCATCATACAATCATTCAATCCCGAGCATTATTCGATTCAACTGGCGAAAGCGCAAGATTATGAAGACTTCTATCAAAAAGAGATGCAGGTGCGTCACCGTGGCGACTATCCACCCTTTTATTTTACCGTCCAAATCACAGCTAGTCACCCAGAAGAAAACCAAGCAGCGAAACAAATGTTTGAAATCGTTAAGGAGTTAAAGACTGGTCTATCTGATCAGAGTATTTTGCTGGGACCAACGCCAAATGCGATCATGCGTGTCAATAATCGTTACTTCTATCAAGTGATTATCAAATATAAGCATGAACCTAACTTACAGAATATATTAAAGAAAATACTGACAGATACCCAAAAAGCTACAGCACATGGACTGAAACTATCGATCGATGCAGAACCGATGAATTTTATCTGATGTTGCCTATGTCTTCAAGAGCTAACTGTTAATCAAAAGAGAAGGACTGAGTCCGAAAAATAGAGTCAGTCAAATAGAAAGGAATTTTTATGCGCTATCCTATCGTGATACATCCCAATGAACGTTTGATGCAAAAAGCAATACCGGTCACTATGATCACGGATGAAACCATCACTATCTTAGAAAATATGTACGAAACAATGATCGCTCATGATGGAATTGGTCTAGCAGCGCCTCAGATCGGTAAAAATATCCAGCTTGCAGTGATCGAAGTCGATGAGGAAACGGGTTTGTTTGAATTGATCAATCCTGAAATCATTGAAAGTAAAGGAACGGATGTCGATGTTGAAGGCTGCTTAAGTATTCCGGGCACCTATGGAACGGTTGAGCGGGCGGAAGAAGTTACGGTTCGTTATTTTGATCGTGAAGGGGATGAGATCGAAGTTACTGCGTATGGTTATTTGGCTAGAGCCTTTCAACATGAAATCGATCATTTAAACGGAGAGTTATTTATCGATAAAATCATTGAACCGATCAAACCAGAAGATTTAGATGCATATATGGAGGAACATTTAGATGACTAAACTTATATTTATGGGAACACCAGCGTTTTCAGTCCCTATTTTAGAAGGGCTGATTGAAAATGGCTACGAGATACTGGCCGTTGTAACGCAGCCTGATCGCCCGGTAGGACGGAAAAAAATAATTACCCCAACACCAGTCAAAGAAGCAGCTGTAAAACATGGATTGCTTGTCTTACAGCCGGAAAAAATCTCAGGATCAGCCGAGATGGATAAAATCATTGAACTGGCACCAGATTTAATTGTCACGGCTGCCTTTGGACAGTTTTTACCAGAAAAGATTTTACAAGCACCTAAATTTGGTGCAATCAATGTTCATGCATCTTTATTGCCTAAATATCGTGGCGGAGCACCTGTTCATTATTCGATCATAGAAGGAGAAAAAGAAACGGGTGTGACGATCATGGAAATGGTCAAAAAAATGGATGCTGGAGATATTCTTTCCCAAAAAGCCATTCCGATCGCTAAAGAAGATGATGTTGGTACCATGTTTGAGCGTCTAAGTGTTGTAGGCAAAGAATTATTGCTGGACACGTTGCCAAAACTCTTGAACAACCAAATCACACCGATCCCTCAGGCGGAAGATCAAGTTACTTTTTCACCAAATATTACGAGAGAGCAAGAACGGATCGACTGGAATAAAACAGCTGAACAAGTCGATAATCAAGTGCGGGGAATGCGTCCATGGCCAACTGCCTTCACCACATATAAAGAAATCAACTGGAAAATATGGGATGTTACACCGTTGGCTGAAACAACAGATGCGGAGTCTGGAACGATCATTAAACGCAGTAAAAAAGAACTGTGGATCGCTTGTGGCAAAGGGACAGTCCTTTCTGTAAATACCCTTCAGCCTTCCGGCAAGGGGAAACTATCGGTTCAAGATTTCTTGAACGGTGTGGGTAAAACAGTTGCAGAATCAGATAAGGTGGGCTAAGTAAAATGGGTAAAAAAATACCAGCACGAGTGAAGAACTCCGTACGTTACGTGGCATTGAGAACCATCGAACGTGTAGATAACGGAGGAGCGTACTCCAATTTATTATTAAATGAAATGATCAATAGCTCTGCTTTAGGAGAAAAAGACAGCCGTTTATTTACGGAGCTAGTCTATGGCACGATCAGCCGCAAGTTATTGTTAGAATACTATTTGACACCCTTTATTCAAAATCCAAAAAAAGTCGACAGCTGGGTCAAAAATTTACTTAGCCTGTCCGTGTATCAACTCGTTTTTCTAGATAAAATTCCAGATCATGCGATCATCAATGAAGCGGTCGAAATCGGAAAACATCGCGGCAATAGCGGTATTGGTAAATTTGTCAATGGCGTACTGCGGGCGTTTCAGCGTGAAGGTGCGCCAAGCTTAGAAAAAATCCAAGATCCCGTAAAACGTTTATCAATTGAAATCAGTATGCCGCAATGGATGACAGAGAAACTGATCAAACAGCTAGGAGTAGAAGAAACAAGAACATTAGGCTTGTCTCTTTTTGAAAAAAGTCATGTTAGTGGCCGCGTTGATACGAATGAAATTAGTATTGAAGCAGCGTTGGATGAATTACAACGTGATCATATTGAAGCTTCTGCAAGTCGTGTTTCACCTTATGGGATTGTTGCGGACAAAGGCTTTTTAGCCGGCAGCTATTTGTTTGGGGCAGGAAAACTGACCATTCAGGATGAAAGCTCGATGCTGGTTGCGCCTGCGATGCAGATCGAACAAAATCACGTCGTGCTGGATGCGTGTGCAGCACCAGGCGGGAAAACCACACATATTGCTACATACTTGGATTCTAGTCAAGGTGGTCGTGTCAAATCATTAGATATCCATGATCATAAAATAAAATTGATCAAACAAAATGCAGAACGCCTGCATGTCAAAGAGGTCGTAGATACTGAAAAGCTCGATGCACGTAAGGTTGGCGAAGAGTTTCCTGCTGAGTATTTTGATCGGATTTTAGTCGATGCTCCTTGTTCTGGATTAGGTTTGATGCGTAGGAAGCCAGATATTAAATACCATAAATCAGCACAAGATTTTGAACAACTACCAAAAATCCAGTTAGAAATTCTGGAAAGTGTTGCCCCAACATTGAAACAATGGGGTATAATGGTCTATAGCACTTGTACGATTGCCGAAGAAGAAAATCAAGAAGTTGTCGCAGCATTTTTAGAGAAGCACCCTGAATTTAAAAAAATCGATGTGAAAGCTAATGACCTTGTACAGACTGCTGTCAAAGATCAAATGCTGACATTATACCCGCATCAATTAGGCACGGATGGCTTTTTTATTTGTTGTATGCAGAAAGTTTGTTAAACGAGGTGAAGCAGAGTGGAAATCAATTTTCAAACAGATGTCGGACGGAGACGGAATACGAACCAGGATTATGCTGGTCTATTTGAGAATCAGACGGGTCTAGCTTTAGCAATTTTGGCTGATGGAATGGGCGGTCATCAGGCTGGCGATGTCGCTAGTCAAATGGCGGTAAATAATTTAGGGGCACGCTGGCAGGAAAGTCAAATTGAAACGTCAGAAAAAGCCGCACAATGGTTGATCAAAGAAATTCAAGACGAAAACGAACTGATCTATCAAAAGGGGCAGTCTCAACCAGAATATTTAGGGATGGGAACAACGATTGTCAGCGCAGTATTATTGGATCAATCCTTTGTATTGGCGAACATCGGAGACAGCCGGGCCTATTTAGTACGGAATGATCAATTGGTTCAGCTGACAGAAGATCATTCATTAGTAAACGAATTGGTAAAATCAGGTGAAATTACTCGTGAAATGGCAGCGAATCACCCACGTAAAAATGTTTTAACTCGTTCACTAGGAATGCCTGGGACAGTTGAAGTGGATGTAACGAATCATATTTGGGTACCGGACGATTATATTTTATTGTGTTCAGATGGATTGACGAATATGGTTTCTGAAGAGGATATATTGGCAATTATACTTTCCGATCAGCCATTAAAAGAAAAGGTGTCAACGTTGATCACTCGAGCTAACGAAGCAGGCGGTGCGGATAACATTACCGTCTTGGTCATCCATTTTGACGAACAGAAGGAGGCAAACCAATGATCGAAATCGGCAGAAAATTAAATGGTCGATATCATATTATTGGCAATATCGGTAGTGGCGGAATGGCCAATGTTTTTTTAGCCCATGATTTGATCTTGGATCGTGATGTCGCAATCAAAGTATTGCGTTTTGACTTCCAAAACGATCAGGCAGCGATTCGCCGTTTCCAACGAGAGGCGTTAGCCGCTACCGAATTGGTTCATCCGAATATCGTCAGTGTGTATGATGTCGGTGAAGAGGATGGACTCCAATACTTAGTGATGGAATATGTTAAAGGGATGGATCTAAAGCGATATATCCAGACGCAATACCCAATTCCATATGCAAAAATCGTAGATATCATGGAACAAATCTTATCAGCTGTTTCTTTAGCCCATGAACATCGAATCATTCATAGAGATTTGAAACCGCAAAATATTTTGATGGACGAAAGCGGCGTGGTGAAAATCACCGATTTTGGGATCGCCATTGCCCTGACTGAAACATCGATCACACAAACCAATACGATGTTAGGCTCCGTTCATTACTTATCGCCAGAACAAGCCCGCGGCAGTATGGCGACCAATCAATCAGATGTCTATGCTGTTGGGATCATTTTATATGAAATGCTGACTGGGAATGTACCGTTTGACGGGGAGTCAGCAGTAACCATTGCGTTAAAGCATTTTCAAGAAGAAATCCCTTCTGTTAAAATGGTCGATCCGAACATTCCGCAATCACTAGAGAATGTAGTGTTGCATGCCACGGCCAAAGATCCGGCAGATCGCTATAAAACTGCAGAAGAAATGTCCCGGGATTTATATACGGTACTTGCGGCAAACCGCCTGAACGAGCCAAAGTGGGAACCTACGGGATTGATTGGTGAAACAAAAATTTTAACGCCGATCACTGATGAGATGGCGATGCCTTCAGCTTTTGCTGCGATGGAGACACCTCCAGAAGAACGAAATGAGCATGAAGAAATCGAACAACAAGAAGCAGAAGCACAAGTGAAAAAGAAGAAAAGAAGACGTAACCGTAATATCGTACTATCCATCTTGCTGTTAATCCTATTGATAGGAGGAGGCTTGTATCTTCTCAGTATGATGGGAAGCAGTAGTGAAGTCAAAATCCCAGATGTATCAGGTAAAACAGAAGCGCAAGCTAGAACGATTTTAGAAGATGCTGGTTTGAAAGTCAAAGCAGAATCGAAGCAAGTACAAAGTGATGACATCGAAGAAGGAAAAGTAGTCAAAACAAATCCTGAGATGGACTCTACAGTCAAGAAAAATCGAGAAGTCGAGCTCTACATCAGCTCTGGAAATAAGAAAATCAAGCTAGTTGACGTGACAGGCGAAAGTTACAAAGATGCCATCGAAAAGCTAGGTGAACAAGGGTTTAAAGAAAATCAAATCAAGATCACTAGAGAGACAGATACTGACGTAGATGAGGACGAAGTTATCAGTCAGTCGCCGGAAGCTGGTGAAGAAGTCGATCCGAAAACAGATGAAGTGACATTAGTCGTTAGTGAAGGGCCGGAAGATGTTTATCTGGCAGATTATGCAAGTCTAGGCTACAGCTATGATAGTGCTGTTGCAGAATTGTTGAGTTACGGCATCAAATCAAATCAGATCACGCGTGTGGATAAGGCCAGTGATACAGTAGAAAAAGGTTTTGTTATGGAACAAAATCCAGCAGCTGGTAATCCATTTAATCCGAAAAAAGGCAAAATCACCTTAGTGGTCAGCTCTGGACCGGATAAAACGACACAAACAAGCTCATCTGAATCAAGTAAAATTTCTTTAGGTAATTACGAAGGTCGTTCTTACAACAATGTAGTGGCTGACTTAGTCGCACTTGGAATCAAGTATGAGCAAGTTGACGAAGCAAGCGATACAGTAGAAGAAGGCGTCGTTATTTCGCAAGAACCTAAGTCAGGAGCTTCGTTTGATACTAAAAGCGATAAAGTTATTTTACGTGTAAGTTCAGGTCGTGGAAACGGGACGGTGCCAGATGTCAGTGGTTTGACTGCTGCTGAGGCTAAAGCAAAGATCGAAAGCAGCGGGTTTGTTTACGTAACCGGCTCTGGAGATGAAGCAAAAGGAAAAGCGATCAGCACGTCGCCAGGTTCAGGTGGTACACTGAAAAAAGGCGATTCAGTTACTGTGAATTATGAAGCGGCAAGTGACGAAAATAGCTAAAATAAAAATGAAGCAACCTCTTTTTAGAGAATTGCTTCATTTTTTTAGTTTAAAGAAGTGGCTTTAAATGTCGCTTCAATACCAAATTCCGTCGGTTCGTTTGCTGTCAAAAGTTCCTCATTCAACGTAACTGAAAATACGTCTTGGGTATTGTAAGGATTTAAATAGTAGATCAGATCATCAACATCCATCACAGCTCTATATTGAGTATAGTCAACAGCTCCGTCATTTTTAATATTGACTCCTTTTGGAATCGTCACATTATCTAAAATATGGAAAACAGCGTTAACAGCATCTCCTGTCGTTTGGCCTTTTTCAGTCAAGTGGCGCGTATAGACTGTTCGAGCAAAGCGTTCAGGTGAAGTGTAACCACCAGGCAACCCAAAAGTCCCTGAACCTTGTCCAAAAGGTTTAAGCTCATAACCATCGATAGAAATCGTTGAATTATTTGTTGGTTTGATAAAAATATAATTGTTTAGATTTTTCAAATGCCATTCAAATTCAGGGCTGTTGGTCATTACGCCGATTGGGTTATCTTTGATTTCGATCGCTCCGCTATTTGTTTCCACGACCACTGATTTTCCTGTTCGATCGGTAATAATAAAATGTAACGGAACGGTGATTCCTAAAAGTGAGACAGGTGCATTCACAAGGACGATTTCATCTATACGTTGCTCTAACTCATCGATAGTTGCGATTTCGCCAAGAACCCAAAGGATAAATTCGTGTGGAGCAAGATTTAATTTTCCTTCAACAGGTTCAGGTAGGTATTTTGCTTCGTCCAAAAAATAAAGCTCAGCAATTGAAAGTCCTTTTTCATTTACACCATCTGCAAAAAAATATTCTTCTAGCTTACGACCAGTGCCTACAAACCCGTAAGTTGAATGTTGTATTTGTCCAAAGTGTGTTGTCCATGTGTGCTCTCTAGGCATGACGATCGGTCTTCCATCAAGCTCAAAGCCAAAATCCATCGTTCTAGCTAAGAAATGATTTTTTTGAGTTGATTCAAAAGTTAAACTTGTGCACATATTTTTCCCCTCCAGCATAATTATTAACAAGTCGATTATACAATGAATCTAGGATATTGTATGTCTGTAAACACTTTGGAAGTAAAAAGAAACCATTCTTAAGTAATGGATGATCCTATTCAGCTGTTTGAATAGGAGAAGAAGTTCAATAACTTTTGGGAATGTGGTAAAATGAAACCAACAAAAACAAGGAGGTGGCATTTCTGAAAGGTCAAATCAGAAAAGCGTTAAGCGGCTTTTATTACATTTATGCTGACGGTCAAACATTCCAAACAAGAGCACGAGGCAACTTTCGGAATCGCAAAATCACACCATTAGTCGGTGATGAGGTCATGTTTGAAAGTGATAACCTGATCGACGGCTATCTGCTGGAAGTTTACCCAAGACACAATGAGCTAGTGCGTCCTCCCATTGCAAACGTGGATTTAGGAGTGATCGTCATGAGTATGGTGGAACCGAACTTCTCTTATAATTTACTCGATCGTTTTCTGGTAACGCTGGAAGAAAAAGAAATCACGCCAATCATCTATTTGACGAAAATCGATTTATTGACTGGAGAAGAAGCAGTCAATGTTGCCGATGTTCAGCGAGTATACGGTGCACTCTATTCAGTGATCGCCGCCACCAGTGTAGGAGATGAGGAAGCCGTTCGCGAGTTGGAGCAGTATTTTCCAGAACGTCTGACTGTGTTTATGGGACAATCGGGTGCAGGGAAATCAACGTTGCTGAATAAGATTTCTCCAGACTTACAGTTAGCAACAAATGAAATTTCTGAAGCATTGGGACGAGGAAAGCATACGACGCGCCACGTAGAACTTTTACCATTATTTGATGGATTAGTTGCTGATACTCCAGGTTTTAGTTCAATTGACTTTTTAGAAATGGAAACAACCGAGCTGCCAAAACAATTTCCTGAATTTGTCGAAGTAGCACATCTATGTAAGTTTCGTGAATGCATGCATCGAAAAGAACCTGGCTGTGAGGTAAAGGCACTTGTGGAAACGGGTGAGATCGCGCAGACGCGTTATGACAATTATCTCCAGTTTTTATCAGAGATCGAGAATCGCAAACCAATCTATAAAAAGAAATAACCATATCACTTAGTTAGAAAATGAGGGAGGACTTTTTTTATGAAATTAGCACCATCGATTTTAAGCGCAGATTTTGCAAATTTGGAAAGAGATATTCAATTGGTTGAGAAATTAGGTGCAGACTATATCCATGTGGATGTGATGGATGGGCAATTTGTTCCTAATATCACTTTAGGCCCAAATGTAGTTTCTGCGATCCGTCCAACTACGAAATTG
The DNA here is from genome assembly GCF_002197645.1 of Enterococcus wangshanyuanii. Classification (NCBI taxonomy): domain Bacteria; kingdom Bacillati; phylum Bacillota; class Bacilli; order Lactobacillales; family Enterococcaceae; genus Enterococcus; species Enterococcus wangshanyuanii. Next base: position 2,296,255 of record NZ_CP021874.1, on the reverse strand, counting down.
CCGTTGGATGTTCATTTAATGATCGTTCAACCAGAAAATTACATTGAAGAATTTGCTAAAGCTGGTGCAGACATTATCACGGTTCATCAAGAATCGACACCTCATATTCATCGTGCTGTCCAAATGATCAAAGCATCAGGTGTAAAAGCTGGAGTCGTGATTAATCCTGGAACGCCATTATCAGCAATTGAATATGTGTTGGATTTAGTAGATCAAGTCTTGATCATGACGGTAAATCCGGGATTTGGCGGTCAAAGCTTTATTGAAAGTTCATTAGATAAAATTGCCCAACTGAAAGAATGGAAAGATACTAAAGGTTATGCGTATGATATTGAGGTCGATGGCGGAATCGAGCCGGAAACAGCAAAACGCTGTAAAGAAGCAGGTGCTAATGTTTTTGTTGCGGGATCATATATTTATAATTCTGAGAGTCCAAAAGATAGAATTGCTGCGTTGAGAGCTGTGCTGGATTAATGGAAATACTACTTGTGGCTGGCGGCTCGCCGGAAGAATGGCCGCAGTTTTCGATCGATCAGTTTGATTTTATCATAGGCATCGATCGTGGTAGTTTGTATAGCTTGGAGCGTGGTTGGAAACTAGATTTAGCTGTGGGCGATTTCGATTCGTTAAGGCTGGAAGAATTTGAACGTGTAAAAAAAGAAGTGAAAGAAATTGAACAGGCACAAGCTGAAAAGGATTTTACAGATACTCAGCTAGCGTTGATGAAGGCGTTTGAAAAATTTCCTGAGGCGGAAATAACGATCATTGGGGCTACAGGAGGTAGAGCAGATCATTTTCTTTCAAATCTTTGGTTGCCGTTAGAACCGCAATTTCAAGCGTTTGCTTCGCAAATTCAGTTGAAGGATCGGCAAAATAGCATTACGTATTACGGTCCTGGAAGCTATTCGATTACAAAAGAAGTTGGAATGACGTACCTCGCTTATTGTTGTTTGACGCCAGTCAATAACTTAACATTGACAGAAAGCAAATATACTTTGGATCATGTAGATGTCCCGATACCGACGTCTTACGCCAGCAATGAATTTGTTAGCAACAGCGCATCGTTTTCATTTGATTCAGGGATGATCGCTGTGATTCAAAGCCGTGATCTAAATAAAAAAAGCTGAACGGAAACGTTCAGCTTTTTGCATTATTTTTTATTAAACACGCTCGATTTTACCAGATTTCAAAGCACGAGTTGACACCCAAACTTTTTTAGGTTTACCGTCTATTAATACACGAACTTTTTGCAAGTTAGGTTTAACAGTACGTTTAGTAGCGTTCATTGCATGTGAGCGGTTATTGCCGCTGCTTGTCTTACGACCAGTAAAGTAACATACTTTTGCCATTTTTAGTTTCCTCCTTTGCTTTGATCTCGGAGCGATAGTTTTCAGCTCATACTAACTTAATTTATCATAGAAAGCAGTTTTTTGCAAGTAGATTTTTAGATAGGGTGAAAAAATTAAGCTTACAAAAAACTAGTGATTTTTGTAAACTAAAATGTTCTATTTGTTTTGAATTTATATTGACTTATGATTTTGTGTTTTGTATTATAGCTTTTAGGAGGTGTTAAGATGTCTAAAAGTAGTAAAAAAATAGCTATATCCATATTGGTGATCGTGTTGACCGCATTGTTCACTTTTGAATTCAAGACAGAAGTACAAGCAAGCTCTGTTACTGAAGGAAAGTATGAGTTACTGGATGCAGATGCTTATTCTGAAATTATTTATTCTGATATATCAGGTAAGAAGACGTATGCTGGGAATATTACTGATTTTAATCTGGCGCTTGGTCAGGCTCAAAACAGTGTAACTTTGGCGTATTCGATCGGCGAAGATTCGTTTGTATTTGAAGGTACGCTGTATTCAGCATTAGCAAACGGCAATAGCCGTTGGTATGTACTGGATACAATGAATGGCAAGAAGTCAGCGATCACAATGACGTTACTTATAGCTAAAGAAACTAAGAATCCATATATTCCTTCTTTAGTAAATGAGCAAGAGACTTACAAGCTTATTCTATCTTCAGGCGCTGCAGATATCAGTAATTTCTTTGAAGCAGGAATTCGTCCGAAACTACAAACAAGAATTGCTTACAAAGAAAATTAGTTCAATCAATAATAGGAATTAGAAAATAAAATCAATGATTCGTTCACTGGACGAGTCGTTGATTTTATTTTTTTTACGATAAACAACTGTTTGTTTGGCTAGCGAGATTGAAGAAATGTGTTTGACATTTCTTGACAAACAATGTAAATTGTACAATTATTGGTAAATTTGATGAGACACTCTATAATATTCTAATTAACTTCCTTTTCATTAAGGGGTTGCTATGTTAAAATATTATAGAAGAAAATAGGGCAATTATGCTCTCTAAGGAGGCTTTCATCAATGGCTGTAAAAATAAAAACACCAGCAGGCACCATTGAGATTACCAATGAGGTTATCGCTACTGTAGTTGGCGGAGCTGCGACAGATATCTACGGAATCGTCGGGATGGCTAGTAAAAACCAAATCAAAGATAATTTAAATGGCATTTTGCGCAAAGAGAATTTCTCTAAAGGTGTAGTCGTACGTCAAGAAGAAAATGGCGTTGCGGTCGACGTATATACAATCGTAAGTTATGGAACAAAGATTTCAGAAGTTTCTCGAAATGTACAAGAAAAAGTCAAATACAACCTTGAGACATTACTTGGTGTCACTGCTAATTCTGTCAACGTTTTTGTACAAGGTGTTCGTGTGTTGCCTGACTAGGCAGCCGACTGTTAAATAGAAGAAATACTTTTCGTCTATTAGCAGCAATCTAAAGGAGGATTTTTAGGTGAATGTAACAGAAATCAGTGCAAGTCAGTTCCAAGAAATGGTTCAGGCTGGTGCGAGTCGTCTGCATGTCAATGCAGAGTATGTCAACTCATTGAATGTTTTCCCTGTGCCGGATGGTGATACAGGAACAAATATGAATTTATCCATGACAAGTGGAGCAAAAGCTGTAGCAGATTCTCGTTCTGAAAAAGTTGGAGAACTAACAACAGTCCTTTCAAAAGGATTATTGATGGGCGCTAGAGGAAACTCTGGGGTTATTTTATCGCAATTATTCCGTGGTTTTTCTAAACAAATTCCAGACGTTGTTACGCTGAATGCACAAGACTTAGCCGCAGCGTTTACTCATGGGGTAGAAACAGCTTATAAAGCTGTAATGAAACCTGTAGAAGGAACAATTTTGACTGTTTCTCGTGAAGCGGCTCGTTCAGGTGAACGTAAAGCAAAAGAAACAGATGATTGTATTGAAGTGATGGAAGCTGTCGTTAAAGGTGCTAAACGCGCTTTAGCTAAAACACCAGATCTTTTACCAGTGTTAAAAGAAGTCGGCGTTGTAGACAGCGGAGGTCAAGGATTACTATTTATCTATGAAGGATTCTTAGAAGCTTTATCCGGCAATTTCTTAGCAACAGAAGTCTATGAACCATCACCAGGCGAAATGGACGAAATGGTCAATGCGGAGCATCACCGCGGTGTTAGCGGACATGTTGCCACAGAAGATATCAAATTCGGTTATTGTACAGAAATCATGGTACAAATCGGTGAAGGACCAACTGTAGATAGTGACTTCGACTATGACACATTCAGAAATTACCTGAACGAACTAGGCGACTCTTTACTGGTTGTCAATGACGATGAAATCATCAAAGTGCACGTGCATACCGAACACCCTGGTGAAGTAATGAACTACGGACAAAAATTCGGTTCACTTGTTAAAATCAAAGTCGACAACATGCGCTTACAGCATGAAACGTTGGTTGAGCATGATGCACAAGCAGCAGTTGCACCCAAAGCGCGTGTTCCTTACGCAGTGATTGCGATCGCAGCTGGAGAAGGCGTTCAGGAATTATTCCGCAGCTTAGGAGCAAGCTATATCATCAGCGGCGGCCAAACAATGAACCCAAGTACAGAAGACATCTTGAAAGCAGTGAAAGAAGTCAATGCGGATCAAGTGATCATTTTACCAAATAATAAAAATATCTTCATGGCAGCTGATCAAGCAGCAGAAGTAGCAGATATTCCTGTAGCCGTTGTCCCTACAAAGACAATTTCTCAAGGAATGACAGCGATGCTTGCTTTCAATGATCAACAATCACTAGAAGAAAATAAAGCAACGATGACAGAAATGATCGAAAGTGTTGTTAGCGGTCAGGTTACGACAGCTGTACGTGATACAACGATCGATAACGTTGAAATCAAAAAAGATGACTATCTAGGAATGATCGACGGAAAAATCGTCGTTTCTGAACCAGACATGGCTAAAGCATCATTGGATACATTAAAACGCATGATCGACGAAGAGACTGAAATCGTGACGATCATTGTTGGTGAAGGTGGTACAATGAAAGAAGCAGAGCAATTTGCAGAAGCATTGACTACTGAATTTGAAGATCTGGAAACAGAGCTTCATGAAGGCGGCCAACCGGTTTATCCATACTTGTTTTCAGCTGAATAATTAAGCAATCTAAAAGCCAAACACTTGCTGTTTGGCTTTTTTTATAGGGGTAAAAATGCTATATTAATAACAATGAAGAAAAAATTCGTATTTTAAAGCTGAGAGGAGGAACGTAAGTGGATTTATCAGATGATATCAGTGTTTTATCGGGCGTAGGACCAAAACGTGCGGAAAATTTAAAAGAGCTGGGTATCCAAACGATCGAAGATCTGCTGACCTACTATCCTTTTCGTTATGAAGACATTCAGGAAAAAGAGTTAAATGAGATTCAAGACCAAGAAAAAGTCACACTTAAAGGTCTCGTTGTTTCTGAGCCGGTCGTTAGCCGATACGGCTATAAAAAAAGTCGACTGATGTTTCGGATGATGCAGGACCATGCGGTGATCAACGTTTCCTTTTTTAATCAACCTTACTTAAAAGACAAAATCGTGATGTCAGAAGAAATTGCCGTGTATGGAAAATGGGATGCAAAAAGAAAATCGTTGAATGGTATGAAAATCTTAGCTGCCAAAAATGATGGGGAAGATTTTGCACCGATTTACCATGTAAATAAAAAGGTACGTCAAAGCAGTTTGATCCAGCTTATTCGTGCTGGCTTTGATAGCTATGGAGACCTGATTCAAGAAATTTTGCCGGAAGAGCTATTAGAGAAATATCGCTTGATTTCAAGAAAAGAAGCGATATTTGCAATGCATTTTCCGAGTGACCCACAAGAAAGTCATCAAGCAAAACGACGAGTTGTTTTCGAAGAATTCTTTTTCTTCCAGCTAAAAATGCAAGGCTTGAAACGGCAGGAAAAGGCTGAGAAAAACGGTATGAGTATTCAGTATGATGTCGAGCGCTTGAAAGAATTCACTAAGAAGCTTCCATTTGAATTGACAGCTGCACAAAAAAAAGTGACGAATGAAATTTGTCGGGATCTGATGAGTTCCAATCACATGCAGCGTTTACTACAAGGGGACGTTGGAAGCGGAAAAACAGTCGTTGCAGCAATCGCTCTGTACGCAACGATGACGGCTGGTTTTCAAGGTGCATTGATGGTACCGACTGAAATTTTAGCGCAACAGCATATGGAAAGTCTCCAACAACTATACGATCCGTTAGAAGTACGCACGGCATTACTGACAGGTTCGACAAAGACAAAAGAGCGACGTGAAATTTTGGCACAATTAGCAACAGGAGAAATCGATATAATCATAGGAACACATGCCTTGATCCAAGAAGATGTTGTTTTTCATCGTTTGGGCTTGGTTATTACCGATGAGCAGCATCGTTTTGGTGTGAATCAGCGGCGGATACTTAGAGAGAAAGGGTTGAAGCCTGATGTCTTGTTTATGACAGCAACGCCAATTCCAAGAACCTTGGCGATCACCGCTTTTGGTGAAATGGATGTGTCGATCATTGATGAAATGCCAGCAGGTAGAATCCCGATCGAAACACGCTGGATTCGTCCCCCACAATTGGATACTGTGCTTGAATGGATGCAAAAAGAATTAGCGCGCGGGCATCAAGCGTATGTGATTTGTCCGCTGATCGAAGAGTCAGAGGCGTTAGATGTTAAAAATGCAACGGAAATTTTTGAGCATATGTCTGCCTTTTTCAATCCAGATTATCAGGTAGGCTTGCTTCATGGGAAAATGAAAAATCAGGAAAAAGATGAGATCATGCAAGAATTTAAAGAAAATAGTCTGCAGTTACTTGTTTCGACAACTGTGATCGAGGTCGGAGTCAATGTTCCAAATGCTACAGTCATGCTGATCATGGATGCGGACCGTTTTGGTTTAGCACAATTACATCAACTGCGTGGTCGAGTGGGCCGTGGCTCAGATGCCTCGTATTGTATTTTAGTGGCGAATCCCAAGAATGAGATGGGCGTTGAGCGAATGAAAATCATGACAGAAACAGATAATGGTTTCGTATTGAGTGAAAAGGATTTAGAATTACGTGGCCCGGGAGAAGTTTTTGGTGCAAGACAATCTGGGATTCCGCAGTTTGCGGTTGGGGATATCGTGACGGATTTCAACATTTTGGAAGTTGCGCGGCAGGAAGCCAGTGAGATTTGGAAGAAAGAGCAGTGGTGGCTTTTGCCGGAATATAGTGGAGCAGCAGAAAAGATCAAGCCTCATGAAGCGGAACACCAGTTTTTTGATTAGAATTGTTTAGATAGATGAGCTGAATTGAACTTCAATAAATAGAAAAAGATAAAGAGCATCTTTCCATCATTTTCCTAATTTGTTTGAGGTTTAAGCGGTTTGCTCCGCTTTTCTTGATCTAGCTGTACGAACCAGTCCCTCGGAAAAAAGATAAATAATGAGTGAGACAAAGAGAGTCTCACTCCTCATTTCCTATTTTTCAGTCGAGACTAAACGGGCTCGCTCCGCTTTTCTTGATCCAGCTGCACAAAGCAACTCTCAAGGAAAATAGACAATCTGTCAATGAAACAAAGAGCGTTTCAGTGTCAGATTCCTAATTTTCATGAGAGTTAGACGCTTTGTTCCGCTTTTCTATATGTTATACTACTTATTGTACTTATCTAGGAGGGACTATTTTATGAAGATTGCTGTTGATGCAATGGGAGGCGATCATGCACCTCAGGCTATTGTTGAGGGTGTTATGCTGGCTAAACAGGATTTTCCTGATATTGAGTTTTTACTTTATGGGAAAGAAACTGAAATTAAAAAATATGTGACAGATGAAACGAATATTACGATCATTCATACGGATGAAAAAATCAGTAGTGATGATGAACCGGTCAAGGCAATTCGTCGTAAGAAAACAGCATCGATGGTTTTAGCTGCGCAGGCAGTGAAAAATGGAGAAGCAGATGCGATTTTTTCAGCTGGGAATACTGGAGCGTTGTTAGCTGCAGGATTATTCATTGTTGGACGAATCAAAAATGTTGAGCGACCTGGTTTGATGTCGACCCTACCTGTTATGGGTCAGGCAGATGGCGGATTTGATATGCTAGACTTAGGCGCAAATGCTGATAATAAACCAGAACATTTAGTTCAATATGCCGTGCTAGGCTCGTTCTATGCAGAAAAAGTAAGAAACGTGAAAAATCCTCGCGTTGCTCTTTTAAACAATGGCACAGAAGAGACAAAAGGTAGTGAATTAACGAAGAAAGCCTATGAGTTGCTTTCAGAAGAATCAGGAATCAATTTCATCGGTAATGTCGAAGCACGCGATTTATTGAGTGGAGCGGCAGATGTCGTCGTTACAGATGGATTTACAGGAAATGCTGTCCTGAAATCTATTGAAGGAACTGCTCTAAACATGATGAATCTGTTGAAAACCTCTATTTTAGCAGAAGGTGTCAAAGGAAAAATGGGTGCTTTGCTTCTAAAAAATGCCTTACGTGGAATGAAAAATGAAATGGATTACTCTAAACATGGCGGAGCAGTACTTTTTGGCCTAAAAGCACCTGTGATCAAAACACATGGCTCAACAGGACCAGAAGCCGTTCGTTACACGATCCGTCAAATTCATACAATGCTGAAAACAGAGGTTGTGCCGCAGCTTGTCAGCTACTATGAAACTAAGGAATAAGGGTTTCCGCAACCAGATTGCAACCGTTTTGTAATGAAATTGCAAAAAAAAGATGGACAAATCGATCATTTGTGAGTACAATGTATCATAGCGTTTAACGCTAAAAGCAAAACGTTGTTCAGAACCAGTGGAGGTGAATACAAGTTGACTCGTGAAGAAGTATTGGAAAAAGTAGCGAAGATTATCTCAAACCACTTTGATATTGAAGCTGAAAAAGTGACAGATCAATTAAACATTAAAGATGACTTGAATGCAGATTCTATTAGTGTAATGGAATTTGTTTTAGAGCTTGAAGATGAGTTTGGTACAGAAATTTCGGATGAAGATGCAGAGCAAATTGAAACAGTTGGTGCCGCTGTAGATTATATTATGAATCACTTATAAGAACTAGAAAATGAAAGAGAAGCAAGACGATCAATCGTTTTGCTTCTCTTTTTTGTCGTGTAACTACTTATTTTAATCAAAATGTTGCATTTCTACTAATAGTTATATACAATTGGTTAAAAAGATTACAGGAAGATTAAAAAAATCTTTCATATGTAATTGATGGGGATTTTAAAGTATGAAATATAGAGGAGTGTACACATGTGAGTAAGGAAAATCAACTATTAGACGTTCAGCATCTGCATACTGGTTTTCGTTTAAAGGACGAATATTATGATGCAGTGGATGATGTGTCATTTGAGTTAGGGACAAATGAAATCTTAGCGATCGTTGGCGAATCAGGTTGCGGAAAAAGTACCTTAGCTACAACGATCATGGGGCTGCATGATGCGAATAATACTCGTGTCAGTGGAGAGATTCTATATAAAGATTTGAATTTGACGACCTTTAATGAGCAGCTATACAACAAAATTCGTGGAAATGACATTGGTATGATTTTCCAAGACCCATTATCGGCACTTAATCCTTTGATGCGGATCGAAGACCAAATCAAGGAGAGTCTGACATATCACACGGATATGACTGCAGAGCAAAAGCAAGCGCGGGTGCTTGAATTGCTTGTGCAGGTTGGAATACCTAATCCTGAGCGAGTAGGAAAGCAATATCCCCATGAGCTTTCTGGCGGCATGCGTCAACGTGTGATCATTGCAATCGCGATTGCATGTAAACCTGCGATCATTATTGCAGATGAGCCGACAACTGCATTAGATGTGACGATTCAGGCTCAAATTTTAGATCTTTTGAAAGATTTACAAGAAGAAACAGGTTCTGGCATTATTTTGATTACACATGACTTAGGTGTCGTAGCTGAGATGGCAGATAAAGTTGCGGTGATGTATGCGGGACAATTTGTGGAAGTGGCTTCTGCAAAAGAGCTGTTTGATAACCCGAAGCATCCATATACTCGTTCATTGCTGCAGTCGATTCCTCAAGAGGACTCAAAAAATAGCCAATTACATGTGATTGAAGGGGTTGTTCCTTCATTGAGCAAATTACCGAGGACAGGATGCCGTTTTGCACCTAGAATCCCGTGGATACCGGAAGCGGCACATGAAGAAACACCTGTTTTACATGAGGTGGCAGAGAATCATTTCGTTCGTTGTACCTGTTATCAGCATTTTCAATTTAGAGATGAACAGGAGGAAATGTAATGGCAGAAATTATTCAAATCAAAGACCTGAAAGTTCATTATCCCATTCGCAGCGGCTTCTTTAATCGAGTGACAGATCATGTCTTAGCAGTTGACGGGGTTGATTTTATTATTGAAAAAGGCAAAACATATGGTCTGGTAGGTGAATCAGGTTCTGGAAAATCGACGACAGGCAAAGCGATCATCGGTTTGGAAAAAATCACCAGTGGCAGCATCCTTTATCAAAATCAAGAAGTAACACAGGCAAGAACACGAAAAGCAATGAAATACAACAAAGATGTCCAGATGATTTTTCAAGACTCTATGTCCAGTTTAAATCCTAAGAAGCGAGTCTTGGATATTATTGCGGAACCGATTCGTAATTTTGAACGGTTAAGTGATCAAGAAGAGAAAAAGAAAGTCAAAGGATTACTGGATATCGTTGGAATGCCTGAAGATGCATTGTACAAATACCCACATGAATTTTCAGGAGGTCAACGGCAACGTTTAGGTGTAGCTCGGGCAGTTGCTACGAATCCTAAGTTGATCATTGCAGATGAGCCTGTCTCGGCACTGGATTTGTCTGTTCAAGCACAAGTTCTGAATTTTATGAAAAATATTCAAGAAGAATATGGATTGAGTTATTTGTTTATTTCTCACGACCTAGGTGTTGTAAAGCATATGTGCGACAATATTGCGATCATGTATAAAGGACGGTTTGTAGAAATCGGGACTCGTGAAGATATCTATAATGATCCAAAGCATATTTACACCAAACGATTACTGTCTGCAATTCCTAAAATCGATGTTGCACATCGAGAAGCGCACAAGGCGGAGCGTCGCAAAGTAGAACAGGAATATATCGCTCGTCAAAGTGAATATTATGATGAAAACGGTCGTGTTTATGATTTACGTAAAATCAGTCCAACACATCAAGTGGCGTTAAAAGATGGAGGTGCAGAGTAATGTGGAAAACAATTTTACGACGAGTACTTTTCATGATTCCTCAAATCCTGATTTTGAGTGTGCTGATTTTTATCCTTGCTAAAATGATGCCGGGCGATCCGTTTACTGGACTAATCAATCCAAACACAGATCCAGCTGTCATTGAAAAAATGAGGGAAGCCGCTGGATTGAATGATCCATGGACTACGCAGTATGTTCGTTGGATCGGGAATGTTTTCCATGGTGATTTTGGAGAGAGTTTCATTTTTAAATTACCAGTAGCAACTTTGATCGGTAATCGTGCAGTCAATACGATTCTTTTGTCATTATTGACCGTTGTGATCATGTACGCGATCGCTTTACCCCTAGGTGTTCTGTCTGGTCGCTATCAAAATTCGATTTTAGATAAATTTGTTGTTATCTATAATTTTATTAGCTTTGCTGTACCTCCGTTTATTTTTGCACTTGTGATGTTGTTTATTTTTGGGTATCGTCTGGATTGGTTTCCGACAACAGGTTCTGTTTCAAGTGGTGTTGATTCAGGGACAGTAGGCTATGTCTGGGATCGCTTCTATCATTTGATATTACCGGCGCTCTCTCAGGCTTTATTAGGGACAGCGATCACGATTCAATATTTACGTAATGAAGTGATCGATTCGCAATCATTGGACTATGTACGGACAGCTCGTTCCAAAGGTGTACCTACCAATAAAGTCTATACTCGACATATTTTTAGAAATGCTTCTTTGCCTATTGTTTCTCAATTAAGTTATGAAATTACAGCCTTGATCAGCGGATCAGTTGTTATTGAGCGGATTTTCGGGTATCCGGGTATAGGTAAGTTGTTTATTGATTCGATCGGTCAACGGGACTATGCAGTAATTACCTCCTTAGTATTGATTTTAGGTGTTGCGACGCTTATCGGGAATCTGGTTTCAGATATCGTGATGAGTATTGTAGATCCGCGAATTCGGGTGCAGTAAAAATCAATTTTAAGGAAAGGATGAAAATAAAATGGAAAAAGATGAACAAGTAACAGTAATTACTGAACAAATTCCTCCGATGGGCTTTCGCATGATCGCAAGAGAATTTAAAAAAGATAAATTGGCTATATTTTCACTGACATTATTGATCATTATTTTAATGGTTGTTTTTATCGGTGCACTCATGACTGATCAAGATAAAGTAATGACCGTTAGTATTTTAGATAAATATGCTGAACCAGGCGGAAAATTTTTATTAGGAGCAGACGAAGGTGGTCGTGATGTATTCGGACAGCTGATCATCGGCGCTCGCAACTCGGTTGTGATCGGATTTGCAATCACGATCATCACGTCGATCATTGGAGTCGGAATCGGGATTGTTTCTGGTTATTATGGTGGTTTCTTTGATAACGCTGTGATGAGGATCGTAGATTTTATTATGATTTTACCGATCATGATGATCATCATTGTATTTGTTACGATAATCCCTAAATATAATGTGTGGTCGTTTATTTGGATTATGAGTGCTTTTTATTGGGTTGCAAAAGCTAGGTTATTTAGAAGTAAAACATTATCAGAAGTTCGCAGAGACTACGTTAGTGCCTCTAAAACGTTAGGCACAAGCGACTTCAAAATTATGTTTCGTGAGATCATGCCGAATCTAAGCTCATTGATCATTACGAATTTGACGATCAACTTTGCAGCGAATATCGGTATTGAAACGACATTGACTTTCTTAGGTTTTGGTTTGCCAACCAATGTTCCTAGTTTAGGGACTTTGATCGGCTATGCTAGTAATGGAGATGTTTTGGCTAACAAAACATGGATTTGGGTACCTGCATCAGTGCTGATTTTAGTAATGATGTTATGTATAAATTATATTGGTCAAGCGTTTAAGCGTTCAGCGGATGCCAGACAACGTTTGGGCTAAAAATGAGGAGGAAAAAGTGTGAGAAACAAGAAATTAGTGGGATTACTTACAGTAACGGCAGCTTTAACAATGACATTAACTGCGTGTGATGGTAGTAAAAAATCTGATTCAGGGAATAAGAACGTTGAAACAGAAGATATCAGTAAATTTACAATGGCAGTTAAAAACGATCAGGATCCAATCAAAGGCGGAACATTGGATGTTGCAGTTGCGTCAGATACGCAGTTTAAGGGACTATTTTCAGAAGTCTATTATCAAGATGCTTACGATAATTATTACATGAGACCATCTCATGAAGGACTATTCTCCTATGATAAAGACTTTGTTATTACTGAAGATGGGGCAGCGACGTTAGATTTGGATGTTGATGATAAAAAAGCGACAATTACATTGAAGGATGACATTAAGTGGTCAGATGGTGAACCCGTAACAGCGGATGATCTGATCTATCCTTATGAAGTGATTGGGAACAAAGAATATACTGGTATTCGCTATGATGACAATTTTACCAATATAGTCGGAATGGATGAGTATCATGATGGTAAAGTAGATGCGATTTCTGGAATCAAGAAAATCGATGATCAAACAGTTGAAGTGACTTATAAAGAAATGAATCCGGGGATGTTGCAATTAGACGGTGGTGTTTATACAAGTGCGATGCCAAAACATATCTTTAAAGATATACCGATCAAAGACCAAGAAAAAAGTGATGCGGTCCGTAAAAATCCTGTAACATTCGGTCCATACTATATGAGTAAAATTGTAACGGGTGAATCTGTAGAGTATTTACCAAATGAACATTATTATAAAGGAAAACCTAAATTAGAGAAAATCGTGTTCACAAATGTGCCGACAGCTTCGATCGTTGAAGCACTGAAAGCGAAAAAATATGACATGGTTTACTCAATGCCGACAGATAACTTCCCGACATATAAAGATACGGAAGATTATCAAATGCTGGGTCGTGAAGAGTTAGCGTATACCTATATTGGGTTCAAATTAGGAACATACGATAAAGATAAAGGTGAATCCGTTTTAAACCCTGATGCAAAAATGGCTGATGTGAATTTACGCCAAGCAATGGGCTATGCGGTAGATAATGATGCGATCGGACAAAAATTCTATAACGGCTTGCGTTCAGGAGCAACAACGCTGATTCCACCAATTTTTAAAACATTGCACAATTCTGATATCAAAGGGTACCAATACGATTTAGAAAAAGCTAAAAAACTTTTGGATGATGCAGGTTACAAGGATACAGATGATGATGGACTGAGAGAAGATCCTGATGGGGAAAAATTAACAATCAACTTTGCTTCAATGGCAGGTGGGGAAACGGCTCAACCATTAGCTGATTACTATCTACAACAATGGAAAGAAATTGGTTTAGATGTGAAGCTGGCAACGGGTCGTTTGATCGATTTCCAAGCATTCTATGATAAGGTCAAAAATGATGATCCGGAGATCGATGTATTCCAAGCCGCTTGGAGTGTAAGCAGTGCGCCTTCACCAGCTGGCTTATACAGTAGAAGTGCTGCTTTTAACTATTCACGTTTTGTTTCAGAAGAAAATGATAAGCTGTTGAGTGCAATTGATTCAAAGGAATCATTTGATGATGAAAAACGTAAAGAAGCGTATGATGCGTGGCAAGAGTATATGTTTGAACAAGCACCAGTTATTCCGACATTATATAGAAACGAAATCATGCCAGTAAATAATCGCGTAAAATCCTTTACTTGGAATTATGAAGATACAAGAGATTATTATAACATCGAGCTCACAGCTGAAAAGCGCTAAAGAGTAACTAGTAGGGATGAACAGAGTTGGTTTATGGCTTTGTTTGTCCTATTAGTCTTTAGTTACACAGATAAATGGTCCACAGTGTAGTCATTCCAAACAAACCACTACTCTTTTTTGTCACTTATATACTAGACAGATTCCAAGAGTGGTGGTAATCTTCAAGTTAAGCGTTTTCATTATTGGCGCTGCAACTATTGGAGGGAAGCTGTATGGAGCAGACATTGATTATTATTAAACCGGATGGTGTGAAGCGTAAGCTAGTGGGAGAAATCCTTCAACGTTTTGAAAGAAAGCAACTAACGATCCGTCAACTAAAGGTGGCAATGATGACTCGGGAATTAGCAGAGGAACATTATGCCCATGTGAAAAAATTTGATTTCTTTGAAGATATGATGGACTACATGACTTCTTCTGAGGTGATTTATCTTGTTTTAGAGGGAGAAGCAGTCATAAAAACGGTCAGAACGATGATCGGAGCAACCAATTGTCTGGAGGCTGCACCTGGAACGATTCGTGGAGATTACGGGAATAATAGTTATCACAATATTATCCATGCCTCCGATTCACCAGAAGCAGCACAAACAGAAATCCAACGATTTTTTGGTGAGTAATCTATAAAAGCGTATCAGGATCGGAGGATCTTGACACGCTTTTTTCTTTTGGAATGAAGAAATAGTCCGTATTTTTTGTGTGAAATAGCAGAAAATCTGATAGAAATCGAAAAAATGATGAGGAAACCCTTCAAATCTGATGAATCCTTACGTGAATTTACGGCAAATCTCCCCTAACCATTTAAAAATACTGGAAAAAAAAGTATAATAGAGAAGGTTGTAAATAAATTTAAAGGAATGTAGCAAATGGACAATCAGTTAACTACCGAACTAAAAGAACGTTACGGCATTGTTTTCCATGATGTCAACCTATTAGAACAAGCTTTTACGCATTCATCCTATGTGAATGAGCATCGCTATTTAAAACTGTCTGATAATGAACGATTAGAATTTCTAGGAGATGCAGTATTGGAGTTATTGGTTTCTCAATATTTATACCAACAATTCCCGGAAATGCCGGAAGGCAAACTGACAAAAATGCGTGCGGCGATCGTTCGCGAAGATAGTTTATCAAAATTTGCAAAAGAATGTCATTTCGACCAATATATTCTTCTAGGAAAAGGAGAAGAAAATTCTGGCGGCCGTCAACGCCCTGCCTTGTTATGTGATCTATTTGAAGCATTTTTGGGTGCATTATACTTAGATCAAAAAGTTGGCGCAGCGAAGAAATTTATTGCAGAAGTGGTTTTTCCAAAAATCGATGCTGGTGCTTTTTCACATGAGATGGATCACAAAACACATTTACAAGAAGTATTGCAACGTCAAGGGGACGTAACGATCGACTATCGTTTAGTCAACGAAGAAGGGCCTGCACATGATCGGATTTTTTCGATCGAAGTGTATGTCGATGGAAAATTGATTGGAACGGGACAAGGAAAGTCGAAGAAATTAGCAGAACAGGATGCCGCTGAACGAGCGCTGAAAAAACATCCTGAGTAAGCTTGGAAGGAGCCGTATTATTCGTGTATTTAAAACGAATTGAGATCGCAGGATTTAAATCCTTTGCGGATCGAACCGTTATAGAATTTGAAAATGGAGTGACTGCTGTCGTAGGTCCAAACGGCAGTGGAAAAAGCAACATCACCGAAGCGATCCGCTGGGTTTTAGGCGAACAATCGGCAAAAAGTCTTCGCGGCGGAAAGATGCCGGACATTATTTTTGCCGGATCGGAAGGTCGTAAAGCATTGAATATAGCCGAAGTAACGGTTGTATTAGATAATAGTGATCATTTTTTACCTTTGGATTTTACTGAAATCAGTGTAACACGTCGGTTTCGTCGAACAGGCGAAAGTGATTTTTTCATCAACAAACAAGCCTGCCGCTTAAAAGATATTCATGATTTATTTATGGATTCGGGGTTAGGGAAAGAGTCATTTTCGATCATCTCCCAAGGGAAAGTCGAAGCGATTTTTAACAGTAAGCCAGAAGACCGCCGCGGTATTTTTGAAGAAGCAGCAGGAGTGTTGAAATACAAGCAGCGTAAGAAAAAAGCCGAGCAGAAATTATTTGAAACAGAAGATAATTTAAGCCGTGTTCAAGATATCATTTATGAATTAGAAGACCAACTGACTCCTCTAGCTGCCCAAAGCGAAGCGGCGAAGGAGTTTTTAAAGCTGAAAGAGACGTTGACCGAAATAGATGTAAGCTTGACCGTCACAGAAATCGAGTCGGCCAAGGCTGTTTGGGAAGTCAAAACAGCAGAACTGACGGAAATCGAAAGTAAGTTAAATGTAGCAAGTAAAAAAATCCGTGATTCTGAAGACGAATTGTTCCAACTTAGAGGAAAACGCAACAAGTTGGATGAACAAATCGAGCAAGAGCAGCAGCAATTGCTGCAAATCACAGAAGCATTGAAGCAAACAGAAGGCCAAAAAGATGTTTTAGTTGAACGCTCAAAACACACGATGCAGACAACAAGTGAGTATCAGCAATCTTTAGAAGAAAACGCTGAAAAAATCACACGCTACCGTGAAGAGGTACAAGAGCTACAAACCAAAGTAACAGAGAAAAAAGCTCAACGTGAAGCATTCGTTGAAGCGATCAAAGCGTCTGAGCTGGAAGTTGAAAAATACAGTAAATCATCAAAAGAATTGCTGGAAGAACTGCGTAGCCAATATGTTGAAGTAATGCAGGAGCAAGCCAATACAACGAATGATTTGAAGTATCTGGAACGCCAGTATCAGCAGGAAACGGCTAAAAATCAGCAATCGATCCAAAAACACGAAGCGCTGGAAAAACAAATGGCGGAAGCCTTGGCTGACAAAGAACAAGTGACCGCTGATTTAACGGCTTCAGAACAGTCATTAACAAACCAAAGAGAGCAATATACTCAGCTGAAACATCAGCTGGATCAAAAGCAAGGTCAGTTGGCAGCTAAACAAAAACAAATGTATCAAGCAATGAATCAAGTCCAACAAGCCAAAGCACGCCAAAAAAGCCTGCAGGAAATCCAAGAAAATTACTCTGGTTTTTATCAAGGGGTTCGTGCAGTTTTAAAACATAAAGACCAATTGACAGGAATCGTTGGCGCTGTAGCGGAATTGATCGATGTTCCAAAAGAATATACAGTTGCGATCGAGACGGCTTTAGGCGGCGCGGCACAGCATGTTGTCGTTGAATCTGAAAAAGACGGTCGTGCAGGTATTACATTTTTAAAACAACAGCATAGCGGTCGGGCAACTTTTTTACCATTAACGACGATCAAGCCTAGAAGTGTTTCCAGTGCTATCCGGGATCGTGTTGGCAACGTGTCAGGGTTTTTAGGGATCGCAAGTGAAGTGGTTCGTTTTTCTGATGAAGTCAGTAACGTTATCCAAAATCTTTTGGGTGTAACTTTATTAGCAGAAAATCTCGAAAGTGCCAACCAGCTAGCAAAAGCGGTCAATTATCAATATCGCGTGGTTTCTTTAGAAGGAGACGTTATGAACTCCGGTGGTTCAATGACCGGTGGTGCAAATAAACGCGGTAATCAAGGTAGCCTGTTTTCACAAACACAAGAGCTGCAAACATTGACTGAACAAATGGAACGTGTGGAAAAACAGCTGGCAGCGACTGAAAAAGAAGTCCAACAGCTGACAGATGAAGTCAAGCAGTTGAATGAGGAGCTTGAGCAACTACGTTCAACGGGCGAAATCAGCCGTTTGAAACAGCAGGAACTTCAAAATAAATTGGCCAATCAGGAAGAGACGATCACTCGTTTAACAAAAGAACAACGTCTTTTTGAATTTGAAGCACGTGAGCTGCACCAGTTTTTAACTGAATATCAAGCAAGAAAAGAAGAGCTGACGGAACAACAGCAAACACTTGATCAACAGAGAAACAGCTTAGATCAGGAAATGAAGCAGGTCGATCAAGAAGCAAGCCAGATGGAAACTTTACGGGCAGAGGCGTTTGAACGATACAATCAGATTCAGGCAGATCAGGCAGTAGCGGCAGAACAGCTTGCTCATTTGACTGAACAATTATCTGAAAAACAAACTCAGCTAGATGAATTTTTAGCACGAGAAACAGCTTTACATCAACAATTGCAACAGCTAAATGACAATTCAACGGATCATCAGGTCACTGAAGAAAGTTTAGCCGTTCAAATGAAGCAATTGGCTGAAAAAAGAGAACAATTACAAAACAGCATCCAAGAAGCTAAAACGAATCGTCAACAGTTGCAAGAGCAGGTCGATCAAATCGATACTGGGTTAGCGGAAGAAAATAAACAGCAGCAGCATTTATTGACGGAGCAAACCAAGATCGAGGTCGAGAAGAACCGTTCTGAAATCAAATTGGATAATTCCTTGCAATATTTGCAAGAGGAGTATAGTTTGACCTTTGAACGTGCCAATGAAGATTATGAGCTGACGATCGATCAAGAACAGGCGAAGATCGAGGTGAAACGGTTGAAACGTGACATCGAACGTTTAGGTCCAGTCAATCTGAATGCGATCGAACAATATGAGCAGGTCAATGAACGGCATGAATTTTTAGTATCACAGCGCGATGATTTGCTGGATGCTAAAGATCAATTATTTGAAACGATGAGTGAGATGGACGAAGAAGTTAAAACACGCTTTAGTGAAGTGTTTGAAGCGATTCGCGCCCAATTCAAAGTTGTCTTTCCAAACATGTTCGGCGGTGGTCGGGCAGAATTGATCTTGACTGATCCAAACGACTTATTGAATACAGGGGTAGAAATCGAAGCACAGCCGCCAGGTAAAAAACTGCAAAATTTAAGTCTGCTTTCAGGTGGAGAACGGGCTTTAACGGCAATCGCTTTGTTGTTCTCGATCATTCGTGTACGCCCGGTACCGTTTTGTGTGCTTGATGAGGTGGAAGCAGCGTTGGATGATGCCAACGTTTCACGATTTGGTCATTACTTGAGCGAGTTTGAAGATGATACTCAGTTCATCGTGGTCACCCACCGTAAAGGAACGATGGAGGCTGCTGATGTACTGTACGGTGTGACAATGCAGGAATCAGGCGTGTCTAAGATCGTTTCGGTTCGATTGGAAGAAGTCAAAGAAGGCGGAGCGATCGTTGCGGAAAGCTGATGATGGCGATAGTACAACACTTTTGCAAGAAAGTGTTGGTCATTTGTCTTATCCAGCTACACAAATCAATCCTTAGGAAAATAGATAAATTGCCATTGAGACAAAGATCGTCTCAAAGTCAATTTCCTAATTTTCTACAGGATTAAGCGATTTGTTCCGCTTTTAAATTGTCCAGCTACACAGGCTAACTCTTCGGAAAAAAGATAAAATATAAATGAGACAAAAAGCACCTCAGTTATATTTTTCTATTTTTCAGTCGAGACAGAACAGCTCATTCCACTATTATCGTTATCCAGCTACACAAATCAATCCTTAGGAAAATAGATAAATTGCCAGTGAGACAAAAAGCGTCTCAAAGTCAATTTCCTAATTTTTTACAGGATTAAGCGATTTGTTCCGCTTTTAAATTGTCCAACTACACAAATCAATTCTTAGGAAAATAGATAAATTACCAGTGAGACAAAGAGCGTCTCAAAATCAATTTCCTAATTTTCTACAGGATTAGACGATTTGTTCCACTTTTAAATTAAGGAGGTTTTTATTTGATTAAATTGGTTGCCATTGATTTGGATGGGACGTTATTAGATAGTAAGAAGGAAATTTCAGCTAGGAATAAAGCTGTTTTAGCACAAGCAAAGGCAGCGGGGGTTAAGGTTGTTCTTTGTACAGGGCGTCCTTTAGCTGCGATAGAAGGGTATCTTGAAACGTTGGATTTGCGTGATAATGGTGATTATAGTATTACCTTCAATGGTGGATTGGTTCAAAAAAATGATACGGGTGAAATCATTGAAAAAAATCCAATGCCGCTTGAAGATATCCATATCCTGCATGGATTAGCTAAAACCTTGAATGTACCTTTGGATATTCTATCTGATGGGATAGTTCTTCAATTACCAGTTTCTAAAGAGTACACTTCTTTATACAGTCAGCTGAATAATCTATTGACCTTTGAGCCGGTAGAATTGGTGCAATTGACGACAGAGCGAATTTATAACAAAGCTGTTGTAGCAATCGATGAAGATTATCTGGATGAACAAATCAAAAAAATTCCTAGTGAATTCTATGAAAAATACGAAGTCATCAAGACGAGAAGTAATTTATTAGAATTCATGCCGAAAGGAATCACTAAAGCATACGGTATTTCTTTATTAGCAAAAGACTTGAACATCAAGCAAGAGGAAATCATGACGATCGGTGATGAGGAAAATGATTTGCCGATGATCGAATACGCTGGTCTAGGTGTGGCTATGGAAAATGCGGTGCCTCGTGTGAAAGAATTAGCGGATGTGATCACTGATACAAATGATAATGATGGTGTAGCTAAAGCAGTGGAGAAATTTGTTTTAGAACCGTTGAAAGGAGGAAACTAAGTGGGATTTTTTGATAAGATAAAAAAGGCTTTTATGAATGAAAAGGAAACGAAGCCAGCTGAAATCGAAACAGATGAGACATTAGAAGAAACAGCAGCCGATTCAGAAGTTTCTGCCCCAGAAGAAACTGAAATCGATTCTTTGCAAGAACAAGTAGAAGCAGAATCAGAAATAGAGGTCGATTCAGTCATAGAACCAGAACTTGAGGTCGAATTAGAGCCAGAGCCTGCGGCAAATGACGTGCTGCCGGAAGAGGTCCCTGAACCGGAAGTAGCTGAAGAAATTCAAGAAGAAATCATCGTACAAGAAAAGTATGAAAAAGGCTTGGAAAAAACTCGGAAAACCTTTGGTGAACGTCTAAATGAATTATTTGCTAATTTCCGTTCCGTCGATGAAGACTTTTTTGAAGAACTGGAAGAAACCTTGATCGGTGCCGATGTTGGTTTCGATACAGCAATCAAAATCACAGAGCAACTGCGTCAGGAAGTAAAATTGCGCAATGCCAAAAAAACTGCTGTGATCCAAAATATAATCATTGAAAAAATGGTGGATTTATATGAAGCAGAAGGTGTCGAAGAAAACAATGCATTGAATATCCAAACCGATGGATTGACTGTCATGCTTTTTGTGGGTGTAAATGGTGTTGGGAAAACAACCAGCATTGGTAAATTGGCTCATGAATTCAAGCAAGACGGTAAGAAAGTGTTGATGGCAGCAGCAGATACCTTTAGAGCAGGTGCGATCGATCAATTAGTTGTTTGGGGCGAACGTGCTGGCGTAGAAGTTGTTCGTGGCAATGCCGGTGGAGATCCAGCAGCGGTCGTCTTTGACGCAGTAGAGCGAGCGAAAGCGGAGAATGCGGATATCCTTTTGGTTGATACGGCTGGTCGTCTACAAAATAAAGTCAATTTAATGAAGGAATTAGAAAAAATCAAGCGCGTGATCCAACGTGAACTGCCTGATGCACCACATGAGGTATTACTTGTTGTCGATGCGACAACGGGACAAAATGCCATGTCTCAAGCAAAACAATTTAAAGAAACGACTGATGTGACTGGTTTGGTTCTTACTAAGTTAGATGGAACAGCCAAAGGCGGGATCGTTTTAGCAATCAGAAATGAACTGCATTTGCCAGTTAAATTAGTTGGTTTAGGTGAAGGAATCAATGACTTAGAACCGTTTGATGCGAATGACTTCGCGGTAGGGCTATTTAAAGGTTTATTAAAAGAAGAAGACTAATCATAAAAATAACCATTACATCGACTTCATTTCAGCCGATGTAACGGTTATTTTTTTAAAAGATCGTCGGTACCATACCGCCATCCATTCGAATCGCCACTCCGCTAAAAGCAGAAGCATACGGACTACTAACAAAAGCCACCAAACGACCAATCTCAGTTGGATCGATCAAGCGTTGGATTTGCGACAATGGTCGGTTGTTGATCATAAATAATCGTTCTTTTTCTTCTAAAGGTAATTCAGGATCAGGATACATTTCCTCGATCATGTCACGAACGCCTTCGGTCATTGTAGAGCCAGGCATGATCGTGTTAACAGTGACCAAAGTGCCCTTTGTAAGCTTGGACAAACTTTTAGCTAAAGAAAGCTGCATTGTTTTAGTCATACTGTATTGCGGCATTTCTCCAGAAGGCATGATGGCTTCTTCGCTGGCAATAAAGATGACTCTGCCGAAATTTTCTTCTAGCATAGTTGGCAAGTAAAATTTAACTAAATCATTTGCGGCTAAAACGTTAGTCCGAAAGAAACGTTCCCACGTTGCATCGTCGATGTCTTCATAAGCCATTGGCTGGAAAATCCCCATATTATTGATAAGAATATCGACTTTAGGGAATTGCGCAAATAATTTTTCACGCTGTTCTGGATCGACGATATCTCCAGTTGCTGCCTGGGGTGACGTTGCAGGATAAGCTTCTTTGATTTCTTTGACTAGCTGCTGTACTTCTTGATCCTTGCGACCGTTGATCAGCACGTCAGCGCCTTCTTTTGCCAGTTCTAAAGCAATCGCTTTACCGATTCCTTTCGTTGATCCAGTGACCAACGCCTTTTTACCTTTGATGCCCATTTCCATACTGTTTCCTCCTTTGTCGTTGTTACATGCTATTCAAAAAAGAAAGTATCTGGATGCGGTCCCACTCTGGTGCCATTATCCAGCTGATCGATCAACGCTAAGTCCTCTGTCGATAATTCAAAATCAAACAGATCTGCATTACTGGCGATACGCTCTTCTTTGATCGATTTAGGAATGACGATAATTTCATTTTGAACGTGCCATCTTAAAATGATTTGAGCGGCTGATTTATGATATTTTTCGGCAAGAGCCAAAATCGTTGGATCTTGTAGTAGTTGTCCCTGCATCAATGGAGACCACGCTTCAATAGCAATGCCTTTTTCTTTTAAAAAGCTGCGCATTTCTTTTTGAGCCATTCTTGGATGAAGCTCAACTTGGTTCAATACAGGAATGACTTTTGCTGCTTCAAGTAAGGTTTCCAAATGATGGATCTCAAAGTTACTCACACCGATTGCTTTGATTTTTCCAGCGGCATATAGATCCTCCATTGCTTTCCAAGGAGTCAAGAACTCATTGTTTCCAGGCCAATGGATCAAATATAAGTCTACATAATCTAATCCCAATTTTAACAGGCTTTCGTTAAATGCGGTAATCGTTTGATCGTAGTCTAATTGGTGATTCCAAATTTTAGTCGTAATGAATAAGTCTTCGCGTTTTTTTCCAGTAGCTGCTAAGCCGCGGCGAATCCCTTCCCCAACACCTTCTTCGTTGCCGTAGATTTGTGCAGTATCGATGCTGATGTAACCTGCTTCAATGGCTTTTTGAACAGAAAAAATCGTATCTTCGTTGCTTACTTGAAATACACCTAAGCCAAAACCAGGCATTTTTACGCCATTATTTAGTAAAACTGTATCTGTTAATGAATGAATCATTTGAATCTTCCTCTCGCTTTTAGAATAAAACTATCGTATCAGCAATCGTTCAGTTTGACTAGTACATACTTTAAAGTTTTATACACACCTAAAAGTAACTAATTGATTTATCAGTACTTTTCTGTTTTAATAGAGAACGAAAGGAAGCGTTGCTGATGGAAAACGTACAAACTATCGTTGAAAAAGAATACAACATTGGCGTAGAAGTTACTGTAGATGTGATTGGAGGAAAATGGAAACCGATCATTCTATGCAACTTAAGACATCAGGTGATGAGGACGAGCGAATTGCTTCGGGCGATTCCTAAAATCTCGCAGAAAATGTTGACCCAACAATTACGTGAATTAGAACAGGACAATATCATCGATCGTAAGGTATACAATCAAATTCCGCCTAAAGTTGAATACAGCTTAAGTGAATATGGAGAATCCTTAGGAGAAATCCTTGATCTGCTTTGTTCCTGGGGCGAAAAACATGCGGAAGTTTTGATCGATAATGGTGAAGCGATCCGCCTTAATTGCGACAATTTTAAATAAAGGGACATTTATATTCAAAAAAACAGATCCGCGATTTCCTATCACGAATCTGTTTTTTATTTTTATAGATTGTTCGCTTCGATTCCATAATCTTCAGCAATTTTTTTCAAACTAAACCCACGCCCGAATACCTCACTGGCGTTCATTGACACGATGAACGCTTCTTCATCAATTTCAAGAACCCCTTCTTTGATCCGGCTGAAATCTTTTTCACTGATCACGGTCATCATCAGCATACTTTTATTTTGTTGATAGCCGCCTTCGATTGGAATAAGTGTCATCCCTTTGTCCATACCGATCAGGATTTTTTCTTTGATCTCTGCATATTTTGGTGAGATGATCAGTACGTTTTTCGAACGAACAAATCCAACTTGGACCATATCAACAACACGCCCAATGATGTAAAGACAGATCAATGAGAATAAAACAGTATCTGTACTAAAAACATATAAAGCAGATAGAATCACCAGACCATCGACAAATAAAATCGATACGCCCAAAGAAATTTTAAAATATTTATTCACGATTTGAGAAATAATTGCAGTTCCGCCAGTTGACGCATTTCCTCTAAATTCTAAGCCTAAACCAACACCAGTTAAAATCCCACCAAATAACGTCGCCAAAAAGATATTATGCGTTAACACAGGAAAATTAGCAGTGATCCCAACGAAAAATGGATAAATCAAGCTGCCATAAATGGTTTTGATCCCTACATCTTTACCTAGTAATAAAAAACAAAGCACTAACAGCGGCAGATTGATCGCATATAAAACCAGAGCTGGGCTGATACCAAAAAGGTGATTGATCACAACACTGATCCCATTTGCTCCACCCGCAACGATTTTATTAGGCAGCAGTACTGAATTGATCGAAACAGCCAAAATAAAAGAACCGATCGTCACATAAAGCGCGTCTTGAATCTGTCTTTTCGTAAATTTCATTTTATACATTCCTCCATAGTTAAAAGTCTTGAAATTGAGAGAGTGAAAGGATGGAGCCGTTCAAACGCTCAATAAATATCCCTTAGCTATACTATCATGAATGACTAAGAGATATCATGAGATAATTTTAATTTTTCAGCCCATACTTATGGTAAAATAAAATCAAGTAGAAAATGAACGAAATGCATTAAATAAAAGTCAAAAAGCGTTTGTCCCATAATTGCTCATGGTGCTGGATGATCGTTTTGGCTCCAAGTAACTCATTGTTTAATGTAGTGCTAAGTCCTTTTTTCATGAAATTAGTGTAGCCCAACCCATGAGCCATTCGAATCGTCGTATCTACACAATACTCTGTCTGAGCACCGCAAAACTCAAGCTCAGTCACAGCAAGCGCATCAAGCTGTTGTTTAAGAACGGTTTTAAAAAAGGAATTAGCATGTGTTTTTCCAACATAATAATCTTCTGAACGAGCGTCTAACTGTTCAAATAATTGCCAATTGTGGCTTTGTGGAATCAGTTCTTCATCCTCGTGTTGAATAAAGATGATCGGCTGCTGCTGTTTGCGGTATGCACATATCCGTTGATTAACACCAGTCAATACATCATTTAACTGAAATAAACCATTACCAGTTTGTTCAAGACCATTTTGCAAGTCAATTACGATCAAGGCTCGATTAGTCATTGATAGTTCCTCATTTCAATTTATTTTTTCTAGTATACAATGATTTTTTTGATGGTGAAAGTAGGAAATTTCGCCGATAGATACGGCAATCGTGTTCTTTTTGACAAAATTAAGCGTAAATATTCTTTTTACCGCTCTTTTTTTATATAATGAGTAGTGATGAATAATAACGGGGAAGAAAGGCGACAAAATGAAATTTAAAGAGTTATTACAACAAAAAAGTGTCCGTCCATATATGACAGAGGCACGCTTTGGTTTAGAAAAAGAAAGTCAGCGCACAACTTTTGATGGTGCGTTAGCAAAGACTGACCATCCAGAAATTTTAGGAAATCGTTCCTATCATCCATATATTCAGACAGATTTTAGTGAGACACAGGTGGAGTTGATCACGCCAGTAGCAAATTCGATCAATGAAATGCTGCGCTATTTGGCGGCGATCCATGATGTTGCGCTACGTTCCATGAATAAATCAGAAATGCTATGGCCGTTAAGTATGCCGCCAAAATTACCTGAAAAAGATGAAGAGATCAAAATTGCCAAACTAGAACAATTTGAAGGAATCCTTTATCGTCGCTACTTGGCACGAGAATACGGCAAGCGGAAACAAATGGTCAGCGGGATCCATTTTAATTTTGAATATGCGATCGAATTAGTTCAAGCGTTGTATTCAGTGCAAACAGAATATGCGACGATCGAAGAGTTCAAAAATATTTTATATATGAAAGTTTCGCGTAACTATTTACGTTACCGTTGGTTGATCACTTATTTATTTGGTGCGTCGCCAGTTAGTGAAGAGGGCTATTTTACAGAGAAGGAAGATCGTCCAAAAGAGCCAGTCAGAAGTATCCGCAATAGTGCGTTTGGCTATAAAAATAAAGAGAATGTCAAAGTCTCGTATGAATCTTTGCAAAGCTATATCGACGACATTCATCGAATGGTGGAAAATGGCGTTTTATCAGAGGAAAAAGAATTTTATTCGGCGGTTCGACTACGTGGCGGTAAGCAAATGTCTGATTTACCTAAAACCGGTATTCGTTATATCGAATTAAGAAATTTAGACTTGAACCCGTTTGCTCCTTTAGGGATAGAAGAAGAATCTTTGGAGTTCATTCATTTGTTTATGCTGTATCTGCTTTGGACGGATGAAAAAGAGACCCCAAATGATTGGGTAGCAACAGGTGATTTGTTGAATGAACAGGTTGCTTTAGGTCATCCTTTTGCCCAAGTAAACTTGCTAGCAGAAGGTGATCGGATCTTTGCAGAGATGGATGAAATGATTGAATCTCTAGGATTATTTAAATTCAAGAAAGTCCTTGAGATCCACAGAGGACAGTTGAGAACACCTGATTTGACGATCGCAGGAAAAATGTGGACGATCATCGAAAGTAATTCAAATCATGAATTAGGGATCGTTTTTGGGAAAGAGTATCAGGGAATGGCCTATGAAAGACCATATCAATTAGCAGGTTTTAGGAATATGGAATTATCTACGCAACTCTTTTTATTTGATGTCATTCAAAAAGGGGTAGAGGTTCAGATTTTAGATGAACAGGAACAATTTTTGAAGTTGACCCATAAAGGACATATAGAATATGTCAAAAATGCGAATATGACTAGCAAAGACAGCTACATCGTACCGCTGATCATGGAGAATAAGACGGTAACGAAGAAAGTCTTAGCAGAAGCTGGCTTCAATGTTCCTGCTGGTGATGAATTTGATGCGCTAGAGCAAGCAGAGCAGGCGTATATGAAGTATTCTGAAAAAGCGTTTGTGATTAAGCCAAAAACAACGAATTACGGTTTGGGTATCACGATTTTTAAAGAAGGAGCTTCTCTGGCGGACTACAGCGAGGCGTTGAAATTAGCTTTCAAAGAGGACTCTGCTGTGTTGATCGAAGAATTTCTACCAGGAACAGAATACCGTTTCTTTGTGATCGATGATCAGGTGCGGGCGATCTTATTACGTGTGCCAGCTAATGTGGTCGGTGATGGTGTTCGTTCGGTTGAAGCATTGGTGGCTGAGAAAAATCTGAACCCGCTAAGAGGGACGCATCACCGTTCGCCTTTAGAGCTGATTCAGCTTGGGGATGTTGAACGATTGATGCTGAAGGAACAGAACTTGTTAGTGACATCGGTTCCTGAAAAAGATCAGGTCGTCTATTTACGCGAGAATTCAAATATCAGCACAGGCGGTGATTCGATCGACGTCACGGACGATTTTGATGAGAGCTATAAACAAATTGCAATCGAAGCTGTAAAAGCTTTAGGAGCAAAAATCTGCGGGATCGATTTGATCATTCCAGACAAAACGATCAAGGGCAGTAAAGATAGCCAGACATACGGAATTATTGAAGCCAATTTTAATCCAGCGATGCATATGCATACCTATCCTCATGCAGGGCAAGGACGTCATTTGACGATGGACGTGCTGAGATTATTATATCCAGAAGTATTTTAGAAATAGAAAAGATAGGCAATGAGACTGAGACAAAAGGGTTTAGCTCCGATAGAAACTGTGTAGTACTGTTTATCTGCAACGTCTTTGACGAGAAAGCATCAACTCGTTCCTCATTGTGTTTTACAGTAATTTCGGCTTATTTCCGAAGGGATAGTTTTTTTCTCATCGTTTATCCGAGTATAGAGAGCGAAACAAAACTGATTTTTAGTTTTGTTTCGCTTTTTTTTTCACGAAAAAAAAGAAACGCGACTCTATTTCCAAATAAACAGCGAAAAAAACAGTTCCTTCTTATTCCTTGGAGCCAAATATATTTTCTTATCCTCTTTTTTTATTTTATGAATAATATTTAAAATTTAAATGACATTTTTTCTTTTATTTTAAAAAAAGATGTCGTTTTAGCTGTGGAGAAACAGTGTAAAATATGTGATGTAGTAGTGAGAAATATGTTTTTCGCTGCTAGATGGTGAAAAATAAAAAATATCACTTTTAAATAAGATTAATATCTGCTGTTTTATCAAGATGTTTTATGGAAAATATCTAAAAATCGATTCTTTTTTACCAGTCTTGATTCAATAGCAAAAATAGATAAGAAAGAAGAGGGAGAGAGAATGAAAAACGGATGGCAACTATTAGCAGGATCGTTGATGGGGATCTTCGTATTAGGCGGCTGGCAGGAAACGGTATTAGCGGATGATGTCTCTGTAAATACAGTATCTGAGTTACAGGAAGCTGTAAAAACAGCTCCCGGAAATCGTACGATCAGACTAGGTGAAAATTTCCCGTCTGATTTAGATACGACCATTAGTTTAACAGAATCAGCTTATGATATTACGATCGACGGTAACGGCAATACGCTACAGTCGAGTAGTAAAAAGCAGCTGTTTTCATATGGCAGTGGTACGGGTAATCCTGATGCCAGTTTGACATTGACAAATATGGATTTAGAAGGATTAGGAAATAATGTTCGGGCGATCTCAGTGGGTGGTTACCAAGGAAAGTTTATATTAGATAACGTCAAAGTGAATAATTTTCAAAGTTATGATGATGGAGGTGCACTGTACACTTCGGGAAATACTGTTTTGAAAAATAGCACCTTTTCTAATAATAAAAATACTGGATCAGGTTATTCTGGCGGAGCAATTGCAAGCAAAGGCTTTTCGGCTACGTTAGAAGTCACCAATTCAAGATTCGTAGGAAATGAGACCATGTATGCCGGTACAGGAAATGTTGGTGGAGAAGGTGGCGCATTTTACTTTTTCCAACCGAGTGCTTCAGCTAACTTTATTTTCAAAAATAATTATTTTGAAGCAAACAAAGCGGTTGAAACAATTAATGGAGGAAGTGCCAAGTTAGCTGATGGCGGCGCAATTGCCTTCTTCAATATTGTTGAGGGAACCAATATTTTATTTGACGGAAACACGTTTAGAAAAAACATCGCTGGTGATGACGGCGGCGCTGTTTTGATTCAAACGAATAGTAATTTTAGCAGTGGGGTGATGTTTAGCAACAACACCTTTTATGAGAATCAAGCATTAGGGCAAGACCTTTCAGCCAATAACGGAGGAGCGATTCAAATCTATGCCAATGGCGGAATTATTGAAGGTCGAAAGGCAGTCATTGATTATGTGAACAATACCTTTGTCAATAATCAGGCTGTATATGATGGTGGTGCTATTGGCAGCTCAGGATATGTGACCAACACTTCTGCGGGTCGTTATGCAAATAATTTATTTGTAGGAAATAAAGCTCGGACTGCAACAAAAAATAATATTGCAGATGCCACGATTGCTGGAGCGGGTAATTTAGAAACGAATATTGGATACGATAACGGTACGTTAAGTAATGTGAGTGTGGAGGATGTGTTTGGATCGATGACGGTTCACTTGGTGGATAATTACAATCAAATCACAGCAGGCACGTCAAAAGATCGAATAATCATTCCAACGATTCCGATCGTACCTGAAAAAGCAGCTGATAATCAGGTAGAAAATCTCCGAAATGTTTCGATCGACCAACGAACTTTTACGAGGGAAGCTAAAGCAGATATTGGTTCAGTAGAAATGGACTGGATCAAATACGACAGCAATGGCGGAACGTTTACGTTTGATGAAGCGATCACTGATTATCAAGGAAAAGAATATTACGAAATGGATGATCAAACAGCCTATTACCAAGTCGGATATGGAGGTTTAGAAAGAACGATTCCTGCTCAGACAGATTTAAAAGCAGCTAGAGACGGCTATCGATTTATGGGGTGGTCGACGGATAAGACAGCAAGTAAGCCAGATGAAGTATACGCGCCAGGTAAGGCGATCATCACGCAAAAACCAGAGACAACATTATATGCGATTTGGAAAAAAGCAGAAGCCGTTACGGTTCATTATATGACTTATGATGAGAACCAGCAGCTCGTTAAAATAAGTCCTGATGAGACTTTGACTGGTAATTTAGACGAAGCGTACCATGCACATATCAAACAAGTCGACGGTTATGCTTTTGCAGGCGTGAAAGATGGCGACTCTATTTCAGGCGTTTTCAGTGATGAAGCAAAAGAAATCACTCTTATTTATGTAAAAGAGACCAAAGAAAAAGGCGCAGTGCTTTCACAATATCAGGATGAAAATGGAACTCCTTTAGCTGGCGATGAGGTTAGTTTAGGCGAGATCGGCAGCGACTACAGCACTCAGCCCAAAACGATCGCTGGTTATACGCTAAAAGAAGTGCAAGGCCAAGAAACAGGTAAATATGAAACAGGCATTAAAAAGGTTATCTATATTTACAAAAAAGACCCATTGCCGCAAGGTCAAGTGACTGTTCATTATCAATTAGAAGATCAAACACCGCTAACAGCAGATGTTGTTTTAACTGGGGCTGTTGATGATTATTACTCTGTTGAATTTAAAACCTTTGATGGATACACCTTAAAAGCAGTACAAGGAACTACTGGCGGCAAATTTACCAGTGCGGCTCAAGAGGTCACATTGATCTACACACCAGAGGTCAAAAGAAATGGCACTCTTTTAGTACAATATCAAGATGAAAACGGGATGCCGTTAGCGCTGGATGAGGTTACGATGCAAGAAGTGGGAACGACCTATACAACAATCGGTAAAACAATTCCCGGCTACACGTTAAAAGAGGTCATAGGAGCAGAAACAGGAACATACACAGAAGGGATTACTAACGTTATTTATGTGTACCAAAAAGATCCATTACCACAAGGAAAAGTCACTATTCACTATCAGCTTGGGGATCAAACAGCGCTAGCACCGGACAGTGAAATTACTGGTACAGTAGGAGAGGTTTACTTTGTAGATATACCAAGCTTTGATGGCTATACGCTGAAAGAAATTAGCGGGAAAATAGGCGGGCAGTTTGAAGCAGCTGATCAGGAAGTTACGCTTGTCTATACTAAAAACACACAAGAAATCGTTGTTGGATTTTTACTTGTTGATTATCAGGATGAAGAAGGCAATACGATCGCACCTAGTGAATTGACTAGTAATAATGTCTCTACTCCATATGATACGGACGTCAAAGAAATTCCCGGCTATACCTTCAAGACAGTGATCGGAAATCCGGATGGCGTTTATGGTATCGGAATGACTCATATCGTCTATATTTACAGCAAGAATCCAGTGAAGCAAGGTCAAGTCACTGTTCATTATCAAACAGACCAAGGAGAGCAGTTGGCTGAGGATATGATTTTGACGGGAGCTGTTGATGATGTTTATTATGCTGACATCAAAATTTTTGAAACGTATACACTAAAATCGATCGTTGGGAAAAACTATGGACAATATACAGAAACGGCTCAGGAAGTGACTTTCGTTTATACTAAAGAGCAAACAGGAACCGGCCTTTTGGTCGTAGATTATTTAGATGAACAAGGACATCCTTTGATCAGCAGTGATTTCTTTACAGGAGATATCGCGACGGATTATCAGACAAGTCCTAAAGACATTCCGGGTTACCGTTTGAAAGAGACAGTCGGAGCTGAGCAAGGTCAGTACGCTGATGACGTGTCAAGAGTCACATATGTTTACACGAAAGAAGCGCAATCAGGAAAAATCATTTTCCATTACCAAGATGAAACAGGGAAGAAGCTGCAAGAAGATATAATGGACGAACAGCCAGTCAATACGCCGATTAGTTTAGCTGACTTTATCAAGGAAATTGATAACTATACTTTCAAGGAAATAAAAGGGACCAACCAGGGGATTTACACTGAAGAAACGCAAGAAATCACATTTATCTATAGTCAAAAAATCGGGAAAATCACTATCAAATACCTTGATACAAATGGAAAAGAAATAGCAAATGCTGAAAATCTAACTGGCCTAGTAGGTACAGACTATCAATTAGAAGCGAAAGCGATTGATGGCTATATCTTCAAGGAAGTTCAAGGTGCAGATGCTGGGAAATACGGAGTTGATCCAATAGTCGTCACGTACATTTACGAGAAGAAAGTACAGCCGAATACGAATAACAAGAATGAAGAAAAAGGTCAAAATCAAGTGGCTGCTAATGGCGTTGTTCCTTCTTCAGCTGGTTATGCGTATGGCATCAGTGGTTTAGCAAATAATAACAAAGGCACGTTAAAATCAGTCTTTCCAAAAACAGGAGAAACGCAAACAAGAGGACTAACGATTATCGGGTTAGTATTACTGGCGAGTATGCTTTCTGTTCGATTTTTCCTTAAAAAGAAGACTGATTAAAAGAAATCGTTTTAGCGCAACAATTAAAAAAGCTTGAAATTTAAGCTTTAAGAGAAATAGTAAAAGGACTGGGAGATAACTCTATGAGTTATGACCTAGTCCTTTTTAAAACGAATAAACGACGTACGCTATACTTCGATCACGTCAGCTGATGCATACAGTTGCACTATTGTTCAAAGAACAAAGTGAATCTAATAAAATTCTAATTGCTAAAGAACTAAAAGTTGAACACTTCTGTCCAGCCTTATTTTGATTCAGCTACTATTTTTAATATTCTAGTTCTTTGATCGCGATGGTCTGTTTCGTTTCTTCAACTGCCAATCCAGTCTTATTTTCCCACCATTGCTTCATTTCACGTTCATAAGTTGTCGGGAAAGCGGCAAGGGTATCAATTAAATTTTTTCCTAACAGTCGGGCATAAGGATAGTTCAGAATCAGATTATACTTAAGTTCAGTTAACAAACTGTAATATTGAAACATCATATAATGCAGCTCCTCATTATCATCTTCAAGCATGACTTTAGGTGCGTGATCCAGCATAAAACCAAAGCTTCTCATCATAAAAGTAAAAGCATCCATATGCTCTTCTTCGATCTGCTCCACTTCTCTAAGTAGGGTAATGTGAGCGGTCAGAGCATTTGCTAAATCCTGTTTCAGTAACCGTTGTTCGATCATTTCAAAGAACCCCTTTCGTTAATTGAATAAATTATGCCAAAACCCTTTTTTTACTGGTGATTTTTCATCGGAAGTATTTTCTTTAGGGTATTTTTGTGCGATATCGATCGTTTCTACATTGACTGCTTCTTTTGCGGCTAAAATCAATCCCAGTGAATCAGGTGTATTCGTGACGGAATCGTTGACCACCGTGAAGGGAATGTTTCTTTCATTGATCGATTTGATGTAACTTGATTGTAAGGCAATATCCATTGCGCCATTTAGAAGGACAAAAGCTTCTGGATGGTGCTGTGCTTCATTTAAGAAATGTTCTTTATTTATTGAATCTTTCATTTGGGCAATGGTCATTGTCAGGTAACAGCGTTCTCGGAAAGTACCCATGTACTTTCGCTGTTCCTCTGGTTTTAGCTGCGGGGTGCCATACATTGCATTATCTAAATGTTTCTGTAAGTCATCTTGCGCCATAAAATATCGAACCTGCTTTCATTCAGTAGTCTTAAACAAATTATAGCATAGAACACTTGAAAGAACTGACTTTATCCGTTATTTAAGTAAGCTGAAATAGCAAAAAGGTATTGCTTTTCTTATGAATTTCGCATAGACTAATAAATAAGAATGAAAATCATTCTCAATTAGAAAGGCTGAACATACTCGTTCAACTTCGAAAGGAAAATAGGGAATCATGAATGTGCCGAACTATGGCACAGACAGGAGTCATCTTTTTACCGAGAAGTTAGTATGTAAAGCTGGATCAATAGAAAAGCTGAACATATTCGTTCAACTTAGTCAAAAATTTATAAAACACCACCTTAGCTTTAATCGATACTTGTGGTTTTATATTTAGAAAAAATGGAGAGAGTTTATGAAAAAATTGGGTCTATTTGTTCTCCTACTTCTTTTGATCGTGTCGTCCATTTTCGTTGGCGTCAAGGATATTTCTTTGACTCAACTCTTTCAATGGGATGCACAACAACAGTTGGTATTGTTGACGACAAGGGTACCGCGAACAATCAGTTTGGTGATCGCTGGTAGTACGATCAGTATTTCTGGTTTGATCATGCAGCATTTAACACAAAATAAATTTGTTTCTCCAAGCACAGCAGGAACGATGGATAGCGCGCGTTTAGGGATTTTGGTCGTCATGATATTTTTTCCAAGTGCACCGTTATTATTTCGCTCGTTTGTCGCATTTCTATTTGCATTTGGCGGGACGCTGGCATTTATTTATTTAACACGTTTTTTGCCGGCAAAAAATCAAGTCATGATTCCTTTGATCGGTGTGATGTTCGGGAATATCATTGGTTCGATCGCGACCTTTTTTGCTTATCAGTTTCAATTGGTTCAAAATATGTCTTCTTGGCTGCAGGGAAATTTTTCTACAGTGATGAAGGGAAATTATGAGCTATTGTATCTGACGATACCTTTATTGGTCGTCACATATTTGTTTGCCTATCGATTTACAGTAGTTGGGATGGGCGAGGATATGGCAACAAATTTAGGTATAAATTATCAGCGTGTTCAGCTGTTTGGCTTAGGCATCGTCGCTTTATCCAGTGCAGTGGTACTGATCATGGTTGGGAATATTCCCTTTTTAGGTGTCATCGTGCCGAACCTTGTTTCGCTAAGATATGGAGATCACATGAAAAATACATTGGCGATCACAGCCGTTGGCGGAAGTATTTTCTTGTTGGCTTGTGATGTGTTGGCTCGTGTCGTGATTGCGCCTTACGAAATACCTGTTAGCGTGGTTGTGGGTGTATTAGGCAGCTTCATTTTTATTGCTTTATTGATGAGGAGGAAAACAGCATGAAAAAATTCTTCCAGTCATCAACCATAAAAATTATGGTACTGCTTTTGGCGGTTCTAGCAGTCTGTGCGCTTTACTTATCCTATAAAACTTA
This sequence comes from Enterococcus wangshanyuanii, assembly GCF_002197645.1. Classification (NCBI taxonomy): domain Bacteria; kingdom Bacillati; phylum Bacillota; class Bacilli; order Lactobacillales; family Enterococcaceae; genus Enterococcus; species Enterococcus wangshanyuanii. The sequence continues at coordinate 2,260,586 of NZ_CP021874.1, read as the reverse complement.
TGGGAACTGGGCCTTTGCTTTAGAGCTGAGAGGGAAAAAGCTATTGGCTTTTGTTTTTGTCGGTGTTGCAGCCACTTTTTCAACGATCAGCTTTCAGACTATGACGCAAAACCATTTTCTAACACCGAATATTTTGGGTTTAGATTCATTATATGTGTTTATTCAAACGTTATTATTTTTCGTATTAGGCGGGCAGCAGCTTTTAGGCAATGAAACGGTGGGGACTTTTTTGATCAATGTCTTGTTGATGGTCGCAGCTAGTATCGTATTATCCCGTTTTTTATTGCGTAAAGGCAGCAATGATTTATTTTTACTATTGATGATCGGAATCATTTTAGGCACGTTTTTCAATAGTATCAGTACTTTTTTACAAGTAGTGATGGATCCAAATGAGTATGATCTGCTTCAAGGAAAGCTGTTTGCAAGCTTTGGTAATGTGAATAGCCAGCATTTGCTGATAGCCGGAATTTTAATCACCTTGCTGGTTGGATTTCTTTGGATGAAGAGTTCTACTCTAGATGTTTTACATTTGGGAAATGATCAAGCAACCAGTTTAGGCGTGGATGTACCAAGGTTTCAATTTATCTTACTGACCGTCATTAGTGGATTGATCGGCTTGTCAACGGCATTGGTTGGTCCTGTGACATTTTTAGGTTTTATTGTAGCAAATATGAGTTATCAATTGATGGGTACCTATCGCCATCGTGATTTATTTATAGGCGGCAGCTTATTGTCGATTTTATTGCTTGTTTTTGGTCAATTTTTAGTTGAACAGGTTTTTCAGCTGAACACGACGTTAAGTATTGTGATCGAGTTTGGCGGCGGATTGTATTTTGTCGGGAAAATTATTAGTGAAAGGAAGCAGCGTGGATGATCGAAATTAAAAATGTATCAAAACGATATGGTGAAAAAATTGTTGTCTCAGAAGTTCAATTGCCGATTACAGAACAAAAACTGACCGCTTTTATTGGGCCAAATGGAGCAGGAAAAAGTACCTTACTTTCGATGATGAGCCGTTTGATTCCTAAAGATACAGGAGAAATTTATTTAGATCACAATGAAGTCAAAACTTGGAAGCAAAGTGAATTATCCAAGAAATTATCGATTTTGAAACAAGCGAATGGTATTAATTTAAAAATCACTGTTAGAGAACTCGTTAACTTTGGTCGGTTTCCATACAGTAAAGGTCGCTTAAAAAAAGAAGACCATGAAAAAGTTGAAGAAGCGATGAAAAATCTTGGCTTGCTGGATTTAGCAGATGAGCTGATCGATACATTATCCGGCGGTCAATTACAGCGTGTCTATATTGCTATGGTTTTAGCACAGGATACAGATTACATTTTGCTGGACGAACCATTGAATAATTTAGACATGAATTTTGCAGTTCAAATGATGCAGACCTTACGTCGCTTAGTCGATGAATTTGGTAAAACGGTGGTCATCGTACTCCATGATATCAATTTTGCCGCCAGCTATGCAGATGAAATCGTAGCAATGAAGGACGGTCGCCTATTCACTCACGGCACGACGGATGAAGTGATCCAATCAGAAACATTGAATAAATTATACGATATGAATATCCGAATCTGTGAAATCGAAGGCAAACGCTTTTGCATGTATTTTAGCTAGAAAAGCTGAGGGCGTTGCCCAGCTCTCGAGCAAATAAGGAAAAGCGTTCAAAGGGGCTCTAAGCCTTTGAAAAGATTTTATCTATTTGTCGAAAGAGCTAACGCCAGAAACTGGATCAAAGAAAAGCTGAGGGCGTTGCCCAGCTCTCGAGCAAATAAGGAAAAGCGTTCAAAGGGGCTCTAAGCCTTTGAAAAGATTTTATCTATTTGTCGAAAGAGCTAACGCCAGAAGCTAGATCAAAGAAAAGCTGAGGGCGTTGCCCAGCTCTCGAGCAAATAAGGAAAAGCGTTCAAAGGGGCTCTAAGCCTTTGAAAAGATTTTATCTATTTGTCGAAAGAGCTAACGCCAGAAGCTGAATCAAAGAAAAGCTGAGGACGTTGCTCAACTCTCGAGCAAATAAGTAAAAAAATCCATCTATTCATGGTGGACTCAAAATGTTAGCAAGAAATTTAAACAAATAAATATAATTGGGGGAAATAGAATGAAGAAGAAATTTTTAGCAGTCGCAGCAGTATCAATGATCGCCTTATTAACTTTAGGTGCTTGTGGAAATGGCGGTAACAATGCAACAGACGGTTCATCTGCAAAAGAATCAAGTGCAGAGGAAACAACGATCACAGTAGAAGATTCAAACGGTTCTGTTGAAGTGCCAAAGAATCCTAAGAAGGTTGTTGTTTTCGATAATGGGTCATTAGATACGCTGGATGCTCTAGGTGTGGGTGATACAGTTGTTGGAGCACCAACAAAAAACTTGCCGGAATATTTAGCTGATTATAAAAAAGTTGAGTCTGCAGGTGGAATCAAAGAACCGGATTTAGAAAAAATCAATCAAATCAAACCTGATTTGATCATCATTTCTGGTCGTCAACAAGATTTCCAAGACAAGCTTGAAAAGATTGCGCCAACGATTTATTTATCAGTAGATGCGAAAGATACATGGAATTCTACAAAGAAAAATATCGAAACGCTTGCTAAAATCTTTGACAAAGAAGACGAAGCAAAAACGAAAATCGCTGATTTAGAAAAAGAAATCGCTGATGTGAAAGAAAAAGCAGAAGCAAGTGATGAGAAGGCTTTAGTTGTTTTAGTAAATGAAGGTCAATTGTCGGCTTATGGTACAGGCTCTCGTTTTGGGATCGTTCATGATACATTTGGTTTCAAACAAGCAGATGATACGATCGAAGCATCCACTCATGGCCAAAGTGTTTCGTTTGAATATGTCTTAGAAAAAAATCCTGATATTTTATTCGTAGTTGACCGCACGAAAGCAATTGGCGGAGATGATACAAATGATAATATAGTAGATAATGAACTAGTAAAACAAACAAACGCGGGAAAAAATGGCAAAGTAATTTCACTACAACCTGATGTTTGGTATCTAAGTGGCGGCGGACTAGAATCTACTCATCTGATGATTGAAGACGTTGCAAAAGCTTTAAAATAAGGATGACTATTTAGTGTAGAGAACTATCGTGATGGCTTTAAAAGTAAAGAAAAAAACCAGTGGGTGCTTCAACTCACTGGTTTTTATTCGTTGTTTGAATAGCCGTTGATCGAAATATCAAGTGTATCTGTTGTTCGATCGGAGATGACCGTTTCTACACTATACCGCGCCCACTTTGATACCTTTTCAATAAATGGTGCTAAGTTTGATTCTTCAAAATGACCAATGATCATATAGCAGGCTTGGCCGGAGACCTTATAAATCGACGAGACTTCCTCATAAGTATTTACAAACTGCTCAAAGGCATCAAAATTATTAGAGTCCATGAAAACTCGAATGAATTGCGTGTGACTATGATTGATCTCAATGCTATATTTTTTTATAAGGCCATTTTTTTGTAAATTCAATATTCTGGCACTGACTGCTTGTCCAGTCATATGAATCATCTCACCAATTTCTTTGTTTGTTAGTTTGCTGTTTTGGGTGAGAATAGTCAAAATTTGCTTATCAATTATATCCATGAGTTATCTCCTTTTTCAGTTTGAAAGCATTCGTGCTATTTCTTTTTCACCAGGTTATTTATCGAGAAAAAACTTTCTTCTATACTAATAATAACAAATAATAGTAGAAAAGGTGATTTTATGAAACAAGCATTATTAGTGATAGATGTTCAAAACGATTATTTTGAACACGGAAAAATGGCGTTGGTTGAACCATTAAAGGCTTTGCATCAGGTAAATAGATTAGAGGAGCATTTCATAAACAAAAAGCTCCCAATCATCTACATCCAACATATAAAAGAAGATCCAAACGCCGATTTCTTTGGTCGCGGAACAGAAGGCTCATTGTTGCATTCGGATTTAAGAGTAGAGGATAGAGCTATTATCGTTGAGAAACAAACACCTAATTCTTTTTTTAAAACGAATTTATTAAAGATATTAGAATCTCTACAAATCGAACAGGTCGTTATTACTGGAATGATGACTCACATGTGCGTTGATTCAACAACTCGCGCAAGTAAAGAGCTAGGCTATGATCCTATTGTGATTTCAGATGCAACAGCGACGAAAGATCTTCGTTACGGAGGGAAAGAAGTATCCGCAGAAAATGTGCAGTACGCCTTTTTAGCAGCTTTACAAAATTTTTCTCAAGTGATTTCTACAAGTGACTATTTAAGTCACCTGTAGCTAACGAAAATACCCCATTTAGTTTTGAAGAGCGGATAAATCATTTTGTTTTATCCCAATGATTTATCCGCTAGGCATTGGGATCACCTGTTGTTTATTTAAAAATCAAATGTGCTCTCTCTTTTTCTTAGCAAAGTAAACAACACTAAGTAAGCTGAATCCTATTACAGTCAATGAGTTTGCAATCACTTTCTCGCCCGTTTTAGGCAACTGTGTATGTGCCTGTGAGTAACTTTTTTTCTGAGTTGGAGGAGATAGGATAGTATTTATTTGGTTATTTATTGTTACTTGGGTAGCAATTGGTGATGAGATGTTTTCCTTTTTCTGACTACTTGCTTGAGTAGTTTTCGATACGGGAATATTGTCAGGTAAGGTAGTGCTTACACCTTCTGAAGAATCAATAGCGCTGGCTAGCCTTCTATAAGTTGCTTTGAAATATTGATCTTCTAAATCATAGATCCCTTCGATAGAAGTTGTATCTGCCCTTTTAGTAGGTAAAGAGAATCCTAGAAATTCATAGCCGGCAATTACTGGTGCATCAATAGTAAAAGAATCATTAAATTTACCAGCTTGTGAAATTGGTGTTCCTAAGACCGTACCGTTTTCATCTACACAAACGACGTTTACAGTCGTCTGAACACGATCATATTGATAGATAACAGTTTGTGGAGCCGCCGTGATCATACCTGTTGCATTTTTGGGTATAGCTGTCAAAAAATAACCTGGAATCGTAAGCGGCATCGTATTGTAGCTGTCACCGACAAATCCAGCAACGAAGAGATCGAATTGAGTGAGCTGATTGCCAAAATCATCAAGATGTTTGATATTGACACTCCCGAAAGCTGTCGCGACAGGTTTGCTGATCACGATGGACAATGAATGGATTCCTGTCGCAGAGGCAGGAAATGTCACTTGAACGCTGAGCTGACCAGAAGCATCGATGCTAGGAACTGCTATTTCAGATGAGCTAGTCACAACATCATCCTCTGCCGCAGTCACAGGCAATGAGAAAACCTGAGTAGTATTAACTAGGCCGCTGAAAGAAACGGTTTGTGTAGTGTCAGATCGTTGATCTTCTAAAGAAATAGTTACAGTCACTTCAGCACTCGTTTCATCTACAGTCGAATTTTCTGTAAAAGTATTTTCTAAATCTGAAAGGACAGCCTCCGGTTCGATCGATTGTTCAGTCGATCCGCTTAGCGTTGTCTCTAGATTGCTTTTTTCAGTAGTATCCAAAGGTTTTTCTGATATTTTTTCTTCATCAGCCATAAGATTTTCGTCAATGGCTGTTTGCTTTTGCTGTGTAATGACGGTGTCTGTTGCTTCTTCAGCAAAAACGGAATACGTATCCAGCAAGGCAGGAACTAGCAGGACAGTTAAAACTAACTTAGTGATCCTTATCTTCTTTTTCAACTTTTTTTCTCCTTTTAATCCAACAAAAAATTAACAACTCTTTAACTTATAGTGTACCAGTTCCTTTAGCACCTGTCTTCATAAATTAAGAGAATAAAACCAATTCAAATAGCTTGAAACAGTACCTTTCTCATGTTTTAAATACATTATTTTAGAACGTGGACATAAAAAAAATGAATCGAAATGACTATTGACTCGCTCTGTTTTTTTATGCTACAATCCTTGTAATACATTATCTATTAAAATTAAATGTGAAGATGAGGAAAGTATTTTCTAGATAACTTATAGAGAGTCTCGGCTGGTGGAAAGAGACAGTGATGCTGGAGAAGAAAATGGCCTTTGAGCAAATTGATTGAACACGTTAAAATCAATTCAGGTGCGCCTGTTATAGCGCCTCAGTATGATTGTACTGAATGAGTGGGTTTTTTAGTTAAACCAATTGAAGGTGGTACCGCGAAAGTTTATAGCTCTCGTCCTTTTTTAGAGGACGAGGGCTTTTTGCTGTGAATCACTGCGACTGGCTACGCCAGAGCAGATGATGAACAGTACTTGGCGAGCGCAATCGAGCGAAGTAACCATACTAGTGAATCACAATCCTACGTTTCGATCTATCAATTTCTAAGAGCTAAAGCTTTAAGAATTGAAGGACTGCCATTGGCTACGCCAGAGCAGATGATGAACAGTACTTGGCGAGCGCAGTCGAGCGAAGTAATCATACTAGTGAATCACGACCCTGCGTTTCGATCTATCAATTTCTGAGAGCTAAAGCTCTAAGAATTGAAGGACTGCCATTGGCTACGCCAGAGCAGATGATGAACAGTACTAGTGAATCACCCACAAAATAGAATCGGCATTCACTAGACGAAAACCAAAGCTCTAAAAATTGAAGGATTATCTTTGTCTCCACAAGTTCACTCAGCAATCAATTTTTAAAACACTCAACATTCACAAACAACTATGGTAGGAGTAGCTAATGTATGAAATTATTGGAGGGGGAACAAAAATGAAGAAAAAATTATTTGTCGTAACGACAGTACTAACAGGTTTGTTACTAGCTGCCTGTGGAGGAAATGATAAAAAAGAAACAACTAAAACTGAAACTGAGGGCATAGCAACAAGCCAAAAAATCGAAATCAGTTCGCCAGCTCCATTATCTACATTAGATACCACACAGACAATGGACAAAAACACCTTTACGATCGTTCAGCACTTATTTGAAGGTCTGTATCGCTTCGAAGATGATAGTACACCGATTCCAGGCCTAGCTGAAAAAGTCGATATCAGTGAAGATGGTTTGACGTATAAATTTACACTTAAAGACAATATCAAATGGAGCAATGGTGAACCGATCACTGCACAAGATTTTCTTTACTCATGGAAAAAGCTAGTCACACCTGAAACGATTGGACCAAATGCCTATTTGTTGGATAACGTAAAAAATAGTAAAGCCATACGCAATGGTGAAAAATCAGTCGATGAGATGGGGATTTCTGCACCAAGTGAGAAAGAATTTACTGTTGAGTTAGAGCAGGCACAGCCTTCATTTCTAACGGTTGTTTCAATCGGTTGGTTAGCGCCTCAAAATAAAGAGTATGTGGAGAAACAAGGGAAAGAATACGCCCAAGACAGCGATCATTTGATCTATAGTGGTCCATTTATCTTAACAGATTGGGATGCGTCATCTGATACTTGGGTCTTGAAGAAAAATCCGGAATACTATGATGCAGAAAAAGTAAATCTGGAAGAAATCAAAGTCAATACGATCAAAGAAGAAAATACGGGCATCAATTTATATCAATCAGGTGAGTTGGATTTAACACGTATCAGCGGACAATATGTTGCTCAATATCAAGATGATGCAGGGTATGTGACTCATTCTGATGTAGCAAATTATTTCTTAGACTTCAACAAACAAGAAGGGACAGCGCCGGCCAATGTTCATTTACGTAAAGCTATCGCTCAGGCGATCGACAAAGATGCTTTAGCTAAAAGTGTGTTAAATGATGGCTCAAAACCGCTAAATGGCCTGATTCCAAGAAACTTATACAAGAATCCGGATACCTCAGAAGATTTCCGGGAATTTAGTGGAGACCATTTAGTGTATGATATCGAAAAAGCTCAAGAAGAATGGAAAAAAGCCCAAGCTGATCTAGGAGATAAGGTGAAATTATCTGTCTTAGTATCAGATGATGATAATGGGAAAAAACTCTCTGAATATGTTCAAAGCCAGTTACAAGAAAACTTAAAAGGCTTAGAAATCACGATCAACGCTCAGCCGAAAAATAATGTCCTTGAATCAAGAAAAAATAAAAAATATGAACTATCATTATCAGGCTGGATCGCTGGTAGTAGCGATTTAGACTCATACTTCAATCTGTATGACGGGACATCTGCTTACAATTACGGCGGCTACGAAAACAAAGAGTATGACAAGCTAGTAACGGAAGCAAAAACGATTCATGCTAATGATCCAGAGAAACAATTTGAAGATTATAAAAATGCCGAAGATGTCTTATTAAATCAAGATGCAGCACAAGTACCACTATATCAAAGTGCATCTAACTATTTGATCAATCCAAAAATCAAAGGCATCAGTTATCATTTATACGGCGACTATTTCAATCTTAGAACGGCCTTTTTAGAAGAGTAGGAGTGAAACAGATGGAAAATTTATTCGATCGCTTTATCCGCTATGTGAAAGTCAATACACGCTCCGATGCAGCTAGCCAAACAGTACCGACGACTCATGGGCAAGTTGAACTAGCTCGGATAATTGAAAAAGAGTTAGCTGAGATCGGTCTTTCTGATATCAACTACAATGAAAAAAACGGTTTTTTAACAGCAATGTTACCGGCTACAACAACAGAAAAAATTCCTACGATTGGTTTTATCGCTCATCTTGATACTGCAGATTATAATGCAGAACAGATTCAGCCAAAGGTTTTTAAAGATTATGATGGTACATCAGTTCTGTTGAATGAGCAGCAGCAGATCGTTATGGACGTAGAAGAATTTCCGAATTTAAAAGACTATGTCGGTCAGACCTTGATTACAACTGATGGAACAACGTTATTAGGAGCAGATGATAAGGCGGGAATCGTGGAAATTTTAGATGCTGTCGAGTATTTATTGGCTCATCCGGAAATTCCTCATGGTAAAGTGCTACTTGCTTTTGGACCGGATGAAGAAATCGGCCGCGGTGCTGACCGTTTTGATGCAGCAAATTTTCCGGCAGCTTTTGCTTATACGGTGGATAGTGGTCGAGTAGGCTGTTTTGAATATGAAACCTTCAACGCTGCACAAGCAGTTATCACGATCGAAGGGACAAGCGTTCATCCAGGAACAGCCTATGGCACGATGGTCAATGCAATCAAAATAGGGGAACAACTGGATTCCTTATTACCTAGAGACGAAGTTCCAGAAAAAACACGCGGATATGAAGGCTTTTATTTATTGACGAAATTTAATGGCACCTTAGATTATGCTGAATTGACTTATATCATTCGCGATCATGACAAAAACGTATTCAATCAACGCAAGCATGTCTTACAGGAGTATGTGAATGAGCTAAACGATTCGTTTGATAAAAAAAGACTGACCATTGAGTTCGTCGATCAATATTACAACATGAAAGAAATTATCGAAAAAGACCTGACGCCAGTAGAGCTAGCTGTGACCGCAATGAAAAATTTAGGGATCGAACCAGAAATTCAGCCGTTTCGCGGGGGAACAGACGGATCGAAAATCTCATTTATGGGTATTCCGACACCTAATTTATTCACAGGTGGAGAAAATTTCCATGGACAATATGAATTTATCACCTTAGAAGCCATGGAAAAAGCAGCGAAAACGATCGTCGAGATCATCAAAGAGAATACGATTCGCGGACAAAACGAAAAATAATATAAAAAATAGTTGACAATATTAGAGTTTTCTAATATGATTATTCTCAATAACAAAGCTTTGAGAAAGAGGAGTAACAACACAGAAACTTTTCAGAGAGCTGATGGTGGTGAGAATCAGCAGGGGATGGGTTGTGAATGGACTTTCGAGCAAAATGTTGAAAAAGTAGTAGGCATTTTCGGGAACTCCCGTTATAGAGTAAGGTCGTTGATAGACGACTGATAAGAGGAAAGAATTTCTTTCAAACTTGAGGTGGCACCGTGATCATTCGCCCTCAAACCACAGATACCTTGTGGTTTGAGGGCTTTTTGTTGTGAATCACTACGATTGGCTCTGCCAGAGTAGATGATGAACAATACTTGGCGAACGAAGTGAGCGAAGTAACCAAAGTATGAATCACCAAACGCAAGAGGCTTAGAAAAACAGTCAACGAAAAACTAAAAAGAACGTTGGACCTAAGCCAGAGTAGATGATGAACAATACTTGGCGAACGAAGTGAGCGAAGTAACCAAAGTATGAATCACCAAACGCAAGAGGCTTAGAAAAACAACTAACGTAAAACTAAAAAGAACGTTGGACCTAAGCCAGAGTAGATGATGAACAATACTTGGCGAACGAAGTAACCAAAGTATGGGTCACTAACTGCAAGAGGCTTAGAAAAAACAACTAACGTAAAACTAAAAAGAACGTTGGCTCTAAGCCGGAGCAGATGATGAACCTTAGATTATTGATCACTCAAGTAAAAAAGAAAAGTCATTTCCATTGAGGTGGTACCGTGGATACTATTATTCGCCCTCACAAAACAGACATCGTTCTGTTTTGTGAGGGCTTTTTGTTTTACTAAATATAGAAAAGAGGGAAATAGATGCAGTTGATCAAAGAAATTCAAGCCGATTATTTAACGGCTATCTCCGCATTTTTACGGATCAAAGGAAAAAACAAATGTCTCTTAGAGAGTATCCCCAGAGACAAAAGCAAAGGTCGATATTCGATTATTGCTTGGGATGCAGCAGCTGAAATTACGTATGCAGGAAGCCAATTGACTATTGGTGGTAAAGTGTTCAAAACACGTGACCCATTAAAAGAAATCGAGAGGTTTGTTTTAAAAAAGGAAGAAGCTGACATAGTGCTTCCCTTTCAAGGCGGAGCAATTGGATATGTAGGCTACGATGTGATCACCTGTTATGAAGAGCTGGGAGAAATTCCTTTTGATGAGCTAAATATTCCAGACATTCATTTTTACCTATTTGACTCTTATTTGATTTTCGATCATGTGGGGGAAAAAATTTCGCTTGTCGAAGCGGATACCTACTCGAATCGGACTATAGAAGAGTTAGAAAAAGCGCTCAATCAAAGAAGTAATGAGCTTCAAATACCAAATGAAGCAGAACGAAAAGACATTCAATTAGCACCGCTGAACTATGAAAGTAATTTTACAAAAGAAGACTTTGAGCAAGTAGTCAGTAAGATAAAAGAGTACATTCGACAAGGCGATTTATTCCAAATGGTACCATCACAGCGCTTAAAAGCAGTGTTCAGTGGAGATCCATTCGACTATTATCGTCGTCTGCGTGTCACTAACCCATCCACCTATCTGTATTTCTTAGATTTTGGGGAAACCTATGTCGTCGGTTCATCACCAGAGAGCTTGGTCAGCGTCAAGGCTGGAATCGTTACGACGAATCCAATTGCCGGAACACGAAAACGTGGGGGAACCGTTGAACAGGACACACTATTAGAAAATGAACTGCTCAATGATGAAAAAGAACGGGCGGAACATTTGATGTTGATTGATTTGGGGAGAAATGATATTGGCAGAGTCAGCGAAACTGGTTCGGTAGAAGTACCAATTTATATGACAGTCGAAAAATATCGATTTGTGATGCATTTGGTTTCTGTCGTTACAGGGAAATTAAAATCAGGTTTTTCCTCGATGGATGCGTTAAAAGCAACTTTGCCGGCTGGCACAGTCAGCGGAGCACCGAAGATCAGAGCGATGCAGCGCATTTATGAATTAGAACCGGTCAAAAGAAATATCTATGCCGGCGCAGTTGGTTATTTATCTAAAGATGATCAAGCGGATTTTGCTATTGCGATCCGTACGATGATCATTCATAAAGGAACTGCTTATGTCCAAGCAGGAGCAGGAATCGTCCATGATTCTGACCCCACAAAAGAATACGAAGAGACGCTGCAAAAAGCGAAAGCATTATTGGAGGTGAGCCAATGATTCTATTGATCGATAATTATGATTCATTTACTTATAATTTAGCCCATTTATTAGGTAGTTCAAGAAAGGTCGTAGTTGCTAGAAACGATGATGATCAGCTCCTTGAATTAGCAAGGCAGGCGAAAGCTATCGTGATTTCGCCAGGACCAGGGACACCAGCAGAAACAGGGGACGTGAAAAAAGTGATTCATGCATTTTATCAGCAAAAACCTATTTTGGGTATTTGTTTAGGGCATCAGACGATTGGCGAGGTATTTGGCGCTCAAGTTGTTTTAGCTGAAGAAATTCGTCACGGTAAGCAATCGATGATCACTACAGAATCAGAAAGCCATCTCTTTAAAGATGTTGCATCTGAGGTACCAGTGATGCGTTATCATTCGTTAGTGATCGATCCAAGTACACTTTCAAAGGAATTTATCATTTCTGCAACAGCTAAAGATGATCAAGAAATCATGGCGATCGAGCATCAAAAATATCCCCTTTTTGGACTACAGTTTCATCCTGAATCGATCGGTACACCTATAGGAGAGAAAATCATTCAAAATTTTATTCAATCAATGGAGGACTATGACTATGAAACGACTACTTGAGAAAGTTTTTGCACGTGAACATTTGACACGTCAAGAGGCTCAGCAAATGGCAGAAAAAATGTTTGAAGGAGAAATGACAGACAGTCAAATCGCTGCTTTTTTAACGGCGTTGAAATGCAAAGGGGAGACTGCAGAAGAGATGGCGGGAATTGCTGAAACCATTCAAGGAAAAGCTGTTAAGATCACGTGTGACGCTCACAATGTGATGGATAACTGTGGTACAGGCGGCGATCAGTCTGGGAGTTTCAATATTAGTACGACAGCTGCTTTTGTTCTAGCAGCAGGAGGAGTAACCGTTGCAAAGCATGGCAATCGAAGTATTTCCAGTAAATCAGGAAGCGCGGATATTTTTGAGTGCTTGGGACTTGATTTGTCCTTGCTTCCAGCCAAGTTAAGCACATTACTCAACGAGGTAGGATTAGCTTTTCTATTTGCCCCTCATATGCATCCCAAAATGAACTATGTGATGAAGGTTCGTAAAGAGCTAGGGACACCCACTATTCTAAATTTGATCGGGCCCTTGACGAATCCGGTTACTTTAGAGTCACAATTGATGGGAACTTATCGGCGAGACTTGCTGGAAGAGACAGCTAAAACACTTGGAGGCTTAGGACGGAAACGGGCAATCGTCGTTAATGGATCTGGCGGCATGGATGAAGCGTCTTTAGCAGGAACGACCCATTTCGCGTTATTGGAAAATAGTACGATTTCTATGCATGAGATCAGACCTGAAGAATTTGGTTTTACTCGTTTGCCGTTATCAGCTATTCGTGGTGGAACTGCCGAACAAAATACAGAAATTCTGCTGTCTATTTTGAAAAATCAGGTTAGTCCTTATTTAGATACGGTTCTATTGAATGCTGGATTAGGATTTTTTAGTAATGGAAAAGTGAGTACGGTCAAAGAAGGAATTTCTTTAGCAAAAGAGTGTGTTTCCAGTGGCGCAGCATTTGATAAATTACAGCAATTGATTCGTATGCAAAAGGAGGTAGCATAGATGGATTTTTTAGATCAGATTCTTAGTGAAAAAAGACAAGAAACGGCACAAATGACCAAAGAAAAACTGCAGCCACTTCGTCAAACTATCTCTTTCTATGAGCGAGTAAATGCACAGCCTGAACGAATGCATATCATTGGAGAAGTCAAACGTGCTTCGCCATCCAAAGGTGCAATCAATTTAGGAGTCGATATTCTTGAACAGGCGAAAGCTTATGAGCAGGCCGGTGTCACGGCTATTTCAGTCCTTACCGATGAAAGCTTCTTTAAAGGTTCGATCGAAGATTTACGGCAAATAGCCGCTCAGGTGAATATACCAGTTTTATGTAAAGACTTTATTATTGATGAAAAACAATTGATTCGTGCACGGAATGCAGGAGCAACCATCGTTTTATTGATCGTTGCTGCACTATCATATGCTGAACTCGAACAGCTTTACACACAAGCGCTGGCATTAGATCTAGAAGTGCTGGTCGAGGTTCATGATGAGCAGGAACTGATCATTGCTGAAAAGCTAGGTGCAGTACTGATAGGGGTCAACAATCGCAACTTGAAAACATTTGAGGTTTCTCTTGAAGTCAGTCAAACACTAGGAGAAAAACAAACAACACAAGCAGTTTACATTAGCGAATCCGGTTTCTCTAATCAGGAACAGGCAGAACGAGTGAAAGAAAGATACCAGGCAATTTTAGTGGGTGAAGGATTGATGCGCCAAAATGATCCTAAGTCAAAAGTTAAGGAATTGCAGGTGAAACGATGAAAGTCAAAATATGCGGCTTAAAAACAAAGAAGCAGGTGGATACAGCAGTCAAAAATGGCGCAGACTATCTTGGATTTGTTTTTGCCGAAAGTAAACGAAAGATCAGTCCAGATGAAGTCAGAGAAATCACGAAAGATGTGCCGGAAACAGTCAAAAAAGTCGGCGTCATGGTTGCACCGAAATACGAAGAAGCTGAACGAATTATTCAACAAGCAAAATTAGATATGCTCCAGATCCATGGGATGGTAGCGACGGATCAGTACTCTGTTCCAATCATTCAGGCGATCTCTGTCGATGGCGATGAGCAAATCAAGAGGATCCAAGCTGCGACGACCGACTATTTACTTTTCGATGCGCCGCCACAAGAGTTTGTTGGTGGAAATGGACAAGTATTCGATTGGGAAAAACTAGCTCTGGATCAGTTAACAGACAAAAAAATAGTTATTGCTGGCGGATTGACGATCGAAAATGTTCAAGAAGCGAAACGAATGTTTTCACCATATGCGGTAGATGTTTCCAGCGGAGTTGAAACGGATGGAATAAAGGATTTAAAAAAAATCAGCGCCTTTTTAAAGAAGGCGAAGGAGGAAAACAATGTATAAACAACCAATTGAAGGATTTTATGGTGAATTTGGCGGACAGTTTGTCCCAGAAACATTGATGTATGCAGTAAAAGAGTTAGAAGAAGTCTATGAAGCATCAAAAAAAGACGAAGAATTTCAAGAGGAATTAAATTATTATCTAAAACAATATGTTGGAAGAGAAAATCCTCTGTATTTTGCTGAGCGATTAACAGACAAAATTGGCGGAGCGAAGATCTATTTAAAACGAGAAGATTTAAACCATACAGGTGCACATAAGATCAATAATACGATCGGACAAATTTTATTAGCTAAAAAAATGGGCAA
Source organism: Enterococcus wangshanyuanii (assembly GCF_002197645.1). Taxonomy (NCBI): domain Bacteria; kingdom Bacillati; phylum Bacillota; class Bacilli; order Lactobacillales; family Enterococcaceae; genus Enterococcus; species Enterococcus wangshanyuanii. The sequence continues at coordinate 2,245,526 of NZ_CP021874.1, read as the reverse complement.
AAACAAAGTCGTTGCTGAAACTGGTGCTGGTCAGCATGGAGTAGCAACGGCAACTGTAGCCGCTCTGTTTGGAATGGAATGTACTGTTTTTATGGGTTCAGTGGATGTGGCTCGTCAATCATTGAATGTTTTTCGTATGGAATTATTAGGTGCTAAAGTGGTAAGTGTGACGTCTGGAAGTGAGACATTAAAAGATGCCGTGAATGAAGCTTTACGGTTTTGGGTTGCTAATGTCGAGGATACCCATTATGTGATGGGTTCAGTTTTAGGGCCGCATCCATTTCCTGAAATTGTTCGTGATTACCAAAGTATCATTGGCATCGAGGCACGACGTCAGATTTTAGAAGCAGAACAAAAATTGCCAGATGCAGTTGTCGCTTGTGTGGGTGGCGGCAGCAATGCGATGGGGATTTTTTATCCTTTTATCAATGATCAGGTGGCGTTGATCGGAGTAGAAGCAGCAGGTTTAGGTTTAGAGACAGAGTCACATGCAGCAACGATCAATAAAGGAAAAACAGGTGTACTGCACGGAGCGATGATGAAGCTGCTTCAAGATGAGAACGGCCAAATCTTAGAAGCCTTTTCGATTTCAGCCGGCTTGGATTATCCTGGATTAGGTCCAGAGCACTGCCATTTAAATGATATCGATCGTGCCACGTATGCTTCTGTCACAGATCAAGAAGCACTGGACGCTTTTGAATTACTATGTCAAACGGAAGGGATCATTCCCGCGTTAGAAAGTGCTCATGCCATTAGTCATGCGGTGAAAGTGGCGAAGGAACTTGGAAAAGAGAAACAAATCATCGTATGTCTTTCAGGGCGTGGGGATAAAGATGTACAGCAGATCAAAGCATTGTTCGAACAGGGGGATAACAAATGAAAACATTGACCAAGCATTTAAAAACAAAACAACAGAATGATGAAACGATTTTTGTCCCGTATATCATGGCGGGGGCACAAGGTTTGGATCAGTTGGAGAGTGAAATTTCTCTACTTTCTGAGGCGGGTGCTAGTGCGATTGAATTGGGGATTCCATTTTCAGATCCAGTGGCAGATGGACCTGTTATTCAAGCCGCGGGGCTGCGTGCACTGCAAAAAGAAGTATCTCTGACAAAGATCATCGCTAAATTAAAAAAAATCCAAACCCAGACGCCATTAGTTTTAATGACATATTTCAACCCAATTTTTTATTTTGGATTAGAAACATTCATCCAAGAATTACAGGAAACCAATGTCAAAGGCCTGATCATTCCGGATTTGCCGTTTGAACATCAAGAATTAATAAAACCTCTTTTGAAAGAAAGTGATATTGCTTTGATTCCACTAATTGCATTAACGACACCAAAAAAACGGATCGTTGAGTTGGTGGAAGCTGGCGAAGGGTTTATTTACGCAGTGGCGGTCAATGGTGTGACTGGTGTCGGTAGGGAGTACCAAGCTTCTCTGGATCAACATTTAGCTTACATCCAAAGTATCAGTGATAAACCTGTTCTTGCTGGATTCGGCGTTTCTACCAAGGAGCATGTTGAACGGTTTAGACGAAATTGCGCCGGAGTGATCGTGGGGAGTAAAATTGTTCAATTGTTGAGTGAAGGAAAAACGATCGAAGTTGAAAAGTTTGTTAAATCTGTCTTTTAGAATGTTTTTAAAAATAAAAAGTATTGTTAATTGTTTTTGTTTAAACTAAAATAGGGAGGTCAGAGATTTAAACATAAAGGAGCGGTATACAATGATTTATTTGTCATTTTTATTATTTGCAAGCATTAGGTTGCTATTTTTGAGGTATTCAATCAAACAAGAAAAAGCACTTATAGCTGCTGGTGGCGTTGAATATGGGGAAAAAGTTTCTTTTCTACTAGCAATTATCCACACAATTATTTATTTTTCTGCCTTTTTTGAAGGGATCATAAGAAAGATACGTTTAGATTCGATTAGTGTAATAGGGCTGTTATTGATTGGGCTTTCGTATGCTGTTTTAGTTTACATTATTCATTTACTTGGGAAATTTTGGACGGTCAAACTGATGATTGCGAGTGACCATGTCTACATTGATCATTGGCTATTTAGGAAGGTCAAGCATCCAAATTATTTTTTTAATCTTATTCCTGAATTAATAGGAATAATCCTATTCTTCCATGCTTGGTTGACAGGGATTATCGGCTTACCTATTTATATGATTATTCTTATGTTGAGAATCAAAGAAGAAAATGAAGTGAATAAGCAATTTAAAAGGAATATATGAATAACATCAACGACTATTTTTTATTTTGTTTAAATTTAACTTGCATGGCGTTTAGTCTTTCTGTAAAGTAGTATAAAAAGCAGGTGACCCTATGGAATTAGTAATCAACCGAAACTTGATTTTTGCTCAGAACCAACGTCTGGAAACTGAGCGTTTGATTTTACGACCGGTGACACTGGAGGATGCGAAAGAGATGCATGAGTATGCATCGGATGAGGAAACAGTCACCTATGTTTTCCCGCTGCATCAAACACTCAAAGACACCAAAGAAAGTATTGCAAATTATTTTGTCAGTGCTCCTTTAGGAAAGTATGGTATAGAATTGAAAGAAACTGGGCAGTTTATCGGGACGATCGATCTACGGGTTGAAGAGCAGCATCATAATGGTGAAATTGGGTATACGCTGAATAAAAAATTCTGGGGCAAAGGTTATGTACCGGAAGCTGCAAATGAACTACTTCGTCTCGGTTTTGGAGACCTCAAGCTGATTCGGATTTGCGCGGTTCATGATATCGACAATCCAAAATCCGGACGGGTAATGGAGAAAATCGGGATGAAAGTTGAAGGCACCATTCCTAATGCTCGGCTGTGGAAAGGCAAAGTTGTCACTGATGTTCTAAGAGGAATCACGGTTGAAGAATGGCAACAGCTGCATGGATAAAATAACGAACAAGCAAGAGGAGAAATGACTGTAATGTTGATGTTTACTGAAAAAGATTTTGACGTATTTACAATAGAAGGCTTAGATCAAAGAATGGAAGGCATTCGGGCAGTGATCCAGCCGAAGTTTCAAGAACTGGATGACTATTTTGCAGAACAATTAGGAGAACAGTTGGAAACAGAATTTTTTGTGCATATCGCGCAACATCGCCGTAGAACTGTCTATCCGCCTGAAAATACATGGTCTGCTTTGAGTCAGAAAAAGCGCGGCTATAAAATGGACGCTCATTTCCAATTGGGTATTTGGCCGGATTACTTATTTATGTGGCTGTCGTTGATCGATAACCCCAAAAATGAAAAAGAAATCGCTCAGGCCTTTTTAGACAATCAAAAATTATTTAAACAATTGCCGGATGATTTCTATGTATCGATCGATCATACTCAGCCTCAAATTGAACGCTTGAATGAAGCTGATTTAGAAAAAATCCTTGTTCGTTTTAGAGATGTGAAAAAGGGTGAGTTTCAAATTGGCCGAATCATTGAAAAAACAGATCCCTTACTGAATGATCCAAACAAGGCACGTGAATATATGCTACAAACCTATGAAGCATTGCTACCGTTATATCAATTAGCTAAAAAACATCAGTAAAAAAATTAAAAAACATTGAAATGAGAGAAATCATGCCTCTCGCTTCAATGTTTTTTTGTCATTTATTGTAAACCAATTTTATTCAGCGGATAATAGCGGAAATAAACGACCCCATAAATATCCTTTTGATCGACAAAACCAAAGTAACGACTATCATCGGCACGTCTTCGGTTATCCCCTAGAACAAAAAAATGGCCATCAGGAACGACTGTATCAGCACCAACTTCTATTGTATTTAGAGAAAAGTCTTTTGTTAAGGGTTTTCCATCTGTTAATTTTGCTTTTGCCTCATCTAAATAAGGTTCATCATAGGGCTTATCATCAATATAGAGCTGATCATTTTCGATGCGGACTGTTTCACCCGGAAGTCCGATGATCCGTTTGACGATTCGTTTGCCATTGCGGGGACTAGGGAATGTCGCCGTGTCAAAACGCTGGGGCTTGATCAACGACGATTGCCATAAACGATCCGATTCATGATATGTTGGCTCCATAGAAATACCGATAACTTCTACAGGAGTCAAGACAACTTTTCTAAGAAATACAACAAATGCAACGGCAACAGCTAGCTGGATCACGGTGTATAAATAGGGATGCTTATTCTTCATTAAAAAGCCTCACTTTGCGTATAGTTATGTATTTAGTATATCAAAGAAAAGGTAGGAAGAAAACAAGGCTAGAGGATGACAATTCATCAGCTAAGCAAATTTTTTGTTGTGTGATCGAAAGTTTGCTATACTTTTTTACAGAAACTTATCGATCGATAAGGAGGAGGATATAATGTTTTTAGCATGGAATGAAATCACCCGTTCAAAATTACGATATGCACTGATCATCAGTGTGATGTTTTTAATCTCGTACTTAGTTTTTTTCTTAACAGGTTTAGCCTACGGTTTGGCGCAAGACAATCGGACAGCTGTGGATAAATGGCAGGCGGATGGAATCGTCTTATCAGATGAATCCAATACGAATATCAATATGTCGATGATTCCGTTAAAATCTCTTGACGATGTGAACGCCAAAGAAAAGGCGGCATTAGGGCAAACGGCAGCTGTGATTCAGCTGGATAAAAAAGGTGCTGAGAAAGTCAATGCCAGCTTCTTTGGCATCAATAAAGATGAATTTTTGATGCCGAATATCATTGAAGGAAGAGCATTCAATAATGACGATGAAACAGTTGTAAATAATAGTCTGAAAGAAGAAAACAACTTTAAACTAGGGGATACGATCAAGCTTGCCGGCAATGACAAGAAACTTAAAATCGTCGGTTTTACAGAGAATGCCAAGTTTAATGTTGCACCAGTTTTGTATGTCTCGATTAATGCTTTTCAGGAAATTCGTTTTGAAAAAGCCGATACTTCTGAAAATGCTCGAATCAATGCAATCGTCGTTCGTGCAAAAGAGGGTGCAATGAAGAATGTCGAGTTAACTGGGAATGATTTAAAAAGTTATGGAATTCAAACATTTATCAATAAGCTTCCAGGCTATAATGCTCAGGTTTTGACTTTTGGGTTCATGATCGGCTTTTTGATCGTGATTGCGGCGATCGTCATAGGAATCTTTATTTATGTACTGACGATGCAAAAAGCAACGATTTTCGGCATCATGAAAGCACAAGGGATCTCTGGAAAATACATTTCAATTTCGGTCATCGTTCAAACCTTTGTACTAGCAGTGCTAGGAATCGCAATTGGATTATTGGGAACAGTGGGTACATCACTTGTCTTACCAACGGCCGTTCCATTTCAAAGTAACTGGGTATTTTTCTTAGTCATTGGCGGAGCAATGCTGGTGATTGCCGTTTTAGGTGCACTGTTTTCTGTGCGGACGATCGTGAAGATCGATCCATTAAAAGCAATTGGTTGATAATAAAAAAGAAGTAGGTGACGAAGATGAACGCAATTGAGTTTTCAGCTGTGGATAAAAAATTTCTTGATGGAGATACAATGATCGAAGCATTAAAAGAAACCAACTTTTCTGTTGAAAAAGGGAAATTTGTAGCAGTGATCGGTCCGAGTGGCTCCGGAAAAAGTACATTTTTGACCCTTGCAGGTGGGCTTCAAACCCCAACGAGTGGAGAAGTTAAAATCAATAATGCTCCTTTTAGTCAGGAAAATGAAAAGAAGAGAGCTAAGATTCGTTTTGACGAAATCGGTTTTATTCTACAGGCATCAAATTTAGTGCCGTTTCTAACTGTGGAAAAACAGCTTCGTTTAGTGGATAAAGTAAAAAAGGTAAAAACTGATACCGCTAAAGTGAATGAGTTATTAACACAGCTGGGGATAGAGAAATTAAAACGCAAGTACCCTGATGAAATTTCTGGAGGAGAACGTCAGCGTGTAGCAATTGCTAGAGCTTTGTACAATGATCCTTCGATCATTTTAGCAGATGAACCAACAGCTAGTTTAGACTCCGAGCGGGCGTTTGAAGTAGTCAAGATCTTGGCTAGAGAAACCAAAGAAAAAAACAAAGCCACGATCATGGTAACTCATGACCAGCGGTTGATCGAATATTGTGACGACGTCTTCGTGATGAAAGATGGCGTGCTTACGAAGCAATAGATGGATAGATAGAAAAGAGGATGGGACAGAAGTGTTCAACTCCAAGAACCAAGTAGGTACTGTGCGACACTGTTTATCTGCGACGAGTCTTTGACGAGAAGGCATCAACTCATTCTTCGTTGTGTTCTACAGCAATGTCAGCTTATTTCCGAAGCCTTCAATTCTTAGTGCTTTAGCACTTAGGATTTTGCTAGCTTCACTTTGTTCTTTGAACAATGGTGAAACTGTATGCGTTAGCTCATGTGATCGAAGCGAAGTGCAGTGTAGTAGTTACTTCTGCTTCCACTGTTTATTCGTTTTAAAAAGGACTGGGGCGTAACTCATAGAGTTATGTCCCAGTCCCTTTTAGAAAATAGTTATGTTAGTGAGTAGAGAATTGCTAGTCTGGCTTCAGACAGAACGTGGATTCACTTTTTAGCACTAGCTCTTTTTTTGTTCTTCTTGTTTTTTATGCTCTAAATATCCTGATCGAATCAAATAGATGGTCCATGCAGAAAGTGGGATACCGACGATTAAAGTAAAAATAAATGACTCGTAGTCTTTTTCAAAGATACTTGTGATTGCCATATTTAAGAAAATTAGTGACAATCCTATGTTAAAAATATAACCAAAGAGTATTCCTAGATGTTGTAGTAGAAATTTTGGGAAAATAAACATGTTGTGTCTCCTTTCAAGGGACTGACCATTTGATTGATGAGTTATAGCTTGCTAGCCAAGTTGCAAATCATATGGTAAAGTGATTTTCATTTTTGTTTTATTTTATTTTTTTCCAAACTTAAAAATTGGTGAAATCTATTGACTAAATCTTCTTTTGAAGTAGGTTTTTCTTGAGGCATATAATTTATAAATTCAGCCATATCTTCTGGGTAGCCATTATTTCCATAAAATTCTGCTATTTTTTTTAATAAATCATCAGTATCATTAACTGCTTCGTTTAGTTTAGAAAGATAAACGAATCTAAGTTTTCGTTCTTCTATTTTATATTTCTCACTGCCTTCTTCTAAATCAGGAAAGTATCGATTTTTTAATTCAAATAATACTTGTTGTAAATTATTAGAATCAATACCCCAAGCTAGCTCGATAGTAAAGTCATCTTCATCACCATTTTCCAGCAATTCTATTGCATAATCGGAAATTATTTTTGATTCAAAGAACTTTTGATTAACTCCGATATAGATTGTTTCCCAAGTATAACTTACTTGATTGTTTTTTAAATCTATTAGTTCCATTTTTTCTCCTTTTATTTTTTAGGTATTTGATTTGGTTTTCCTGTTAAAACACCACCATCAATAAATCTTCTGTGGCTTATGTCTCCATTGGGCTCAACAATCCATTCGAAAACACCACTTTTACCATTGTTACGACCTTCAAGTTGAAAGAATTTTCTATCAATACCATCTCCTCCAACTAAAGGGTATTCATTTGTAGCCGTTGGATAATTATCAATGATATCAGGAAATCCATGTTCTTTAGCAACTTGTGGAAATTCTTTTTCTATAACAGGTTTTCCTTTTGGATCTTTCCCCCACACAGCTTTTATGTCATCAACTTTTGCACCACTTTCAACTCGCCGTCCATTTAAAACAGGACTTTCAAGGTCAGAAATAACTTTCTGATTAGTCCCACCAGACTTTTTACCAGCTGTCTGCGCATTCCTCACCGCAGCCACTGTCAGACCAACACCCCACGCCGCATCCCAAAATCCAGATTCTTTCAGATCATTCACAACACCTTGGGCATGGTTCAAACCTTGAAAGTCAGGCATATTGACTGTCGCGCCACTGAAATAATCTTTTCCGCTCTTTTGAAATTCTATTACTCGGCGGTCCATTTCTGTCGGACTTAATTCTACCACATCTAAGTTGTATTTTTTGATGAGCTTTCTTAGGTTATCGGACAAATCCTGCTCACTTATTGGATATCGTCGGCCGTTTTTTCCAAACATGTACATGTCTACACCACGGTCGGTATCGATGATGTGGATGATTGTGCAGCCATCAAGTATTTTTCTATCTTTGACTTCGATCGCTTTTTCGCGCTCCGTCCAATTTTTGTTCACCTCATTGATCCAAGTTCGATCAGTTAAGGAGAAACCTTTTCCATTCCAAGCACCTGGACCAACATGTCCTTTTCCACTGACACCCAACGCCTGCATGCCTTTAGCCACTAGCGATCCGGTATCCTTTATCCCAGTAAAATAACTAGTGGACTGTCCGCAAAAATCAAGGAACTTCTCTAATTTTTCTTGTATCTTTGCTTTTTTCGCTTGATTTCGTGTAATTCCCGCATCCATACTGGCGATTGCCGCTTCAAAGCCTGCACCTAGCAGTTGCTCTTTTTCGTCTGATAGGCTTCTTTTCTGTTGGGCGTAGTTTTCTTTCGAACGCTGGAAATCTTGAATCAGCGCGTTGGCTTCATCGATTTGCGCTTGTAATTCTTCGGAATCTAAATCTTCACTACCGCATGTTGAAAGATAGCCTTGCACATACCGTTCATTCGCCTGCACAACTGCTTCACCGTGCATGATCGCCGCTTTGCAAAGTGCTGGATAAACAGTTGAAAGATACGCTTTGATCGACTCCATGCCTGCGCCGCTCAGTCCGACTGCTAATTGTATGCCTTGCGTAGCGATTGAAACGGCATCGAGTGCTTGACTGTAGGATTTTCCGAAGGCTTGGATCTCTTCGGTCTGGGTTTGGACTTCACCAATGATCATTTTGACCATCAACCTCATCCTCCTTTCTCAGCTGTTGCAGCTCTGCTTCGTAAAGAAGGTCACTTTCATCTTCTAGGCGACGGTTTTCTTTGTGTAATGTTTCTTGTCCGTCCATCAGCTCATCAAAGAAATGGCGTTCGGCTAAACGTGATTCTTCTGTGACTTCTTCAAAAAGGGTCCTTCTTCCTGCCGATGAAAGTAGGTGAGAACTTGGTCGTTATGGTGACGTTCTCTGGCAAATAAATGTTCTGTCTCGCTCATGCTTCGTTCCAACAACGTGTTGAGCGTACGATTTTCCTCTTGTTTTTCTTCATTTTCTCTGCGTTTTTCTTGTAACTCCTTTTGGGTCATTCCTTCTCTCCTTTGTTACGGTCGTCGTGTAAATAGTTGTTTCGCTTGTTGATCCGCTCGTTTAAATGCGGCGACAGCAGTTTGACCAGAAGAAAAGGTCACTGTTTTGGAAAGTGACAAACGATCATTCGCCAGCCCGATTTGAGTAGCTTGTTTCTGGGCTTCTGCTTCATTCAATTCGATCATTTTGATCCCTCTTTTCGTTATTTAATTCAGAATAGCATACTTCGTATTTTAAAATCTACAAAATGTTAATTTATTTTATACAAAAACAAGTATTAGCAATCTTGAAATATGTTTAAAAATAGTTTATGTTAAACTTGTATTTGATCGAAAATCAAGCAAGGGAACAGTCGATTTAGGAAAAATTGGGTAATGAATAATTTTTTTATTTGTACGCATCGACTAGGGCAACTTGTCGTTGTCAGAACAGCTTTCACTGCCTTTAATAAAAGGTGAGAAGGACGTGTCTCTTTCGGGAATGAAACTTGACACTTTTTTCTAGACCTCTTTACACCAAAAAAGTTATTTGCTGTTCACTCTTTCGGCGAGACTGTTTCCTTGCTTGACCGATAGAACGAAAAAACACGGTATCAGCCACCTGCTGATACCGTGCAAAAGTTCAATAAATAAGCATCGAACTGTTATTTAAAAACGCAATTGAGGTGCAAAAAAAGCTAGTAATTCACACAAAAATTGAGTAAAATAAATACAGTCAATGAAAATTGACTAGGGCAACTTGTACGATCAGGTCCGTCTGATTGTATAAGGCTCTGTAGGTCGACGCCAATCTTCCTGCAGAGTGCCTTTTTATTTTGTCTAGCAATGCTAGATTTTATTCGTTCTATCTGCCTCAATTCTACCCTTAATGACAAACCAAAGTCAATGCTTTTTAAACATAATTATCACTTAAAGTAGGTTTTATATTTTTATTATACAAAGAAAAAACGACTGAAAATCGTAAAAGATTTTCGGTCGTTTCTTTTTGACTTGCGTCCAAAGATTCCCAAGAAGTGAATCTTAAAGTTTTTGGTTGTAGTATTCAACGACAAGCGCTTCGTCGATATCAAGGTATAATTCATCACGTTCTGGTAAACGAGTGAAGCTACCTTCTAATTTTTCAGCGTCAAAGCTTACAAATGCTGGACGTCCAACAGTTGATTCAACAGCGTCTTTGATTGTTACAACGTTTTGAGATTTTTCACGAACAGAGATCACTTGACCAACTTCAACGTGGTATGAAGGGATATCTACACGTTTGCCATCTACAGTGATGTGGCCGTGGTTTACTAATTGACGAGCTTGACGACGAGTAGTCGCAAGACCTAAACGGTAAACGACGTTATCTAAACGTTGTTCTAGTAAGATCATGAAGTTAACCCCGTGTTTACCTTCTTTGATCTTGCTTGCTTTGATAAACAAGTTAACGAATTGACGTTCGTTCATACCGTACATATGACGTAATTTTTGTTTTTCAGTTAATTGCATACCGTATTCAGAAACTTTACCACGGCTGTTTGGTCCGTGTTGTCCTGGTTTGTATGGGCGACGTGCTAGTTCTTTACCAGTTCCTGATAGAGAGATACCTAGACGACGAGAGATTTTCCATGATGGTCCTGTATAACGTGACATTCAAAATTCCTCCAATAAAATAAGTTTTTTGGAGTAAAATAATCTTCTGAAAAATTCATAATCGTGCAGTTCATTCTTCAACTTTCACCTTTGCAGCCGTGGTTACGCAGTTGAACCTGAGAAGCTTAGACATCAAGGCAATGAACTGTTGACGAGTCTATTATTTTTCTGCTGCTTATTTTACACGATGATTAGTATACCTCAAAATAGTGGATAACTCAAGCTTTTTCTTGAGTTATCCATTGAATTACCAACCACCGGATGCGCCTCCTCCGCCAGATGACCCGCCGCCGAATGAGCCCCAAGACGAACCGCCACCGTCTGAACCATTACTGCTGTCAGACCAGTTGGCAGAATTATAGTTAGAAGTAAGGTAAGTTGTGGTTAATACATACCCATCTCCTGAATAAAGGGTATCGCCGATCAAGACCCGTCCAAACGCTTTTCTTTGTGCTGAAGGATGCTTCAATAAGCGACCTTGAGCGATCGAACGGCGTAATTTTCTTTTTGAAGCGATCAACGAACTGCCGCTTAACATCAGGTGGTAGAAGTTTGTTTGTTTCATTTCAGCGAGTTGTGTTGCTGCATCTTCATTTGTGAAGCCTGAAATTCGGTTTTGATAGTCGCCGTAAGTTTGTTTTAAAGCTTTTCCTGCAGAAAGACTCCGGATCACTATGATCAAATTCGTCAATAAAGCAAAAAATAGAAAGAACCCTAATCCCCAACGGCCCCATATAACAGCACTTTTTTGACTCTCGACTTGATTGATTTTAGAATCGACTAAAGCAGTTTTGGTATTCATTAGAGGAAATACTTGATCGAGCACTTGGTTGACTGCTTGGTCATATTTTTCATCTTTAAATGCATCAACGACATCGTCATCATTGATGATCGAATCAGCGGTTCCATCAGGAATCAATCCTTCTAATCCATAACCAACTTCTAAACGAAATTCGCGGTCATCCAAGGCAATCAGATATAAAATACCGTTATTTTCATTTTTATCGCCGATCCCCAGTTGATTGAATAATTTATTGGCGTAAGATTCGATATCTTCCCCGCGTGGTAATTCAGGGATAGTGATGACTTCTAATTGTGCTCCGTTGGTACTGGCAGCTAATTGTTTGTTTAGCTCATAGATCTTCTGTTTCGTTTCTTTATTTAGCATATTTGCATTGTCTGAAACAAAAATATTGTTTTTGTTGAGTGTGATTTGGCTATTTGTTCCTTCGATAGAAATCGTATAATTATTTTCTGATTGAGGATACTCTTTTAAGTTCGCCAAATTTTCTTGTAAAATCGTGTCAAAGGATTTCTCAGCTGTGACGATTTTTCCAGATTCGATCGCAGCTTTTTCTTCTTGAAGAGTATTGAGCTCTTGGTCAAAAGCAGTCATTTTTTCGTTATAGCTAGCGCTCGCTGAGAAAAATAGACTGAAAAGACCTACAAAAATCATTAAGACAACCAAGAAGATGACCGAGAATACGTTGTTTGTTGCCCGCATCGATTTATACTGATTTTCAATTCGTTGATTTAATTTGTTTACGTTAGTGTCCTGTCCTTGTTTTATCATTTCGTTCACCTTACTTTCCCCATAGTTTGGCAAAATCTTTCTTCAAAGGTTATCTATTTTTTATAAAACAACCCAATGTCTCTTGTTCAATAGATAACTTAGTTCCATTTTACCAGTAAAATGCAAATTCTCATCGGTCTTCGGAACGATTTTCTCATTGTTTTTTCATAAAAAAGAGGAAACTGGCAAGAAAGAATGAAAATGAGTAGAGGAATGAGGAACTTTACCACTTGTTTTGCTTATAATAGAAAAAAGTGTTACTTTGTATGAAAAAGCACTAGACAAAACGAGTAGAGGTCTTTAAAATAGTAAAAGATGTTTTTGAAAATATAAGATGAAAACAAATTGAAAAGGAGAAACAACATGAAACCTGTATCGCCGTTATTTGAGCAGATCGATAAATCAATCAATAAAAAAATGAACTTATTCCAAAGTAGTTTTCTACGTTATGCTTTTCGTGCTATGCTTGCCTGTATGTTCTTGACATTAGGAACAGCTGTGGCCTTCGCTATTGCTATGAAGGGTGAGGATATCGTACACGGACTAGGCAAAATGCTTTATGCCTTTATGTTCAGTTGGTCACTTGTCATGATTCTTTATATGAATGCTGAATTAGGTACATCAAACATGCTGTATATGACTGTTGGTGTTTACCGTAAAAAAATCAATTTCTCTTTTGCTGCAAAAATTTTATTTGCCTGTATCTTCTTTAACTTAGTTGGCGGTGTTCTTTTCGGTTACTTGATTTCGCTGACGGTTCCATTTCAGGATCTAGCGCCAGATAGTTTCTTCTTTACATCGATCGCTGGTAAGTTGAATAAGACAACTACACAGATTTTGGTTGAGGCGATTTTTGCCAATATCGTTGTAAATACAGCGGTTCTAGTAAGTATGCGTATGAAGGATGACGCGGGGAAAGTCGCTGCGATCATTTTCATCATCTTCATTTTCGCTTTCTTAGGCTACGAACACGTTATCGCAAACTTCCCGGCATTTAGCTTAGCTTACTTCGCTTCTCACGGAACGTTAGCAGCAATGACTGTGGGCAGTGTTGCGCACAATCTCTTCTTTGCCTTGATCGGTAACTTTATCGGGGGCGGTTTAGTGATGGGATTAGGCTATGCATGGCTGAACAATGCAGATACAACTTATTTAGATTAAAAAGCAGAGTGCGGGATTTTTCCCCACTCTTTTTTGCTGTTATGCGTGAATGGACGAAAGAGGGAGTAGAAAGATGAATGAAGTTGTCTTTATTAAAAATGAAGAGAAGTCGCAGCAAATGGCTGCTTACATGAAAAACTTATTTGCCTTTGCTGGTGTCCCTGCACCAACACGCTTGGCAATGGAAAAAGAACTTTTAAAAGCGAGTAAAAAGCTGTCATTCGTAGAACTATTTGAGCTAGTACATTTTTATTATGCAAAATCAGAACGAGAATATCAGTATGTTGCGATCGATCTAGCAACGGTAAATGTGAAGCGAATGTCCCTTGAAGAAGTATTACAGTTCAAACCACTAGTCATTGAAAAAGCCTGGTGGGATAGTGGGGATGCTTGGCGAAAATTTTTTGCGTTGTGGGGAGCTAGCCACTTCGAGGAAATGCCGCGATTATTTGCTGCTTTTTATGGTGAAGAAAGCTTTTGACATCGGCGTGTAGCAATCAATTTACAACTATTATACAAAGAGCAAACAGACACTGAGCTGTTGAAAAAAGCCATTATTTATGATAAAACTACAGATGAGTTCTTTATTCAAAAAGCGATCGGCTGGTCGTTACGCCAGCATAGTAAAATAGACCCTCAATGGGTCCAAGAACTGATTGCAACGATGGAACTAAGTCCATTAGCAGTCAGAGAAGGCAGCAAGTATTTGCCAAAATCATAGAAAGCGAGCGGAATTAATACGCCATGAAAAGAAAACTTTTTGCATTTGATATTGATGGAACATTACTAGGAAGCGACAAGCAACCACTGGAGAGTACAAGAGAAGCATTAGCACTACTTAGACAGCAAGGTCATCTGGTGACTGTTGCTACAGGCCGCAGCCGTTTTATGGCGCAGGATATTATTTTAGACTTAGATTTTTCAAACTATGTTCTTTGTAATGGTGCTGCCGCATTTTTAGATCATGAGCAGTATTATCAAAATTTATTGGATGAAAAAGAGTTGCAGCGCTTTTCATCTGAACTGGAAAAAAGAGAGATCGGTTTGGCGTATGTCGGCTTAGACGACGTGAAAAAAAACAATCACCACCGCCAGTTACAAATGGCGGAAGCAATGGGCTCGATTGATTTTGCAGCTCCAGAATATGATGGGGATTTTCATAAGGAAAATGATGTCTATCAAGGCTTAGCATTTTATGATGAATCATATAATGGTGTGTTTGATAGTGAGTTTTCTAAATTCCGCTTTGTTCGCTGGCATCCTCAAAGTGTAGATATCGTGCCAAAAAGTGGATCAAAAGCTGCTACTTTATTGAACTTAGCAGATCGTGTCGGAATCGAGCGGGAAAATATCATTACGTTTGGTGATGGCGAAAACGACCGAGAAATGCTAAGAGAAGCAGGAATCGGTGTAGCGATGGGCAATGCACTGCCGCATATCCAAAAAGAAGCGAAGTTTGTGACAGATACCAACGATAATGATGGGATTTGGAAAGCGTTGAAAGAGTTAAAGGCGATTTAGGGAAAAGTTATTTATATAGCAGGTAGATGAAACTGTAAATGATGTTCTTAAAAGGACTTTGTTTACAGTTTTTTTATGTGCTAATCCGAATGAATTGGTATTATAAGTCTCCTGTTACTTGGTCCTAAATTAAGCAAGGATCGCCTTGATATCTTTGTCATTATTGATGCGCAACTATAAGTTGACACGCTGCAAACCGAACGGTGCTTTCTTTCCAATTTCCTTTTTTGTACGGTTAATTATAAAAAAGGAGTGATCGTTATGAAAAAGATATTTATTTTTGGGACTGTAGTATTTTTAAGTCTGGTTAGTAAGGGAGCTGTTAGTTACGCAGAAGAAACTCCAACATCTGTTACTTATCCATTACGTACTACAGAAAAACAAATTTCGAGCATTATTACAGAAGAAGGAGAAGAATTGATTATCACAATAGAAAAAGAACCAGCTCTTTCTAGGGCATTAGGAAACGGTACGTACACTGTTTCTACTGAAAGAAAAGGTTCTTGGAGAGCTAGTTATCAGATAACTATAAAAAACAATTCAATTACTACTGCAAAAAATGCAAAAGCGGTTGCTATATCCGGTTCATTTACTGGTAAATCCTTGCGAATCGACAATTCAAAGCAAGCAACGTACTATTTAAAGCGAAAAGTGGGTACCTCTACAGTAACAATCAATCTTCGAGCAAAAATAAATGGTTCTAGATTAAATGTTTCAGTTTTAACTTAAGGATCAGGTGTATAGTTTACTTCAATTTTTTGATCCCATAAAAGATAGTCGCCAACCATAATGAACATAAAATACAAATTAATTAGAATGCAGCACACGCTTACAATGTTAATTAACATGTAAAATGTGTTGCTTTTTTTATTCCGTTTCATAATGATTGGGGCAATAAATAAACCTAATGGGGCAGCTATGGACAAACCAATGACGACAATCAGTAGTAGCAACCCTTCATCCTTTTCCTCAAGCCCTGGGTGATGAATCCAGTCTAACTTTTTTCGATGCTCGTCTATCGTTTGGTTATTCTCTTCAATTTTTTTCTTCAATACTTTATTTTCTTGGACGAGTTCGTCAATTGAAACTTCATAAATTTTGCTAAGTAACACTAGATTATCAATGTCCGGATAACCTTTTCCAGTCTCCCATTTGGAAACTGATTGACGAGAAATATTCAATTTAGTTGCCACAGCCGCTTGTGAAAGCCCTTTATTTTCTCTATGTGCACGTAATCGATCAGCTAAAACCAATAGACTTCCCCCTTTAAATTTTCATACTTAATCATACGACATTTTGAATGAAAAAGATACCGATTGTTGGATTATATTATGACAACGATTGGTTGCAACTGATAAAGCAACTGAGTGTTGTCATGCTGTAAACTAATAGGTGCTTACTAAAAATAGCTTTCTCGTGCAATGATAATGCCATATCAAAAAGAAAGAAGGTTTTATTTATGAAAAAAATTTTGGTAAGTGTCTTGTTTAGTGGTTTATTATTTGGTAGCGTAACATTAGGAGTAACTTCTGAAGCAAGTGAAGTAATCAATGATAATGACGAATATTATTATATAATTGAGGATACTTCTCAGATTCAATCGCGTACATGGGCAAAAACGCAAAGTTATACTATAAAAAAAGGCAAAAGAACGTTCTTGGGGAACTATACTACATCTAGAAAGTCGACTATTGAGGTAACTACTCAAGCGGGACCAGTAAAAATAAAATTGGGTCATACTTATTCTGAGAGTGGTAAATTCAAAAAGTACAGACAAGAAGCGAAAATCACAGTTACTTATAAACGTTATAGAAAAGTAGATAATAAATATGTTGATACCAAAACGGTAACTTCCAATACATCATACACAGATTATGTGCCAGCATAACTTAATCAATGAAAAGAGTGAACTGATTAATGCTTAAAATTATATATCTTTCCATTTATTTTTTAGTAACACAAATAATTCCAGCTATAGGAACTAGCTGGAATTATTTTGATCCAACTTATCTATTCATTCAAAAAATAATTCTTATTTTGCTAGCGATTTTATTCTTTAAAAAAGAGTTGATTGGAAGTTTAAAAATAGTAAAGTTGAGAAGAGCTGTTTACACTGTAATAATTACGTTTGTGGTAATGCTGTTTACGTACATAATAATAGCTACTATGTTAAATACAAAAGTCGTTTTTGCTAGGTATGATTGGAAAATATTATTTTTTGTTGAAAGTATTTTTTTAGGACCGTTCATAGAAGAAATTGCTTATCGATATTGTTTTATTAATTCTGATCATAGCTATTTAAAAATAGTTATGGCTTCAATATCTAGTGTACTATTTGCATTCAATCATGCAGCAGCTGCAAATTATAATCTTATATTTTTAATTCCATTTTTAGTATTGGGAATCATTTTAAGTATATTTTATATAGTTGGAAAAAATATTTGGTACAGCATTTTAGCTCATTCTTTTTTCAATTTTATGATCTTTATTACTCCATTACTCATGAGTAGCTAACCATTGAGTCTAGAAATTTTTAGATTCGTTGTATCATTTTGAGAAGAAGAACATGCAAAAACGTATTCTGATTGCAAGTCAGCAACTATGATTCAGTTCATAAATTCAGAAAAAAATAGTTTTTTCAAGAGGAGGGAATAATTTAGATGCATAAACAAGATAGAAAAAACTATTTGGTTGTTATAACAGTCTACATTTTGGTTAGGCTAATTGTTTTAATAAGAGATAACAACCTTTCATTATCTTATTTTCTAAACTACGAACTATCAGGTGTAATAGGATTTGTAATTGGGTATACTTTACTTTACTATATAGTATTAAAGAAAGATAAATAACGAAAAGTCTTATAAGGTAATTTAGTAAGATGGATAAAATAGAAAAAAATTTATACAAAAAAACCAACGATCAATCAATTTAACTGATCGTTGGTTTTTTCGTTAAGGAATTATTCTCTAAAGTTGTATATTTGTCAAGCACTTACTCAATCACCAGCACGCCATCTTTCAAAGCAAATGGGTTTTGCTGGTTGATATGATCATAAAACATCACACCATTTAAATGATCGATCTCATGCTGAACGACGATCGCTTCGTAATTTTTCAAGCGGATTTTTTGCTTTTCACCTGTAATGTCAGTATAAGAAAGGGTGATCTTGTTATGACGTACCACATAGCCTGGGACTTCGCGGTCTACCGATAAGCAGCCTTCACCTTCGCCTAAGCAAGCGTCTTGAACAGAATGGCTCAAAATTTTAGGATTATACATTACGGCACTCAATGTTGGTTCAGGATTTTCTAAATCGTTACTTGGTACATGGACTGCGATGATACGTTTTGAAATATCTAGCTGAGGTGCAGCTAGACCAACGCCACCGCGTAAAGCTAGTTCCTCTGCTTTGACTGGGTCTTGGCTGTTTTTCAGAAATTCTATCATTTCTTCGCCTAGCTTGATATCTTCATCAGATAGCGGCACGGCTACTTCTTTTGCCACTTCTCTAAGCGTGGGGTTTCCTTCACGGATAATATCCTCCATGGTGATCATGGGATAATTCCTCCTTCGATTATTTAAAAGTCTAAAAGCGAAGACACACGATTTCGGTTTTGTCTTGCTGTTTGATTAGCTTCATCTATTTTATTTGCTCATCTAGTTTATCATAAAACGTTGAAAAATGGGATAAATTGCTGAAAAAAACACGATTGATCTCAAGCTTAGTCTTGCATTTTTACCTTATTTCCTGTAAAGTATCACTGTATGAAAACATACCGTCTTTTACTTGGTTGTGCGAATCACCAACGCATTACTCAGTAGGGAGATGACTATTAAAGAAGAGGTGAAAAACATGGCAATGTCAAAAGAAAAGAAAAACGAAATCATCAAAGAGTATGCTCGTCATGAAGGAGATACTGGTTCACCAGAAGTACAGATTGCTGTATTGACTGCTGATATCAATCACTTGAATGAACACGCTCGCGTTCACAAAAAAGATCACCATTCTTACCGTGGACTAATGAAAAAAATTGGTCACCGTCGTAACTTATTAGCTTATCTACGTAAGACTGATATCCAACGTTACCGCGTATTGATCGAACGCTTAGGATTACGTCGTTAATCATTGAGAGGCTGAGCCAGAAGCGCTTTGCTCTGATGAAATAAAGAAGGAATTCACGAAAATTTTATAAATTTTTGTGAATTTCCGTTTATTTCCGTCGGAGCTGCTTCTGACTCGCCATTTTTGGCTTTTTAGTCTATTTAATAAAGGTTCAGTATCCTTGAAAATACTAAAATAATCGAATCTTTGGAAAGGTTACATAAATCTACTAACCAAATAAAAGGACTCAATTTTTTGAATCTTTTCATTTGTTTAGTAGCTGTCTGACTTTTCCAAAGGGCAAAGGAGAATCGATACATGTCAGAAAAACAAGTATTCAAAACAACATGGGGCGGACGACCACTACAAGTTGAAATCGGTCAATTAGCTAAACAGGCAAACGGAGCTGTTTTAGTTCGTTATGGTGAGACAGTTGTTTTAACTGCCGCAGTTGCCTCAAAAGATGCAAGAGATTTTGACTTTTTCCCACTAACAGTCAACTACGAAGAAAAAATGTACGCAGTAGGTAAAATCCCAGGAGGATTTATCAAACGTGAAGGACGTCCAAGTGAACGTGCAACGTTAACTGCTCGTTTGATCGACCGTCCGATTCGTCCAATGTTTGCGGAAGGTTTCCGTAATGAAGTACAGATCACAAATACTGTCATGAGTGTAGAACAAGATTGTACACCTGAAATGGCAGCGATGTTTGGCTCATCATTAGCCTTGGCGATTTCAGATATTCCATTTGACGGACCGATCGCAGGTGTTGATGTTGGTCGTGTGGACGGCGAATATGTGTTAAATCCAACTGTTGAACAGGCTGAAAAAACAGATATCGAATTAACAGTAGCAGGTACGAAAAAAGCAATCAACATGGTTGAGAGCGGCGCAAAAGAAGTATCAGAAGAAGATATGCTAGGAGCCTTACTGTTTGGTTTTGAAGCAATCAAAGAATTAGTGGCTTTCCAAGAAGAAATCGTTGCTGCTGTCGGCAAAGAAAAAATGGAAATCAAACTTTTGCAAGTAGATCCTGACCTGAAAAAAGAAATCTTCGATGCGTATTATGGTGCAATGAAAGAAGCCGTAATGACAGAAGAAAAACTTGCTCGTGAAGTCAATATCGATGCGATCAAAGATCAATTAAAAGAAGCCTATGCTGAAAAATTTGCTGGTCATGAAGAAGAAGCGCAAGTAGCTAAAGAAGTGAAGCAAATTGCAGAAGATCTAGAAAAAGATGTTGTACGTGAATTGATCACGATCGATAAAATCCGTCCTGACGGCCGTAAATTAGACGAAATTCGTCCACTGGCTTCAGAAGTCGGTATTTTACCACGTGTTCATGGTTCAGGCTTATTCACTCGTGGACAAACGCAAGCCTTGTCCGTTGTGACATTGGCACCACTTGGCGAACATCAAATCATTGATGGATTAGGTGTAGAAGACAGCAAACGTTTCATTCATCATTATAATTTCCCGCAATTCTCTGTTGGTTCAACAGGGCGCGCAGGATCACCTGGCCGTCGTGAAATCGGTCATGGTGCTCTAGGCGAACGTGCGATGGCGCAAGTTATTCCTGATGAAGCGGATTTCCCATACATGATCCGTGTCGTTTCAGAAGTGTTAGAATCAAATGGTTCCTCTTCTCAAGCAAGTATCTGTGCTGGGATCTTAGCATTGATGGATGCAGGTGTGCCGATCAAAGCCCCTGTTGCCGGTATTGCGATGGGACTTGTCAGTGATGGCGAAAACTATACGATTTTAACAGATATCCAAGGGTTGGAAGATCACCTAGGCGATATGGACTTTAAAGTTGCTGGTACTGAAAAAGGGATCACAGCACTACAAATGGATATCAAAATCCAAGGAATCACAGAACAAATCTTGACAGAAGCATTGACGCAAGCGAAAAAAGCCCGCATGGAAATTTTAGCGGAATTAACTTCTACTTTGGCTGCACCGCGTCCAGAGTTAAGTAAATACGCACCTAAGATCGAAATGATTCAAATCGCTCCAGCTAAAATCAAAGATGTTATTGGTAAAGGCGGAGAAACGATCAATGGTATCATCGATGAAACCGGCGTTAAAATCGATATCGATCAAGAAGGTAATGTAAGTATTGCCTCTGCTGATGCAGATATGATCAAAAAAGCAATCAAGATCATCGAAGAATTAACGAAAGAAGTTGAAGTTGGACAAGTTTACTTAGGTAAAGTCGTTCGTGTTGAAAAATTCGGCGCTTTTGTTAACCTGATCAAAGGAAAAGATGGCTTGATCCATATTTCTCAATTAGCGAATGAACGTGTGAACAATGTCGAAGACGTGGTTAAACTTGGCGATGAAGTACTTGTTAAAGTAACTGAAATCGACAAACAAGGCCGTGTGAACGTGTCACGTAAAGCATTATTAAACGAAGAGAAAAAAGAAAAATAGAAAAAATGGCAACAAAACAATAAAATTTGATGTAAAAGCAGAGTAGGGCTTATGCCTGCTCTGTTTTTTGTTATAAGTAGAATATATTTAGTAAAAAAGTGTAAAGTCGTACCACAGCTCTTTTGTTTGTCCGAAATTAGTGGTAAAATTATTGCTATCAGTCTAAAGATTATTCGAGGTGTCGATGTGAAAAAGTTTAATCCAAATAAAAATATAATCATTACGTTGATTGTCGTGATCATCGTAGTAACGATCATCAGTTTGACCGCTGCCAATCGAGCGAATAAAGGGAAAACAAATTTAGGTCAATCTGCTGTGAATGATAGCGTAGGATTTATTGACAAAATAGTCTCTTTCCCAGCTAAAGCAATCGGTGGCGGTATTTCATCAATCAGTACTCTTTTCAATACATATGATGAGAACGAACGCTTGAAAGAAAGAATCGATAGCTATGGTGAATTGTCGATTCAAAATGATAATTTGAAAAAAGAAAATGAAGCGTTGAAAAAAGAACTTGCGCTAAACGAAACATTAGGGAACTATGAAAGAGTAACTGCTACAGTTGTCACACGGACCCCTGATATGTGGCAGGATATTTTGATCGTTGATCGAGGGTCAAAAGACGGAATCGAACCAAATATGGCTGTATTATCTCAAAAAGGATTGATCGGCCGTGTCATCGAAGTTAGTGCTTCTACTTCAAAAATAGAGTTATTGACGTCCAAAAATCAGAACTCAAATCATTTTCCTGTTCAGATCAATTCAGCAAACGGCGACTCATATGGTCTTTTGAAAACGTACGATGATAAAGAAAACACCTTGATCGTGAGTCAGATTGTAGGAGACTTGGATATCAAAGAAGGAGATGTTGTCCAAACATCAGGGTTAGGTCAAAATTCTCCAGCTAATCTACCAGTCGGTGTCGTCGAAAAAGTGAAGCCGGATAGTTATGGCTTAGATCGAGAAGTTTATGTAAAACCTTATGCTGAAATGTATAATATGCCTGTGGTTACGATCATTAAGAGATTAGCAGGAGCGGGGGAGTAACATGCAGATGATCAAAAAAGAAAATGTGAAATACTACGCGCCTGTAGTTTTCTTTTTACTGATGCTGATCGATGGACAGTTGACGCATGGCGTTGAAAATTTGATGGATAACATTTATTTTCCTAGTGCTCATATTTTATTATTGGCTTTTCTAATGGCCGTACCGAATTTGTCTAAACGTTATTTATTGATCACTTCGTTGGTTTTGGGCTTGGTTTGTGATAGCTATTACTTGGGTATCATCGGAATTTATACAGTGGCCTTAGCTGCGACAGTCATGATGATGTTCCGTTTTCAACGTGTGGTACATACAAATTTATTGACTGCATTTTTTGGGATGATCATTTTTGTGACAGCGTATGAATTAATAGCAGTTGGTCTGCAGGTTATTTTTTCAATATCAAAAGTAGCACCGATTTTATTTGTCACAAAAGTCTTAGGGCCAACATTGATTTTTAACATGCTGCTATTTGTTTTACTTTCATATCCATTAAAACGACTATTTGCTAATGAATAGTCGCTTTTTATTGGCACTGTTAGATAATAAAGCAAGATGGTCTTACGGTCATGAAACAATTTTGTAATATCTCTTTTATCTGCATGTCATACAGCTATGATACAATAATGCCATTGACTAAATAAAAAATAATTTTGATTTATATAAACGAGTTCAGCACATACCGGAGGAATTAAAACGTGAAAAAAAGTCTATTATCAGCATTGATGGTTTGTTCAGTCACTCTTACAACAGTTGCTTTACCACTTGCAGCAGTTGCCGACGATTATGATACAAAGATCGAACAACAAGATAACATCATCAATGACCTAAAAACAAAAGAATCACAAGCAGCAGCTAAGCTAGCAGAGATCGAGTCAGATATGCTAGAAACAGCGACAAAGATCGATGAGCTGACAGCTAAGAAAAAAACATTAAAAGATGAAATCACAAAATTATACAACGAAATCTCTGATTTAAATGTACGTATCCAAAAAAGAGAAGTTCAAATGCGTAACCAAGCGCGTGACGTTCAGGTTAGTGGATCGAGCAATAGCTATTTTGATGTGATCCTTAACTCAGAATCCATCGCAGATGCAATCAGCCGCGTTCAAGGGATTACGACATTAGTCAATGCGAATAATGATTTATTAGAACAACAAACAAATGATAAAGAAGATGTGGAGAAGAAATCTAAAAAGGTTGAAACTCAAATTTCTGTTTTAGAAACATCGACTAAAGAGTTGAATACAAAGCAGGCATCTTTAGATACGCTAAAATTAGAACAAGAAATTGCTAAAAATGAGTTGGAAGCACAACGTACAACTGAAGAAAATAAAAAATCAGAATACGTTGAACAAAAAGCAGCAGCTCAGAAAAAATTAGAACAAGAACAAGCAAGAATAGCAAAAGAACAAGAAGCACAAAGAAAAGCAGAGGCAGAAGCAGCTGTTAAGTTAGCGGAAGCACAAGCTGCTAACCCAGGTCTTGTTAAAACAAACGTTGTAGAGAGCAATGGTACAACAACCGAAGCACCATCTACACCAGTTTCTGAAACGCCGACTGGAAATACAAATAGTATCGGTAGCGGTAAAGTATCAGAAGCGAAGAAAAAAGCAGCACAAATTGCCTTGAGTTCAGTTGGTCAAACAAATCCGACGGGTTGGGGACAAAGCGGTGAATGTATCGTTGCTGTTCAAAACTGGCTGAATGCTGCTGGAATCAGATTTACACCAGGAGGACCTCATAGCGGATATACTCAATCTGGTGCGGTTCAAGTATCTTGGTCTGATGTTCAAGTAGGTGACGTTGTCCAATATGAAAATGCCCTTAGTCCTGATTCATGGCTAGACGGTGTTCATACAGTTCTAGTTGTAGGGGTCAAAGGAGACCAAGTTCAAATCGTTGAGTCAAATAATCCGGCAGGCTCTGGATATGTTTCAACAACGACTGGCTGGACACCTAGCCCGTATGCAGCAAACTTTAGAGCTGTCGTATGGCGTTTTCCAGGCTAAATAAGTAAATGCTGAATCCCAGAGAAAACCTTCTCTGGGATTTTTTGTTTTGCTAAAGAAAAGACGTTGTAAAGGAGTAGAAAAGAATAGAGAAATCAAAAATGACTTTTAGCAGAAACTATATGCTCTAACTCTTTATAATTGTATTCTTTGCATTGATAGAGTACCCTGAAATAGTTGCTGATACTTTCAATCATTCTCTAAATAAAAAGATACGATTAGGAAATAATCGAAAATGTTATTATATAGGCGTTTGAGGTGTTAAAATAGTGTATTTTTAATTGTTCTATGTGCCTTTCAAAAATGAAATACTCCTGTAACATTCTTATTATATGTATGACATGTGACTATGATACAATGACTTCGTTGTTAATAAAAGAATGTAAAATACTCATACGATGAAGATTATATTATAAGTAAAATTTCGGAGGAATGAATAGTGAAGAAAAGCTTATTACCATTACTAATGATTTGCTCATTAACCCTTTCAGCTGTAGCATTACCAGCAATTTCTAATGCAGATGAAGTGGATTCAAAGATTCAACAAAAAGATCAAACAATTAGCGGATTAAAATCTCAAGAAGCTGACGCTCAAAATCAATTAGCATCTGTACAAAACGAAGTGGCTTCTATTAATGAAAAAGCACAAACTTTAATTGCTGAACAAGGCAAATTAAGAAGCACATCTACAAAATTAGAAAAAGAAATCACGCAATTAACAAAGCGTATCGACAAACGTGAAAAAGCGATCCAAAACCAAGCTCGTGACGTGCAAGTCAACGGAAACAGCACTAGCTACATGGATGCGATCTTAAATGCAAAATCAGTTTCAGATGCGATCACTCGTGTAACAGCGATGTCTACGATCGTTAATGCAAACAACGACTTAGTGAAACAACAACAAGAAGATAAAAAAGCCGTTGAAACAAAGAAAACTGAAAACGAACAAAAATTACAAGATTTACAAGATAACCAAGTAGCTCTTGAAGCTCAAAAAGGTGATTTAGTAAAAGCTGAAGCTGAGTTGAACGTATTACAAACAACTTTAGCTGCAGAAAGAGCAACAGCTGAAGACCAAAAAGCTGGCTTAGAAAAAGAAAAAGCAGATGCGATCGCAGAACGTGCACGTATTGCTGAACAAGAAAAAGTAGTTGCAGCGAATGCGAAGAAAGCAGCTGAAGAAGCGGCCGTAGCAAAAGAAACAACGCCAAGCACTACTACAGCATCATCAACTGAACAATCTACAACAGGTTCAACAGAAAATCAAACAACACCAAGTACAGATAATGGTAACAGTGGGAATGTAACACCAACACCAGATCCAACTCCTACACCGGATCCAGTGCCTACACCTACTCCAGCAGATCCAGATCCTGTATTGCCTCCATCAACTGGCGGTTCTGCAATCTCAGTCGCAGCTGCACAAGTAGGTAAACCATATGTATGGGGTGCTAAAGGACCAAACAGCTTTGACTGTTCAGGACTTGTCTACTATGCATTTATGCAATCAACTGGCCGTAATGTTGGTGGATATACTGTAGCACAAGAAAGTGCTGGTACACGCATTTCTGTAGGTGAAGCTCAAGCAGGAGATTTATACTTCTGGGGTAGCCCAGGTGCTTCTTACCACGTAGCGATTGCTACAGGTGGCGGCGGTTATATCCATGCTGGTAACGAAAGTACAGGCGTTGAATACAGCAACGTTGGTTCATTCACACCAAGCTTTGCAGTACGTATGTAATCAAATAAACTTAATTATCTAAGAATCAGACAATCGTCTGATTCTTTTTTTTACAAAAAAGTTGGAGTGAAAACAGATTTCCAGTTTCACTCCAACTCTCTAATAATCAATTAAATAGGACTATTCCTATTTATTGACGTAGGGTTCAGTTAATGCCATAAACTCATTTACATCCTTGATGACTTGATCGATTCCTGCTTGCCAGAAATCAGGCTTAGTTAAATCAACCCCAAGATGTTTCTTAGCTAAGTCTTCTGATGTCATCGATGCAGTATCACGCAGTAATGCAATGTATTGATCTTCAAAGTCACTGCCTTGTTGATTCGCATAAGCATAAATACCCATACTGAATAAGTAACCAAAAGTATATGGGAAATTATAAAAAGGGACATCATCGATAAAGAAGTGCAATTTACTTGCCCAAAAATGTGGATGGTAAGTACCAAGACTATTTTGATAGCTTTGTTTTTGTGCTTCAAGCATTAGTTCTGTGATTTCATCTTCACTTAGCAATCCTTCTTTTCGTGCTGCGTAGAAGTTCGTTTCAAAGATAAAACGAGCATGGATGTTCATGAACATTGCAATGGCATTTTGCATTTTTGTATCTAGTAAATTAATTTTTTCTTCTGTTGTTTCCGCTTCTTTTAGTGTCGCATCTGCTACGATCAATTCAGCAAAGGTACTTGCAGTTTCAGCTACATTCATTGCGTATTCTCGATCAAGTGTAGGAAGATCCCACATGACACTACTATGAAAAGCATGACCTAATTCATGAGCTAAGGTAGCAACTTCGTTGATCGAATTACCGAAAGTCATAAAAATTCTGGATTCTTCCGTTTCGGGTAGCTCAGTACAATAACCACCAGGGCGTTTACCAGGACGGTCTTCTGCTTCGATCCAGCTTTTCTCAAATGCAGTTTTAGAAAATTGAGCCATTTTCGGGCTGAATTTTTCAAAGTTTTCTAAAATAAATTCAGCAGCTTCGTCAAAACTGAATGATTTTTCTTTAGAGTCGCCTAAAATAATCGGTGCATCTTGATCTTGCCAATCCATTTTTTCTTTGCCGAATAGTTGAGCTTTACGTGTTAAATAGTCAATGAACGGTTGTTTATTTTTCTGGATCGTTGCCCACATAACGTCCAATGTTTCTTTTTGCATTCGATTGTAATTTAGCGGTTCTTCAAGAAAATCAGTTACATTGTGTAACTTGTATTGATTCAAACGAAAACCGTCCAAATGATTCAAGGTATCGGCTAGTAAAGGGGCTTTTTCTTTCCAAGCTTTTTCCCATGCAGTGAATAGTTCTTCTCGAACTGCTTTGTCAGGATCACTCATCATTCGATTAAACGCTTGTCCAGCTGAAAGAACTGTGTCTTTAAATGGGATAGCAATACTTGCAACGATCGTATCATAATGGCTGCTCCAAGCGTTAAGTCCATCGAGTGACAAAGTATTGATGATGTGTTCTTCTTGTTCAGAAAGTAGTTTTTTTCCATCTCGACGAATTTCATTTAAGCGAAAGGCAATTGCTTCAAATTCAGAAGAAGTAAGAAGTGTAGTCCAAACATCATCTGAAATTTCTGTTAATTTTTTCGTGAAGATCGTTTCAGCTAATTGGATTGCTGGCAATAAGGCATAAAGATCACCTGAAAGTGTTTTTGCTTTTTTATCTGAAGTATCGGCTGATAGTAATGCATTGATAAAACTATTGCATTGTCCAAAGCCATTTGAGATAATGCCTTGTAATGATAAAATTTGCTCCATTTCTTGATAGTTTGTATCCTTATCTGGTTCCCAACGGTTGATTAATTGATGGTAATCATTGCTTTGTTTCTTCAAGTCAAGCATCCGTTGTTCTAATTGAGCCGATTGGCTGCCGCCTGGAAAAATACTATCTAAATCCCAAATCATTGAATATGTCATAAAGGTTCCCTTCTTTCTTTAAATTACTTTTATAGTATAGCATAAGAAAAAGAGTTGAGGATTCATTATGTTAACGGGAATGGACTTATGTAATAGAAGAAAAGAGGAAATATTTTGAAAAAACAACTAAAAAATAGCAATCTGTACATAGCTTTAGCATTTTTGATTATGGCCATCTTGTTTTTTAGCTCGTCACAGACTTATGAACAGCAATCTCAAGTGGGGCTATTGGATAATGTATTGAGCAGTAAGCCGTTCGCAACACAATTAAAAGGAATTTCATTTAGCTATGCAGGCAGTGAAGTTAGTATTAAAGCGATGGGCTATGCTAAATTTATTGAATTTTTTATTCGTAAAGGCGCACATTTTGGGACGTACTTTCTATTAGGTGGAAGCTGGTTTATTGGTTTGAATATGAAGCTAAAACAGCCAATTCTAGTTGGTATTGTTTCTTGGTTGGCTGCAACAGGCTATGCTGGATTGGATGAATACCACCAAATGCTGACAGGTGGACGTAGTCCCCTGTTTCAAGATGTCATGCTGGATTCTTTTGGTGCCTTGAGTGCGGTGTGCTTGTGTTTGCTTGTTTTGGGCATTAAGCGTTTATCGAAAAAAAGATAGTAATTATTGAGTTGGATGATTCAAAATTAAAATTATATATATTTTATTAAAGAAAAAGTTTACTTATTTTATAAGAATGCTTTTTCTTTTTTTTGGTACATATTATTATTATCTTATTTTTTTTTCCTGTATGATAGAGGCAATAAGAAGGTGAAAAGAATGATTAAAAATAATTTAGGACTGATGCTTTTTGATAAAGAAGCCAGAACCAAAATCCAATTGATCAGTCAATTTGATCGAACGAAGCAATGGTGGACGATGGAAGAACTTATAGAAGAAACTGGAATGACCAAACGTACGATTGAAAAATATCTGCTCCTGATTCAAGAGGAATTGACCAAGTTTGATCCAACAGGTCAATCACAATTGGTTTACGATAAACGATTAGGTTGTTCTCTTCATTTTAAGGATTCCGGCGAGATTGAATCTTTTTTGTTATATATTATGCAAAACACATTAAGCTATCGGTTGACCTATGAGATATTTTTCGAAAATATTGATTCAGCTGTTCAGTTTGCACAGGAAAATTATACAAGTGAATCAACGATTTGGCGGATAATCAGAGATTTTAGAGAAATTCTTCAACACTATGATTTGGATATTCAAAAGGGCAGCTTCCAGTTGACTGGTAATGAATATCAAATCAGGAAGTTTGCCCACTCAACGATTTGGAATTTATTTAAAGGGAAGCAATGGCCATTTTCCCAAGTATCCGTCCATCGTGTAGATGAGATTATCAATCATGTAGAAGCTTTTTTTAAAGTTGAATTATCCGCCCTAAAGCGTCAGAGTATGGCTTATTTTGTTGCAATCTGTCTAACAAGAAATCAAAATGGGCATTCTGTGTCGCTTTCAAGAGAGGTAAGGGAAAACACAGAGAATAATGAATTTTTTCAAGAATTTTTTGAGTATCTTCAAGAACCCTTTGAAGGAAGTGGTTGGACAAAGGAAGAAGCGGCGTATATGTTTTCAGCAGCTTTGACAGTAGATGATTACTATTCCAATCTAGAAATCGAGCGAAGGATTTATCAATTCCATGAAACAAATAATACTGCGCTATATCAATCTATCGTCAGTTTGAGAAAAGCGGCGAAAGAGCATCTAGATAATATAGAACTTTCAGAAGGAGAAGTGAAGTATTTGACTGCTTATGCTTTTAGTTCCCATATGTTTTGTCAGATGTTTAGAGGATTTGAGTTCAGTAATACCAGATATAACTATTGGAATCGTATACAGCTTAAGTATCCTGTTTTGATCAATGAGCTGACCCGTTTAATTGATTCACTGGCTGAGCAAACGAAAGATGATATATTTTTACAAAAAAATTTCTTGATTCCGCGTTATATTTTAATGTATGCATTCATTGGACGATTACCGCAACTCGAAAAAAAGATCACGATCGTACTGATTACAAATTTACCCATTTTAGAAGAAGAGCGTGTGATAATTCGTTTAGGAGAAGCATATAAAAATGATTATAATTTAGAGATTAAAAGAGAGTCAGAGATACAAGGATCAGAATATCAGCTAGTCGTATCAACGAGCAAAGTTCCGCAGGAAAAAATTGGAAAGGTTCCTAATCTGATTTTTAATACGGAGCTGACGAAAGTTGACTATGCAGAACTTGATAAAGTACTATGGAAAATTGTTCAGGAACGCTAACCCTTTTAAGGAAAAAGAAATGAAAAAAATATAAAACTTCAAAAATCAACAAAAAAATGTGCAAAAGATGACGGATGTTAAACGCTTTCTACTGCTACTATAAGAAAGCAAATTAGAAGTCGAATTGAATAAAAGAAGAAGGTTTCTAGTAATTGACTATGTATTAGGAGAGGATAGAAAATGAAAAAATTTGTTCATGTTTTATTAACTATTGTACTATTATTGCAATTCGTTATCCCACAAATAGCGATTGCTGAAACGTTGATCAGTGGGGAAGAGGGAGTAAGCCTTAAAAGTGTTTCTTTAGATCCTACCAGCAAAAAAGAAAGAGCGATTATTTCTTTAACGCTCGATGCAAAAACAGCAGAAGAGCAAAAAGCAGTCATACAATCCTCCTCAGGGTTGACACTAATGCCTTCTTCTTCAAATGAATTAAAGGATGCAAGCGGGCGTGTTAAGGGAACCTATCAGATCGTTGATAATGCAGTTCAATTATCGGTCGCTGGTGAAGTAGATGAAGAACTTTCATTAACAATTGAAGGACAAGTAGCTGAAGCTAGCAGTGAAAAACAAGTGCAGTTTACTTTAGGAAATAGCAGCAAGGTATTGAATTTGCCAGAGGGCTGGTTTTTGACCGAGAGTACGACGACCGATTCAACAATAAATAACTCAAGTGCATCAACAGAAACGGTGTCTTCAACTACAACGGAAACAAGTTCTTCCTCAGAAACGGGTGGAATAAAAGAGTCAAAAGCAGCGCAAGAAAAAAATTCAACTCTGAGAAGAGACCCTGTAAACATTCAGAATATTTATGATGATCTAGGTATTGCCGATGATTTTTTGACTAATATGGATTTAAGCTATACAGATAAAGACGGCAATCCAGTAGAAAATCCGACAATCGATGATACTATTCACTTCAATTTTAATTTTACATTAGATGAGACCGTACGTGAGAATATGCAGGCTGGAGATTATTATGAATTCAATTTGCCGGACTCAGTAAAAGTAACACAAAATCAAACTTATCCGCTGAATGATGC
Source organism: Enterococcus wangshanyuanii (assembly GCF_002197645.1). Taxonomy (NCBI): domain Bacteria; kingdom Bacillati; phylum Bacillota; class Bacilli; order Lactobacillales; family Enterococcaceae; genus Enterococcus; species Enterococcus wangshanyuanii. Next base: position 2,213,878 of record NZ_CP021874.1, on the reverse strand, counting down.
TGACGGTAATCATTATGCAGATGTCACAATAGGCACGGATGGAAAAATCACGATTGTTTTCACGGATGAAATTGAACATGCTTCTGATATTGAAGGGGATTTTCATTTTACTGGTGAATTTGATAAAGACAATATCGACGGCCCCGGCGAAATCGTGATTGTGCCGCCTGGTCACGAGGATATTGGTGAAACAGTGACGATCAAGCCAAATTATTCTGGTGACAATATTGATAAAAAAGGACATTTTGATAAAGAACAAAACCCGGATAAAATTATTTGGAATGTCGATATCAATAAAGCCTTAGATACGTTAGAAAATGCTGTAGTTACTGAAAATTTTCCGGCAGGCACAGTATATGAAAGTGTCGTCGTTTATCAGGTAGACGTTGATTTTGACGGGAATGTCATTGAAGGCTCTGAAAAAGTAGCTGATCCAAGTACGTATACGGTGGATGCTGATGGGACTGTTCATTTTACGAACAAAATCGATGGAGCGTATCGTTTAGAGTATACAACGAGAATCGATGAAGATGCCAAACCGGATGAAGGCGGGCTTACATCGTTTCAAAATCAGGCAGTGTTGTCTTCAAAAGGAATCGAAGATGCAACAGCAGAAGCAACTGTTTCAACGAGTTATGGGAAAAAAATCGATAAAGCTAGAGGAGATTATGATTCAGATAATCAAACCATCAATTGGAAAATTCACTATAATTATGGCGAAAAAGATATCAACAATGGTTCTATAATAGATACGTTTCAAGATGAACACATGTTTTTAGTAGATGGGACGATCAAGCTGTACGAAGTTAGTTTCGATCAAAATGGGCGTCCAGTGCGCGGCAGACAACTAGTCGAAGGGCAGGATTATACCTTAGACACTTCTTCAGGCCATGGATTTGAAATTCATTTTATCGGCACAGTAGATACAGCGGTCGATGTATTGTATCAAACAGGATATGACGGTATTGTTGATGAAAATACAACCATCACAAACGCAGTTAAAACAGAGACGGGTGAAGACGATACCAGCTCAGGTATTTTGAATCCACAAAACGTGATCAAAAAACTGGGCCAAGTGGACTACACAAATCATACAGTCGGCTGGAATTTGGATGTCAATTTGAATCATTACAGTATGAACAACTGGAAGATGACCGATACGTTGAGTAAAGGGCTGACATTATTAGAAGACACACTAGTGATCTATGATAAGGATGCAAAGAAGGACTTGATTCTTGGAACCGATTATACGTTAGATTACGATCAAACGACAAATCAGTTTGAAATCGTCTTTATCGGCAATTATGTAAAAACAGATCATGCCTTTAAAATCAGCTATACAACTGCGTATGATCCGGAGGCAGTGCCGGAGAATGATCCGGATAAAAAATTTACAAACACAGCTAAAGTTACTTGGACCACTGATGATGGAGAGACGATCACCAACGAAGATGTTGCTACGTTTAAACCGAACGAACCAACAAAGTATAATGGGGCAAAATCTGGTTCTTATAATGCACAAGAAAAAGCAATCACCTGGACGGTAACAGTAAACTACGGTGATAAAGACTTAGTGAACGCACAATTAACTGACCCGATTCCAGCTAATCAAAAATATATCTTAAATTCATTGACTATCTACCACTATACGGTTACAAGTGACGGTAATGTGATCAAAGGAAATGAATTGACGCAGGAAGAATACCGTGAGTTAGGAATCGAACAACCGTCTGCTGCAAACAATCAAACGTTGATCGTGGAATTCCCAGATAATGAGGCAGGACAATATCTGATTGAATTTAAGACGGATGTAACCAACGAACAGATCCATGCTGAGTACACAAATGATGCAGTCTTCAGTAATGATAAATATGAAGATCATACCTTACATGGAAAAGTCACTGTCAATCACGGGGATGAATTTGGTTTTAAAAGCGGAAAACAAGACGAAGATGGTTTTGTAAACTGGTCAGTCACGTTAAATGGCAGTCAGTCAAAACTATACGATGTCACGGTAGAAGATATGCCATCAGACAATCAATCTATCGATCTTGACAGTCTGCATATCTTTGGCACGACTGTGGCCGTAGATGGAACGATCACGATCGACCGAACGAAAGAACTAGTCAAAGACCAGGATTATACTGTTGGTCTAACCACAGATAATCAAACTGGACAACAAAAAATGACGATTCACTTCGTCAATAACTATCAAGAATTTGATACACCTTTGATCATGGAATACAAGAGCATGGTCTTTCTTGAAGGAAACAAAGGAACTGTTTCTAATCAAGTTCATATTACCAGTGAAGGAAAAACCGAAGTAGATGATACGTCTGACGGTAAAACAGATGTTACGGTAAGTGAAGGCGGCGGCTCCAGTTCAGGAATCCGCGGACAGTTGATTCTGAAAAAAGAAGACAACAACGGCAATGTTCTTCCAGAAGGAGCAACATTTGAATTATGGGATAAAAACCAAACACAAATTTTACGTTCTGGAACCGTAGGCAGTAATGGGTTGATCACATTTGGTAATCTGCCTTTTGGCACATATATTTTAAAAGAAACAGGAACATTAACAGAACAAGGCTATACGATCGACCAAAGCTTAGTGGATGGTAAAAAAGTAACGATCAATCAACAGACAACAGATGGTGTGCCTGTGGTAATCAAAAATCAGCTTGGAACCGTTCAGTTAGTGAAAAAGGACGAGCAAGGAGAATTGCTTTCTGGTGCTGAGTTTAGACTTGAAGTCTACGACGAAGTAACAGGAACTTGGCTGCCTAAATCTGTGAATCAGGCATTGACTACTGACAAAAAAGGTGTTTTGACAATTCACGGATTAACACCGGGTAAATATCGATTGATCGAAACCAAAGCACCGGCAGGTTATATTCTCAACACAAATCCGGTACCTTTTGAAGTGGCTGAAAATAGTGATCACCAATTGATCCAAATTGGAATGAAAGAAGCCTTTATCAACTATAAAGCAACAATTCAATTTATGAAACAGGATGAAGCAGGCAATCCGCTAGCAGGTGCAGTCTTCGGTTTATATAAAAAAGGAAGTACAACACCTGTCGCTACTACAGCCTCCAAACCTGATGGACGTGTTGTCTTCGCAAATGTCGGACCAGGCACATATGAGATCAAAGAAATCAGCAATCCAAATGATTATGTCTTAAATACGCAGGTTCTTGACAATATCGTAGTTCCGGAAAGCTCCAACAAGCCGTTAGATCCAATTATTTTGGCGGATGACTTCATCAACTACAAAGGTAGTGCGGAAATCACCAAATATGGAGAAACTTCAACAGAAACAAAGGCGTTAGCTGGTGTTGAATTTGTCTTGGAAGATGGAAATGGTAAGACAGTTGCCCAAGGAACAACCGATCAAAATGGCCGCTATTTTGTTGATGGCTTAGCACCAGGGACATATTACTTTAGAGAAACAAGCACGGGACCTAATCACGAGTTTTTAGTGAATACAGAAAAAGTCAAAGTAGTCGTTGAGCCAAATACGTTAGGAAAACCCGAAACTGTAGAGGCAACGTTAACTGATTATCAAGGGTCGTTTAAAATCAAAAAAGTTGATAGTAAAGGCAACCCGTTAGAAGGCGCAGAGTTCAGCTTATTCTCGATCAATAGAGAGTTGATTGCCAGTGGTTTGACTTCTGCTGAAAACGGAATTGTCAGCTATGAAGGCTTAGCTCCTGGACGTTACTATCTATCTGAAACCAAGGCGCCATTAGACGAAAACGGACAGGAATACGTCAAAGATGAATACCCGATCTGGCTGAATGTTGTGGGTGAAGCGCAAGGAAAACCTGAAACGATCAATCTTGGCGAATTCCAAAACTTCAAAGGCAAAATCGGATTAACTAAAACCGGCGCAGGACACTTATCGATCGCTGGAGCCAAGTTTGCTTTGTATAAAGCAAGTGGTCAAAATAACTCAGAAGAAAAACTGGTTAAAATCGATGGGAAGGATTTCATTGAAGTCGGGGCAGATGGGCATATCAATATTGACAGCTTAGGCCCAGGCTATTATAAGCTGATCGAAATCGAAGCACCAGCAGGCTATGTAATCAATACACAACCAATCTACTTCACTGTTCGTGAAGGGGAAGAAACTGATCCGCCAGTAGAGGAAGTATCGATCGTCAACTACGAAGCATCGATCACAGCCCGTAAAGTTTCTGATGATGAATCACTGGAAACGCCGCCTCTTTTAAGAAATGGTTTGAGTGGTGCGGAATTCCAAATTCTTGATGACAAAGGCAATGTCGTGAAAGTTTTCGATACTAAAGGAGACGAAACAACGACCTTGATCGCAAATCAAGATGGTGTCATTTCTGCCAGTGGTCTTCACGCAGGGAAATATACTTTAGTTGAAACCAAATCACCTGATGGGTATATTCTTGAAAAAGAGGGGATACCATTTACTGTCACTGACCAGTCAGGAGAAACGACGCCGATCAACTTGGGAACTATTGAAAACCATCGTGGTAGTATCGAAGTTGAAAAGAAAAATGAACACGGCGAGCTTCTAAACGGCGGAAGTTTTGAGATTAGAGATGCCAAAGGACAAGTTGTCACAGTCACGAATGCATTAGGGTTCGAAACAAAAACGTTGACTGCGCTTGATGGTAAAATCGAAGCAACAGGCTTGGTTCCTGGTAAATATTCTGTTGTTGAAACCAAAGCACCTGATGGCTATATTTTAGAAACGAATCAAAAGGTTATGCCGTTTGAGATTGCAGCATCTGAAAATGAGCATCACGAGATCACGTTCCAAGATACCTTTACAAACTATCAAGGATCGGTTGAGCTAAATAAAGTCGATACGGACAGTAAAAAGGCATTGACAGGTGCCGAGTTTAACTTATATACAAGTGAAGGAACGCTTGTCAAAAAACAACTGATCACAGATCAAAACGGTCGATTGATAGTTAACGATCTGGTGCCAGGAGATTACTATTTTGTTGAACAAAAAGCACCAACAGGCTATCAATTAACCAATGATAAACAGCCATTCACGATTGTAGAAAACGCGAACGGCAAGCCAAAACAAATCAATTTGACTGTGACAAATTCAAAACAACCGGAAAAAGAGCCAAGTAAAAAAACACCAACACCGCCAGTACAAAAACATCTAGGCGGAAATCTTGCAAACCTCGGTGAGCAATCAGGAACAAGCCTGATCGTTCTAGGTACTCTTGTAATTATAGGTTTAGGCGGCTATGTTGTTTACCGCAGAAAGAAAAATAAATAATTAAATTGAGACTGAGACAAAAGTGTTTATTTCCGAAGGGACTGCTTTTTTCTCACCATTTATCAGATTTAGAGAGCGAAACAAAACTGATTTTTAGTTTTTGTCTCGCTCTCTATTTTGCATATCAGTCTTAAGTTCGATGGAAAATTAGGCAAAAGAGAGTATGATAAAGTAGAAAAAAATGAAAACAAGAAGGATTTTTATGATTATGGCAAAAAAGTTTATCAAGAAAACGGTGAGTATTGCTGCATTGCTGCTGGTCAGTGCATTTTGTTTTCGTCTATATACGCACAATAATACATCAGATGCAGCAGCGTTTATTGATCGGCTCAATCCCTTAGTTCAGACTGAAACCTTGTATGTAAGAACAACAGATCGGTACGCGTATAAATTCCCTGATTCCGTGAGCAAAATAGATAATTATACGTATATCCAGACCTGTTTTGATAAAAATGGACAGACACGAAAGTTAGCCTATACTTCGTTTGGCAGACCGCTTACGCCGAAGAGATTTCTAAAAGTGACGACAAAAGGGCAGAGTATCCAACATTGGGAAGAGATCGACGAGCAAGAAATCCCTCGAAAAATCATTTCACTGTTATAATGTTTAGTAGCAGATACAAGGAGTGATGAATGATGGGAGAACTGGTCATCAAAAAAGGTAAGACCAGAGATACTGCTACGATTGCAGGGCTCGGAATGTTGGCGTACCGCATTTTTCCGGAGACTGGACGTATCAATGTTCAACTGTTGTCAGGTGAACAGGAAGAATGTACAATTGTTTGCGAAGATGGAGTAGCATTTTCTCTGCGGGGAGAAGTTATTCGTTTAGTAGTTAAATAAAATGAGCTGTTGGAAGCAAGAAAGTAATTTCTTGCTTCCAACAGCTTTTTCTTTATTTTTTTAAATATAAAATACTCTTTTTCAGCCGCATCAGACCATCGAGCAGTTTTTCTTTTGAACAACCAATATTCAAACGCAAGAAGTCTTTTCCAGATTCTCCGTAGGTTGTACCATCCATGATCGCTACTTTCCCTTCATGGATCAGTGCGGACTGCAGTTGCGCCATTGTAAAGGGAAGGTTGGAACAATCGATCCAAAGTAAATAAGTTGCCTGAGCTTCTATTACAATTAATTCTGGTAATTCTTCTCGAATAAACTGTGTAGTCAGTTGAACATTTTTATCAAGGTAATGATTTAGCTGATCAAGCCAATCGTGACAGTGATTGTAGGCCGTGATAGTACTATCCAATCCTAAAATACTTGTGGAAGAAAGTCCATCTCGATTCTTTAGAATGTACATAAACTGTTCGCGAAGCTCAGCGTCTGGAACCATCAGATACGAAGCAATCAACCCTGGTGTATTGAACGTTTTGCTGGCTGATGTACATAAAGCGATCTGTTGTGTGTCAACTGCCCACTGGAAAATTGGGGTATGATGCTCTCCTTTACGTAAAATATCCATATGGATTTCATCTGAAATCAAGAAGACATCATGCGTTTGGCACAATTGAATGATTGTAGTCAGCTCTTCTTTTGTCCAGACTCGTCCAGTCGGATTATGCGGGCTGCATAAAAGAAAGATTTTACAGTTAGCTTGGCTTAATTTATTTTCTAGATCAACAAAATCAATCGTGTATTGGTGATTTTGATAATGCAGCTTCGTTTCTAGAACCGTTCGATTTTGAGCGTGGATCATTTTGAAAAATGCATCGTAAGCAGGCGTTTGAATCAGAATCTGATCACCATCCTCCGATTTTAATTCGATCAGCTTGGAGATCGAGTAGATGACCGACGGACTATACACGATCCATTCACTGTTGAGCTTATAATCAAAACGGGTCTGATACCAATGCTGTATACTCTCTTTGAATGCGGTATGATTCCAGCGTGTGTAGCCAAATACTGGATGGTTGATACGCTTTTGCAGGGAAGCAATGATCTCTTTTGGCACTGCAAAATCAGTATCTGATACAGTAAAGGGCAATAAATCAGCTTCACCGAAACGGTCAGCAACATAATCCCATTGTGTGCAAAATGTTCCTTTTCTATCGATAATCGTATCGAAATCAATTGTATCTATCATATGTGACCTTCCTACTCCATTAAGTTTTCCAATTCATTTTTGACGGTGGCGACCTGCGTACCAATGATGACTTGAAGATTGTTGCTATCCAATTTGATCACACCTAAGGCTCCTTGATTTTTCAATTCCTGTTCATCAATGGCAGCCATATCTTCAATAACGAGACGCAAACGAGTGATGCAATTATCCAAAGAAATGATATTGGTGCTTCCGCCAAGTGCATCAAGAATCAACGATCCATCATATTTTCCACTTTTTGTATAATTACGTTCTTTATCTGTCACATCTTCGGCTGCTAATTCACGTCCAGGCGTTTTCAAATTGAATCTTTGAATCGCAAACTTGAAAACGAAGTAATAAACCGCAAACCATAAGGCACCAACGAGTAGAACCAAGTACCATTTTGTATACATTCCTTGTAACACACCAAAGATCAGAAAATCCAGCACGCCGCCGTCTGTATTGCCGATCACGACTTGAAGTAACGCCATGACCATAAAGCCTAGACCAGTCATGATGACGTGGAAACCATATAAGACAGGTGCGATAAACAAGAAAAGAAATTCGATTGGTTCAGTGATTCCGGTAACAAAAGTTGCAATCACACCAGAAATCAGTAATCCTTTGATTTTGTGACGATTTTCAGGTAAGGCGGTTCGATACATTGCTAAAGCCGCTGCCGGCAACCCAAACATAAAGGTCGGCATTTTTCCTTGAGATAAGAAGGCTGTAGCCGCTGGACTGATCGGTGAACCACTTTGCAGCTGAGCATAGAAAATATTCAATGCCCCAGAAACACTTTGTCCATCGACGATTTGAGTTCCGCCAGCTTCGGTAAAACGAATCATTGAAACTAAGATATGGTGTAAACCAAACGGCAACAGCAAGCGTTCCCCTGCACCGAATAAAAAAGGACCAAAAATACCTGCTTTTTGAATTACAAGCCCCACACTGTTGATACTAAGAGCAAAAATCGGCCAGATAATTGGGATCAGTAGCCCGACGATAGACATCACAAGTGAAGTGATGATCGGAATAAAACGGGCACCTCCAAAAAAGGCAAAAGCATCCGGTAATTGAATCGTATAAAACTTATTATGAAGTAAATAAACGATGATCCCAACAATAATTCCGCCTAATACTCCCATTTCGACGGACTGCATCCCTAAAACCATTCCCTGTCCTGCTTCACGTAAATGGTCTGGATCAGCTAATTTCCCAGTCTCAGTCAAATAAAAATTGATCGATAAGTTCATAACCACATAACCAACTAGACCAGAAAAAGCAGCGACTCCTTTTTCACTGCGGGCTAAACCTAAAGGAATGGCCATCGCAAATAATAAGGGCAAATACGTAAAAGCAAAACCACCGACTGTTGACATAAAACGGAAGGCGACCTGCAGCCAAGGCTGATCTAAAAATGGCAGCAATTCAAGGGTTGAAGGACTGGAAAAAGAACTGCCGATCCCTAAGATCAATCCCATAAACGCTAATAATGCAACGGGCAGCATAAATGTTTTACCGATCCCTTGGAAGAATTCCCAAAAACTAAATTTCTTTTTCATTCTGTTTCTCCTTTCGTAGTAAAAAGATGGATAAAATTTGTTTTTCTTGCATTCAGTTTACGTGGAAGGAGGTAAGGAAACAAGCGCTTACACGGATGTTGTAAGAGCTTACATAAAAAGTAAGAGGGTTCATTTTTCAACATAGGCTTCTATATAATGAAGAATCAGCAGCTCAAGGATTAAATGCATAGGAATGCGGGAGCTCATATCGATTTCGCCGTAATAGCCATTGGTTACTTCAACATGAAAAACGATGGTAGCGAGTTGTTCTAAGGGACTGTTTTTCGCTCCGATGATGGCAATGATCGGGACATTTCTTTCTTTAAGGATCGTTGCATATTCAAGAGACAGCATGGTTTCCCCGCTGTAGCTGACAAGAATGGCGGTATCTTGTTTGGTTAGGTGATTTGCAACGATCCTTAGCTCATCCCAGTCTTCGCGCGCATCAGCGATTCTACCAGAAAAAGTCAGTTTTCTTGCCGCCTCAAAACAACAGGAAAAAGAACTGCCCACACCAAAAAACTCCACTCGCTGTCCTTCTGCTAATAGCTTAGCTCCGGCTTCTAGCGAAGGCTGCTCAATAGCTTGTAAGGTTTGCGTTAGTTCAAATTGTACGCGGGTTGCTAATTGGGACAGATCTTTTGATGGACGATAAATTGGACGTTGACCGTCCTCCATATGGCGGATCAAAGCATACTTCATTTCCTGAAAACCGGAATAGCCCAACGCTTGACTAGTACGGCTGATCGTAGCAGTTGATACGTAGATTTTTTCTGCAATATCATTGACTCGACTTTGGGCGACTTCCTCTGGATGCTCAAGAATATACTCCAGAACTTGCTGTTCTAAAGGACTTAGCTGGTCTTGTTTCTTTTGGAGCTTTTTTAAGAAGATGTTCATCCGCTTTCCTCATTTCATTAAAAGGTAGTTTAGTTGTTTTTAGTATAACAAAGGAATCACCTAGCTGCTATAGTGAGTAAAATGCTGGAAAGGTTGCAACTATTAAGAACAATAGTACAATAGGAGAAAAGAGTGACAAAGGAGGAATTTACATGGCAGGTCATAGTAAGTGGAAAAATATTCAAGGACGAAAGAATGCACAAGATGCAAAGAGGGGAAAGATTTTTCAGAAGCTTTCAAGAGAAATTTATGTAGCCGCTAAAGCAGGTGGAACCGATCCGACGACAAATGCGGCGTTACGACTGGTTATGGATAAGGCTAAGTCGGCGAATATGCCGAATGATAATATTGATCGTGCTTTAAAGAAAGCCAGTAGTACAGGAGATAATGAACATTACGACGAGATTACCTATGAAGGCTATGGTCCAGGAGGTACTGCAATTTTAGTGTATGCTTTGACCGATAACCGGAATCGGACAGCGACCAATGTTCGTGTGGCATTTACAAGAAATGGCGGTTCTTTAGGCGAAACAGGCTCTGTCAGCTATATGTTTGATCGTAAAGGATATCTTGCTGTTGAACGTGAAGGACTATCGATAGATGAGGACACGATGTTTGAACAGGTACTTGAAGCAGGAGCGGAAGATTTGGAAACCTCTGAGGAGGTCTATGAAATCTATACAGCACCGGAAGATTTTACTTCTGTTCGTGATGTACTGGAAGCAAACGGATTCACATTAGCACAAGCAGAGTTGACAATGATTCCGCAAACGGAGACTAGTTTAACCAAAGAACAGCTGGAACAACTGCAAGTGCTTGTTGATAAGCTAGAAGAAGATGATGATGTTTCAGAAGTGTTTACTTCTGCTGATTTATAATAGGAGAAATCTTTTTAGCATGTAAAACAGAAACAGGTGGTCCGCTCAACTTACGTTGAGCATGACCACCTGTTTATTTTCTTTCGATATAAGTGTGCAGAACTAAGATGGTTTCTGGTTCATTTTTGAATAATAAATGAAAGGAAGCTTCACCGCATTGATCTAAGTGATGGTCTACGGTAGGAAATTTTAACAACTGACTAGACAGCAGATTCTCTTCGCCGATTACGGTGATGTCTTTCAACGAAAAGGTCTGTAGGATCCCAGCAGCAACATCATCGCCATTTGTAACGATCGCTTCAAGATCTTCGAACTGCGAAAAATATTTTCCAGCAATGATCCCATCCTCATATGTCCGACAATCTCTAAAAATCAATGAAGAATCTGTTGATCCAATTATTTTTCGATAGGCTTCCAATACGATAGCTGTACTAGCGCTATCTTTTTCAGGACGGCCAACAGTTAATCCGATTTTTTTGTACCCTTGTTTTATCAACAGCGTAAACAAATCATGGTAAGATTTTCCCCGATCGATCGAGACACAAGAAATCGGATAGTCTCCTGTATCCTCACAACAAACGATCGGCGCATATTTTAAATACTTAGAAATGATGTCAAATGAACTTTTTTTTGAAGTAATGATCATCCCATCCCAGGCTTTTGCAGCCAACTCATCTAAATAACGCTTTTCAATCGCTAAATCATAATTTGTCGGCAGCAATGTGACCTTATAGCCAGATTTGAAGGCCGCTTTTAAAATACCGCTAACGATTTTATCTGTATAAGGATGATCAGAAAAAGGAATCATTACGGCAATATGTTTTGAACGTCCACTGCTTAAATTTCTGGCCTTTATATTCGGAATATAGTCTAGCTCTTCCATGATGTTTAAAATTTTCTTGCGCTTTTCTTCTGTCACATAAGGATGGTTATTCAGTACCCGGGAAACAGTAGAAACAGAATAGCCGGATAATTTAGCGATATCACGAATAGTCGTCATGAGCGGCTCCTTTCAAGGCTGCAGATGAAGTGAAGTAGAGAACAAAAGGGTTTTAAAGAAGGCTAGTACCCGATTCCCGTAGTCGACAAAATGGTAATGCTCATCATCAAAATCAAAGCAAATGTAACCCAGTCCATCTGATTCTTCTATAGATAGTCCTTCTATTTCCGTTAATTCTACTGTTTTACTGATCGGTTTGCAATAATTATTCAAACTGTTAACGAAAAGACTCCCTTCTTTGAATTCAAGGGAAACGAAGTAATAATCCATCCCTAACTGATCCGTTAATTCAAGCATTGCATTGATCATAAATAAACGCCTCCTGTCTTTTTTTCAACTATAAAGTATGAAACGCGTATCAGGTCAAGACGAATCGTTGAAAAAATAAATGAATAGCATTTTCATAGGGAAAGTGTTTCTTTTTGTCTTAATAATTAAGGGATAGTATACTCAAAGTAAGAGAGGAATTTCCTCAAAATACTTAAAGGAGCTGCTACTATGATCAAAATCAGTCAAGCAAAAATGGATGCTATGAACCGTTTGTCAAATGAAAAAGGTTTGATAGAAGCGCTGGCGATCGATCAGCGTGGGTCATTGAAAAAGATGATTGCAGATGCTGCTACTACTGCAACCGGTGAAGAAATCATTGATTTTAAAAAAGTTGCTGCGAAAGAATTGACCTCATATACTTCAGCGATTTTACTAGATCCGGAGTATGGCTTACCAGCAGCAAAAGTTCGCGACAACTCATGTGGGTTACTTTTAGCCTATGAAAAAACCGGCTATGATGCTTCAACTCCAGGAAGAATGCCGGATTTACTAGAAGATTGGTCTGTTTCACGCTTGAAAGAGGCTGGCGCAGATGCCATCAAGTTTCTACTGTATTATGATCCAGATGAGCCTAAGTCGATCAATCATTTAAAACATGTTTTCGTGGAACGTCTCGGCAGTGAATGCTTAGGTGAAGATATTCCATTTTTTGTGGAGATCGTAACCTACGATACAGAAATCTTAGATGCCGGTTCAGCAGCATTTGCTCGAGTAAAACCTCATAAAGTTTTGGAATCAATGATCGAATTTTCAAAACCACAATACCATATTGATGTACTAAAAATGGAAGTGCCTGTAAACATGAAGTATGTTGAAGGATTTACTGAAGACGAGGCCGTTTACAGTCGCAAAGAAGCATTAGAATACTTTAAGAAGCAAAGTGAGTTAACTGAATTACCTTTTATCTTTTTAAGTGCAGGCGTTTCGACAGAGTTATTCCAAGAAACATTAAAATTTGCAAAAGAAGCTGGATCAACATTCAGTGGTGTTTTATGTGGCAGAGCTACTTGGCGTGAAGGGGTCAAACCATTTGCCGCAAAAGGAGAAGATGCCGGCAGAGACTGGTTTGCGACACAGGGAAAAGCGAATGTTGAGACCTTGAATCAAATCGTAGATGATTGTGGAACCTCTTGGCGTACGAAAGTGGAAGTCGGATAATAATAAGCAATACTATGACAGAGAGCGTCGTTGCTCTTTGTCATTTTTTTATTACTTATACATAAATGGAAATTTAAAGAGAAAATAAATCTTTTTTTCTACGTATTGCAGATAAACTTTCATTAAATTATAATCATTAAGTAGACTAAAAAGTATCAAGAAGTAAATGAGAGGAGCTTGAGCGATGAACATTGGTATACCGAAAGAAATAAAAAATGGTGAAAATCGGGTAGCATTACCGGCGGCAGGTGTTTTAGATTTAGTGAAACAGGGTCATAATGTCTTTGTTGAAACGAATGCTGGGCTAGGTGCATCGATCCATGATGAAGAATATGAAGCTGTAGGTGCGACGATCGTTAAGACCGCAGAAGAAGCTTGGGCTCAGGAATTAGTGTTAAAAGTAAAAGAACCATTAAAAGAAGAGTATCCTTATTTAAGAGAAGACCTAACGTTATTTACTTATCTTCATTTAGCAGCGAATAAACCATTGACCGAGGAATTAATGAAACGTAAAGTGAAAACGATTGCCTATGAAAGTGTTCAGTTGGCGAACGGAGAATTACCGCTATTAGCACCAATGAGCGAAATTGCTGGGCGGTTAGCGGCACAAATCGGTGCTCAATTTTTAGAAAAAGTGCCGGAAGGAAAAGGTATTTTACTTGGCGGCGTACCAGGTGTTAAAAAAGGGAAGGTAACGATCATCGGTGGTGGGATTTCTGGCTGTAATGCGGCGAAAATCGCATTAGGCTTAGGTGCAGATGTTACGATTCTAGATGTGAATATCAAGAGACTGCAGGAAATAGACAATCAATTCTCTGGTTCTGTGAAGACTCTTGTTTCAAATCATTTTAATATTCAAGAAGCAGTGAAAGAAGCGGATCTTGTGATCGGTGCAGTATTGCTTCCAGGACACAAAGCTCCTGTTTTAGTAACAGAAGAAATGGTCAAATCTATGCCGGAACATTCCGTGATCATCGATATTGCGATCGATCAAGGCGGAATTTTTGAAACGATCGATGAAGTAACAACGCACGAGCATCCAACCTATACCAAACATGGTGTGATCCACTATGCTGTCGCAAACATGCCGGGAGCTGTTCCGCAAACAGCAACATTTGCTTTAGCAAATGCAACTCTGCAGTATGTTTTAGAACTAGCCAATAAAGGCTTTGCACAAGCAGTTGAGCAAAATCCTGCTCTTTTAGCGGGGGTCAACACATTAAATGGTGCTTTGACAAATCCAGCAGTTGCTGCAGATTTAGATTTAACTTACACTTCGGTGGAATCTGTTTTATAATAAATCAAAAAGTCGAGAGGAGAGTTGTGGACGTGACGAAACAAGAATCTTTACATTTAATTGAGAAATTATCCAATGCGTCCGGTGTATCAGGTTTTGAAGATGATGTTGTAGCGATTGCAAAAGAATTTTCAGCACCTTTTGCGCAGGTGGAAGAAGATCATATCCGTAATGTGTACATGAAGGTCGGGGAACATAAAGCGGATAGACCAACAATCTTATTTGATGCACATAGTGATGAGGTCGGCTTTATCGTTCAAGCTATCAAACCCAATGGCACATTACGTTTTCTACCACTAGGTGGCTGGGTACCAAATACGATCCCTGCTCACCGCGTGCGTATTAAAACAGCGGATGGTAAGGAAATCCCTGGAATCATCGCTAGTAAACCACCGCATTTTATGACGGATGCAGAACGCAAAGAGACACAAACCATTGATGATATGGTTATTGATGTCGGCTGTATCAGTGCGGAAGAAGTCACAGAAAAGCTAAATATTGCGATCGGCGATCCAGTGATTCCTGATGTTGCATTTGAGTATTTGGAAGAGACAGATGTGATGATCGGAAAAGCATTTGATTGCCGCATCGGCTGTGCTTGTTTGTTGGAGACACTACAAGAGCTTTCTAAAAAAGAGACTCCCTTTAATTTGATTGGAACGATGACTGCCCAAGAAGAGGTCGGTGAACGCGGAGCAACGGTTGCTATGAATAATGTCAAACCAGATTTGGCGATCGTTTTTGAAGGCTGTCCAGCAGACGACACATTTTCAGAAGAGTATATGATTCAATCAGGACTAAAACGGGGACCAATGCTTAGAAACTTTGATGTCTCTATGATAACGAATCCGCGTTTCCAACGCTTTGCCAAAGAAACGGCTGAAAAGTATGGATTACCTATGCAGAGTTCTGTCCGAAAAGGTGGCGGAACGAATGGTGCGATCATCAATTTAACGAATAAAGGAGTGCCGGCAATCGTGATCGGTGTACCTGTCCGTTATGCACATACGCACTATGGCTATGTTGCCTATCAGGATTATCAAGCAGCGTATCAGTTGGCAGTTGCAATCGTCAATGACTTAGACCAAGCAATGATCGACAGCTTTTGATCACAAAATCAAAATTAGGAGGAAAAGAATTATGAACATGAAAAAGTGGGCACTGACAACAGTAGCAGCCAGTGCATTAGTTTTGGC
Organism: Enterococcus wangshanyuanii; assembly: GCF_002197645.1. NCBI lineage: Bacteria > Bacillati > Bacillota > Bacilli > Lactobacillales > Enterococcaceae > Enterococcus > Enterococcus wangshanyuanii. The sequence goes on along the minus strand of NZ_CP021874.1, from coordinate 2,198,193 downwards.
ATTAGCAGCTTGTGGTTCAGGAAATAAAAAAGATGACGCGGCAGATGACAAAAAACAAGTCTTGAAAGTGTTGGAAAGCGCTGAATTACCAACAATGGATATTTCGCAAGCGACAGATGTTGTAAGTTTTTCTGCAATCAGTCAAGTAATGGAAGGGTTATACGAATTTGCGGATGATAGTACATCAGCACCAGCAATCGCTAAAGAAGTCGTAGAACCAACAAATGACGGAAAAACGTATACCATCAAGTTACGTGAAGATGCAAAATGGAGTAACGGTGATCCTGTCACAGCAAATGACTTCGTTTATTCATGGAAACGTACAGTAGAACCAAAAACAGGTTCAGAATATGCGTATTTATTCGATGGATTTGAAAACTATACAGCTATTTCTAAAGGAGAAAAACCTGCGTCAGAACTAGGCGTCAAAGCATTAGATGATTACACTTTAGAAATCAATCTAGAGTATCCAATTCCGTTTTTATCTTCTCTTTTAGCTAAACCAACTTTTTATCCATTAAATGAAAAATTTGTGGAAGAAAAAGGAAAAGACTATGGAACAAACAGCGACAATATGATCTATAACGGACCATTCACATTAGCAGATTGGGACGGCACAAGCATCACATGGAACTACATCAAAAACGATAAATACCGTGAAGCAGACAAAGTCAAATTAGATGAAGTCAACGTTCAAGTAAGTAAAGAAATCGGTACAAACGTGAACTTATTCAAAGCGGGCGAAACAGATATCGCACCAATCAAAGGCGAATACGTAGATCAAGAAAAAGACAATCCAGAATTAGTGACACGTATTTATCCATCGACTTCATATTTACAATACAATACTGAAAATGAGATCTTTGCGAATAAAAACGCTAGAAATGCCATCACAAACTTGATCAATTCCGATCAAATCGCGAAAAACATCTTAAAAGATGGTTCAATGGCAATCGAAGCATTTGTTCCTAAGGGGATCGCAAACCAAGAAACAGGCAAAGATTTTGCTGAAGAAGCAGGCGCGTTGATGAAGACAGATATCGAAGGCGGCAAGAAGCTTTGGGAAGATGCTAAGAAAGAGTTGGGCATTGACTCAGCATCGATCACATTATTGACGTCAGATACAGATTCAGCGAAAAAATTATCTGAATATGTTCAAGGTCTATTGACTGAAAACTTAAGCGGTTTGAAAGTAACGATCTCAAGTGTACCGTTTAAAAACCGTTTAGACCAAATGAGCAAGGGCGATTTTGATGTTGTACTAGCAGGTTGGGCAGCAACATATGCTGATCCGTATGACTTTTTACAATTATTCAGAACCGGCGGCGAACAAAACTACGGCAAATTCAGCAACGAAGAATTTGACAAATTATTACAAGAATCAGCGACAACTTACGCAACAGAGAACGAAAAACGCTGGGATACATTATTAGATGCGCAAAAAGTATTGATGGAAAATTCACCAGTAACACCATTATATCAAGCATCAGAGGCTTTCTTAGTCAATGAACGAGTAGAAGGATTAGTGTACCGTGCAATTGGTGCTCCTTACTATAAAAATGTGTCATTGAAATAAGCTCACAATAAAGAAACTGACCGAGGAATATGACAAATGTCTTTTTTCGGTCTGTTTTTATTAGGAAAATGATCTCAATCAAAAAGGAGCAAATCATGAAATTAGAAAAAATGCGTCAAGAGACGTTTAAGGACTATGTAGCCTTAGCCATTTCCGAATATGCAAAAGACAAAATCAAAGCGGGTACTTGGTCCGAATCAGAAGCTTTAGGTTTAGCTGAAAAAAGTTTTACGGACTTGTTGCCCGACGGCCCAGAGACAAAAGACAATTATCTCTTCTCTCTATTCATTTCTGAATCAACAGAAGAGATCGGGATCATCTGGATAAAGGTCACTGATCAAAAAGGATTTATTTATGATTTTATGATCGACGAGAAGTATCGTGGCCAAGGTTATGGTAAGCGAGCTTTGAGCACGATTGATGAATGGGCGCGTGAACATGGACTTCAAGAGATTGGCTTACACGTCTTTGCACATAACGAATCTGCCTACCACTTATATAAAAAGATGGGGTATTTGGAAACAGACATTACGATGGTTAGAAAGATAAAGTAACAATAGTAACTAACAAAAAGTACTGTGAGACGACACTAAAATAATCATGTATTGAAAGAAAATAAAACAGATCGAGTCCTGACAACGGACATTATTCGAGCTGTTTTTTTTTGATTTCAGCAAGAATATTCAGAAAAAACGGTTCTCAGATTGTCAAATTAAGTGCAACATTTTTTATGCGTTAGTATTTCGCCTAGTTATTAATTTTAAGAATTTTGTCTTTTGAGTCAAATACTCTGATAAAATAGACGTATTAGAAATAATAGAAATGAAGAAACGAGGAAGAAAAATGTCAATTAAATTAAGAAATATTAGCGTGCCTATCTTGTTTACACTAATCAATCTATATTTTTCATCTCTTCTGTATAAATATATGTTCCACCATAATTTGCTAATAAATAATAAGGATATATTAGAAAACAATATAGTTTTCCGATTTTTGATAGATTTTATGGGAAACTTCTTCTTTGTTTTTCTCTTGATGGTACCTATATTTTTTAAAAAGTGGCCACTAAAAAAATTTGGAATAACTAATAAAAAAACGGCTATTATTATTATTTTGAGTGCTGTTTATTTAACGTTGTTTATATATAATCAAGATTTTACAATGTCAGGTTGGTATACTTCTTTTTATTATCTAATATTCGTAGCTTTTTCAGAAGAGTTTATCTTTAGAGGATACTTATTTAATAAAATTGATCACGAGTATAGTTTTTGGGTAAGCGTGTTTATTAGTGGCGCAATTTTTGGAATAGGCCATGCAATTTTACCTACAATTATGCACGCTGAAAGTATATCTTATTTCATTAATCAAGCATTGAGTAACGTTTTTGGACAAGGGATACTCGCTTCCGCATTTTTTTCAATAGTTTTCAAAAAGAGTGGTAATCTCATGGTCCCTGTTTTAATCCATGCAATCTTAGACTACCTCGGTATAGTATTTAGCTAGCTATTCATAAAAGGTATATCTTAGACATCGACCTTAAATATGTTTTACTGAGCTAGCATTATGGAATTAAAGTTATTGACTTATTATAAAAAATCTCAAAAGGCGTTTTCCAATCCAAACATTTTCTAGGTCGATTATTTAATTTATAAATGACAGATTCAATATATTCTTCTGTAATAGGTGTCATATCTGTACGTTTTGGTAAATATTCTCGTATTAATCCATTTGTATTTTCATTTGTACCACGCTGCCATGGAGACCAAGGATCTGCAAAATAACAATCAATGCCACATACTCTACTGAAGTACTTGTATTTTGCAAATTCTGGTCCCCTGTCTGGTGTAATAGTTCTACGTTGCTTTTTCTCTAGAGGAGACATTAATTTTACAATCATATCCCTTACACAGATTGAATCATTTTTAGGAATTCTGCCAGCTAGTAAAAATCGAGATTTCCGATCAACGAGTGTGACAAGACATGATTTTCCTCGGTGTCCTAATACAGTATCAGCTTCCCAGTGCCCAAGTTCTTCTCTAGCCTCAGCTTTTGTTGGGCGCTCATGAATCGTTTTCACATCCGTAAATCTTCCACGGCGATCACCAATTCTTTTATTCACTGATTTTCTTCCTTTTCGTCTTAACATTTTGCGTGCACCAGGACTACCTACAGGAAATCCTTCATCAAATAGACCCTCATAAATAGAGCGATAAATAGTAGGGTAACTGACAATCGATTCATTGCTCTCTAAGTTAATTCTATTCGCTATCTGTTCTGGAGACCATTGGTCTTCAAAAAGTAGTTTGCAAATGGTTTCTTTATAAGGTGATTGATTTAAGATTCTCTTTCTCCCGCATTTCTGTTTGTTCTTATGATACGATTTTTGGGCTAGAGAAGGTGAGTATGTTCTAAACTTTGTAGTGTTCCTTTTAAGCTCCCTCATAACAGTTGACGGACTTCTTTTGATTAAGCGTCCAATTCTACGAATAGTGAATCCAAAACCATGATAGAGAAAGATCATTTCTCGTTCACGTATAGTAAGGTGTGTGTATGAAGTCATAGCTGAATACCTCCTAGTTGATAGAATTCGTCAACACTATTATAACAGGCTTTTTCGCCCTCAATTTTCAGTGTTACACTTAAATTATACATTCTAGTTGACAAAAAGAACGTATGTTTTTATATTGGTTATAAGAAATAGAAAGAAAAGGAAGTGGAAAAAATGATCGATCATATTGCATTAAATGTAAGCGATATCGAAAAGAGTAAACAATTTTACAAAGAAGTATTAGCCACTTTAGGCAACGAAATAAAATTGGATTTTGGTAAGTCAGTAAGCTTTGGTGAAAAGGACATTACTAATGGAGATCCAGGGGGAAGTTTTTGGCTGTCAGAAGGAGAACCGCGCTTTTTTCATATTGCTTTTAGCGCTGCTTCGAAGGAAGAAGTTAATAAATTTTATGAGGTCGCTTTAGAAGCGGGAGGAACAGATAATGGTAAACCAGGGGACAGACCGGACTACGGAGCTGGTTATTATGCAGCCTTTATTATTGACCCAGACGGGTACAATATCGAAGCTGTTTATCATGGATAACGCTAGCAAATTATCAAGTAGTAAGAGAATCCCGTTAAAACCTAAAACAAATTAATGCATTCTCCAAAAGAAACCTTTATACTAAAGAGACGAAGAAACAGTTTCTGGAGGGGAAAAATGAATAATAACGACATACTGATTCGTTTACGCTATGCACTGGATATCAAAGACACCGACATGATCAAAATTTTTAAATTAGGTGAGCTGGATGTGACAAGAGATGAGTTACGAGTATTACTAACGAAGCAAAAAGAAGAAGACGAGCTACCACGAGATGCTGTTTGTGATGATCGAACACTGGAAGCGTTCTTGAATGGATTGATCACGTTCAAACGAGGCAACCCGCCAGTTAAAAACGGGGCTGCACCTAAGCCGACCTTTTTGATCACGAGTCAGCGTAATGTGAATAATGTGATGTTGAAAAAAGTCAAAATCGCTTTGGCACTGACCAGTGATGATATGCTGGATGTTTTGCGATTGGCAGGAGTTTACGCTTCAGATAGTGAATTAAGCGCGATTCTTAGAAAAGAAGGTCATAGAAACTACAAAGAATGTAAAGACCGTTATGCGCGAAACTTCTTAAAAGGATTAGCCATCAAGTATCGTGATCTATAATAAACTACGAAGGATAGAACTAGTAAGCAACAACTGGTTTTATCCTTTTTTCTACAAGTACTGAATGCAGGACGGAGGACACAATGAAAAAGATCGAGCGAATTTTAGCGACCATTGTATTACTGTTGGAAAATGACCGCATTTCAACTGCCCAATTAGTGGAACGATTTGCGGTAACCAAACGGACGATTTTCAGAGATATTGAAACAATTGAGCTAGCTGGTTTTCCTATTGTTTCTCATTCAGGACGCAATGGCGGCTTTTCACTGATGGAGTCCTTTAAGCTGCGCACCTATACCTATAGTGGGGAAGAAAAACAAACGATTCTCGAAGCACTGGATGTCAAAGAAGGTTTGTTTGGCATTTCCGATCAGCGAAATACGATCAAAGAAAAAATCGAACTGCTTCAAAAATCGACAAACATTGGGGAGCCAGTCAATCAACATTTTTCTTTTGAATCACCAACGATGCATCGACCGGAAATTGAATTAGAAACAATGTACAAAATCAATCAAATCAATCTTGCCTTAAAGAAGCATCAAAAGTTATTGATCGATTATATCGACAATCAAGGGGAGCATACTGAACGAGTGATTCATCCTTACGAAGTGATACTCAATAATGGCAGTTGGTATGTGTATTCTCACTGTGAAAAACGAGAAGCATTCAGGTATTTTAAAATCACCCGAATTCGTCAATTAGATGTTCAAACAAGGACATTCACCCCTGTCGATTCTTCAAGGAAGAAGCAAATCGAACACCCTGGCAGTGCTATTCGATTACAGTTTCCCAAAAAAGATTTAGGGAAATTATATGATTATTACACAGAAGCTGAAATTCAAGTATTGGAGACACACATCGAAGTCAATCTATACGCGAATCAACAAAAAACGATTTTACCATTTTTGTTGATGTTTGGTCATGGCGTGAAGGTCATTGCACCAGTAGAATTACGTACGTTGCACCAACAAGAAATTGCTAAACTAGCACAGACATACAGCGATCAAAGTATGGAGGAAATAATAGATGGAGATCGATAATCTACTACCAGTAACGACCAGACAAGAGTTGAGAGACTGGCTACAAGAAAATAGTAACACTCAAAAATATTGTTGGGTGATCGTCAGTGTTAAACCTGAACCAGGTAAAATCCAATATCTGGATGCAGTTGAAGAAGCACTATGTTTTGGCTGGATCGATGGAATCAAAAAGAAAGCATCAGAGACTCAAACAGCTCAACGATTATCGCCAAGAGGGTCTAAAAGCTCATGGACAGAGTTAAATAAAGAGCGGGTTCGCCGATTAGAACGCTTGGGAAAGATGACCGAACACGGTAGAAAAATTTTACCAGATATGCGGACAGCTTCTTTCAAGATAGATGAAGAAATTGAAAGACGTTTAAAGGAAGAAGCGATCGGCTATCAAAATTTTCTGGCATTTCCAGAATTGTATCGTCGGATTCGAATCGATACGATTCAAGGCTACAAAGAAGTACAGCCGGAAATCTTTGAGAAGCGATTAGCAAAATTGATTGAACATACGAGAGAGAATAAAATGTATGGTGCTTGGCATGACGATGGCCGTTTATTAGAATGATTTTTTGAATTGATACTTGACTTAGAGTTCACTCCAGCGTTTATGATAAAAGAAACTGAAACGTGAAGGAGCAAAGAAGATGACAACACAAACGCTATATCTAATGAGACATGGAGAGACTCTCTTTAATCAAAAGAAAAAAATTCAGGGTTGGTGTGATTCACCTTTAACAGAAAAAGGTATTCGTCAAGCTCAAATTGCTGGTGAATACTTTCGTCAGCAGGGAATTGTGTTCGATAATGCTTATGCATCAACCTCGGAACGAGCGAGTGACACATTAGAACAAGTCACCAGTATGGCTTATCAGCGAATCAAGGGTTTGAAAGAATGGAACTTTGGCGCGTTTGAATCTGAGAGTGAAAGCTTAAATCCATCCTTACCATATGGGGATTTTTTTGCAGCATATGGTGGAGAAAAAGAAGCGGAGTTTAGAGACCGTATTGCTGAGACCGTGTTTTCTCTAATGAAAAATTCTGGAGAAATCGTTTTAGCTGTGTCCCATGGTGCTGCCTGCCGACAATTTATGCGTGCGTGGGCTCATACTAGCAGTATTGATCAAAAGGAGCGGTTAAGTAATTGCTGTATTTTGAAATTTGAATTTGAAGATGATGCGTTTCGTTTACTTGAAATCATCAATCATGATTTTTCAAATTTATAATTATTTTGGGCTTTATGCGTTTGGCGAAAGAAGGGTTGCTTCTGCTTGGCATTTAGCTAAATGACTAGGCTGTAACGCCTGTCAGTATATTTATTGAGATAAGTGAAGTAGCTCATAAACCGTACCGGTCTCTACAAGTTCTTTTGGTATTTGCTCAAAGAAATAAAATTCTGCATATGCCCATTTATCAGGATTATAAATAAGAGCTTTACCTAAAGAGAGTTCAGGTTGTAGAGAAAATACTGGAGCGGTCATCTGTTCAGTTGCCTGAATACAGTGCTCAATTTCGAGAACATAGCTTGCTTGAGTGAAATTTTCTGATAGCTCCAAATGAAGTGGAACGCCAATAGCGATTTGCTGCCAGCCAAATGAAGCTAGAATATTATCGTAAAAGCCCTCAAAAATAAACTGATTCATGCCGGCATGCTCCTTCCAAAAATACAAAGGAGCATATTCTTTTTTCAAAGGAGTATCGATGATTAAATAGGCCTTTAGGAATAAGTCCGGGAAATGATCAGTTTTACTTCCATTTTTACTGACTCTTTGTCTAATGATAGCCATATCATAATCATTTGGTAAGGTAATTTTATACTGCATTGCATGCATAAATTTGCACGTCCTTTCTTCTTTGAACTTATTATACAAACAAGTGGCTAATGTGTATAATGGAAAAATAGCATCATGATTATTCCTAATTGGAATAGAAGGAAGTAGGAATAAAATGGAAACCAATGATCTCAAAATTTTTTACGAAGTTGCTCAGCTACGATCAACAATCAAAGCAGCAGAAAAATTGAATTATGTTCAATCAACAGTTAGTAAAAAAATAGCTCGTTTGGAAAATCAGCTTGGAAAAAAATTGTTTCATAGAACAAATAGAGGAATGACTTTGACAAAAGAAGGAGAGCAGTTTTTAACGTATGCAGCACAAATTTTAGCAACTGTTTCGGAGTTGGAGGAAGCATTTCAGATAGAGGAAACACAAATACGTATTGGCAGTACGCAATCAATCACTAAAAATCATCTGCAACGCTACATTTTTGATGAAACAGTCGAGATCTGTATCAAATCAATTACTGAGTTGATACAAGGAATAAAAGCGGGGACGATTGATTTTATGATCGTAAATAAAAAGATCAAGGATCAACAGCTAAAGGAAACTCAGAGGATAGAAGAAAAAATCGTTTGGACTCAGGCAAAAGGAAATAACACAGAGCTTTTCAAAAATAAAATTCTTATTAGTAGAGATAAGGATTGTCCATACAGGAAAGCGACTCTGGATATTTTGAATGAAGAAAAGCAACTGGAAATCTCTATTATCGAGTTAGATACATTGGATATTATGTTAACTATGCTTGAAACAAATAAAGCAGCAGCAATTTTACCGAAACAGTTAGTAACTGCAAATGAAAAGTTACAAGAATTGCCGAATCAAGTGCCGAATCAAGGGACGATTTATGTCTATGCTGGAAAAAAAAATCCAATAAATAAAAAATTTAAACTCTTATAGCAGATAAAAAGAGAGGGAGTCGAAACTAGTTTTAGTTTCGGCTGCCTCTCTAAGCTAAATAAGTGATTATTCTTTAGATTTATTTCTTGTTGCGATACAAAATATCTTCCGTATCTGAACTTGACCAGATTTTTCCGTTTGGCGCATCGAAGTCTTCAGCGGTTAAATCAATACAGCGGATACGTTGGTTATTGTACGTTTTATAGTAATATTTCAACGAGCTATTCATCATGATCGATGTATACTGGGTGTAATCGTAAGAATCTGTTGTTTGTACGAGTCCTTTTGGAACACTCACGTTGGAAAGAACATGGAATGCAGCGGTTACTGCGTCTACTTCTGATTCGACCTCTTGTAAACAAGATTTCAGAAAGGCCGCCCGAATAAAACGTGAGGGTGATGTAAAATCACCTGGAAGGCCGAAAGAACCAGCGCCTTCGCCGAAAGGTCTCATGATGATGTTTTGCAATTGAAATTCTGTTTTTTGAGTCGTTGAAAGACCGATATAGTTTCTAAGGTTTGTCACATGCCATAGATAGTCTGGGCTGTTAGTCATCACGCCGACTGTATTATCATGGATTTGCAGGATTTCATCAATATATTCGATCACGATGCTTTGACCTGAGGCATCAGTAACGACCCAATGAAGAGGTAAAACAGTCTCAAGAAAGTCTAATGAAATGTTTTCTATTTGGGCATTTTCCATCACTTCAGCGGCTTCACGAACCGTTGCGCAAGAAGAAAGTAAAAATGGAACAACATCATGTGGGGCTAAGGGATATGTTTTATCATGTGCTTGATCATTGTAGTCGGCATAACCTGAAAAATAAAGAGTTGCACAAGACAAGCCTTTTTCATTTAAACCATCGGCGAAAATGAAAGCATCATTTTCTTGTCGTGCCATCCCTACGAAGGCATAGTCATTTTTATGATTGTCACTGTCATCATTATTAAAAACAAACTTTTTTCTAGGAATAAAGGTTGGCTCTGCTTCTAAAACTACACCAAAATCCATTGTTCGAGCCAATAAAACATCTTGCTCATCAGTCGTCATCGTGATACTTGTACACATGGAAATCTCTCCCTCTTTTATAAATGTTCTCTTTTTAAAATTTTAACGTACTTTTATGACAGAGACAAACAAAAGACTATAGTATTAAGCATTTATTAAACTAAAAACTGTAAAATCTATTAGAAAGGCTAAATGATTTTACAGTTTTTTTTAGTTATTCAATTTTTTCGTTAATTAGAAAGGTTTTCGCCGTTCGATTCAATGACTTGTTTGTACCAATAGAAGGACTTTTTACGGCTTCTTGCCAAAGTGCCATTTCCTTCGTCATCACGGTCAACGTAAATAAATCCATAACGCTTGCTCATTTCTCCAGTCCCCGCACTGATCAAATCGATACAGCCCCATGGCGTATAGCCGATCAAGTCTACGCCATCTTCGATCGCTTTATCCATCTCAATGATGTGTTGTTTGAAGTAATCGATTCGATAGTCATCACTGATCGAACCATCTGCTGCCACTTCATCAAAAGCACCAAGACCATTTTCTACGACCATCAAAGGCACTTCATAACGAGAATAAATCTGATTCAATGTATAACGCAGACCGATTGGATCGATTTGCCAGCCCCAGTCGCTGCTTGGCAGATATTCATTTGAGACACCGCCAAATAAATTACCACCAGATTTATCATCTCGTTGGTCTAAGTCATCAGCGATACAAGTTGTCATGTAATAACTAAACGTATAGTAATCGACCGTTCCAGCCTGAAGGATCTGCTGATCTTCTTCAGTGATTTCCACATTAATGTTATTTTTTTCAAAATAACGCTTCATGAAATAAGGATATTTTCCTTTGACTTGAACATCACCACAGAAATAGTTGAATTTATCGTTGATTTGTTGTGTTTTCAGTACATCTTCAGGGCGGCAGGTTTTTGGATACATCGTGATATAAGCCAACATACAGCCAATTTGAAAATCTGGATTGATTTTATGTCCTGCACTTACTGCTTTCGCAGAAGCAAGAAAGACATTATGCAGTGCTTGATATTGTTCCGTTTCCGTATATTCACGATTGAATAGACCGCTGATCCGTAACCCATGTTCCATTGTACCAAAATTAATTTCGTTGAAGGTCAGCCAGTATTTTACCTTGTTTTTGTAGCGCTCAAATAAAGTCGTGGCATAGCGTTCATAAAAACCGATCGTGCGTTTATCTAAAAAGCCATCATATTTTTTACCCAAATGAAACGGCAGCTCAAAATGAGAAATCGTTACAAGCGGCTCAATGCCATATTTTGCAAGTTCATCGAAAACATCATCATAAAATTGTAGTCCAGCTTCATTAGGTGTTTCCTCATCTCCATTTGGAAAAATTCGTGTCCAAGCAATCGATAAGCGGTAAACCTTAAAGCCCATCTCCGCGAATAAGGCGATATCTTCTTTATAATGATGGTAAAAATCGATCCCTGTATGGCTTGGATAATAATAGTTCTCTGTATCGATCGTCAGATCAAAGGTTCTGCGGGTTCCTGCGGTCCTGCTCCCTGCTCGATTGTGATCGTTGATGGAATCACCTTTGCCATCTACATCCCAGGCTCCTTCACATTGATTAGCAGCAGTAGCGCCGCCCCATAAAAAATTCTTTGGAAAAGTCATGAATTTCTACTCCTTCATTAGTCAAATTTATTTTAGTTGAAAATGGAAAACTTGCGGGAGGATGAGTTCATTCATTTCCCGCAAGTTTATTTAAATCTCCATTAGTTTGAAATGACTGCTGTAATGAGAATATCTCCTTGTTTAACAGCCGTTTCAGAAGTCGGGATCACATCTGCATAATCAGGTGTGTTGGTAATGATGATCGGAACTTGAGTGCTGTAACCAGCTGCCTCGATAGCTTCAATATCAAATGTAACCAATTTATCCCCTTTTTTAACAGTAGCATTTTGTTCCACAAACGATTCAAAACCTTCGCCTTCAAGCTGAACAGTATCGATACCAATGTGGATCAAGACTTCTGTTCCATTGTCTGAAATCAAACCAATCGCATGTTTTGTTGGGAACAGAGTCATGATGGTTCCGTCAAATGGTGCAACGATTTCACCACGGGTAGGTTCGATCACAACGCCTTTACCCATGATTCCTTCTGAAAAGGCAGCATCTCTTGCTTCACTCAATGGTAATACGTTTCCTTCTAATGGAGAAAAAACTTCATCTTTACCTAACTTCTTTTTGTGACCAGTTGCGGCTAATTTTGCTTCTTCTTTTGATAATTGAACAGTTGGCTCATCATCTTTGAATCCTAAGATCCAAGCTAAACCAAAACCAGCGGCTAAAGCAATGGCATCTAAGATCATGCTGTAAATCGCGTATTTCATATTTCCATCAGGTGCGATCGTTCCAGTATATCTAAAGATACCAAGTCCGCCCATTTGATAGGCTTCAATACCTAAGCCCATAGCTGTTGCACCGATCACACCACCGACGATACAAGAAGCCCAAAAAGGTTTCTTTTTCGGTAAGGTGATCCCGTAAATCGCAGGTTCAGTTACACCAAAGATCCCTGAGATAAAGGCTGGAATAGCTAATTCTTTCAAGCGTAAGTTTTTCGTTTTCAGCATAACAGCAAGCACTGCCCCAGTTTGAGCAAACGATACACTGCCTGAACCAGTCAATAGCGAGGTTGGTGTTCCTTGAGATAAAGAAATGATCACAAACGGAATCAACGCCCAGTGCATTCCAAACATTACAAGAATCTGCCAAGTAAACCCGACGATCGCACCGAAAATGATCGGATTGAACGCTTGAACAGCTAATAAGCCATTTCCTAAACCATCAGCGACGACATTCATGATCGGACCAATTACTAAAAAGGTCAACGGAATCGCAATCAGTGCCGTGAAAAATGGAACCAAGAATAATTTAACAACATCCGGAATGATTTTCCGTAATTGCTTTTCAAGAAAAGCACTAAAGGCTGTAGCAGCAATGATCGGCATTACCGTTGAACCATATCCGGCAGCTGGGATCGAAAAAGGAATCCCGAAGAAATTCAGCCCGCCGGCTTCTGCAAACGTTGCAGTGGCAGAACCGTCAATAAATCCTGTATAAACTAAACTGGATGCGATCATCATTCCTAAGAACGGTGAACCGCCAAATTTTTTCATTGCTGTATAACCAATAAAAATCGGTAAGAACAGGAATAAGCCATCACCCATTGCATTAAATACTGCATAGGTTGAACTTCCTGAAAAACTAGAGCCTAAAGCAAAGGCAAGGATCGCATTGACCCCTTTTAGCATACCAGCTGCAGATAAAGGCGCAAGAATAGGTTGAAAAATACCAGAAATCATATCGACGAATCGATCAAATAAATTGCCTTTAGGTCCTTCATCAGCTACAGGTTCTAAAATACCTAAGACTGCATCAACATCTTTCCGTACATCAGGCACATGGTTTCCAATAACAACTTGATATTGACCACCTGCCTGCATGACAGTAACGACACCATCCATGTTTTTCAACACTTCGGTGTTTGCTTTGCTTTCATCTTTTAACTTGAAACGCAAACGAGTGATACAGTTTGTTAGTGAATTGACGTTTTCTTTTCCGCCAACTTCTTTTACGATGTTTTTTGCTAATTCTTCATATTTGCCCATTTTCTTTCCTCCAAATGTTTTTTTGTTTAATTTAGAGGTCTCGCCAACTGAATGTCACGATCCATGTCCTTTCCACGGACGGAGATTTCCGATGCTCCTTTTCGTTAAAGTATTTATCTTAAGAGAAGTATCTCTTAATCCTTGGTCTTTTCAATGATTCGTGCAAGGTGAATCGTAATATAGACTTGTTCATCTTTAGAAATGGTATAATTGCGTCTTGTTTTAAGAAGGTCTGCGACTTTCTTTGTTACTTCAAAAGCTTCAGGATATTGCTTAGTCACTAATAAAAATAATTCGTTTTCGACCTGATTTTCTTCCTTTTCCAGTGGACTATTCTTCAAGACCCGCTCAGAGAAAAATTTCAAATGTGTGATAAATCGTTGGAAGTAAATGTCGTTTTCGACAAAATTGATTTTTAGTGTGTATTTAATGACAGTTAAAATTTCTTCGATCAATTGTGTCAGACTGACAGCATCTTCGTGACTATTATCGATTCCCGCATTTGTAATATGTAATGCAAGAAAGCCGGCTTCATCGTCTGGCAAATGTACCGATAACTTCTGATTGACGATCTGGATCGCTTTTCGGGCAATTTTTAGCTCATTAGGGAAAAAGCGTTTAATGTCCCACAACAAGAAATTTTTTACCTGAATATTATTTTTTTCACGTTGGATCGCTGAATGTAGATGATCAGCAATAGCGATAAAAGCAATTTCGTTTAGTTGCTTATCTAAGGTCCGAGTCGCGTAGGAGACAATTTCGTAAGAGATACTGATGATTTCTTCTGGAATCTCTGAAAATATTTTTTCGATCTGCTCTGGTTCAACTTGATTTTCTAATTTAAACACTTTTTCAACTTTTGCGTCATCCACTTGTGCGCCAGCTTTCATCTGAAAGCCTAGTCCATTGCCCATTAAAATAACTTCTTCTTTTTCTTCATTCGTGACAATGACAACATTGTTATTTAAAATTTTTAAAATCTCCAAAGCAGTATCCCCCTTACTCCCATGAAATAGAAAAAACCTAAACAAGCCTGATACGGGCATTGTTTAGGTTTAGCTTAACTTAATAATCACTATCCTACTTTACAATGCAAATATACAACAACGAGAAAGCGCTGTCAATGGTTTGTTTGAGGAATAGCTCAAAGAAAATACGTTTCGTACATTGTGCATTTAAGTAAACTTATTTTGTAGGAAAAGCTTATTTTAAAAGGATGCAACGAATCATTGCTTTTCGAAATCAAAACGTGCAACGAAAAAGTGACACAAAAAAATAGATTTACCTTTTCTAAACGATAAAAAAACGCTATGGTTAGTGAGAGAGGAGAAATAGCATGATGAACATTGGTGCAAACATTCAAGCTTACCGCAAAATGAAACACATGACGCAAACTGATTTAGCAAAAAGATTACATGTATCAAGGCAAACTATTTCTAAATGGGAACTGGATAAAAGTACGCCAAGTATTGAATACCTCGTTCAACTTAGCCAAGAACTCAAAGTTACATTGGATCAATTGATTTTAAATCATACGACAATCAAAAATGAAGTGGAGGAAGCAAAGATGAAAAAAGCATTATTATTGGTTCAAAACTACAAACCATCTGGAGATAATACGTGGGGAAATGAAGCCAAGGATTACGGAACAAGAGATTTTCTTGCAAATTTAGCTGAGAAATACGCTCAATATGAGTGGCGTGCAAGTACATTTAAGGAACTAGAAGCAATTCTTTCAACCGTTCAAATCGACTTTATCATTGTAACGCCCGCAGCAGAAAGATTTTTAGATCGTTTAAGAGAAACCTATCATGGGGAAAGCCGCGTCCTCAAGTCAAGCGAGTATGCGCAAATTACACTGAATCATCTTTTGAAAAAGTAGCTTTTGAGACGCTTTGCTGGATATAAATAGAAAGTGAACCAACAGAGCGGATGAAACGATTGTTATACTGTTCATTTTTTTGAAATGCCGCAGACTTGTTTCTTTTTTTCATCGAACTCTACTTTTAGAAAGAAGTCCTCTTCGATAATATAGCTGGTAAAGAACAATAAATTTAGGAATACCTTATTGAAATGTTAGCGCTATTATTGTAGACTGGAATAAGTGATATAATTTTTATCAAATTGTCATGATTTTCATAAAAGCGGAATAGCCGAATAAGATGTTGGTAAGAAAGCTTCCTAATGCATCGTTATGGAAGCGTTAACATTTTTGAGGTGAGTTGTTTTTTTGAATACATCTAAAAGAAAAGAGGAATGGAACTATGAGTAATGAAAACACAGTACTAGCAAGAAATACGGAGAATGCTCCGCAAAATCCACTCGCAGCACAAACGGTCGCTTTTTCACATTACAACAATCTATCTGGGCAATTACCGATCGAGCCAAAATCAGGCAAGTTAGTTGCGGGCGGTATCCGTGCGCAAGCGGAGCAATGTTTTAAAAATATCCAGTCGATTGTTGAGAGTATCGATCACGTGATGAATGATATTGTTAAACTCACTATCTTTGTTAAACATATTCGAGATGTTGATGCCGTAGACGAAGTGTACACATCATTTTTCAAGAGTTACCATCCTTCTAGAACGATAGTTGCAGTAGACGATTTGCCGCTAGGTGCGTTGGTACAAATCGAAGCGCTCGTATCAAACGGTGAAGGGACGATCCCAAATGCTCCGCAAGCGGGTGATCTAATTAAGCTCACAAATGAGACGACCAATGCACCGATTGATCCGTTAGCAAGTCAAACAGTTTCCTTTTCTCATTATAATAATCTATCCGCTCAACTGCCGATCGATCCAACAACTGGAAGAGTCGTTGCTGGCTGTGTGAAAAAACAGACGGGTCAATGCCTGAAAAATATCAAAGCTATTTTAGAAAGTATCGATGTTCCATTTGATGATATTGTGAAAATCAACATCTATTTAAAAGATTTATCGAAGATCGAGGCAGTCAATAAAGTTTATACAACCTTTTTCCCAGATTCAGCAATTGCACGGGCAGTTGCCTACGTTCCAGCACGAACAGTGATTGCTGTGAAGGACTTACCGATGGGCGCTGAGGTTCAAATCGAAGCCGTCGTTTCACATGGCGATGGCACTCCACCACAAGCAATTGAGGACCGACATGGACTGATCGTAGAAGCGAATAATACTGACCAAGCACCAAAATGTCCATTTTCAACACAAACGGTCGCCTTTTCACATTACAATCATTTATCCGCACAATTACCGATCGATCCACAAACCAACGCTCTCGTTGCAGGTGGAATCAAAGAACAAACGAAACAATGCTTAGAAAATATCAAAGCGATCATCGAAAGTGTGGATCATACATTGGAGGACATGGTCAAAGTGAATATTTTTGTTAAAGATTTAGAAGATATGAATGCCGTAAATGAAGTGTATAAAACTTTCTTCCCAAAAGGTACTCCAGCAAGAAAAGTGATCGGTGTAACTGAGTTGCCAACAGGTGCGTTGATTCAGATCGATGCTATTGCTGGAAATGCGGAAGGAACACCACCGATCGTTTGAACCTTAGAGTAAGATGATCACTATAGTGACAATAATTTATATAGACAAACCCGTGAAGACTTTTATACAGTAAGCTCACGGGTTTATACTATTATAAGGAATAAATCTTATGTTGAGTCAGAGGATCATTAAAGGAGAAATATAAGATACTTACTAAAAAGTAAGTAATATACAAAGTACTGATTATCCTCTACAATGAAAAAGTAGTAAATCAAAAGGAGTTGTGTGAATATGAAGATCAGTAGTACAGGACTTAAAGATGGTTACTTTTTAGATATTTTTGGAGGAAATAGTCCAAGTGTGGAGCAGGGGGATATGCCAACTTACTCGATTCCCTTTAAAATTGAAGATGCACCGGAAGATACAGTTTCTTTTGCGGCGATTTTATACGATGTAGATGCTTTTGCTGTGACAAATGGTTTTCCTTGGATTCACTGGACGATCGCAAATCTGACAAAAAAGGAAGTCAAAGAAAACGAGAGTATTGACGCAGTAGATTTTGTCCAAGGCGTCAATAGTTGGCATAGTCAATTTATAGGTGGAAAAGAGAAAAAGCTGACATCAATGTATGGCGGAATGACTCCACCTGATCAAGATCATGTCTATACCTTGACTGTCTTTGCATTAGATGCTCTTTTAGATATCGAAAATGGCTTTATGCTGAATGAATGGCATCACAAAATCAAAGAGCATATTTTAGCAAGTGCCACACTTGAAGGAAAATATAGAAAACTTGACTAGCTCTGTTTTAGTGGAAGGAGCAGATAAAGATGAAAATACGTGAAGACTATATTTGTCCGATCGAAGTCGTTACAGATATGCTGCGAGGAAAATGGAAAACGATCATTCTCTGGCGTTTACGTTTAGGGCCGACAAGTTTGTCACAGCTGCATAGAGACATTGAAAATGTCAGTGAAAAAATGTTGCTGCAGCAATTAGCTGAATTGATTGAATGCGGCTTTGTTGCTAAAACTGAATTTCAAGGTTATCCGCTAAAAGTGACGTATAGCTTAAGTGATGAACTCGGTATGGAACTGTTGAAAGCTTTGACGATATTGCAGGAAATCGGATCAACGCTTACAGGAAATAAAGGCTGTGAAAGGTAAATAAAAGGGGCTGACGATGGGCTGGCTCCTTTTTTGTTGTATCTATTCCTTCTATTTCAAGTACTGACGGAGATAGTGGCACTATTTCAGAACTTGGACAAAGTAAGCAGAGTCAATACGAAATATCATCAATCTAAAAAAATAATGTTTTATATCGTAATCATCCGAAAATAAGTTTATAATAGATGGCAGTATATAAATATCGGAGGGTTCTCACGTGAAAAAATTGGGGTTTGATCCACAAAAGTACATTGAAGAGCAATCAAAATATATCCTTGAAAGAGTCGATCATTATGACAAGCTTTACTTGGAATTTGGCGGTAAGCTGATTGGCGATATGCATGCCAAACGTGTATTACCAGGATTTGATGCAGATGCTAAAATCAAGCTGCTGCAAAAATTAAGAGAACAGGCGGAAATTTTGATTTGTGTTTATGCAGGTGATATCGAGCGAAATAAGATTCGTGGGGATTATGGGATCACATACGATATGGATATTTTACGCCAAATCGATGAGTTGAAAGAATATGGCTTAGCTGTCAATAGTGTTGTGATCACACGCTACAGTGGACAACCTTCCACAAAAATGTTTATCAACAAGCTGGAAAGAAGAGATATCAAGGTTTATAAACATTCAGCAATTGAAGATTATCCATCAAACCTTGAAAAAATCGTCAGTGAAGAAGGTTTCGGGAAAAATGAATACATTCCGACAACGAAACCAATCGTGGTCGTCACAGCCCCTGGACCAGGTAGTGGGAAATTGGCGACGTGTCTCAACCAACTGTATCACGAAAGCCGTAATGGCAAGACAGCTGGTTACTCAAAATTTGAAACCTTCCCAGTTTGGAATGTCCCTTTGAAACATCCGCTTAACATTGCTTATGAAGCAGCAACGGTCGATTTAAAAGATGTGAATATGATCGATTCCTTCCACTTTGATAAATACCAGCAAGTGGCAGTCAATTACAATCGTGATATCGAAACCTTCCCTGTGATCAAACGGATCATTGAAAAGATTACCGGTGAAGAGTCGATCTACCAATCACCAACAGATATGGGAGTCAACCGCGTCGGCTTTGGTATCATTGATGATGAGGTCGTGAAAGAAGCCTCGAAACAAGAAATCATTCGCCGCTGCTTTGCGACAGAATGTGATTTTAAAAAAGGCTTGATCGATGAAGAAACCGTCAATCGCATCAAATTGATCATGGAAGAAGTCGAGCTGAAAAAAGAAGACCGCAAGGCGGTACTTCCTGCTCGAGAGTACTCAGAACAATTAAGAGAACAAACCCAAAGCAACGATACACCAGCAGTCATTGCCTTCGAGTTGGCAGATGGCCGTATCGTCACCGGAAGAACAAGTAATCTAATGGATTCATGTTCCTCTGCTATTTTAAATTCCATTAAGATGTTAGCGAATATTTCAGATGAAATTTTACTATTATCTCCAGTTATTCTGGAAACGATCCAAACAATGAAACGCAAAGACCTACACAGCAAGATTACTGCTTTAAAAGCGAATGAAATCTTGATTGCGCTAGCAATCAGTGCAGTGACTAACCCAACAGCACAATTAGCTTATGATAAATTATCAGAGTTGAACGGCGTACAGGCTCATTCGACAGTAATGTTGAGTAAAACAGATGAGCAAACTCTGCGAGAGTTAGGTTTGGATATCACGAGTGATGCAGTGTATCCATCTGAGAATTTGTATTACATTTAGGGGAAACAATTTAAAGAAGACAACTTTCTAAAGGAATACAATAATTGGTTATAACTATAAAAAATGAGCTAATCATCTTTTGTTACAGGTGATTAGCTCGTTTTCTATTGATCCATTTTAGACAGTATTGTGCTACGTATAAATGAGTTGTATACTGAGGTAAATATCAAGGAGGCAAGATCAATGAATGACTACATAAAAAAAATGACGACACATGTTTCTGTCAGAGATTTCAAAGATATTCCATTGTCACCAGAAACAAGAAAAGCTTTATTAACTGCGGCGCGCAGTGCCTCTTCCTCTCATTTTGTCCAAGCATTTTCAATTATAGAAATTACCGATAAAACGCTAAGGGAAGAACTAGCTGACATTACTGGAAGTGCTCCGTATGTAAAAAATACAGGAACTTTTTATGTATTTGTCGCTGATTTATATAGACAATCAAGACTACTTATTGAAAATAATAAAAAATTAGACGGATTGACCAATATGGAGTCTTTGATTGTAAGCATTGTCGATACATCGATTGCAGCACAAAATATGGCTTTGGCTGCGGAGTCGATGGATTTAGGTATTTGTTACATCGGAGGAATTCGTAATGATGTACGAAAAGTATCCGAATTGTTGAAGTTGCCTAAGTATACTTTTCCATTGTTTGGACTAACAGTCGGCGTTCCTGCTAGTAAAAATAAAGTTAAACCAAGATTATTAGAAAAAAATCAAATTAGCGAAAATTACTATCCTCACGAACAATTCGCTGATTTAAAAGAATATGAAAAAGTATCGAAGGAATATTATAGTTCTAGAGAAAGTAATAAAAAACAAACCTCTTGGTCAGAAAGCAATGCTGCCTTTTTTGAAGAAATTAGACGACCAGAAATTGCGGCCTTTTTGAAAGAACAAGGTTTTCAACTAAACTGATTATAAGAAAAAAGCCAAAATCAATTATTCAGCTTATAAACTAAAAGAGGTTGGGACAGAAGTGTTCAACTCCGAGAAATAAGAAGGAATTCACGAAAATTGATCTTCAAATTTTTGTTAATTTCAGCTTATTTCCGAAGGGGTTACTTCTGCTCTCGCCGTTTATTCGTTTTTTAAAGGGACTGGGTTGTAACTCGTAGAGTTATGTCCCAGTCCCTTTATCATTTTTTTGTTCATATCTAAAGATTGCTATGAAAACCTATCTAAATTTTCACTTTGTTTTTTGAAGGTCTCTTTTACTTTTTTACCGAATTGTCCTTTGACAGAATTTCCCATACTTTCAGAAACACTTGCCATATTTGTTTTCAGCGAAGCTAGCTTGGTTTCTCCATCTTGTTTTGCTTTTTGTTGGTTCGTTTGTTTTTTCTGGGTCATGGATTGACCAACTGCTGAAGCGATCGCGGCTTTCTGTGCCTTCTTTTTAAGATCTTTTTTTACATCATCTAACATCAAGAATCACTCTCTTTCTTTGCTAATTCCTGATCAGATAATATACGAATCTCACGATAATAGGTCTCATCTAAGTCTTCTATCTCTCGTTCGATTTGTTTTCGGTCATATTGTGCGGCTTCATAAACTTCATCTTTTAGCCTATCTAACTTATGTACAGCTTGTATAATAAATGCTTGATCTGGAACGTAGTCTTTTAAATAATAGTGTGTCATGTCTGCAACTTCTTCTAAATCACGTATTCCCTGGTCTCTTTGAAAAAGAATATCATCTTCTTTTTCTTCAAATTGACGTTTTTTCTTTAGATACTCTATTTTTAATCGCTCTTGCTGATCCAACTGAATACTCCTTTCTAGAAAAGTTGACTAGATAACTCTTTGTCACTTTGAACAAGTTTATCGATCCCCGCCTTGATTTCAGAAACAAGGCTATCAAAGCTTTCACCTAACTGTTTAGCTTTCGCTATCTGTTCTTTATAGAAAGTCGTAGGCTCAGTTACGATACTGGATTCAGTTGCTCCAACCGAAGCCAGTGCTTCTGTGATTTCTGATTCATTCAATTCTGTTCCGATCGAACGTGCATGTTGAAGTCCTTCAGACCAAACCTGCATAGCCTCGATCATAGCTTCTTGATAGATCGTTATGACTTCAGACAAGCCATCCTTCATGGTTTGAGAAGCAGTTGTTACAGCGAATAAAGCTTCACTGTTATCTAAATAAATTTCTTCATTTTTCGATAAACCGCCGCCGCTTTTCTTTAGTTTTTTTCTTAGGTTTTTCAATTCCTCAAGATCAGCGATCCGATAAGTACCATATAACTTTAAGTACTCTTTTACACGGGCTTTCGCTTCGGCATCATCACCTGTCCAAAATTTTCCATCACCATTTTTCTTTGCCCAGTTTTTAGCGGCTAGTTCTACTTGTGCTTTGGTCATGCCAGGTGCAAAAATACCATCTTTCGCTAAACGATCTAGATTCAATGTATCTCCATCAAAGTATTTAGCTAGGGTGTTATGTTCACCGAATCCTATCCCTTCAATGCGTGAAACGGACCCATACGTATGGTCACGACCTGAGAGATTTGCCCAGGAATCGTTTTGATATCGTCGCAACATTTCAGGATTATTTTTCAGCCATTTCAGTTGATCATCTGTGAGCGTTCCGAACTGATCTCGTCCCCAATCATCAAAACTTGTTGTCTGAAAGCCCATTTCTTTCCCATACTCGCCAGCCATTTTCATCATGTAGCCACCAGATTGGCTAAAACCTGCAACATCGGTAATCGTTCCGTTGTGTTTGGCTACTTTGTCGTAGGTTTCTTTTAAGAACGCTTGTGCGTCGTTGTATTCTCCAGAAAGCCCGCCTGTAAATGCACCTCCTGCCGTACCAAAGCCATTTGCTCCTGTTTCATTATGCATATTGGTACCAGCATAAACAACGGCTACATTATTATAATCAGGTTGCCCATTGACGATAGGAGCGATAGCCATTGCATTTAGTTGGTTGTCTTTGTCGCTGGCGGCTTTGTTTAGGATTTGGTAGTCTTGTTTTCCGTTTTGTAAGTCTAACGAAACTGTACCACCAACATCAAAATTCTGAACAGTTTTTTTTGTTTTATCTATCGCTTTAGCTAAAACCTCTGTTGTAATTTCATTGCTCATAAACTTATCTCCTCATTTAGTAATTCAATTCATGAATGTCTAAGTTATAAATAACTTGGGCATTTGGACTACCTTTACTACCTTTTTTCATTTTTTCAGAGTCTGCTTTATCAAGTTGATCTCCTATTTTAAATTTTCCAACAGCATTTTCTAGACCTGTTTTGATAGTAGAATCTATATTAGCAGGATTCATGGAGTCTTCTAAAACGTACTTCTTCAACTCATTATTATATTCAGCTTTCTCAGCTAGAGTAAAATCTACAGTAAAAAATTTATCTGCTGAAACAAATACTTTAACATCGCTATCCACGTAGTTTCCAAGCATAGACGATCCAAAAACATCTGAACTACGCCATTCAACACCAACGCCTTGCCACTCGATTTTTTCAATACCTTCATAATTTTTGACTAAATAATCCGTTACATAATTTTGTATCAGTTCGATACCGTCCTGATAGCTTTTCTCTACCGCTTTCTTATCCATATATTTTTTTCCTCCGATACATAAAATAATGAGTACGATCATTCCTAATATTGTTGCTAAAATCCATTTCTTTTTCACTACTTCACCACCTAAATTAATGATCTATTCTTATGTAAGAATAACAATATGAACAACATATAGCAATTTTTTTCGTACGTTTTCTTTTTCACTGCCTATGTAACTTATTTTCTTCTGTCCTAATTATGTACGCTGGTTTCAACATAAACGACTGCATTTAGTTGAGTGCTTTTGTCGCCGGCAGCTTTGTTTAGGATTTGGTAGTCTTGTTTACCCTATTCAATCTTTAATCTAAGTGTGTCTCCAATTTTTTTATCTTGGACAGTCTTTTTATTTTATCTATCGCTTTAGCCAAAACTTTTATTGTAATATCACTACTCATAGCCTATCCCCCTTCTTAATAAGTCAATTCATGAATATCTAAATTTAAAATAATTTGAGCATTGGGGCTACCTTTGTCAGATTTTTTTACCTTTTTAAATCTAAGTTTATTTTTTTCGCTCAATTCTCTAGTGGCATTTCCTATCTCCATTTCAACGGTTGACTCCAAATTACTAGGATTCATGTAATCTGTTAAAACGTACTTTTTTAAATTCTGATCATACTCCAGCTTCTCAGTTAGAGTAAAATCCATAGTGAAAAATTTATCACTAGAAACAAAAACTTTGACATCACTAACCACATAATTTCCCAAAATAGAACCACCAAAAACAGGAGAACTACGCCATTCAACGCCAACGCCTTGCCACTCAATTTTTTCAATACCTTCATAATTTTTGACTAAATAATCCGTTACATAATTTTGTATCAGTTCGATACCGTCTTGATAGCTTTTCTCTATCGCTTTCTTATCCATATATTTTTTTCCTGCTACAAAAAAAGCGACAAGTAAAATGATTACCAAAATAAATCCCAGTTTCTTTTTCAATTCTTCACCACCGAACTTAAAGATAGTTTGCCATATTTATCCACTACTATACAGGCACTGACAACGGTTTATTAGAAAAAGACCAGAAGACAAACGCTCCTGATCTCTCAAAATTGTTTATAGTCCACGACCGATCGCAGAAGAAATGTTTTGATCTGTTTCTTCCATGATTTGGGCTACTTCATTTAATTGCTTGTTGATCTGTTCTAACAGTTCCGCAAACTCACTCACTTTTGGTTTTAAGGCTGTGAATTGATCATTAAAGCTATCAAATCCTGACCCTTCCCAGTTTCCTTGAATCGTGTCTTGCTCCGTTTGTAATTTTTGTAAAATGTCATTTACTTGGTTAGAACCGTCTGTATATTTTGTAGCAGATGTACGTAGTTCTTGTGGTGATAATTTAATACGATCTCCCGCCATGTGTGTTCTCTCCTTTACTTTTTGTTTATGGTTATTTCTCTATTAGTTTATCACAATAAGTAAATTGTTTTTATCAAAAAATTAGGTGGATAATGATATTTATGATAAAACAAGTCTTTTTGTTCGTTTTGCTTATCATTATATGACAAGGAATATTTCTACACGTTGTTAATTAGTATTCATTACAACTACTATCGGTCAGCTTTCTGAGATGTTGTTATACTGAATTTTTTCGTCTTAAAGTTATAAATATTTTTTAAGTGGTGTATAAAATATTTTTATTGTGATATAATTTTTATTAAAAGAAAGGAATACCGATGAAAAAATTTTGTTTGATAGGGGTACTATTGATATCGATGGTCGGTTGTTCAAAAGCTAGCAGTACAGATAAGGACATCAGAAATGAAAAGGCATTCATTACGTTAAGATTCAAAGGAATGAAACTAGTGATCAACAATAATACGGAAGATCGTATCACGGTTTTTGACTCAGAAACTGAATTTTCAATAAAGAAAAACAAAAAATGGGTATTAGCTGATGAGACTCATGGTCTTACGGCCTTTACAACAAATATTTTGAGTGGTGAAGAGAATGAATTGGACTTAACGAATCGACTCTCACAGATTAAGGAAAAAGAAATAAAGGTAACGATTCATTATGAATATAAAAATAAGAAATATGAGACAAGTACAATATACTCAAGGATGAAGGAATAGTGACCTAGATAATTATATAAAAGAAAGGAAGAAAAGTATGATTTACGAAGAAATGTTTAGAAATAATATTATTGAAAAAAGTAGTGTACCGTTTGTTGCTGCAGAGGATGGTTTTTGGATCAACTCTGAGGGGAAAAATATTTCTATTAGTGACATGCCAACAAGATATCTAAAAAATTGTTTAAGAACATTGAATAATTCTAATTCATGGAATGAAGTGACGAGTCTAAAAAACTTTATGGATGGAAAGATTACTGCTGATAATAAGTCGGTTTTTGTTGAATATCTAGGTGCGCTTATAGAAAGTAAAACGAAAGAGGTTGAAATTGAATTAGAACGTAGATAGCCTCTATTTTGATAGGATCGTTTATTGATCAGTATTGAATAGAAGTGTAAATCTGATCGAGTAATTGTTCACTATGGATTACCTTTAATTTTTAAAACAGACCCTAATAACTAAAGGGATCTGTTTTTTTATTTTTAGTGGATATATTTCCGATCATGTGGAGGAAGAACTATTGAACTTCGGCTTCAATGATCGTTATATTCCCTTCAAAATCTACTTTGTCGATGCCTTTACTTAGATTATCTTCATTGACCCAATTCACAATGTAATAATCTTCCAAGACTTCAGTCTAATTTATCAAAAAATGATGCTCAGATGAAATAAATTGAAAAGATACCTGTCTTTCATTGTGTTATTCTTAAGTTACATTATGTTTTTAATGGTTGGTTATTTAACTGAAAAATAAGTGTCTATCCATGGCGTTTAATGGAAGTAAAACAATGGAATTGGACTAGTATCATCAAATTTAGTAAAGGAGATGTTCATATGTCAGATAAAATCAGTACAGATGCTGCTACGGTAAATACTCTAAAAAGTACATTTACAAGCAGTCTCTCATCCTTGTCATTCAAACCAAAACAAGCAAGTAGCATGAGCTTTTCTGAAAGTAGTGCCGCTAGCGGAATGAAAAGTAGTGTTTCTTCTCTAAGTTCTATCGTATCAACATTCAAAAGCAACGCGTCTAAAGACATTGGAAACTTAGAAAAAATCCATCAAGCCATCAAACAGGCTGAAAAAAATGCAGTAAAGTAGGTGCTTTATGGAAGAAAACCAACTACAAGTGAAAATCGAAGACTATGAAGAACGAAAAATAGAGTTAAAGAAAAAAGATGCCGAAAGTGATTTTCTACTCAATGATCTACAACGTGTTTACCAACAACAAGCAGAGATATTAGAAGAATTTCTCTATTACAGTAAAGGAACAGAAGCAGAACGTTCAGCTAGGATAGATTTAGAAATGCTGGAAGATGAACGAACAGAAGCATTCCGAGCCTTTGATGCGGGCAAAGGAGAGTTAACTGAATTAGTCAGTGAAACAGAACGTAAAAAAATCCAAGCAGAAGACGACCTCCTATGGCTACAAAAAAAACAAGCACAAAAGGAGGAGGAAGATGCCTAAATTTAGATATACGGAATGGCAAAATGTTGCCAGTGAAGTCCAAACGCTACGTTTAACAGTATTAGATCAACTAAATTCCTTTAAAGAGGCGCAACAAGCGTTTCAACGTGCAGGAAAATTATCTGGGACAGGATGGGATTCGACCAAACGTTATTTTGATGCCTACTCAGAAGTATCAACGACAGTGGGCAATGCCTTAAATACCCTTGACGATGCGATCACCTCTTATTTGAGCGCCTTTACCTCAGAAGTTGGACCAGCAGAAAATGATTTAGATACTGCAAAAATGGAAGGTCTAAAAGCTGAGTTACGTCGTTTACAAGCAGAAAATGATGTGATCATGGAAGCTTTGGCAAAAGCCTTTGAAGATGTACCATTTGTGAATCAATTTTTTAATAAACAAAGTATGCTAGGAACCGCAAAGAAAATTGAAATCCTCGAAAAATATAGCGCCTTTGAAGCAGCACATGGCAGTGATTTCTCAGACGCGCAAACAGTTATTGCCTCGATTGCCGAAGGATTAGCCTTCCTAGGCAGTGCCGGGAATTTTTCAGGTGGGAAAGATGGCTATAAAACCATTGATTTTAAAAATCAAAAATGGTATAAAGCACTAAAGGACTTTAACAAAGCCCAACCCAAAGACCGAATTGATGTGGTCATCAAAGAATTATCGAATGGCGTCGAATACCAGATTTATCGTAATGGTAAATTGGATGTTCAAAGAACAAAAGAGTTACATGAACTGTTTCGTGTGCATAATGTTGAATTGTTTAAAGAGTATGGACCAGAGATTTTTAAAATCCTTACCAATATTGATGATATTGAGATCCTGCTTGCGAAAGATTCAACGACGATGCAACGCTCATCTTCTGGTGTTTTCTTGTTGCTTGCAGTATTGCCGATCGATCGTGTGAAGGATATTTTGAAGTCAGCTAAGTTGCTTAGAAATGGTGATTATACGCTGGATGCGATCAAGTTGACTGCTAAAGAGTGGGAAACGTTGAAGGAGTTTGAGAAGTCGGCAGATGTTGTTAAGACTGTTGATAGAGGGAAAGATGTTGGGAAAGTTAGTGGAGTGAATGATTTTAAATTTGGTAAAAATGTAAAGAATCATTTAAAAAATGTGGGAAATATCAACACTAAAAAAGGTATTGTTGGTGGACATAATTTAGATGAGTTTAATAGTGCTTTAAGAAGTCAAGGGGTATCTTTAGACGATTTGACTATATCTAAAAAATCACATCCATCCATTGCGGGCATCTACGAAATTGAATATCGGATACCAAAAAAGGATATAACAGGCGGAATTGCAAAACCAATTTCTTACAAGAATATTGACACACCAAAAACAGTTTATGACCCATCTGTTTTTTCAGAAACAGAAATCTATAACTTGGGTGTAGAAGCGATGCAAAACGGAAAAATTATAGGTGGAAGAGTTGAAGGTACTGCTTCTAACGGACTGGGTTTCATTGGTTATTTAGATGAAGCAGGAAATGTAAAAAACTTTTTCCCAATTTTAGACTAAGGAGACGGAAAATGAACTATGTGATTTTAGAAGACCAAGCTGATAAAAAAATGATTTTAGATGATATATTTTTTGAAATAGCTCACAGAAAGTTAGGAATTGAAAAAGCTCTTAAAAATTTCTCTCAGCAGGAAGGGTATATTGTCGAAGGTAAGGCAATTTGCTTTAGAGGAGACTTAGATGAGTACGAGTTATCACAATTAAAAATACCTTTAGATGATAAACATATTTTGATTGATGTAGAGGCTGACTATTCAAGAGTAACTCAAAATAGCCAAGCTTATGTTACGTTTAAAGAATTTTACAGCTACTTAGAAACATACCTAAAAAACTATGTACCTTTAGATGATAGAATATATAATTTGCTTTTAGATGTAAAAAAAGGGTTGGAAATCTAAAAAAATCCCTTGTAGCAGTTCAAAACAATATTTATATATTGGGATAATGAAAAAATAAACATGAAGGTAAGTAAATCTATAAAGGAAATTGTTTGGAAAATACGTAAAATTATGTATGATAAAGTTGAAAAAATAATTAATGAATGGGATCCGATTGATTTATTTCCAATGGCTCCCAAGGATGAGTATAGCCAAGAAATAAAACAAGTTGTGAATGTTTTAAAGAAAAAGGAACGATTATCAGCAGAAAACTTAGCTAATACATTAAAGCTAATTTTTGTAGAATCGTTTGGTGATGACATGTTTTTCAGAGACAATGAACTTGACATCGCTAATAAGTTATTAAACTTAGAATAAATAAAAAAATTACTTTATAGAAGGAGAAAAAAATAAAACAATACAGGCATACTATATCAGGTGAATATAAATTATAAAGATAAAAAAAGTGATGCAACAAGATTTAAAAAGCGAAGTTACTTATATTGATGAAGTAAAGAATTTCGATATTGTTACCGAAAAAATGAATGATGATTTTTACACGTATCCACTAGGAACGAATATGATGATGTGGTTAGATGATGATGGCTTGATTGGGGAAATTGAATGTATTTTCCCTGAGCAATTAGACAGAGAAGTTTTCTTAATAAAGAAGCAAGAAATATTGATGCAGAATGGTTTTCCATTAATTAATACAGAAGTTCCTGTAGAAGTTTCAATAGCAAAAGTTTTCAAAAGAAAAGATTACTTTACCTTGTATTTTTCTAAATTAGAAACATATAATAAAGAAATTGTTGCTACAATCCTAACTTTTTATGTAAATGATAACGAGTTGGTAGCTGTAAAAGCTGAACTTTCATAGTAGTAAAAAAGGAGCTTTATCGCAAGGTTGGTAATCGAGTTGTCAATAGTCAGTGACAACTAAGTGAAAAGCATTAATGCTGTATAAAGGTGACTAGCTAAAGTACTGTTTTCATTTTTCTAAAGCATTATTTAGAACAAAAAGTCTAGCGGAAATTCTTCTAGGCTTTTTTGAATTAGAAATGGGTGCTACTAAACACAAAGACATTACTAAAGAGAATTAGAGGACTTTAACAAAGCACAACCGAAAGACCGGATCGATGTGGTCATCAAAGAATTATCGAATGGGTAGGAAAAGATAAACTTGGTAAGGCTTAGATATGAGTTTCTAAAGACGAAAAGAATTGGTACCTTTTCCTCATATTAATAAAAAAGGGGAGAATTAATAATGAGTATAATAGAAAAATTTTTGCAAGCCGAAATAAACGAGCAAGAGCTATACGAAGCAATAATTGAATTTATTAGTTCTTATGAAATTAGAAGTGGTGAATTTGAAGGAAACGAGTATATTATAAAGAAACTGGATCGATTGAATTTCTTGGTTTTTCCAGAATATGAAATCAATAATCAGTGTGAAATTCCATTTGTAGAATGCTTATACAAAGATGAACTAATTACAAAAATAAATGAATATGCACGAGAAAAAAATTTGAATGTAGTGGATGTTTAATACATGACTAAAATAATGAGGTCTAGAGGAAATTTCTCTAGGCTTCTTTTGTTGAAAATGAGTTGTGCCGAAACACAACAAACAAGTAGTTAGATAGCAAACTACTTGTTTAAATTTATCGTTCATCAATATTAGTTCGGCAAATACTGATGAACTTTAAAATCCTATTTGCTGCTAGGAGTTTAAAGCAAAATGTTTTTCAGTTTTTCTTTAGTTTTAAGTTTGTGTGTTTCTTGAGTTAATGTTTTTAGTATTCTCTCATGTTTATAGAAGATGTTATCGGGAATAGAATGATTTTGGGTGTTGTTTTTTAGTGAATTGAATGTTTGGTGCCAGTTCTTTAATTGTTGGATTGAATGGTTTAGTTTATGTAAATCTTGGTAGGTGATCATTTTTACTGGATGAGCCATGTTGAACCTCCTAATGAATTTTTTAACCTTATAAGGTTAATTTATCACAAGGATTATTCATTGTCAACCTTGTACGGTTAATTTGTTATATGGAAATATTATATAATTCAGTTAACTGTACAAGGTTAATGGAGGAGAATATGACATATTCAGAAATTATTGTTTTTAGACTTAAAAAATTATGTGAACAAAAAGGAATTTCAATAAACAAGCTTGCAACGTTATCAGGGATGACTCAATCTACTCTAGATAACATTATGAAGGGGAATACTAAAAATCCCAAACTAAAAACGTTGCATAAATTAGCAATGGGATTAGATATGACGGTTTCTGAACTATTAGATTTTCCAGAGATGAATGAAATGCTTTTTGATGATGAGTGATACTGGATGTAACCTTATAAGGTTAATGTAGTGTACTCTTATTCATTATACTTAAGCTAACTATACAAGGTTAATGGAGGATAATTATGACTTACTCTGATGTAATTAGATTACGGCTTAACAATTTATGTACTGAAAGAAATATATCCATCAATAAACTTGCAACGTTATCCGGTATAACGCAGTCTACTGTGGATAATATTATGAAAGGGAAGACTAAAAACCCTAAGTTAAAAACTTTACATAAGTTAGCAACAGGACTTGATATGACAGTTTCTGAATTGTTGGATTTTCCAGAGATGAATAATACTATATTTGAGGATGAATAATTGTTTTGGGTGAAACTAAGATTTTTTATAGTTTATTTTTTTAAAGCTACAAATTTGCATAGGTAGAGGTGAAGGACTTAAGTTTCTACATTGGATAAATTGTTTCCTGAAAGAAAAGAAGAGTTGCTGATTCAAACTATAAGAAAAAGCCGTATACTCAATAAAGAGTAAATGGCTTTTTTTATATTTAATTAATTTTATCGGATATAAAACTAATTTAGGGTTAAGTTAGAACTTTCGGCTTTTCAAAAAATTAAGAAATTAGTTTTCTTTTTTTGCAGAAGCCATTATAGACTGGGTATAAGATTTAGCTGCTTGTAAAAGCTTTTTTCTATTTTTTCCATCTATTTTTTCGGTGTGAAACCACGTTTTATTCCTATCGAAGACATTATTGATATTACCGTTGTTAGCTGAAATACCTAAAATATTAATCATGATATACTTTACATCGTCAGTTGAAAAATATTCACCTTTTTCTTCTGATGTTACGATATAGAGTGCTAACATCATTTTTTCTTTGAAAGTTGTAAAAACGTCAAAACTAGGATAGTTACTTAGATTAAGATCATCAGCATTGATGGTTGAATAGCTAGACGTTAATACTTTGCTTTTTCTTTTTCCATTATTCTTTTTTGTTTTAGTTGGTAGGTCTTTTTTTTCATAGTTTTCAACATATTTAATTCCTAAGCTGGATATTGTATAACTTTTTTGTTTTTTTTGACCCTCAGAAGTATTTTCAATTATTAAAGATTTTTTTGCAAGAGAATTTAATAGGACGCTATTATTAGAGTATTTTGGTCTTCTGGCTTCTTCGTAATATTTTTTAACACTTTCACTAGAAAATGAATTTATCTTGTTTCTTTTTTCATCATAATAAGCCGATATTAAAACAAAATCTATATCAGTTAGATCACCGAATTCAACTATAAAGGTTGCTAGATTTGTTCTTTCTAAGTCCTCTTCGATAGAGGAAATAGCGATTTTAGGCACATCTTCAATTAACTGTATATTAGTTTCTTTTTCTATAGTAGATGTGCTATTAGTTTCAGAAATATCCGTATAAACAGGTATAGCATTGGCTTGTTTGGTAATTTTTATAGCATCAATAGCTACAGGCAAGAGATTATCTAAAAAGAAATTCCGCTCTCTTTCGATAATATCAGCGGATCCAGCTGCTTCGAATTCAATTTCCCCAATTTTAAATTTTACTTGGTGTTCCATGTAATTCCTCCTTTATATTAAATTTGATTTGGTAAATAGTTCTTCCAACATTACACGATAGTCGATTTTTATATCGTCTATATCTTTTTTTCCTGCAGTATATGTAATGTTATGAGCTGAAAAATTTCCTACTTTACGAAAAGTATCAAATTCATTTTTGATTCTAGAAAGTTTTAAAATTGTATTACTTTTAGCATTTTTTACTATACCATCAAGCATAATATATCCAGAATCATTTTGATTTTTAATATCTTCATCAATTCCTAAAGCTTGATAAGAAAGTATAAGCAAAACTTCAAACAATCTTCTCATTAATACAGCACAAGCATCGTAGCAGTTATTAGAATATGAACAATTAATTTGTTTTATTAATTTATCTATATATTGTCTTTTATTACAGAATTTAATTTCATCAATTAGTTCACTTGAGGATTCGATTGTTTCTGTATTTTCCCAAAACTTTGTATATTCTTTGTCTAAAATTTGCAAATTCATAGGTATAAATACAAAATTTCCATTTTTTTCTTGATGAAAAAATTTTGAGGTGCCAGTAATCATTTTAGACTTAAGACGAGACATATTAGGGGTATACCCACATTTTTTTAAAATATCACGAATTGAAGCCATTGTAAACGATAATTCAGAGGTTTCTTTATAATGATAAAAACACAAAAGTTTTACTCGTTCAATCTCGCTTTTCTTTTCTAAGTTAGTGAGAGAAATAAAATCCAATAATTGCATAGAGTAGCTTATCTCCTATAATTTTATGTAAAAATGATATAACAATAATAAGTATATCATTGAAATCAATTTCATTCAAATTAGCTGATAATTTTTTATAGTAACATAAGCCACCAGTTTTACATAATGGTTTTCTTTTAGAATATTTGCAACCCTTATAAACCAATGCACTTTGAGTAAATCGTTTGTACATTACTCCAACTCTGTAAATATAGAGATTGATTTAGTGGATAACAATTGATATGAAAGGATTTTATGTATTTTCCATTTTTTGAATTTTTTGGGTTGGTTGCAATCGTAAAAAAACCGTGAAACCCTCTGATATCAAAGGTTTCACGGTTTTCTTATTTATTCCCACTCCACGTAAATCACGTTGCATAAACGCTGCTATAGCAACATTTTGCCTTATGATTTTCCGTTTTAGTAGGGAAATGGTAGGGTTATATTTTTACTGCCTGATTTCCACTAAAATTAGGTATTTTGGATTCCTTCGCAAAAGTAAATTGGATGTTTCCCGTCATTTGTTTAGCAATTCCCTCATCATTACGACTCCAAAGATGCGCATAGTGTTTCAATGTAATTTCTGGTGACGAGTGTCCTAAACGTTGTGATACAACTAGGATATCCGCATTAAATTCATTGATT
Source organism: Enterococcus wangshanyuanii (assembly GCF_002197645.1). Taxonomy (NCBI): domain Bacteria; kingdom Bacillati; phylum Bacillota; class Bacilli; order Lactobacillales; family Enterococcaceae; genus Enterococcus; species Enterococcus wangshanyuanii. The sequence continues at coordinate 2,163,803 of NZ_CP021874.1, read as the reverse complement.
AGGTAGCTGACATGTGAATGCCGTAATCCTTTTCCTTGGATAGGATGAACTTTTGCAAGTCTAGCATAGCGTTCAATGATGCGTTGGACTGTTGAACGATACAATGGTAAGTCTGTATAACTCAAAATAAATTGTTCGACACCATGATTTTTCTGGACTCTTTTCCACTCTGTCAGCATTGAAACAGTATCATCATCTAATGAAATGATCCGCATACCGCTCTCCGTTTTAGTGTACGGTTTACGAATAAAATCGCTTTGGTTCTTCATGTCCAAAGTATGGTGAACTCGTAACTTCTTTCGCTTCAAGTCAACATCATTCCAGTTTAAAGCCAGACCTTCACTGACACGAACACCCGTCATATAGTACAGCCAAATCATTACAAAACACATATGCTCATAAAAATCATTCTTATAGACAACAGATAGAACTTGTTCAAATTCTTCCTTTGTCCAATAAGCAACAACTGACTTTCCCTTTGGAATCGCCTTAGTTCTCATAGAAATATTTTCATTCAAGAATTGCAAGGTAACAGCATAATTTAGTGATTTACGAAACATCCCATACATAAGGGAACTATATGCCTGAGAATATCCACTTTGACTTAACAGCCAGATACGATAGTTTTCGCAGTCTAGTACAGTGATTTCTCGCAATTTCTTATCAGCAAAATGACTAGTGATTTGTTTTAAACCACATTCTCGTGAAGACCAAGTGCTTCGCTGCACAGATGATTGATAATGAGGAATGTAAGATTGTTCCATAAATTCTTCATAGGTTAAATCATAGTTGGCAAAACCATTACTTTTTAGATATTCACTTTTAATACGCATAACTTCTTGGTGCGCTGCTTTTGCTGAGGTAAACCGTTTTCCTAACTGGTCTTTTGTTCCTTTTTTCTGAATTCGTTTGCCAGTGACTTTGTCTAAACCAAGTTCAATTAGATACGAAAAACGCCCTTTAGCATCTTGATACACGCAAGGATATTTTGTTTTCGCCATGGTTATTCCTCCAATTCAAGAGGAATACCGATAATTTCTTCAACTATATGCCGAGGTACAACCCCGACCCTTTTATTATTATAGTATGGATAACCTGCGTTTACCATCTTAATTTTTGCTTGCCGAATAATAGTCACGGATTGATTTGTTTTAAAGCCTAATTTTTCAAGGTCTGTTTTTGAAACCATATTTTTCTTATACATAGAATTCCTTTTAGGTTAAAAATCGCTAGCTGATTTTTAACGCTGCTTTTTTGTAGCCAGCAGTTGCTATCATAGAAATAGGTGCGCATTTACTTCCTAACTTAATTATCTATGATGTATTTTTTCTTATCAGACCTGAAAAAATGATACAATGACTGATATAGCAAGCTTATTTAATTTCGGAGGTGAAGTTTAATGGATGAACAACAAAGAAACATAATTGAAGAGCTAAAACAAACGTGGTATACGACAAATGAAGCAATAGAAGAATTGGCTGAAAATGGCAAAAAGATATCAAAAGCTTCTTTTTTACGTGCTATTTCAGAAGTTGATTTTGATAAGGATATTGGATTAGTAGGCAAACCGCTAACTAAAAAAGAAAAGTCAGGTGGTAAAGGCCGACCGTCAACTTTATATAATCATGCAGCAGTTGAAGCAGTACGTACTTTTGCACTGTCTGATACGTATAAAAAGATTCAAGACGAGCCAATCGATCTTTTTGTGAATGATGAATGGAAGAAAGAAATAACGGTGGACTTAAAAGGATATTTAACAAGTAATTATAAAGATGAAAAAATTAATGGTGCGGGGATCGCTGATATTACTGAATATGTAAATGAGCTTGTAGATAAAGCTGTGATAAAAAACTACTATAGTTTAATAGGTCAAAATAAATTCTTGATTCATAGAAACAAGGAGTTAGAGCGGACTAAAGAAAGACTTATTGCGGAATCAAGTGCGATAGAAGCGAGAGCAGGCGAGCTACAACAGATTGCAAACTTTATAAAGCAGCATAGTACAAGTACTGATAATTTGATGATTAATCGGACAGATGCTTATTTTGAGCAGTTAGTTGGGTTGAATAAGAGGTTGGATGAGATAGCTAGTAATTTGTAAGGAAATAGATAAACAGGATACCAACAAAATTAGTATCAAATAATTTGTGATATAATTATGATAATTAGTTTTATGGAGGAGACGATGATTATAGTGGGGAAATATAATAAGGCAGCTAACAGTTCTATGCTCTACGAAAAGCGCCAGGCTATGGAAAAAGAACTTTATGATCATAAACTATTTAAATTATCCAATGAGCAAGCGGCTGAAATCATCTTTAAAAAAATTGGTTCGGTACACAGATTAATTATGCTGGACGAGAATATATTTAAGAAAATTCTAGGTTTAGATTTCCCTTCATTTGAGCTTATTGATTTTTTTCAGTGTGCTCTTTTTGAAATATTTAAAGGTATAAATTTGATTAATAATGGAATAATAGATGAAAACGTATCAATTACAGTAGATGAATTTCTTCCTTTAATGGCATCTGCATACAAGCTATCCTTGTATAAAAAATATGAATCTTTTCATGCTAAAGATATTGTTAAACTGTCTATCAAAAAAAACGGTGATTTAAATTTTAATTATGTTAATGGAGATAGTGTAAAATACAATATTACATACGATGTTTTCTTTAAGAACCTTGAAACAAAAAGTATTATAGCTGACGTCAATAGAAATGAATTGATAGATTATCATGAAGCAATGGATATTACACATGAGAAAATGTTTCAAACTAATGCAGATATTCAATTTGATGGTTTTAATTTAGAAGATTATAAAGTATTTACAACGTTTTTAAATAGAATTGCGGTTGATGAACTAATGAATAATGTGATTATAGTTAACCAATCAGGATTTATAAATAAAAGTTTAGTAGAGTGGACAAACTTAATAAGTGAAAATACTATTCTTGAGAAGCAAGTAGTTTCAAGTATACTAGAATTTTTAACTTTTGACTTTTCAAATAATCGCTCTGATATTTCACTTTCGTATTTTGTGCCAATCAATAATCAGTTATTTTTCCTGCCTAGTTTTTTTATGTTACAAAGATTAGACTCAAATATATTTAGACTCTTAAATGTAAAAAATAGTAAAAAATTTTCGAGTGAACAAAAGAAATTTGAAAAGCAGCAAATTGAGTATCTGAAAAATAATTTACCAAAAAACGTTCTTATTGCGGAAGGAAAAAAAGCTCTTCCAGGAGTAGATTTGTTAGTTTATAATCCGTTTCAAGAGGATTTACAAGTGATTGAACTAAAGTTTAAAATCCCGATTGATAGCCCGCAAGAAATTATAAAATTAGATAAAAGCAATATAAGTAAAGCATTGGAACAAAATATTAAAGCCAGGGAATTTATTTCAGATAGTATTCTTGAAGAATATTTTGGTGAAAGATTTTCTTGCAAAAAACCGAAAAAGATCAACTACTTCACTTTAACTAATTATTCAATAGGATTGGGTACAACAGTTAAATTGCCCTCTCCAATTTTATTAGTAGATCATTATCTAAAATGTATGAATACTGTAATGGGTAACAGTATGGTGAACTACGCTTTAGAAAATATTGATAAAGGACTTCCTAGGAAGATAAAAAATAAATACTCTAAAATATCTTTATTTGAAGAAACATTTATTTTTCCTATTTTTTTTGCTGAATTCATTAATATTAACGAGTTTATTAGTGATTTTCTGATATGAAACAGAAGTGATATAGTCCTATCCTTGATAGTGATTATACCACCTCTGTTTTTAGTTTATATGGGAGATAATTTGACTTTATCAGCAGATATCAAATTTGTTTTTTCGCTTGCAAAAAGAAATTCTGTAGCTTTTCGCTTATTTTGTGCAGAATATAATAATTCGTATGTGCAAGCTTTGTTATCAAATTGATTATAAATATCTTGTATTTGAGGAGTGTAGTCATAAGTTGTAATCCAATAGTACTGTTCTAGATTTGAAATTTTAAGAGCTAATTTTTCATGATCTTTATGAGTGTAAAAATTTGTATATAAATTTTTACCTTGTATATAGTATGGTGGATCAAAGAAAATGAAGCTAGTCTCACAATCATATCTTTCTGGAATCCGGTCAATTAGCCGGACTGCATCTAATTGAAATAAATCTATTCTATCTTTTTTATCAGCAATCATACGTATCTTTTTTATTAATCCAGCCTTATTAAATCTACAATCTAATTTGTAATTACTGTTCTGTTGATAGCCACCAATTGGACCAGCATTTATAATTCCACTTCGATTTGTTCGATTTAAAAATAATGTAGAAAAACCATTTTCTAAGCTATTTCTGTAATTTTTATAATTACTATTTATATCTTTTTGTTTACGCCACTCTTCTATGGTAATTGGAGTTTCTTCAATTAAAGAGATAAGAGCATCTGTATGATGTAAAATTGAATACCATACTGAGTAAATTGACTTATCATAATCATTTATCACAACTTGTTCAACATCATTGTTTAAGAGAAGTTCAATACCTATCCCAAAACCGCCCGAGTATGCTTCAATATATGTTCCATTAATATTATTTAAATCCATAATAGATTTAACAAATCTATATAACTGAGTTTTTCCACCAGGATACCTAAGTGGAGACTTTGTGTGTGGCATATATAATCACCTCTAATCTTCTATTTTTGTAAATCCATTTTTTGTCCTTATATCATTGACATGTTGCAAAAGATGTTTCAAAAAATCATTAAATAATTCTCTATTGTCATTCACGTAATAGGTAAGATACTTTTTAGCATCATTTTTATTAGAATCATACCAATTTTTAAAAGGTTTGACATCTTCATCTTTATAATTTTCTACATTCAGTGGTACTTTATATCGAGTAAAAGATTGTTTAAACATTTCTTTTTGCTTCTTGAATTTTTTGAAAAAAGCATTACTACCATCTAAAGTCAGTATATATTTTATGAGCTCTTTTTCAAAGGGTAAACCATCAAAAAGAGAAGGGAAATTGAGAACGTGTGGAAATTTCCCAACTTTAACTGCTCGGCAGTCAATATCTGCATCAAGTACTACCATAGACATCGTTTCATTGAGAATATTGGGAAAGCTTTTACATAAATTTGTCAATAATGTGTAGCTAGTTCCAGGATTGTCATCGTTAACTACATGAGAAAAATTTATTTGTGAGAGAATCTTCTGTGTTTTTATAACTCTCTTCAATAATAACTCAGCAACTTCATCTTCACAGAGTATTTTGACTTTAGCTAAATTGCTGTTTTCGGTGTAATCAGATAGTGTCAATTCGCTATAGGCTAAATTATAAGGAGGGTTCTCATAAATGCTTAAAATGTTATCTTCTTCAAACTGAGAAGCGATAAAATTTATGATTATCCTTTTATGTTCCAAACGTTCTTTTTGGGATAGATATATATTTTGAATCAAAAAAAGTGAATGAGTATTTAAAATTATTTTAACTTTATATTTTCTTGACCAATCGAACAAAAAATTAAATAGATTCATTTGTGCAATTGGATGGAGACTAGCTTCAAATTCATCAATAGCTAATATTCCAGTTAGACCATTGTATTTATTCTTTTTATTAGCGCTGAAAATTCTCATAAATGATACTAAAACATCAGCAAATGTACTTAAGTTATCTTCACCAGACGAAATTGAATTAACATCATAGTAAGAGTTTTCTGGACCATAAGGATTTTTGCTTATTCTACTGATATTAGTTGAGTATTTTTCAAAATTATCAAAATCCTCTCTTAATAGAACCTGTTGATAAAGGCTACTAATGAATTTTTTTTCAGCCATGTCATATTCTATCGAAACAGACTTTATTTCCCCAGAATCTATTAAAGGGTAGAGTCTTTTCAAATTTATATAAACTGATGGAAGAGTAAAATATCCGTCACCTTGCTGTCTTCCACTTGGAACTAATCGGTGTCTGTCTTTTTTACTAGTTTTGGAATTTGGATTTCCAGGCTGGAAATATAAAGGAATAGGTTCCTTCAGTTTCAAATCTCCGTCTACATTTAATCGAATATGGTATATGTAGTCATCTTTATCTTTTTCTGAAGACAGTTTGAAAACATCACTAAATTTTGTTTGCATCCGATTTCCATACAAGTCTTTGTGTTCAGTTCTGTATGGTTGAGCCAGCAATCCAAGGAGAGTGGATTTCATAGTACCATTTCTACCAGAAACAACAGTCATTTCCTGACCCAGATTGAGTTTTTGATTTTTAAAAAGACGAAAATTTTCTATGTCGATTCCATAAATATCATTGATTGCCATATGTTTATTATCTATCAATCCATAATGCTTTTTATCAAAAAAATCTGTCATTGTAATTTCACTCTCCTGCACCTAGTTAATAAAATTTTAATCTATTTGTTGTGATTTAACTACCATAATTTGATTATATCATCTAACATAAGTTTCTGCGATGGTCATTTTCTAATTTGGATAGGCAAGCGTGGCTTGCCAAAATGATTCATGAATAAATAGAAAAGGAATGATGAATAATGGCAGTAACAACAGAAAAAACTCTAAAAAAGCAAGTAATAACTTCTAATATGTTAAACGATCGAATAAGAACAACAAACTTTAATGAATTAAGTACCCAAGAGCTAGTTGAGCTTTCATTCAATTTAAAACCTTCACAAGCAGTTGAACTATTAGAAAGTATAGATACTTTAACAGATTTAAGAAATGGATTTTCTGAATTTCCAACGAATAAAGAATTCCAATTCAAAGCAAGCTTTGAATTATCAAAACGTATTTTACAATTTGATACGAAAAAAGAGAAAATAACTAGTTCGTATGGGCTTGCTCAACACTTAATTCAAGAAACACGTGATTTAGAACAAGAGCATTTCATTCTCCTAACGTTGAATACTAAGAATCAAATTATCAGAAAGCGGACATTATTTGTCGGAACTTTAAATCAAAGTATCGCTCATCCCAGAGATATTTTTAGGGAAGCGATAAGAGATAATGCTGCTCAAATTATTGTTGCACATAATCATCCATCTGGTGATCCAACACCTAGTGAAGCTGACACCATATTCACATCGCGATTAACAAAAGTTTGTGAACTGGTTGGAATACAAATGTTGGATCATCTTATTCTGGGAGAATCGACTTATTACTCCTACGCTGAAAATTGATCTTTAATTTTAGTTAATTTGACAGAGCTTGACACGTATATTAAAATTAATTTTATCCAAAAATATTTATTTAATTAACGAAATTAATTCATGAGCTTTCGAGCTATTCACAAATCAAAAATAATGTTGTATTCTAGCCTTAGCTGTTTTAGCCAAGGCTTTTTTCGACGTCAAAAATCTTCTAATTCAGCACCTATGAAAGTGATGATTGCTTAGATTTAAATAAAAATTAAAAAGACTACGAATTGTAATCTTTTTATTTTCTATTCAGATAAATCAACGATATTTTCAAGTAGCTTAGTCATTTTTTCTCTCTTAGGAGAATTTTTGACTTCTCGCATTAGGTGGGCTAATGCGGGATCATCACTTTCTAAATCTAAGAAACTGAAAAATTCAGATGGGGTCATCTTCAAACCAACAATAATTTTATCTAGTGTATTTAACGTAATGTTAATTTCATTTCGCTCTACCCTACCTAAATATGTGTCATCAATTCCAGAAGACTGAGCCAATTCTGCCAAAGTCATTTTTTTGTTCGTACGATAGGCTCGTATTTGAGCGGATATCTGTTCATTTAGCACACCATCACCTTCTTTCTATTTAATGATATATCCTCACAGACAAAAAAATAAGATGACAAATGTATTCTTGCAACTTATAATATGATATATATGTATATATCATTGGATTTTAAATACATATTGGTAATGTTAACTGAGTTATTTCTAGACTGTATAAACAAAAATAAGGAGTGAAGGAATTGAAAAAAGTCGTAATAGTAGCAGCAATTTTATGTGGGGTCGTCCTGATAGGGTGCAGCAATGGGAACATTGATAAAGTTCTTCCTGAAACGGGTGACGGCAACAGGAACGAGATCCAAAAAGAAACACCGATTAGCGAAGCATTAAATAAGAAGGGGCGCCAGATATGGTATTTAGTATCAGCCAATACCCCTGGAAAAGATTCTGAGGGTACAGTTTTTGTAGTAGAAAATGGTAAAGTGTCAAAATATGGTGAATTACCATTGAGCGAAGTTATTGAAATGTCAGACAAAGAAATTATCAAAGAAGCAATACAAGTTAGAGATGAATATCTATACTCTCGTAATGTTACGCTGATAATTGATACTGCTCAAAAAAATATAGATCATTATACTGAAACTCTTGCGATGAAGGGATTTTCTGATGAAGATATTGCAATGATGAATGAGCGAATAATAGAAGAAAAAGCACGACAAGAATCTGCTAAGAGCGTAGATTTTGATAAGATGTTATCTCAAATTAAACCACAAAAGTATAAGTTGAATTTGGTCACTGATTCAACTGGAAATACTACTGAAGAACAACAGTTTATTTATCAAGTATCTAATATTGAAGAGGACTATTCTATTTCTATTGATAAAAGTAAACTTAAATTTGAACCAGGTGGTATCTATGCTAAATTCCAAATTTATGATGAATGGTTTTGTGGTCTAAAAACAACTGATGGAGATTATTTTGTCACACGTGATCCAGAAAAAGCTGAAGAACTTTCTTTAATTTTAGATCAACCAGGAGCGAAAGGGGTAACCGTTGATGAGTAAAATTATATATCGTACTCATAGTAATTTATTATCCATCAGGTATTCTAGATGACTAAATCTGAGGAATTTATGATGGAATTACATGATTTTAAAAAAATTTGTGATTACGAACGCCAATCTGCTGACTACGAAAAGAAATGTCTGGAAATTGAGAAGCAAATCGAAGCTCTTTCGCTAGAGATACATGAAAAAGAAGTACAACGTCGTTTTTTAAAAGAATATAGTGACCATATTCAATCTCTTGAAATAACTTCTAGTGCATATGCTCAAGCAATTCGTGATAAATCATTGGGAGAAAAATCATGAGTTGGTTATATTCATTTACCTGTTTATATCTTCAAAACTTTTAGCATTACCATCATAAAAGGAGATTATTATCATGAAACAAAAATTTAAAACATTAATCATAATAACAGTATCTATCTTAGCACTAAATATTTTAATTCCCATAGCAACTTTCGCTGCGACATGGAACGGCGTAGCTGGCGTATCAGATGCGGTTGTAAATTCAATTACACAATATGAAAACGAAGCAGCAAGTTACAATTCACAAATTAGCGCATTAACAACGAGTATCAACCAAAACCAAGCAACCATTGATTATTGGACAGCAAATTTACAAAAAGCTCAAGCTGCAACTGCATCAGGCAATAAACAAGACGTATGGTACGGTCGTGAAGCCGAATGTCAAGAAACAATCAACAATAATCGTAATCCAATGCATCAACGTATTGCGGAACGTAATCAATTATACGCTTTACAAAATCAAGCATTAGCTAACGCTGCAAATGCACGCGCACAAGCAGACACTGAAGCGGTAGCCATTACAGCACAACAAAATGCAAATAACAATGCAGGGGACACTGACAATGGCAATAATAGCTCAACAGGTGGCGGAACAAGCAATACTGGAACAGTTCCGAGCGAAACGACTCCAAGTGAAACAACACCTTCAGAATCTACAAAACCATCTGAATCAACAGGGGAATCAAAAACACCCGAAAAAGATAAAAACAAAGATAAAGACAAAACAGAAGAATCAAAACCTAAACCAGACAAGCCAAAAGATGAATCTGAAGCAGGTGAAATTGTCATTGACAATAAAGACGAAATCAAAAATGAATTAAACGATTTCGATCACAGTAAATCTGTCGAAGAATTAGTCAAAGAAAATAAAAACGGGACATATACCGTAACAGAAGAAGCAATGCGAAAAGCCATTCTAGATAAAATCAATATGTATCGCATCGCAAACGGACTAAGAGAAGTTGCTGTATCTGACTCATTAGTTGATTATGCAGCATCAAAAGCAGAAGACCATAAAAATGGCTTAGGTCACTGGGACACAGAAAAATCAAAACAAGAAGAAGCAAACATTTTTGAATTATTTCCAAATATCCTATATGTCACAAATGACTTAGCAACATTCCAGAGCGACTTTAATACACGAGAAGTCAAATCAATGGAAGCTGCTTTAAAACTAGCTGATAAGCTTGCGGAAGGGATTGTAGGCGAATACGGAGGCTTCCTATCAGATGGGCACAAGTTCGATATTCTCGACCCTAATGCGTGGTTAGCGAACTTGATTTTAACATCAAAACAAGAAGCATATACTGATGTATGGACAGGTCAAACAAAATACACAACAGTTTGGTATCTAGCGTATGTATATGCAGCAACAGAATAACAATACAAGCATTCTTAACGAATTTTCGTTAGGAATGTTTTTTTTTTACTAAAAAAGTTAGTTTCACTTCATTTCCCACAACACCTGATTTTCAAAATTGTTGAAATGAATCCACCTCTCGTTAAAATAACGAAAAATTATAAAAAACAGAAAATGAACGAAAAATACGGTTCCTAAAAAAAAGGAACCAATAAATGTTAATATACCAAGGGTTGCAGCTCGGGGAAAATACTAATTCCTAAAAATAGGAACCAAAAAAATGTGAAATTACGCAAAAGTTAAGAGATAATATGTTGCGTAAATACTGAAATAACAACATTCTCGCTCCGAATATCGTGTTATGTTATTATATTTCCTTTCTGAATATAAAGGTTCCTATTTTTTTCAAACTCCATTTAAATAAATTTGCTCTCTTATCCACAGGTTATGAATAACTAATAACATAACATTAACGAAAAGAGCATGTTATTTTTTAGTATTTAATGGGTTAAATAAAGGAACTAAGGGAACGAGTGTCTACTAAGCTTGATATAAAAGGATTTAGTGGTTCCTATTTTTACAAAAAAGTTCCCTAATTACATGTGAAAGTTCCCTAGTTACAAATTTAACAGGACAAACTAGGGAACCTTTATCACTAAATTAGGCGTAAGAGTAAAACGTAATAACGAAAAAGGGAACATCAAAGATTAAATAGTTAATAAGTTATCCACAGATCGAAAACTTAAAATACTAAAAAATGACAAAAAACTAGGGAACTTTTAGCCAAAGTAGGGAACCAAAAGGAACCATCTTATTAAAAGTTCTTACAACAAATTTTTTTAAAACAACTAGACAAAGGAAACCTATTTAAAGAACACAGACTTCAAAATTGATGCGGAAGAAAATGAAATGGCTTAGAAACAAAAAATATATCGCAAATGTAGCATGTGTTGACTGAAAATAATATCCAAAATAATTACACGAGATTTCTTATCTAAATTTAGTGAAAAAACTACACGAAAACCAATTTTTTGATTGGTTCTTTTTTTAATACCAGACTAACCCATTCCCTCGTGAATCAGAGTACGATCATTAAAGAAGCTACTATATTTTCTTTTTTATTAGACCCTTGTCATAAGACATGTTCATCTCCTGATTCTTACCGTCATTCCTTCATTGGGTCCCCTTCCTTTCGGCTATTCCCTTGATATCACTACGTTTTCCGGCTCAAGTCAGCCCAATAAAGCAATAATATACTAGGCTTCAAAATGAGCAGGGAACCCCTTCGCCTCGGCTACTTGTTTAGTAACCTATCCAGTGACCGACTCGGCTCAGCCCTTTCCCATTTTGTACACCCACTACACAATTTAATAGGCTTGCAGCCAGCTTTTTCATAACAGGTTTCGGGACGAAACCTCTACCACCTTCAGGACGTATTTTGAGATGCTTCACTGCGTTCCGCTACCACCTTGTGCACGATCTGGGCATCACTGCGTTCCGCCCTAAAATTCATTCCCCTGATTTTGTGTATCAATATTGCAACAACTGCACACCAATTTTTTAGGCACACCTCGACAATCGTTGCGCTATTTTGTTGGAAAATCGTCGAGGTTCAGTGTACAGCAGAGGTTCCCTGATTTTAGCAAGATTAGGTACAGCGATTTAACGTAGCCATGCGGCTTACAGCCTGGCTACTGTACCTGCTGAACCTACTGTACCTAAAAATCACCGCAGCGATACTCGCTGTGAATGGCGCTATATCAATGGTTTTTAAATGCAGGTACCTCATGTTGAAAAATCGAGGTGCACAAGGAAAGAGCATAAGGGGGATGTATGTACAATCGAAACTTCGTTCCAATTGTCCAGTCAGCATAGCTGACCATCCCCCTTACTGCGACACTACAAAAACCTCTGCGAGCTTTTCTTCGGTCTTGCCCTTCACTACGTTTCGGGTGCTCTTTTGTTGCATTTCATTGTCTATTGACAAGTGAAATACTAACAAAAAGCGGAACAACATGTATGTTGTTCTATAGTATCTTTACTTCAAACAAAATTGCTTATTAATACAAAAACATTAACTCATTACATCTTCGCAACAACAAATACAACGTACATACACAACGCAATCACACAAAAAATAATGGACTGAAATTGATCGTAAAACCCATTGCTTAATTTGCAGCGAGTGATAAAACATCATAATAAGAAACAATGTGAAACATAAGCCGATTAGCAACGAATCATAATAGACCATCTGAAAATCATTGCCTGAGTCTTGTTATTTTGATAACAAAACAAATTATTGGAAGCAACGGTGCACCGTTGCTAATGCTGTGATAAATCACAGCCAAAAATACGAATACACGAATAAAAAAGAAAGTAGTGATAGAAATGAAACGACTTATTTCTTTATTAAATTCCCCTTATGATGGACGTAAATCTCAAAGAAAATTTTTACTAGTACTTAATTCTTATCTGGCTATCAAGCTAATCCAATTAATTAATTTTCTACTCTACTCAACTCAAATTCAGCCAGCACCTTCAAACGCTATTCAAGCTATTCATTTTGGACTGCTTCTTTTCATTCTTATTTGGTTCCTTGCTATTAGACCTTTACGAAGTGTAAAAAGAATGCAGTGGAATTTTTTTACAATCACATTATGTTGGAAATTAGCACTACTTACACTTAAAGTAGAACAAAAATTTAAGGAGGTGATTCAATGATTCTAGATACGAACAAACCCCAAGTTAATGACATTTTTTGGATTAATAATGGTGATAATACTGTTCATGTGATTGAAAAAGATAATGACTTATTTGCAGCAATACACTTTGGTGATAGTCGTTCACCAATCACAGAACGTCTTTTTCTGAGTGCTGAAAAAAGCTATGCTGAACAAGGATTCAAAATTTGGATACCAGATACGATTTTTACAGAGGATGAGTTATTACCATAAAAAATTTACCTAGTCTAATAATATTGGGGGAAGATGTATGGAAAAATTAGTCACTTACAACATGATGATAGAAGCAAACGGTCATCGATTTGGTGGAGATAGTGAACATTGGATTTATCTAACTAATTTAAAAGCTTATAATGAAGGTGTCTTATTAGGTGTATATCTACACTTCCCCTTTGATAGCGATGACTTAGATGCAGCCTATAAAGCAATCTATATAGGTAATGAATTTGTAGACGAGTATGGCTATCTTTACGAAGAATATTTCATCACTGACTATGACGCCCCATTTTCTATAGAAGAATATGACTCTCCAAGATTGTTAGCAGAAAAATATGATAGTTTGGAAGAGTACATAACTCTACCCGATTCAGTTGTTCAGATAATTTCAAATCATGAAGGCGAAAATCCCATTATTTATGAACTTTATGAAGGTTCGACAGACGAGGAAAAGCTAGGGTATGTGTTAGTTGACGAAGGATTGATAATAGTTCCTGAGCACTTGCGGAATTATATTGACTATGAAGCTATTGGTCGAGATCATGTACTTAATACGAATGGTGATTTTGCTGAAGAATATTTTATTGAATTTTTATAAGAGGTATAGGGCTGACTTAAGAGTCGGCTCTTTTTTTATGTATTTCCCTGCTATTTTGTTCTCACTAAATGTTTTATAATATGATTAAGAGTATTAAAGAGTAAAGGTGGTGACATAATGCTTGATTACAATGTTTATTTGAAAAAAAGCGATTCTATGGCTTTTGAAGAAGCAGTCAATATTTACAATTCGATTTTTAACATGTTGGAATGCAAGGATGAGTATCTACATGAGTTATGGAAAGAGGTCATAGATTCTGCTTTAGTTTATGCGAATATGAGAATTAACTGGAATTATTTTTCACGTGAAGAGAAACATGAGAAAGATGATTTAAGGACTATCTATCATAATACATTTATGATTAATTTAAAGGCATTTCATAAGTTAGGTGAACAACTAGAATTAGATACTAGTTGGAAAGAAAAACTAGGTTCATCAGAAGATAGAAAACGCTGGGGAGATTTTGCTGGATATCTCTTGTGTCTTGAAAATATTAGAGCGAGATAAAAAATAAATAATTCCCGACGCTAAGTTTATATACTTAAGTAGTAAATTCTTATTAAATGAAACGAAAGGAAGACTGATTCTTCATGAACAATATAAAATTAATTTCATCAAACCCATTTTCAGCAACCTCAAAAGTATTGAAGGAAAAACTAGAAGAAAAGATAAAGATACACAAAACACCTACTACGTATGATAATACAGAAGCCTCATTATTATGGATTATACGTGGTGGGATTGACTATTTTGATGGTTTAAATGATAAGTTCTTAGGAGATGGAAATGCATCAGGTATTCCAAGTATAGAAGCAGATCACTTTGCAAATAATATTTATCGATTAATCAATGCATTAGATTATTTAGGAAGACTTTGGAAAGTAAAAGTTGAAAAAAATGATGAGTTAAAATTGTTATTAGATATTCGTACATTAATTGTTCATTCAGGTGAGCAATTAACTAAGTTGGAATCATTAGAGTTAAAAGGCTATAAAGATAGCCAATTAGGGCGAATATTTAGTCGTAGAGATCGTAATCCGTTTCATTTTTTTAATGAGTTTTCTAATATGGATTATTGTATTCAAATATGGAATGATAAGCACGATAAAACAAAAAAATATAACTTATCAAAAGTTGACCATCATATAGATAATGAAAGTTACTATGATGTAGACATTTATTTGAAGATGACAGATGTGAGAGATATTATCCTGTGTCATGTTGAAAAGTTTCTTGATTGTGATAGTGAATCAAGAGTAAAAGAGAAATCAAAAGCGCTGCCTAATATAAAAAGTAAAGTCATTAATGAAGAAGTAGGTAGTATTGATTTTGATAAAATTGCTGATTTAGTTTCAAAAGATTTAAGAGGTGGCTATTTTAAAGAAAACGGTATGGATCATTGGAATGGATTCGGGTTAAAAAGACTTTATGATTATTCTCAAAGGCGTTTGGGTATTTCAGATGAAGTTAAAAATATTATTAAAGAAAGAATAAATGCAAGAATATCGAAATATTGGGATGACTATCAAAATGAGAACCTAACAGATGATGAGTTGCCTGATTTAGATGTTAGAACGTTGTTTTCAGAGTTTACCCCAAAAATTGAAATGGATGGGGGGAAATTATTCAACCATGTTGCTCCATTTTTTAATACAAAAAACCAACATGATGCAACTGATATAGATTATTTAGCTCAATTTATTAATGAGGTAGAGAAGGCTTTAGGAAAGAATTTACTTCTAGAGCAGTCGGTTGATAGCTTAGTATGCGAATATTTTGTTCAATCAATTCAAGTGAAAATTGATAGTTAGAAATTCTGTAGGAAAAGCATGCTCTTTTGATGGGATTTGGTAATGGAGGGATAAGCTTATGGGGAGAAATGAAGAATTAGAAGAGATCATTCGCGAATTGTTCTATCAAAACACAGAAGGCGAATATTGGGACTTCAAGGAGTTTCCTTATTTTTATGAAGGTCAAGACAAGGCAGAGATAAATAAAAAGAAAAATGATTTATTACATGACATAATTTGCATGGCAAACAATCTGAGTAATCATGAAGCCTATTTAATAATGGGAATATCCGATAATCCTGTTGAAATTATAGGAGTTGAAAAATATTTAGGTAGGTGGACTCAGGAAAATTATCTTGATTTTATTCATAGTAAGAAATGGGCAGGAGACTATATTCCAGCGTTGGAGTTAAGAACAATAACCAATGGAGTTGGTGCAGAATTAGATATTTTAGTAGTTCATAAATCTCAAAGGGTTCCTTTTTATCTTAAAGAAAAATATCAAAGTGTACAACCTAATCAAATTTATGTTCGAAAAGGTGCGAAAAATACTTCGATAAATAAACAAGCTGAAATTCAGGATATTGAAAAATTATGGGAATTTAGATTTGGCTTAATCCCTTATCCAAAGGAAAGAGTATTTAATTATATCAAGGATACTGACTCTTGGATAAAAATGAAAAGTAGTTATGAAGGAATGTCATGGTACTATGAAAAATTTCCTGAATATACAATTGAGTTTTATGATGACCCTGAAAATGAAGATTTGAGGACACCTCCCTTCGCATTGATGCATACTAATGCGAGAAGTTCATGGCATATTTTGAGGGTAAAGTATCATCAAACGATACTTTTAGAATTTTCGGCACATTATATTGATGAAACTCGAGGTATAGCAGTACATCCCAAAAGCTCATCTCTTAAGTTGTTTGACAGTTACCCAAAAAGTGAGTATGTAAATTCATACTATTATTATTTTGAAGATTCACCAGAGATAGGATTAATGTGGTTATTAAAATCATTAGTTAATCATGATAATGGTGCTTGGTCTAAGCATTTAAGTATGATTCCTATTTTTGAAAATTTACAACAGAAAGAATCCATTGAAAAATTAATCAATAGTGATGCCGAAAAGCATCAAGAATTAGTCTTTGAAAGTAAAGAAAAATGCTATGTTGGTTATAATAACAATCTTTCTGATGCAGACCAAGAATATGCTCGAATCGATATGGCAACAACCTTGATGGTAAAAGCAGTCTTAAATGAATATAAAATTGAACAATTCTACCAATAAATGAAAACCATGTGTTTATGAAGCATGTTATCTATAATGTTCCTTATTTTAAAAAATAGAATCACACAAAAATCCCCTGCCAAGTATTATCTTAGCAGGGTTTTATTTTGGTAGGGAAAATGGTAGGGAACCATATCATTTTTAATGAAAATCAAGCATTTCATAAGTTGAAAAACGTTGATTTATCGGCATTCCCCATCCATATTATGTTGGCTCTTTATTCCCACTCAATAATTGAAAAGAAAATTTGGGTTGTTTTTATTGTTGTAATAAGGTTCATATCTGTTTAAGTTCGGTTGAAATGATTAGGTTTGATTTAAACTGTGATAAAAGTGTGATAAGAAGCTAGTTTATAACCGATGCATAAAAGGATTGTTTTTATCAAATATTAGAATAAGTTTACTTGTAGTTTGCAATAGTATATAATTCATACTAGGAGCTAAATTAAATGATTTCTCATACATTTTTTGCTGAATTGGGGAAATTGAAAAATTTAAATATATGATTGGAGAATGATGAAATGAAAAAGTTATTTTGGCTTGTGCCTATCATTTTTGTGCTGGGAGGGTGCAATTCAGCGAAACAAATGACAGATTATATAGAGGTTGATTTTTCAGGGATGGACACTAAAGGAACTGCATCATACAATATTGATACTAAAAAGATGTATAAAGATGTGTTTGACTATGATGTAGAGACAGGTTTTCCAGATGAAAAGACGCAAAAGGAATTAATATCCTTTGACAGCTCTTACAAAGTGAAATTGAATAAAGACCAAAAATTATCAAATGGAGATAAGGTAAAAGTAACTGTATCAGTTGATGAAAATAAAACGAAGCGAATAAAAGGTGGAGAAAAAGAGTTTACTGTCAGTGGTTTGGAAGAACCTAAGAAATTAACAAATGAAGAAGTTATGAAACATTTAGTTGTTAATTTTAATGGCGTTAGTGGGCGAGGGGAAGCCACTATAGATAATACCTTTGATGATCCATTGAATTATATAGAATTTACTATTGAAGATGATGGAAAGCTAAAGAATGGCGATAAAGCAAAAGTTCAAAAATCAAAAGAATTTGAACAATCTTTGAATGATCAAGGATACGTTTTAACTGATGATTTTAACCCAGAATTTGAAGTAAAAGGGTTAAAAAATGTTGCTGAAAAGGCTACTGATATTGCTAACTTAGAAGATATTAAACGTATGATCGACGAGGAAGTGAAAAGGTCGTATAAAGATTCTTATGCAGAAGAAAGTTATGGAAGAAGATATGAAATAGCTCTTAATAAGTTGTTTTATAGGCAATTTGCAAAAGATAATACGAATGAAGAGACAGGTAATTGGTTTGGAAATAGCTCAACTAATAATGGTAACTTAATCGGAATTTATACAATTAAACAATACTCTGGTGGAACAGAGAGCAAGCTACAAAGTGAATTTACAGCAATAATTGGTTATTCGGATATAATTTTAGATGAAAATAAGCAAGCAAATGTTGCAGATATTAAAGAAATTTCAACAACTAAAGATGATTCATACTCCCTTGAGTCAGTTTTGAAATTGTATGAGGGATATGGTTATAGCGAAGTAAAATAGTTAATTTATAGAAGAAGACCTACAGAGATATGTATTCTCAATAGGTCTTTTTTACTAATTCAAACTGTAATAATTTTTTGATGAATACATCACTTGGAAAAGTTCTTTACCATTTCCGATACGGTAATTATAGACCAATTGAAAAGCATATTGAGGCGTACAATTACAAATAAATATAAGATATTCTTTTAATCTATTTTGTAGTGCTGATTTACTCATGAAAAAGAAATCTGCAACTTGTTGAAATGTATTGAATTGTCTTAATGCAGATAGTAATGCATGATTATTTGCTAGAAGAATACTTGCACCTACATTTGCTCGATATTCTCTAGGTATATCCTCTGGGAAATAGCCATTTTCAATTACCATGTCAGAAAATGTGTGTGATTCACTAACACAAGGTATATCTTTGTAGAAATGAACTATTTCGTGCATTTTGGTGAAATTTTTTCTTTCAATCATTAAATTCCTATTAGTTGTAATAATGACTTCTCCATAAACTTTAGAAGTGGAGCCTAGCATTTTATTTTTTAATTGTTTTTGAAAAGGGTAATCAATAAATTCAACGTCTTCTAGTTCTTTTACATATTTTTCAATGTCAAAGCATTTGACTTCTTCAATCTTTTTTGAACAATAATAAGCGACATCTTTTGTTAACTCGTTAGCAAGATTGAAGGCTTCAAAATATAGTTCCTCGTTAATGAAATCCAATAATGCGACCGCCTAACTATTCTTTTCTCTTTTTGCTTTCTTTTCTTTTGCTTTCTTTATTAAAAATTCCATGTAATCAGTTAATTCTTCTTCTAATTCTTCTATATCATCAATGTTCATATCGGATGTGTTAAGTCTAAAATGTGAAGTAATATTATTGCCGATATTAGTTGAATCAATATTATTCTGGATAGGTTGGTTAGTTCTTCCTAGTAAGTAATCAGTAGTAGTGTTTAATACGTTTGCTAATTCGGTTATGGTTTCTATTGATGGCTCTGTTCTACCACGTTCCCAACTACCGACACTTTGTTTAGAAACATTTATTTTTTTTGCTAGTTCTTCTTGTGTTAATTCAGCATTTTTTCGCATTTTTAATAGTCTTTCACTAAACATAATCATATCCCTCTTTAATGTGATAAATAATTATAACAAAAAAAACTACAAAACGGTTGACAACTTTCAAAATGTAGTTTAATATAAGTACATAAGGTTACAAAACGTAGTTTTTAGCCAATAATAAACAAAAAAGCATTCACGAGAAGAAAATGAATTTCTGTTTCGCAAATACCTTTCTTAAAATCTAGACACTTTTATTGTAAGGCATATAACGAAATAATACAAGGATGAAGTTTTCGTTTAAGGTTATAAGTCTTTTTGAGGTGTTGCAGTAAAGCCTATGAATTTGCTGTAAAGTGACAAAAGTATGCGTAAATGCAGCCGAGTATTTTATTGATTTTTCGAGATTAGACTTTCTTGTTTACTCCTAAGGGCTAGGTTTTCAGTTTTGACTGCTATTATAGAGTAGGGCATCGAAAATGTTGAATAAGATTCGCTTAGGATGAATCGGTATCTAATTGAATAAAATCACTTTGAATCAATAGCTATGTCGTGATGATATTGCTGATTACAAAGATAACTACGATTCCATGAAAGAACGTAAGTATGTAAAATCAGAGGAGGAGAAAGGTCACTGTATGTGGTAGGTCTAACTAACGAGCCGTGATATGGAGTATGTCCATTAGCCGTTGAACGATGATTCTATGAAATGAATGATAGACGACCTGATTTCATAGCTTTAGGGCGAACTTGCAGGGTATCTATGGCAATATATGATATTGCACATTCTACTACCATGAAAAAAAGAATCTTAAACTGATTAATTCAAAATCATTAGTCAAAGCAGGAAGAAAAAGTATTTTTTCAGCGACTAAGAGATTTTGATATAAGAATATATTTTGAAGGACATTCTTTTAAAGGGTGTCCTTTTTCTATATTCTACTAAAGGAAAGTAAAATTAGCTTTCTTTTCGTAGGATTTAGACAATTAAATTTAGGAGGAAAAAAATGAAACGAGGAAAAAAACCTACAAGAAGACAGAAACAACTGATTGAACAACAAAAGATTGGAAATCAATTTCTCAACCCAAATAAATGGCTGGTGAGACAATTCTCTGCAAGTAAGATGTTGCTTATTCACAAAGAAACGGGAAAAACTAGAGAATTAGTGCTGTGATTGTAGCTAATTTTTAAAGAAGTATGATATTATTAACTTATTATTAATGGAGGAAGATAAAATGAAAATGAATGAACAGTTGAAAAAAATGACAAAGAAACAAAAAATGGGTGTATTGACTGTTGGAATTGTAGTTTTGTTAGTAGGTTCTTTTGGATATAAAGCCTATGCTGATAATCAAAAGGCATTAGAGCAAGAACGAATTGCAAAGGTTGAAAAAGAACAACAAGCAGAAGAAAGACAGTTGAAAATTGATACGGAAACAGCAGTAAATGATTTATTTGAAAAAGCAATTATTGATAATAAAGATGCTGAAAAAATTGCAATCAAAAATGATTTAAAGAGTGATACTGTTAAGAAAGTTAAGGAACAGTATTTTGTTGAAAAAACAGATGATGCATGGCAAAAGATTATTAATGAATCCATTGTTAATGCTGAAAACCAATTAAAACAAATTGATACAGCAAAAAAAGCAGTAGAAAAAGTATTCAAAGATAATAAAGTAGTGAATACAGATCAAAAAAACGTTGATTCTGCAAAAAAAGAAGTCGACAAAATCAAAAATGCCAAAGCTAAAAAAGAGCTATCAGATAAATTAGCAAAAGTAAAATCTGAAATTGAAAAGAAAAATAAAGAGAATGAAGAAAAGAAAAAAGAAGCTGAAAAAGCTTCGCAACAATCACCAGAAGCTAAAACGACTACAGATAATGTAGCTCAAACAACAAATGGTGCAGAACAGCAGGTAGCAGATGTAACAGTGCAACAAACAGATCAAGCGCAACAGCAAACGCCACAAGCAGGCGCAGGGCAAGAAACAGGCTACTACGAACCACAAGCTCCAGAAACTAATAATGATACTGGATCGAATCAAAATGTAGCGCCAACAGCACCAGCGGATAATGGAAATACAGGAGGAACACCTACACCTCCAGCTCCAGAGCCAACACCAGAACCAACACAACCAGTAGGCCCACCAGCAGGTTGGATAACTCCACCATTCCCAGTTGGAAGTAATGAATTATGGAATTGGTTATTTGATAATGGCTATAGTGGTTTTGATCATTCGGACGGATATATTCGTCCTTATTAATAAATAGATATGAAAAGCAACTTCTTAACTCGAGGTTGCTTTTTTTGTACCCAAAAATAATAGAAAGAGGTGAATTTCATAAGTATTCGGAGTAGAGAACCGCCAATAAACATGAACTATTTCAAACAAAAAAATAGGAGGACATTATGAAGAAAATTAATTTTAAGAGAAAAGCAAAATATTTATTTGCTAGTTTAATTGTTTTAGGACAAGTGGTCTCATCATCAATTTTACCAGTAGTCGCAAATGCTGGAGTTATTTTCCCAAAGGAAGTAACAGTTGAATATGACAATAACCGAATGTATGTAGCGAAAGGGACAAATTCGGATGGTAGTGCATTTGATGAACGTATTCCGCCGTTATATGCAGTATATGAAGGGAAACGACAACCGATTTTCTGTATTGAACCAGCAGTGCCAATTGTTAATTCAGTAACTCCCGGCTATACGTCAAATCCGTTACCTGCATTTGCGAATGACCAACGATCAAAATTTTTAACAGTTTTGTGGAAGTATGCAGGAAATGATGAAGATACTCAACAAGTAGCACAAATTATGTTATGGGAACATCAACAAGGCAAAACAATTGATTATTTGCGCCGACCAGATGGAAGTTTAATTGATGTGGATTCTGTAAAAGCAAAAATTAATCAAATCATTACTGATTATGAGAAAAAACCGAGTTTTGATGGTCAAAAAGTGACTGTTACGGTTGGTGAATCAATTACTTTAACTGATACAGACAATGTTGGCTTGGAAAGATTTGACACATTAATGAAGAATAGTAATCCAGCTAATGTTGATTGGTCTATTAAGGGAAATAAATTGACTATTACGCCAAACAAAAATTCTAATGAAAATGGAACTTTAGTAATTGGAAAATCTCTTGATGTAGGAACTCCAGTAGCTTATTCATTAGTTGGATCGCAACAAGTGATGGCTGGAGCTATTGACGATCCTAACGTTTTTTCAGTTAATTTGCAAGTAATCAAAACAGGAGATATCAAAGTAACAAAGCTTGACGAGGGAACAGGAGAACCAGTACCGAATACTGAATTTGACTTGAAAAATCTTTCAGACGGTAAAACGCAAAAAGTGAAAACAGATGCAAAAGGTGAAGGGCTTTTAAAAGATGTTTATGATGGAACGGAAGTTGAAATCACTGAAACGTTCGTGCCTGCTCCATATGTAAAAGCGAAAAACAACACTAAAAAAGTAATGGTGAAAGCTGGTCAAGTAACACCAGTTGAGTTTAGAAATGAACGTGCAACAGGCAAATCAACACTAACAAAGGTTGATAAAACGACTGAAACTGATAAACCGTTAAATCCTAATTATCCTATGACTGGCGCAAAATACGGCTGGTTTAAAGAAGATGGTACGTTGATTAAAGAATTTGCTTTAGACAAAAACCAAACTGCAACAGTCGAAGGTCAACCGCTAGCAACTTATTATTGGCAGGAAACCGTAGCTCCAGTCGGCTATGCCCTTGATCCAGAAAAACACGTTGTAGAATTGACGTATAAAGACCAAGACACACCAGTTGTTGTCAAAGACAGTAAAAGTAATGACGATGTGATTCGTATGAACTTAGACGGTCAAAAACTGATTCAAAATGACACCAATGAAATGTTCAAAAATGATGTTGAGTTTACGCTAACAAACAAGCGAACAGGAGAAACTCACGTTGTTAAAACGGCTACTGTAGACGGTAAAAAAGGCTACTTTAGGTTTGCTGACATTGCACTTGATGATTATATCTTGACGGAAACAAAAGGCGTTGAAGGCTATAAGAATGTTGATCCTATTGAGATTACACATTTTTATGACAAGGAAACGAAATCATTTACCTTCGTTATCAAAGACCAAAAGAGCGGGAATGTATTGAGTGAAGAAACATTCACTCAACTAGAATTATCTAAAGGTGAAAATGTAGATTTAGGCACATATACACTGAAAGATAAAGCAGAAGTTGTTGAAAAACCAGAAGTGGGTATCTCAACGCAAGCCCATACTGGAGACGGTAAAACCCAAACGTTTGAATGGGGCGAAGATGTGAAGTTTTATGATGATGTAACGATTACAACTAAAAATATCCCGTTAGGAACAGTCCTTGTTTATGAAACAATTCAAGTTGCTATTTATCCTGATGGAAAAGAAAAAGATGTTTGGTCTTCTGGGAAAGTCGATTTGAAGATGACTGATGAGAAAATGACTGAACGTGTGTTGTCAGAATATGACTACAAAAAAGACCCGAAAGGCACACGTTATTACTTTAAGGAATTAGTTCATAAACCAGTTGAAGAAAAACATAACTTTGACGGCAAAGAAAAAACGCAAGATATTACACCAGTTGTCAAAGAAACACCTAAAACGCCAGAAACATCAAAAGAAACGCCAAAAGGATCATTACCCTATACAGGTGAAGAAATGATGCGTGGGGCTACTGTGGTAGGCTTACTACTATTATTAGGTGTTGCTGGCGGAATGTACTTGAAACGTAAAAAAGAATCAGAAAGTTTAGATCATGCTGACTATGGTACAGAAGATTTCAACGGAAACAAAGAATCAGCTAAGAAGAAGTGATAAAAAGCTTCTTCTTTTTTTATGAAAAATGAATTGAGTATTTCTAACTTATATTAACAACAAAAAAATAAATTTGAAAATAAATGAAAAGAGGAAAAGAAATGGCAGATAAACAAAATAGATGTTTTATTGATCCAGATATTATTTTAGGGAAAGAAATTGAGGTTGCACCAAAATTTGTTGATCGACCAGTTACGGTTGATGGGGTAAGATATCCAGCTCGTAGATTTTCAGCAAGTAGTGAGCTACAAGCAGATTTTGAAATTGTAGTGTTGAATCCGTCTAAAAATTCGGATGTTATTACTGAATTATCAGAAGTTGTACTAAAAGGTGTAGAAATCGTTAATACATTCAAAAGTTCAGTATTTGGCGATAAACAGGAACGTAGACAAGCATTTGAAGTGTACGCAAAAGAATTAAGAGTGAAGGGGTAGAAAAATATGTCAGTAAAATTTGAAAATAGAACAATTCCGAAGATTGATGAAGTCGCAACATTTGGAGAATTAACATTCCGATCATTTACATTAGGTTATGAGAATGGTATGAATAATGAGGTTGGAACAGATGTAAAATCCGTGAAGGTCTTATTCTATTCAACTGCGAAAAAGGATTTCGTGGAAATTGATTTTCCTAGCGAATTGCAAGAAAAAATTGAGGGATTGAAACGTAAACAAGTTGTTGTACTAAAAGGAGACGTAAGTGCATTAGGTTGGTACGCTTCTTTAGAACAACAAAACGGTTTTGTTAGTGCCGAAAGTGGTTTGAAGTTTATGGCGACTGATTTTACACTTGGTTCAAGTGCTAAATCTTCTAATTCGGGTAGTCAGCCAACAAATCAAGCATCACAAGGCAAAGAAGAAAAGAAAAATAATTGATCGATTTAGTAGTGAAAGAGACATTCATTGAGTGTCTCTTTTTTATATAGATTAATCTGTAGCTATGTAAATCATAGCTAGATATTAGTTTATATAAAATTTAGAGAGGTGGGGTGCGTATAGAAAAGTATCAAAATGTGCATGAAAAATCAGGGGAAAGGAGAATAATTTGAATACATTGGAGAAGCAACCGTACGAAACTGTTTATATGCATTTTAAGAAAAAGTTGCAACAAGTTTTTGATACAAAATTTGAATCAGATCGGAAAAGACAATATTTTGATGCCTTTTTTAATCTCTCAAATGCTTGTCAGGAATTTAGGAAGGAATTATTTTTACTGGATGATCCAATCCCACAAGATCAAGTGGAACAGTTGATATCTAGTAAATTTGATACGGCAAAACATGAAATTTTGAAGCAAGCAACACAATTTTTTAAAGAGAAGGGAGTTCAGTAAATGAGTGTAATTACAAAAGCTTTTGATTTAGAGATGATTTGGCTACCACTAGAGAGAGATTATTTTGATATTCTTGATTTAAATTTAAAACAGTCAGGAATTGATTTGACAGTGAATGAGGCAAAGATTCAAACTTTAAAACAACAGCATAAAAAGGCAATGTTTCAAACATTAGATGGATTATACGATCAATTGAAAACAGGAGAATTGACGTTCGACCGAGTTAGAAGAAAATTTGATATTTTGCAGTTTGATTTAAAGGATGAAGTTGTTACTTTTATTAATGAGATAAAGAAGGTCAATTCCTGATAAGGAGGAATAAATGTTAAAAAAAATATTTAAATATCGTGGGACACGTATTCGTTATTCCAGTAGAAAGTTACTTTTGTATTATCAACTTGCGTTATTCACTCCTATATTAGCATTATTAGGGTATTTTGTTGGCTATAAACAAATTTATCCTTTAGTTGATGCTGGAACGAAAGAGTGGCAAGTATATGTACTGCCAGTTGCAATCATTTTTATTGTAACGGTTGTATCGAATATTCTCATTTTGTTAGTAAAACGAATTTCAATTGTACGTGATGGCTATTTTGCAAGAGTAGAACAACGTCAAATCTTAGCCAAAATGGTGATTGATAACACGTATTACAACAAAGTACAGAAAAAAACGAGTGAGGGAAAAACGAAAGAAAAAATTATTTTCCCGAAAATCTATTACCGAAAACGAAAAGAAACATTTGAGGTTGCGTTTGAAACAAAAGGCAATAAATTTCAAGACAAATTTTTAACGATTGGAGGATTTTTGGAAACGGCGTTGACAGCCGATATGATAAAAAAAGTCGATGAAAAGGGATTTATTGTCTATGAATTAAGAGCAAATGTGTATAATAAACGAATTTCTATTCGAGAAATGGTTGCTGACGAAGGAAAAGTTCAGTTGATGAAGGGGCTGTATTGGTTTTTTGATAAAGACCCACATTTATTAGTAGGTGGTGGTACAGGTGGCGGAAAGACGTTCACGTTGCTATCGCTTATTTATGCATTAGTTCGAGTGGCAGATATTGAGATTTGTGATCCAAAACGTTCTGATTTGATGGCATTAGGGAAATTACCTTTATTTGAAGGAAAAGTTCATAGTGGCAAAGATATGGTTACTTGCTTAAAAACTGCCGTATCAGAAATGAATGATCGTTTTGAAGAAATGAATACTTCGTCAAAATATAAAATGGGCAAAAATTATGCTTATTATGGATTGAAACCTAAATTTATAGTTATTGATGAGTTCGCCGCTTGGATGGCTGAACTTTCCAATGATTTTAAAACAGCAGGAGAAGTAGAAGAATACTTGACGCAAATTGTTTTGAAGGCTCGTCAATGTGGTATTTTCCTTATTGTTGCAATGCAACGTCCAGATGGTGAATTTATCAAAACAGCGTTACGAGATAACTTTATGTTCCGTATGTCTGTAGGACGTTTAAGTGAAACTGGGAACTGGATGATTTTTGGTGATGAAAACAAAAACAAGAATTTCAAATTTGTTGAAAAAGTTGACGGCGAGGTTGTTTATGGTCGTGGTTATGTTGCCAAAGGTGGAGATGTAGCTAGTGAACTTTATAGTCCATTTGTACCTGATGATTTTGATTTTGTCGAAGAATTTTTGAAAATTAGTGATGAACTAGGGTATGAACGAATGGCAGAAGCAGAAGTTCAAAAACTGTCTGAAACAATTGAAAAAACCTTTGATCGAGAAGCTTTATCTGTAGAATCCAATGGAAACGAAGAAAAAGCCTTTCTGGATGAGTTAAGTCAAAAATATTAATCGATATTGTAAGGCAAAAATATGTAATGGCTGTTGTTTTTACATGAAATATAAAGGAAGGGAGTGTTAAAGATGATGCAAAAAGTTCGATCCAAAATGAAAATAGTTGTAGAAAATTATTCTTATGATGAATACGAACGGAATATGGGCATTTATTCACTTTACCTGTGTTTTAGTAGTGTGTTTATTGCGCTATTTATCGGGTGCTTTATTTTGCTAAGTTTGTTATTCCATGAGTTTCAGTTTATCTATTTAATTTATTCACTGATTGTTCTTGGCGTAATAGCGGGTGTTTTGGATGAACGAAAAAGACTTGAAATTGAGTATTTGAGGTATGCCAAAAAAGAATGGCGTGAAACTGGAAGAACTGAACTGTATCCACGTGAAATGTATCTGTTAGAAGATTCAAATTTTAGAAGTCTACTCTCGTATGCACGGTCAGTTCGTGTACGTTCTGATGTTGTTATTAAAAACGATACTGTAGAATATTATGTTCCAATGAGAGATTACACAGCAAAAAGAAATACATTACCACTTCATTCAGTGATTTGTAAAACGGCTGTAAACGATTGTTCTTTTCTAATCGTGGAAACTCGTTGTTTTGAAGATGAACGATTCGAATTTTTAGCGCAACAAGTAGGCGTTCCTTTCAAGCGCTCACGAATGATTATTGAATCAGATTACATTGAATGGAGAGGGTAGTATATGAAAAATAAACTAGAATCACTAATAAACAGAATAAACCGTTTTTCTGAACGACATAAAAAAGCAATTAAGGGCGTAAAAATCTTTTTGCTTCTTTTTTTTATTGCCGTTATGGGGTATGTCGTTTACCTTAGTCATGGGCTTTTAGCAGTGATGGCAATTTATAATGGCATAGCGGATAAAGAATCATTGGCAAGTCTAGTAAAGCTTATTACTTTCTGGTCATTTATGTTGGTTGGTGTTATGTGGTGTTTGATTTTCAAATTGTATTCTTTATTGGTAAAAAAATAGTAATGGAGGTCAATGATGTATAGTCAAAATGAATTATTAAAGAAATTGAAACAAGATAGTTTTAAAATTGTTCAAGAAAAATACACTGCGAAAGATGTAAATGAAAGATTTGGTTCTCTGTATTGTCAAACAAGTGGTTTTTCAAATTTGATGGCAAGAGTGAAAATGGACGGATTGACAGATTATCATTTTGAAGATTATTCAGAATATGAGGATATTTTTGTTGAACAGATCGCAAATGAAGTACTTGCTCTATTGAAAAAAGTTCCGTCTAAAACCGTTGAAGAATACCTTACAGAAGTTAAGAAAGAAGTATTTAAAGGCGTGCGTGGAAAAACAGATATTGAAGATTCTGATTTTGACAATTGGTATTATGGTTGTGAAAATTACAAATTGATGGAAAAGTCTGTAAAACAACGAGCAGATGCAGAAGGTGTTATCCGTAGTGATGATTTTGAGATTGTACTTGCTGGAGATGTTACAGCGATCATTGAAGAATTGGTATAGAAGAAAAATTTATAGTTATAAACATTTAAAGGCTGAAAAAATTTAAGGGGTAAATATAAAGAGAGAAATAAATTTCCATATGCTTTTTTCTGTTTAACATATGAAAGTTATACTGTATAATCAGTTGTGAGAGTTTGCATTACATCAAAAAATTTGTAATAATAAGAACGTTCGTTCTTTTTGAGGAGGAATTTAAGATGAAAAATGATTACATTCAGAAAAGAAAATTTGGAGAATTAGACTTGTCTGATCCATTTTTTTCTAGTTTGATTGCTGATTATCCAGGGTTTGAAGGATGGTTTTTATCAAAAAAAAATCAAGAAGCTTATGTAATGTACAATGAGAAAGGTCTACTGCAGGGGTTTCTCAGTTTAAAGGATGAAACAGAAGACGATCCAACCATTGTTCCACGATTTGGTCTTAAGCGAAGATTAAAGGTAAGCACATTCAAAATAGATGCTCATGGTACGGTATTAGGTCATCGTTTCTTGGGGATTTTGCTGAAAAAAATGATAGAAGAAAATTTTGAAGAAGCATATGTTACAGTTTTTCCTAAACAAGGAAAACTAATTGAACTCTTTGAAAAATTTGGATTTCGTTTGTGGGGGAAAAAATCTGATGATGAACTAGTTTATATTCGTAAAAATGAAAGTCCTATACATGAGGAAGATATATATAAGTATTATCCTAAATTCGATGTAGTGAATAGTAAAAAGTATCTGTTATCAATCTGGCCAAGTTTTCATACTAAGCTATTCCCAGATTCTAAACTAGTTACAGAAAAAGATCATATTGTAGAAGATTTGTCTTTTACGAATACAGTTGAAAAAATTTATCTCACCGGAATAACTGATGTGACTAAGTTGGAGCCCAACGACTTATTGGTGATATATAGAACTGCTGAAAGAGGAAAAGTCGCAGAGTGGAATGCTTGTGCGACCACTATTTGTACTGTAGTTGAACAAATAAACATTAACACGTTTGAGAATGAAGATAAGTTTTTGAAATATTGTGGAAAGGGATCAATTTTCACTGAATCTGAATTGAGATCATTCTGGAGAACAAAAAAATACCCATTTATTATCAAAATGTTGTATAATGTTTCATTAAGTAAAAGAATAGTTAGGCATGATCTTTTTGAGAAAGTTGGACTAAGTAGAGAAATTCCTTATTTTGGGTTTTTTGAAATGAATAATGATTATTTTGAAAAAATAATAGAAATAGGTGGAGTTAATGAAAGTTTTATTATCAATTAAACCAGAATTTGTAAAGGAAATAGTCGAAGGTAGGAAGAAATTTGAGTATAGAAAAAATATCTTCAAAAGAGATGATGTTTCATCTATTGTAGTATACGCTACTAAGCCATATGGAAAAGTAGTTGGTGAATTTGAAATTGATAGTATAATTCAAAATAAGCCTTCTGAGCTATGGAAAGAAACAAAAGCATATTCGGGTATAACAAGAACTTTTTTTAATGAATATTTTAAAGGTAGAGATACAGCTTTTGCTATTCAAATTAAAGAATTTATTGCATACGATGAACCACTCGAACTACAAGAGTTTGATGAAAAAATAAAAGTTGCGCCTCAATCTTTTTGTTATGTGAGGTAATTTTAATGGTATATACATTTTTTTCAGGAGTTCATGGTGTTGGGAAAACTACCTTAATGAGTAGATTGAAAAAGAATAAAGAAATAAAGTGTTTCTCAGCTAGTGATTTAATTAGAAATTCAGGGAAAAGTATTATTAAGAATCAAAAATTTACTAGTGATATTGATGAAAATCAATTATTATTAAAACAAGAATTGCTAAAAATAGCTGATAAAGACCAAAAAATCTTTCTAGATGGTCACTTTTGCTTGCTCAATAAAGAGGGAATTATTGAAAATGTCTCTTTTTTGACTTTTGAAGGAACTCAACTTGAAAAAATAGTTTTTTTGGAAGAAAATCCAGTTGTCATTTGCCAGAGATTGTTTGATAGAGATGGAAAAAAATATGATTTTGAAGTGATAAGAGAATTTCAGAAAGCTGAAAAATTACAAGCTTTTAAATTTTCTAAAGAAAATGGTATTCCTATCTTTGTTTATAACAATGAATCAAATTTAGAGGAATTGATGCGTTTTGTGTTTTAAGTAATATAGAGGTGACTATAATGGTTCACGAATTGAAGATTGACAGAGAATACTTCATGGCTGTACTTGAGGACTTGAAAAAATTTGAAATAAGATATAACGATAGGGATTTTAAAGTTGGCGACATTGTAATTTTGAAAGAGATTGATAGCGTTAATAGAAAGCTTACTGGGAGACAAATAAAAACGGAAATTACTTACATTACTAATTATGAACAAAAAAATAATTATGTAGTGTTTGGAATAGAAAAAGTTTAATTTTAAATAATGAAGACTACTGATAGATATTTTAATTCAGTAGTCTTTTTTGTATTAAGTCTTGTAAAACTACTTAAGGGAGAGTCCGATTATGTATACATTTGATGATGTAATTCAAGAGCTCGATTTTGCTATCAGTTTAAAAACATTAAAAAATTGGGCAAATAAAATTGAAAAAGTAACAGATATCCGTTTTGTAAGGAAATATGCGAAAAATACGACTGGTCGTTCCTATGGGTACAAAGTATTTAGTTTCGATCAAATTGAACAGTTTAAAAAAGTAGTTTCCATGAGAGAACAAAATATTCCTCTAGATAAAGCAATTCTAAACGCTTTTCTTTCTGACAAAGAAAAAGAACAAATGGAAACAATCGAAGTTAGAAAGAAAGAGTACGAGGAGTTCAGAAACGATACAAAGCAACTGATTAAGCTGGCAAAAAAGGTACTAGAAGAAAATGAACAGCTTAAAAGTAAGATTTTATCGATAGAAGAAATGGTGGAAAATAAGGAAGTTGCCACCTAGTATTCGCTAGGGATTGGTACGTACTTCATAAGTAATAGAGAGGGCGGTGCCGTTAGGCACATGCCCTCTCTATTACTTTGAATGTAAGTCGTACCGTATATCCCAAGTAAGGCTAGGTGCAGGTGGGCTTTGCCCACCTTTTGATTTCTACCCCCGTTTTATAACATGGGGGTAGAAATTAAACTATCGAATAAAAATAACGCTGTAACTTCTTGTGTGACAAGAGATTGAGCGATTTTTGATTTGTTATATTTTTTAGGTAGTTTGTTATATTTTGTAAGGAAGGGTTTGAAATAAGTGAGAGGTGCTGATTTAAAGCGTTATAGAAAAGAACTTGGCTTAAAACAAGTCGAATTAGCCGAAAGGCTAGAGTTGGGGCAGGGTTTTATTTCAATGTTTGAATCTGGAAAACGTGTGATTCCAAAAGAAATTGAATTGAAAATTAAAGAAGTATTGCATTTGAATGGTGGTGTAAATTCTGTAGAAGCAAAGATCGATTTTTTACGTGTCCGTTTTAAAACGTTGGATGTTCAGACAGTCATTGAAAAAATTCTTCATATGGATATGAACTGGTTTACTCATGAAAATAGAGGGTTTTATCATTATACCGAAACCTTTTATTATGGATCGATTCGGATATTTAGAAATCCAGAGGATAGCAACATGGGTATCATGTTAGATTTGTCAGGCGAAGGTTGCCGACAATTGGAACAAATTTTTGAAGAAGACAATGACCGATCATGGACAGAATTTTTTTGGTCGTTATATGAAGATGATTTATTCGGTCAAGGAGTTGTTGTTGATACTAAAATAACACGTATTGATATTGCCTTAGACGAATTGATCGTAGAAGGTGAAGAAAACTTTGATTTATACAGCCTGAAAGAAAAAATGGAACAAGGACTCGTTGATACAACGTTTAAAAACTTTGATTTTAACGGTGGTTGTTCGTATGAAGGTGGAAAAATGGTGAATAAAGGGTTGTCTCTTTATTTCGGTAGTCGACAATCACCATTGTATTTTAACTTTTATCAAAAAGACTATGAATTGGCACGAAAAGAAAAAATGTCAGTCGAAGATGCTCGATTAAAACATGAAATTAAAAATCGGTATGAAATTCGATTAGCGGATGAAAAAGCGTTTCTATTTGTTGAATATTTTCTATCCAGTGGTGAAAGCTTAGACTGGCTAGTGAAGGAAATTATCAATGCCTCATTAAATGTTTATGAAATTGAAAATGGAATGAAAGTTTTCTGTCAATCGTGGTATAACGTCATTGATAAATTGGAAGGGTTAAAACTTTCTGTAAAAGGTGAAAAGCCTAGTATTGAAAAAACACTTCGTTGGTTAACCAATTATCTAGCACCTTCCCTAAAAATGATAAAACTGATTGATAATTACATGGGAACGAACGAATTGATGGAACGTATCGATCTAGCAGAACTAAAAGAAAAACATGAAGAAATGATTGAAATGGTCTGCGTGGATGCAAAAGATTTACTTTTAGGCAATGGAAATAATAGTGATTTAAGAGAGTACATGAGCCAAGAGTTCGATTTAGAAGAAGAATATGCTTTCTAAAAATGAAAGGAGTTGCGTTTATGAGTGAAGAACTGGCTACAAAATTTACAAGAGAAGTCCGTCAACAAACAGAAGTTGTCAAAGAAACAACGAATATACTGAAAAAAACAAGCCAAAAGATAGAGGAGCTTGATAAAACTGGAGAATTAAACATTCCGTTTTTGAAAAAAGCATTTGAAAATAATTTTTCTGAAATTGAAGAACGTGAAAAAGAAAGCAAACGATTTCGTCATTTATTCTCTATTTACGAACAAGATATTCAACCTGTAAATAGAGGTGTTTGGGATGATTATTTTTATGCAGTAAAACTTTTTACTATTTCAGTTTCAGATTTTCGGGCTGTTTACAAAGAATATAAACATTATCAGCCGAAAAATAAAGGGGAACTGGAAGCAAAAGCAAGAAAATTATTATTAGCGAAAGATTTTGTACCTGATAGTTATTTTGAAGGTGATTATGCAACGTGGATCGGTGTATATGCTCGTCCAAAGGATAAGCCAACTTATTTGGATGCAAATAATGAAGAAGAATACTTGTTACAAGAGAAGTATAGTCAAAACGGATTTAAACGAGACTTTTCTGAATGGTTTGAATGGGAAATTGTCAATAATGAATTAGTTGAAACAAAAGATTAAAAAATACAGAAGGAAGTAGTCATGATTGAATGGCTGCTTTTTTCTTTTAGAAAGAGAGGTTATTTTGATGGTTCGTTTTTTAACAGAAGAATTAGACAGAGATACTTTTGTGAAACAATATATCCAATCGTTTAAGCGAATTTTATTAGTAGGTGATGCCAATAAGCTATCTGCTCGTGAAGAATCGTTGTTGGAACTAGAAAAGAAATCTAGTGAGCTGTTCTTTGATACTTTTGTAAAACAACATGGGCGTGCGCCAGATGAAGATACTTTGTTGGAACAAGTAAAAGTAAATTTTTTGAAACGATCACATTTATTCAAACGTTCGGCGCAAGTCATTGATGAGGAACATTTTATTTTGTCTCATGTGGATCAAGTAAAAAGAATGAAAGAAATGAAACGGGAAGTTTTTGTAGAAGGGGGATACTCTTTCATTTTGGAAAGAGAGAAAAGGCTTGCTAGAGATTATTTCAGGAAACATGATGATTATCCAGAAGGCTATGAAGAACTAATTATTAGTCGATCAATAACAGCGGTCAATCGAGGATTAGAAAAACTAGCGACTGATTTTATGGACAGCTTCTCTTATTACTATAAAGACTATGTGAAAGGGAAAAATAAGTATGAACGGTAACAGAATAACACCAATTCTAAAACCGAAAAGTGAATTTTATAAAAAATATCATCATAAACCTGTCGTTGAAATGTTAGAAGATTACCGTTTTACGGTCATTGAAACACCGATTGATGATGAAGATATTGTTCATTTTGAAGAACATAAGAAGTTCATTTTAGAAAATGTTGGATTAAGTGATATTCCCTTTAATGTGAAAAAGGAATTTAGTGCGGAATATGCACTATCTGCAATAACGAGTGTGTTTGTGGAAGGACGATATACACGAACACCAACTGGCGAAAAGATGTATGGAAGCTATTTCTATTATTTTTACAAAGAAGGTTTTTCGCCTTCTGGCTATAAAGTCAATAGGCGAACATACGCTGACAGAGTAACAAAGTTAACTTTTTTGAAAACTTTTGAGAAACAATCAATTATGTTCAAAAAAATTGAGTAGAAAGAAGGTGATGAATCATGAAAAGTAATGAAATAAATCCATGTCAACATTGAAAAAAGGAGGTTTTTATATGACAAAGTTATTCCGTAAAATCGTTGTGATTGCGACAAGCTTATTTATTGTATTGTTCGTTGTTTCGTTTAAGTATTCAGCCGTGTTGTTATTGCTGGGTTCTTTTTTTTATGGGGTGTACCGAGTGTATTTGTTTAGTTATCAGAAATTGTGTCAATTATTGTCGGTAGAAACAGGAAAGGGAGTGACTAAGTGACATTTTTTAAGCGAATAAAATTAGAAAAACATAAACCAATGCAAACAAAAAAAGAAATGAAACCTCGCACTGCACGAGTGTTGGTATGGTCAGTATTATTCTTTTTAGTGTTATTAGTACCATTTAGCTATCTAAAGTCGCAACAAGCTCTTAATAAAGCAAAGGTAATCAGAAAAGAGACGGTTGCTATGATTGATAAAGCAAAAGGACAACTAGAAGGGCAGAGCGTGTCTGGTTCTCCGTTATATCAGCGTTGGCTTGATCCTTTTGTTAATGAGTATTTAACAGTACCAAAAGAAGAAAAAGCCTTTAAGGAACGACAAAAAACATTATCAAGCATGATGTCAGTTGATTTGAGCGATACGGTACGAACCAATACTACGCAAAAGCTAGTGAAAAAAGAATTGTATGATTTGAAAAAAGAACAAGATTTCTTAGTAGCGGTCTATCGTACAACCGTTGAAGTGACGAATCCAGTTGAAAAAGAGCGTGAAGTTACTAAAGACAAAAAGAAAGTGAAAGAAAAATATTTAGAAAATGTGACCACTGAAAAATCAATGTTGGTGAATATTCCATTTAAAGAATATGAGGGGCGATTTAAAGTAGTTGGTTTCCCTTACTATACGGATGAAATCGAACTAACAAAGGGTAAAGTTGATCCATTGGAACAAGAAAAAAATCTTGATACCGTAAAATTAGCTGATAGTGAAAAAGTAGAAAAATTTGTTGGTGAATTTTTAGATAAGTATTGTGAAGGCAACATAAAAGATATGAGATATCTTATGGCAAAGCCAGAAGCATTGAAAGGATATGAAGTATCAGACTTTAAAACGGATGTTAAAGCGAAAGATAAAAATTATGTTGTGTATGTGACCGTTTATTTAAGAGATCAAGAATCAAAAGAAGTACACAAAGAACAAATGAGCTTATTAATCAGTAAAAAAGAAAAGACATTTTTTGTTGAGAAAATGACACATTATATTGGAGGGATTGTGAATGACTGATTTATCAGTAAAGAAACAGATGAAAAAAAGAGTATGGCAACAACGAATTATTGTAGGATCATATGTGATGTTGTTATTTTTATTTAGCTATAATCCTGTATTTGCAGAGGGAGCGATTAATCTATCTTCATTTACAAATCAGGTGCTAAGTTGGGTAGGTAGTATTATTGGTGTATTGGCAGTTGTTCAAGCGGTTAAAGAATGGCAACAAGGATCACCAGCAAAAATGGTGATTACAGTTGTGGTTGCAATGTTCCTATTTTGGTTTGCTAGTTCTCCAGAAACTGTATTGAACAAAGGGAATGACCTGTTTAGTTCTATTTTTGGTGGGTAGCATGAATACGTCTGGAGAGATACGGAAATATATATCGGTCGCTCCAGCGTACGCAATCATTTGTAAAGGAGAATAGGATGAAAGGAAAACAAGAGAAATATATATTTGATTATCGTGAACCTTTTAATGCACCAACGATGGTACGAGAATTAACAAAAAAGTTTAAATTAAGTCGTGCGTATGCTTCACAAGATATTGTCGTTGTGATCGCTTCTTGTGCAGTATTGGGGTTGTTTTTTTGGAAAGTAGCGTTTGGATTGAACCGTTTTACGATTCTTTTTACAGGTGTTTGTAGTTATGGGCTAATGACGATTCTTAATCGATATGAACCAGAAGGAAAGACACCGTTTAAATTTGTTTATGATTATGCGGTGTATTTGTGGGAATGGCAGTTGCCGAAGTGGTCATTCTATCAGGATGAAAAAGTAAAAATCAATCATGAAAAATGTGTGTACGAACAAGAAAAAGTGAGTGATTTTATGATTGAAGAAGAATTGCCACCTATGCAGTATTTTCCAATGATTCGTATTCATGATGAATTACAAAAAGTAGATCGTTTTAGAAAAGTAGCTGATAAATTAGATTTTACTGATCGTTATTATCAGCGAATAAAAGAAACGCAAAGTGAATCGAGTGTTTGGATCAATTTAACACGAATGAATCAGAAAAAGTAACTCAAGTAATTATTGAGCTACTTTTTTATTTTTTAAGGGAGGGATATTTTGAAATTACAAAGTTCATTAGGTAAAATTTATAAAAATTTGCTGATAACAAAAACAAATGATGTGTGGGCGTATTATAAAGTACCATTAACGGATATGAGTTCAAGAAATGTCAATAAGCAAGAGGACTACAAACGAAAGCAAGAACAATTTTTTGCTGGTCTATCAAAGTATAAAGACATTGATATTCAAATTAATCCATTTTCTATGAATATAGAGAAGCGGTTTGAAGAATTTTCAAGAGAATATGATCCACAATTCTTTGATTTAGCAAAAAACATGGAAGAACGCTCCATTGCGATGATCGAAAAAGAACTGAAGCAATTAACAACCGAAAATTATTATATTGGTGTGCGAATTAATGGTGTGGGTTCAGCTCGTACATTAAAAGGCAAGGTACAAGAAGTCTGTGAAGGGGCAATCGCTAAAGTTTTGTCTAGCAGTGGCTATCAACTAGCGATTGATAAAGAGTTTTTAGAGCGGTATGCAGTAACCGAGGAAGTCTTATTTCAACATATGGGTATGGTCAATGCTTCTCGTGTGTCAGGTGATGAAATGGCTCATTTTTACAATTACCATTACATACGAGGGACGAAAGAATCTATGAGTGTAACGAGTGAACTATCAAGTAACTATAGCATTACTGATACTGTCCTTGATCCAAATGAACACGCTGGAATTATTGAAATGCGTTCAAAAGCAGGCTTAAAGTATGTTTCGTTCTTACCTATCGCAAAATTCAAACCAAATTTAAGAAAAAATCATGTGGTTCAGTTATCACAAGAATTACCATTTCCAGTTGAATTTCATTTAAAGGGGCATTTTGAACCGTTAAAAGGCGGTGGCGGTATTGAAAATAAGAAAGAACGTTCCAATCGAAAATTAAAAAATGTGGCTCGTGAATCTTATGAGGGGGGCGATCAGGAAAGTAAAAAAGGCAAGTTAAATCGCTTTATGTTGCGTGATTTAGAAGAAAAAATAGACAATAAAACACCTATTTTAAAATGGATTGCCTGTTTTGCGGTTTTTGGTGACACACCTAGTGAATGTCAAAAGCGATCGTCAGCCGTTATTAATTTAATTGATTCTGCCAAAGTGGAAGTCGTCAATGGAACAGCCGATCAAATGAAGCTATTTCATAAATATTTACCAGCCGAACCGTTGTTTAATACGAAAGATTGGCTACACTATACAACCGTTGAAGGGTTGTCAGAAATGATGATCGGCTTAGATAATCGAGTAGGGGATAATATCGGTTTTCCAATTGGGTGTGTAAGCAATCTGTCAAACGTGAATGGCAAACGAGTAGAGGAAATAGCGAAGGCATGCCGAAAACGTGTGTTGTACAATCCGTTTTTAGCTAGTGAACAAGTATTAGGGAAAGTGTCTGATAGTCCGCATATTGCGATTACTGGACCGACAGGGGGCGGTAAATCATTTCTTGCGAAATTCTTATTTGTATTGAGTAGTTACATGAAAGGTCGGGGATTATATGTTGATCCTAAGTCCGAGTACAAAAAATGGATCATGCGAGTGATAAATAATAAAAAGTATCAGAAAAAATATCCATTGTTTATTTCCTATTTGAAAGAGTACCACTTTGTCACGCTTGATCCAGATAAAAAAGAAAATTGGGGCGTACTTGATCCTATTTGTTTCTTAACTGGTGCAGATGCAAAAGATACAGCAGAATCTATTTTTGAACAAATCTATGACTTTTCAGATAAAGAGGATGCACGTGTGGAAATGTTGCGGAATGTGAAAAAAGTGATTGCAGAGCGTGAAGCGGGTGAAAAAGTAGGTCTAATGCATGTCATTACACGAATGAAGCAATCGAATAATGAAGAAGTGAAGAAAAGTGGTAATGCTTTATTTGAAATTGTAGAAGGCAGTACATTACAGTTAGCATTTTCTTATGGTGATACAGAAGGGTTGAATTTAACAAATAAGGTAACGATTTTAGAAATTGCTGGATTAAAATTGCCGAAAGCAACGGATGATCCCAGAAGTTATTCAGCAGTACAAAAGAAAAATATTGCATTGATGTTGCCTTTAGGGAAGTTCTGTGAACAATTCGGAAAGCGTGACTATGCGGAACACACGTATGTTGCCTTTGATGAAGCGTGGATATTCACGGTTGCTCGCGGGGGATCAGATGTTGTAGCCGATATGCGAAAAGTCGGTCGATCACAAAATAATCAATTAATTTTAATTACACAATCGATTCGTGATGTCAATACGGATGATGAGAGCGGAAACTTCGGTCGTATTTTTGCGTTTGATAAAACAGATGAACGAGAGCTGATTTTAGAACATATGGGCTTAGAAGTGAATGAGGATAACTTAGACTGGTTAGCCACTATGCCAGCAAGACATTGTCTGTATAAAGATTTGTACGGTCGTGTGAATCGTATTCTAGTGTATTGTCCGTTTGAAGAATTAATTGAAATGTTCAAAACAGTTGAAGAAACAACAACAGGTCGATCAGAAGAAATGTTCGCTGCTTAAAAAAGAAAGGAGGATATTTGTTGATATTACGTGAATTTTTTGATGATAAATCCATACAAAGTCTATTTTCTTTTGAAGGCTCGTTTTGGGGGTTTGGCTTAGATGAAAAAGGAATGGGCATGTTACATTCTGTGTTAACTATTCCTTTTTCTTTAGCAAAAATGCTCGCAAACATGGTCGATACAGCGATTGAAAAATTATATACGCTCAATCTACTAAGTGAAAGTGTGGATAGTATTTTAACAACAGCGCAAAGCATTTGGAATCAATTTTTCAATATGTTTGGGCTGTTTTTCTTTGCAATGGTCATTATGTATGTGGTGAAAGATTACTACTTTAAAAGTGGCGGACGTGCGTTTGTCCGTCTATTTATCTTTTTTGTTATCTTAGGGTTTGGGAACGGCTTTTTCTCTAATGGTGGTCAAACGATTAAAGATTTTAACGCTATTAGTGGTCAACTACAAGCCGATTTAACAGCAGTGGTTTCACCTGATATTTCAGAATTGAACAATTCGTTGTATAAGGAGCTTGGCGGTGAAGGCAAACAAACAAGTACAGATTCGATACGAAATAGTTTTTATACAATGACCGTGTTAAAACCGTGGGCGTTGATTAATTTTGGTAAAACAGATATTAAAGCTGATAAGTATAAAGAGTTTTTAGTTGTCAAAGGAGAAGATAAGAAAGCTAAAAATGAAAAAATAGAGAAAGCGATCAAAGAATCGAGCGAAAATAATTATTATATGAGTTCAGATAGCTTTCATGAAAAATTCTTTATTGGCTTAACAACCCTTGTGAATGTCATTGTCTTAGGTGCGGTGGTCTTAGTGATTTCCATTTTGAATCCGTTATTGCAGTTGCTGGCATTGTTATTGATCTTAGTGTTTCCAATTCTGTTGGGTATTTCCTTATTTCCAGACAAAGAAGATGTCGCAAAAAATGGCGGTGCCTTGTTAGTTGGGATTTTCTTTTTCAAAGGATTGTTAGGCTTAGGCTTTGGTTTAGTCTTTCTATTGTTTGATTTAGTGGATCGTTTCTTTGGTGGCGCAAATTTAGATTCGTTTTTACTCAGTTTTGTACTAAAAGCTGGGGCATTACTTATTATTTGGCGAAAACGGAATACCATTATGAATTTAGCGAAAGGAAATAAGGTTAGTGTTAGTGAGCTAGGTTCTACGAAAGACTTTTCTAATGAAGCGGATTTCTTTAAAAATGGACGAAAAAGCAAGCGGACTCAACGAACTGGTATTGATGAAATACCGGATGAATTGGAACCATCAGGAACTATTCCGAGAAATTATAGTGATTATGAGCATGTTGGGGCAAGAGATGATGCGATTTTAAATAGTACAGTAGATAATTTGTCAACAGATCGTATTTATCATGAACAATCACCGAATGAATTATCAGGAATGAACCACATGTCTCAATCGGAAACGTCAACTTGGGATAGTATCTCAATGGATGGATCAGATCAAGCAACAACGAACCTATCGGAACTTTCTAATGATATGGATAGTGTTGTGATTCCTCAAAGTGGAACGCCTTATTCGTCTATACCGTCACATTTAATGCCCGAAGATGATGAGGATGTAAGAAGCCGTCTTAGAGCAAATCAACATAATCCTTACGCAAGTATTGTACTAGATAATGAAGATGAAGAAGAACTTCAAAAACGAATGGCGCAATCTGGCGTGTATTCTTATGAACAAGAAAATGAATCGTTTGATCCAATTTCTTCTTATCAAGAAGAACCACCAGCAATGAATGAGTATAAGGATCATGTGTCTTACAATCAATCAATACCAGATTTACGGATTGTAGACGAAGCATATTTTGAAAGCTTAGATCGTGAATTGTCTGGTTTACGTGGGGATTCGATAGATGAGGGTGAACAACTGTATGCGTAACAAGATAAAAAGAAAAGTGATTGGCTTGTTTGTAGTGGTAAGTTTTTTTAGCTTACCGCAACTTTCATTGTTGGGTGGTGGGAGTGAAAAAGAATATCAGGCTAGTGATGAATCGACAGGCTCTATTAATTTGTCACCAGAGGTGTTACTTCACCGTCCAATGGTTGAAAAGTATGCAAAACTAGAAGGGATTCCAAATGAAGTGGATGTATTACTCGCAATTATGATGGTTGAAACTGGCGGTCGTGGGCGTGATGTGATGCAAAGTAGCGAAAGTATGGGGTTACCAGTCAATACATTAGATGTAGAACCTAGCATTGCACAAGGAGTGAAGCATTATAAAGGGTGTATTGAGGATGCCAAAGCATTAGGCAATGATAAGTGGACGGCGGTTGCTTCTTATAACTTTGGGCGCAATTACAATAATTATGTTTCTAATAATGGACATAAGCATAGTACAGAATTAGCGGATAAATATAGTTTGACCATTGTTGCGCCTTCGTTGGGAAATTCAACAGGCACGAGGTATTCGTACCCTAACCCTGTGGCAATCCCTTATAATGGAGGTTATTTGTATTTAAATGGTGGAAATTTCTTTTATGTTTTATTGGTTCAACAATATTTAACGTTAAATAGTAACGGCAGTGGTAGTGGAACAAATAGTGCGACTGGCTGGAAGAAAAAAGCGGTTGAATTAGCTTTAAAAGATGTTGGACAGTCATTTCCTACTGGCTGGGGTGGACGTGGTGAATGTATTGTAGCTGTTCAAGGATGGATCAATGGTGCAAAGGCTGGAACGTTTATTCCGGGCGGTGTCAGAACTGGTTATCTTCAATCGGGGGCAAAAGAAGTGGCTTGGAATCAAGCAAAATCAGGTGATGTTATCCAATATGAAAATTTAGGGAATCCAGATTTATTTGATACAGGTGTTCATACTATGTTGGTTGAATCAGTCAATAAAGACGGCACTATTAATATAATAGAAAGTAATAATCCCGGTGGCTCTGGTTTAGTCGGACAACGAAAGGGAATCACGAATAGTGCGCCTAGTGGTTGGCGTGCAGTTGTATGGCGCTTTGCAGATTAGGAGGAAAA
The DNA here is from genome assembly GCF_002197645.1 of Enterococcus wangshanyuanii. Classification (NCBI taxonomy): domain Bacteria; kingdom Bacillati; phylum Bacillota; class Bacilli; order Lactobacillales; family Enterococcaceae; genus Enterococcus; species Enterococcus wangshanyuanii. The sequence goes on along the minus strand of NZ_CP021874.1, from coordinate 2,120,527 downwards.
AAGGTGAATGTAAAAAATATGATTATCGGTATGGGGCTAGTGCTTGTTTGTGGTGTTTTGTTTTATCAACGATCAACAGCGCAAGACTTAAAAAAGCAAGTGGTAAAACAGGAGCAAACAATCAGTCAATTAGAAAAGAAAGTGAAGGAAAAAGAAACGATTATTGAAGAACTACCAGAAGTTCAGGAAGAAAAACAAAAACATGATGGTCAAGTATTCAATGAACAGTTTTTAGAAGCTTACTTCACGTATAAGGATTTAGAAACTCGTGAAGCATTTAGTGTGCCAATGTTAACAAAGGCTTGTAGTGAAGAATTAAAGTTGGGTGTCTATGATAAAGATTTTCCAGCAAAATCTTACTTAGTAAGTCATGAATCCTATTATGCCAATGGACAAGAAAATGAACTGGTCTCTTTAAATAGTGTAGAAGTTACAACTATTATGAATCAAATTCAAACAACGACAACCTCAACTTATCGAATTAATTTAAAAAAAATTAGTGGAAATTGGTTGATCGACCATGTGGAATTTTTAGGAAGTCAAATGAAATGAAAAACAGTTGATATTAAAGTAGCTAAAGATAAAATATTAAACAATACACTGAAACAGGAATAGTAACAGGATAGCCTTTCTCTGTAGGGAAAGGCTATTTTTAGATGTTAGGAGAGGAAAAATATGAAATTAGTAGTTGAAAAAAATGTGTTGATCGAATTAGGTTATGGAAAATATCAAGCTGAGGACATTATTCGTCAAGCTAAAGCAGTGATGGTTTCAAAAGGCTATGTATATTATCTAAATAAACGTTTAGGATTAGTACCAGTTGAAGCGGTAGAAGAAATATTAGGTTACAATTTAAAGTCTATTGCAAAGGAAGTGCCACATGGTTAATTTTAAGAAGGATAAGAGAGGAAAATATTATTTTACTGCTAGTTTAGGTTTTGATTCTGTAACAGGTAAAAGGATTCAAAAAATGAGGTCAGGTTTTAATACTGTGAAAGAAGCAAGAGAAGCGTATGCAGAAATAATAAGTAATTTTGGTAAAAGTGCATATTCTCAAAATAGTACAATGCTATTTGAAGAATTTTTGAATACAATATTTTTACCTTATTATAAAGGACGAGTAAAAGAAAGAACATATACTAATCGTCTTAATGCAATAAAAATGCACTTCAGTTTTTTCTTTAAAATGAAATTGACAGGAATTAAACCAATACATATTCAAAAATGGCAAAATGAACTTTCTGAAAACTATGAGAACTCTTATATACGTAATATATTTGGTTTATTTCAAATGTCTTTAGATCGTGCAGTTGTATTAGGAATGATCCCCTCGAATCCTGCTAAAGTGGTAGGGAATGTTAAAAAAAGTAAAAAAGAAATTGATTTTTGGACAAAAGAAGAGTTTGAGAAAGTAGTAAAAACATTCTATATTGAAGATTATTATCAGCATTTTTCATTTATTTGTATATGGTTATTGTTTATGACAGGAATGAGAATTGGAGAAGCTACTGCTTTAACTTGGGATAATGTGAATTTAGATGAAAAATTTTTGCAAGTAAAAAAATCTTTATACTATAAAAATGCTGATACATATGAGTTTGTAGAGCCTAAGACACGTGCAAGTATACGCACAATTTATTTAGATGACGATACTGTTCATTTCTTAAGAGATTGGAAAAATAGGCAAGATGAAATGGGAGGGATAAAGTTTGTTTTGTCTTATAATTCTGTTCCAACACAAAAGCATACAGTTCGATATATTATAAAGAGACATGCAAAATTAGCAGAAGTACATGATGTGAGAATACATGCTCTTAGACATTCACATGCTTCACTTTTAATTAGTATGGGAAAGAACGCTTTATTGATAAAAGAACGTTTAGGACATGAAGATGTTCAAACTACTTTAGGAACTTACGGACATTTATACCCGAATAGTTCTAATGAAATTGCTGATGATTTGAAAGGAATGGTTAATGTAGAATTTACAAATCAGAATATAGCTCCAGAAGTGACAAACCAGTTTACTAAAGAAGTAAAAAAGAAAGTGTGATAAAACTGTGATAATGAAAAAGGAAAACCTCTAAAAACGTCATTATATCAACGCTTTTGAGGTTTTCTCTGTCATTCCCACTCAACAGTAGCAGGTGGCTTACTCGTAATATCATAAACAATCCGATTCACATGATCCACTTCATTCACGATCCGCACAGAAATCTTCTGCAACACATCCCAAGGAATTCTAGCAAAATCAGCTGTCATCCCATCGATCGAAGTCACTGCACGAATACCCACAGTATAATCATACGTACGACCATCACCCATCACACCCACACTACGGATGCCAGGTAATACAGTAAAGTACTGCCAAATATCACGATCTAAACCAGCATTGGCGATCTCTTCGCGTAAAATCGCATCAGAATCACGCACGATTTCTAATTTTTCTTCCGTAATTTCACCAAGTACACGAATCCCTAAACCAGGACCAGGGAATGGTTGGCGCCAAACTAGCGCTTCAGGCATGCCTAATTCGATTCCTAAGGCACGAACTTCATCTTTAAATAACGTATTCAACGGTTCGATCAATTCAAATTGCATATCTTCTGGCAATCCGCCCACGTTATGGTGAGATTTGATCGTTTGTGCTGTTTCAGTTCCGCTTTCTACGATATCAGTATAAAGGGTACCTTGGGCTAGGAAGTCGATACCGTCAAGTTTTGTTGCTTCATCATCGAAAACATATACAAATTCATTCCCAATGATTTTGCGTTTTTCTTCTGGGTCAGAAACGCCAGTTAATTTATCTAAGAAACGTTTTTTCGCATCTACTTTAATGATGTTCAAGCCGAATTTTCCAGCTAAACTATCCATCACTTGTTCTGCTTCGCCTTTGCGCAATAAACCATGATCTACAAAGATACAAGTCAATTGATCGCCAATAGCTTTTTGTAAAAGTACACCAACAACGCTTGAATCCACGCCGCCTGAAAGGCCAAGAAGGACTTTTTTATCGCCAACTTGTTCGCGGATTTTGTTGATTTCCATTTCTATAAAGTTGCCCATTGTCCAGTCGCCTTCGCAATGACAAATATCAAAAGTAAAATGACGTAATAAGTCATTCCCATATTCAGAGTGACGAACTTCTGGATGGAATTGCACACCGTAAAGGTTGCGGTCTGTATTTTGAACTGCTGCAAACGGACAATCTGAACTAGTTGCAACTGTTTCGAAGCTATCAGGAATAGCGGCAACTAAGTCGCCATGACTCATCCAAGCGATTTGTTTTTCAGGCGTTCCTTTGAAGATCGGTGAATCAGGAATTAAAAGAGATAGCTCTGATTTACCATATTCACGGTTGCCAGCAGGTTCAACTTTTCCGCCTAGGTTATGCATCATCAGCTGCATACCGTAGCAAATCCCCAAAATTGGAATTCCTAGCTCATAAATTTCAGGATCGATCTGGAAGGCATTTTCGTCATACACACTATTGGGTCCACCAGAGAAAATAATCCCTTTAGGAGCTATTTCGCGAATTTCATCCGCTGTGATTCGGTGGCTCAAAAGTTCTGAGAACACGCCAAACTCACGAATACGTCGAGTAATCAATTGGTTATACTGACTACCAAAGTCTAAAACAATAATTTTTTCGACAGTTGTCAAATCGGCAACATTGGTCACATTTATTACCCCTATCCATTTAGATTTATCTAAAAAGAGGTTGTAAAAAAAGCGTTTAGGTTCGATCCAAGAAGGAACAACACGCGAATGCTGCGTCTTGTACTTTTCAACATCAAATCGCTAGGCTCTTTGTGTTTCAAAGCAAGAAACCTGCTCTTTTTACACCGTTTATGGAGAATTTTCCGTTAAGAAAATTCTGACCCCTTTAGAATCAAATTAAGTAGTACATATTTCTTTTAGTACTTCCGCATAAAGATCTTATCAATGATATGATTTTCAGTCTTATGAAGTATAATATCCGCTCTGCCTCGTGTTGGCAAGATATATTCCTCCAAGTTTTTCAAATTGACATTTTTCCAAACTTCCTTCGCCATCGCAAAGGCTTCATCACGGTCGCCGATCGCATATTGATAATAGTAATTATCCGGTTCAAGAAAGGCTGTATCCAGCAAAGCGCCGAAACGTTCTAAGTACCACTTTTCGATCAGCTTAGGCTCGGCATCGATAAAGACTGAAAAGTCGAAGAAGTCGCTGACATAGATTTGTTGATTGGCTGGCAGTTGAAGCGTATTGATTCCTTCAACGATCAAAATATCCGGCTGCTGAATCACTTCATACTCGTCTTCGATAATATCATAGACACTATGAGAATAAAGCGGTGCTTTGATTTCGTCCTGACCGTTTTTGACTTGGTTCAAAAAATCGATCAGCTTTTCCATGTCGTAGCTTTCAGGAAACCCTTTGCGATCCATGATGCCTTTTTCCTCAAGGACTTTATTCGGATACAAAAAGCCGTCCGTTGTGATCAGCTGGACATTGCGGCGTTTGAAGGTTCTAGCTAAAATCGTCTGCAAGAGACGTGCCGTGGTACTTTTCCCAACAGCTACGCTTCCTGCAATGCCGATAATAAATGGCGGAACAGGGACATACTCATGCAAAAACAACCCTTTGCTGACAGTCAAAGACTCGAATTCCTTCATATATAAATGAATCAAATGCGTCAATGGGACATAAATATCCTGCACGTCCTGCAGTGAGATTTGGTCATTGAAGCCTTTGATGTTTTCTAGTTCTTCTTCTGTCAACGGTGCTTTACCATTATGATAGAAGCCTTGCCATTCCTCTCTGGAAATGGGGTAGTAATTCATTTTATCGTCCATAATTCCTCCACCAAAGCCAACATTTTAACGCAAGAACCGATTTATTCGCTTTTTTAGCTAAAAAGGGCTCTTTCCGTCTTATTTTAACACAATTTAACTAGACCTAACACCATTAATGAGAGAAATCTTTGCTTCGCCAAAAGTAATCATTCAGTGGTATGATAAATAGAGAAAAAAGTCTTGGAAGGAGACTGAGAAATGAAAAAATTAGTTCTATTTGGTGATAGCATCACAGCAGGCTACGGAGAAGAGGCGATCACGCCGATTTTACAAAATCTGATCACGGAGGATCTAGCCGCGCAACAGTTAGAGGATATTCAGATCGTCAATGCAGGATTTCCAGGAAATACAACAGAAGATGCGATGAAACGTTTAGAAAAAGGCGTACTGGCTGAGCAGCCAGATATAGTGACTATTTTCTTTGGTGCTAATGATACGAATAGTGATAATTTGGTACCGTTAGAAAAGTATGCGGAAAATATTGAAAGGATGGTCCAAAAAATCGGTGCAGAAAAAGTAATTTTATTAACGCCGCCTTATGTCGATTGCGGCCGAAAACCAACAAGAGATGATGACCGGATTCGGACATATGTGGAACGAGTAAAAGTCATTGGAGAAAAATATCAGCTTCCTGTGATCGACATGTATCAAGCAATGGTCGTTTATCCTGGCACAGACGAGTTTTTACAAGCAGATGGGCTGCATTTTTCTAGAACAGGCTACGACTTTTTAGCTGCCTTGATTGTTCGGGAAATAAAAGGTAGACTGATGACAAAAGAAAATAGTTAGGAAGAAGAAAATGGCGAATCATTATTATACAGAAAAACCGGATCTTGCTCACGATCTAGAGCAGTGGTCTTTTGAATTAAGAGGAAAGAAATTTCAATTTTTGACAGACAGTGGCGTTTTTTCCCGCAATACCGTTGACTTTGGTTCTCGGGTATTGATCGATGCGTTTGATTGGGAAGAATTGCCAGAAGGTCGTTTGCTGGATGTTGGCTGCGGTTATGGTCCGATAGGGCTGACCCTTGCTTCGTTGAGCGGAAGAATGGTCGAAATGATCGATGTCAATCAACGAGCCGTTGCATTGGCACAAGAGAATGCTAAGAAAAATCAGGTGGAAAATGTAGATATTCACCCATCGAACATTTATGCGGATCTGCACGAAAAACAGTACGCTGCGATCATCAGCAATCCACCGATCCGAGCAGGAAAAAAAGTCGTTCATGAGATTTTGAGCGAAGCGCATCCGCTCCTTGTCACAGGTGGTACGCTGACTGTCGTGATCCAGAAAAAACAAGGCGCACCTAGTGCTGAGAAGAAAATGCTGGATGTATTCGGGAACGTAGAAATCGTGACAAAGGATAAAGGGTATTATATTTTGAAAAGTGTCAAAGAATAATCTAATCGACATGTAAAGGCAGGCGATCAATGGTCTGTCTTTTTTTTGCAAGCAAAAAAGCCATCAGCTGCGACTATCTTTTTATGCCCCATTCCTCTAAAATGAACCTATAAGATCAAAAGACAGGAGTGCGTTTCAATGGTGACGATCAAAGATGTAGCAAAAAGAGCTGGCGTATCTGTCGCGAGCGTTTCCAGATATATCAATAAAAATGGTTATGTAAGAAGCGAAACAGGAGAAAAAATCGCTGAAGCGATCGAAGAATTGAATTATGTTCCAAATGAAGTAGCCCGCTCCTTATTTCAGAAAAAATCAAAAATCATCGGCGTACTTTTACCGGATATTGCCAATCCTTATTTTCCGCTTTTAGCTAAAGGAATAGAAGAAACTTTGATCAAAAATGGCTATATGATGCTCTTGGCAAATACCTCAGATTCAGAAGAACAGCTGCAGCAGTATATTACGACCTTCATTCAAAATAATGTGAGTGGAATCATTACCGCATTGCCGATCGATCCGATCGAAGGGATCTCTGTAGTTGGGATCGACCGTGTTTATGAAGGGAATTTTACAAAAGTGCTGCCGGATGATTACTTGGGCGGACAAATTATTGGGACAGAGATTTTGAAGACAGCATTCAACAAGCTATTGATCATTACTGGTAGTTTATCTTTTGAAAGTGCTAGAAAACGATTAAAGGGCTTGACGGATACCTTGGAAGCAGAAAAGCTTGCGTATGAAGTGTTTGAAACGAGTTCGTTCAATGTGGATGAGGTCGATAAAATTTCAGAGACGTTTTTTGAAAAGTATCAAGGTGTTGATACAGTAATCGCTTCAAATGATTATCTTGCACTGAAGATCATGCAAAAGGCACAGCAAAGAGGCTTGAACATCCCAGAAGATTTACAAATCATGGGGTATGACGGGATTCCTTTTGCTGATATGACCTACCCAAAATTAACCACGATCAAGCAGCCGGTTTATGATATTGGGGAGACGGCAGCGATGTTGATGGTCGATCTTTTAACGGGTGAAGAGCAGCAAAAGAGTGAAACAATTTTACCAGTCTCACTACAAAAAGGAGAAAGTTTGCGCTGAAAGGGTTTACATTTCCATCGAAAGATGTTAATGTATGGTCATAGGTAACCGGTTACACATTCTGGATGGAGATGAGAAAATGAAGAAAGTAGCAGTAATAGGTAGTATATCAATGGATTTTGTCGTAACAACCAATATAATCCCGAACCAAGGCGAAACAGTTGTTGGTGAGGCATTTCAGACATTTTTTGGCGGTAAAGGGGCGAATCAAGCGATCGCATTAAGTCGATCAGAACTAGATGTATTTATGCTAGGAGCTGTTGGCAACGATTCTTTTGGACGGTCGCTGATCGATAATTTGAAAAACAATGGTATCAACACAGCGATGATCCAAACCCATGATAATGTTGAGAGCGGCTCAGCGCATATTCAAATCAAGGATGGTGATAATCGAATAATTATCGTACCAGGTGCAAATGACTTGATTTCAGTCGAGGTCGTTCAATCTTACCGTGAAAAACTAGAGCAAATGGATATGATCGTTTTGCAAAATGAAATGCCGATGGAAACGATCGAATATTTGATCGAGTTTTGTTCTGAGCGTCAGATCGCTGTGTTATACAATCCAGCACCGGCAAAAGAAATTTCTGAAAGATACTTGAATAAAGTCACATATTTAACTCCGAATGAACATGAGGCACTGTTATTATTTCCAAACCAAAGTCAAGAAGAAATGCTGCGCAATTATCCGAACAAACTGGTCATCACCCTTGGGGATCAAGGTGCTGTTTTCTTTGATGGAGAAAAACAAATCACTGTTCCAGCTAAAAAGGTAGATACTGTTGTGGACACGACGGGAGCTGGAGATACATTTAATGGTTATTTCGTTAAAGGAATTTTAGAAGGCTTATCGATCGAAAAAAGTTTAGCACTTGGAAATGCCGCATCAGCAATCGCGATTCAAACAAAAGGCGCGCAAAGTGGGATTCCAGCATATGAGAAGGTGGCGGCAACTGTATGAAAAAACGTGGGATTTTAAATTCAGAGATCGCAAAAGTAGTTGACGATCTAAGACATACAGACCGAATCATCATTGGTGATTGTGGCTTGCCTGTACCGGAACATATCAAAGAAATCGATATTTCCTTGAAACAAGGCACCCCCTCTTTTTACTCCGTTTTAGAGCTGATTCTAGCAGAAGTTGCGGTAGAAAAGGCAATAGTAGCGAGTGAAATCAAGGAAAATAATACGGAACTTCATGAAAAAATAAAAGGCGTTCTTCCTTCTATTGCGTATGTTTCTCATGAAGAGTTTAAACAATTGAGCAATGATGTGAAGGTGATCATCCGTACAGGAGAAGATACACCATATGCAAATGTGATTTTACAGTCCGCTGTAATCTTTTAGAAAGTGAGAGGAGCAGTCTCATGGAAGTGAAAATGGTAGCGATCAGCAAAAGTTTTGGAACAAATAAGGTGCTGGAAGGGGTGGATTTTGAACTGAAATCAGGTGAAATCCATGCCTTGATGGGCGAAAATGGTGCAGGAAAATCAACATTAATGAATATTCTGACGGGATTGCATAAGCGTGATGCGGGGAAAATTTATATCGATGGTACGGAACGATACTTTAAAAACGCAAAAGAAGCAGAGGAATTTGGGCTCACATTTATTCACCAAGAAATGAATACGTTTTCTAATATGACGGTCTTAGAAAATATGTACCTAAATAGAGAGTTAAAGACGAAGTTTGGTTTGTTAGATACGAAAAGGATGGCGGCAGAAGCGCTGAAAATATTTGACGAACTGCATATTTCTTTAGCACTGGATGCTCAGGTCGATACGCTGTCTGTTGGTCAGCAGCAGATGCTGGAAATCGCCAAATCATTGATGACAAATGGAAAAGTTCTGATCATGGATGAACCGACCGCGGCACTTTCAGAAACGGAGATCGATAACTTATTCAAGATTATTCGCGGGTTGAAAGACAAAGGTGTTGCAATTGTTTACATTTCACATCGAATGGAAGAAATTTTTGCTTTGTGCGATCGGATCACTGTGATGCGTGATGGAATATCTGTCAGCTTATATCAAATTTCAGAAGTCGACGTGAATCAAATCGTCCATGATATGGTTGGTCGTGATATCGGTGATTTTTATCCCGAAAAAAATAATCCGATCGGCGAAGTCAAATTTGAAGTTAGAAATTTAAGCTCAAAAGGAGGGTTTCAAGATATATCTTTTTCTGTGAAAGAAGGAGAGATTCTTGGCTTTTCAGGGCTGATGGGTTCCGGCAGAACAGAGATCATGCGGGGGATTTTCGGGATCGATACGTATGACTCAGGAGACATTCTGCTGAATGGAGAGAAAATCGCTATCCATAAGCCTTCAGAGGCGATAAAAAAGGGAATTGGGTTCCTCACTGAAAACCGAAAAGATGAAGGGCTGATCCTTGATTTTAGTTTAGAGGACAATATTTTATTGCCTTCGGTGGATGAATTTAGTAAACGCGGGTTACTGGAGCAAAAAACGATCGACGATTTTGTAGAGTTATTATTGAAACGTTTAACAGTCAAAGCTGAAAATAAGGAGGTTCCAGCCAGCAGTTTATCTGGTGGGAATCAGCAGAAAGTCGTTCTAGCGAAGTGGATCGGTATTGGTCCGCAAGTTTTGATTTTGGATGAACCAACAAGAGGTGTCGATGTAGGTGCCAAAAGGGAAATTTATCTTTTGATGAATGAGCTGGCAGAGCGCGGTGTTGCGATCATCATGATCTCAAGTGATTTACCGGAAGTGATGAGTGTAAGTGATCGAATCGTTGTAGTCAGAGAAGGACAGATTGCAGGCGAAGTAGTGAAAGCTGATGCCTCACAAGAAAAAATTATGAACTTAGCTACAGGAGGAAACTGATCATGGAAAATACTAAAAAGAAAAAATTTGCTCTCGGTTCTTTAGGTCCATTGTTAGCTTTGATTGCTTTAGTGATCGTTGTGACCGTATTGAATCCAAGCTTTATTACACCGAATAATCTGCTGAATCTACTGCGTCAGGTGTCCATCAATGCGTTGATTGCCTTTGGGATGAGCTTTGTTATTTTGACTGGCGGGATTGATCTGTCTGTTGGCTCAACGCTTGCTTTATCTGGGGCACTGACAGCCGGGCTGATCGCAAATGGCATTTCTCCTATATTGGCGATGCTGGTAGGAATGGTTTTAGGCGCATTTTTGGGACTGATCAATGGTCTTTTGATCACAAAGGGAAAAATGGCACCTTTTATTGCAACCTTGGCAACGATGACGATTTATCGTGGGGCAACCCTTGTTTATACAGATGGTAACCCAATTACAGGAATCGGCGACAGCTTCATTTTTCAGTTTATGGGAAAAGGCTATCTATTTGGCGTTCCATTTCCAATTTTCGTTATGCTGATTTTCTTTCTATTATTATATGTTCTTCTGCACAAAACCGCCTTTGGTAAAAAGACATATGCTGTCGGAGGGAATTTGAAAGCGGCAGAAATTGCAGGAGTCAAAACGGATCGAGTTCAAATGATCATCTATACGATCTCCGGTTTGATGGCCTCTATTTCAGGGATCATTTTAACGTCCCGCTTAAATTCAGCTCAGCCAACAGCAGGACAGGCGTATGAGATGGATGCAATTGCAGCAGTTGTGTTGGGCGGAACGAGTTTGTCTGGCGGGAAGGGTCGTTTGTTTGGCACGCTGATTGGGGCGCTGATCATCGGAACGATCAATAATGGATTGAATTTATTAGGTGTTTCTAGTTTTTATCAACAAATCGTCAAAGGATTAGTCATTATTATTGCAGTGTTACTGGATAGAAAACAAAATAAATAATCAAATAAGGGAGAGAAACAACATGAAAAAACTGTTTATTTCGATGATGGCCGCGGGGTTACTTTTATCAGGGTGTGGAGCAGCAACTTTAGGAGACAATGAGTCAAAAGGAGATACGAAAACAGAGGAGAAAAAAGCAGCAGATCTAAAAGTCGGTGTAAGTATTTCCACATTGAATAATCCGTTTTTTGTTTCAGTCAAAGATGGAATCACCACATTGGCAGATGAAAACAAAACGAAAACGATCATCTCAGATGCACAAAATGATGCCTCCAAACAAAGTAATGATATCGATGATCTGATCCAGCAAAAGGTAGATGTAATTTTAGTCAATCCAGTAGATTCTTCTGCGATTCAGCCAGCTGTTGAAGCAGCAAATGAGGCGAATATTCCAGTGATCGCATTAGACAGAAGTTCTGATGGCGGAGAAATTTTGACATTAGTCGCTTCTGATAATGTGAAAGGTGGGGAAATGGCCGCTGATTTCATCATCGAAAAAGTGGGTAAAGGCGCGAAAGTAGTTCAACTTGAAGGAACTCCCGGTGCTTCTGCAACACGTGAGCGTGGAAAAGGATTTGAGAATATTGCAAAGAATGATCTGGATGTCGTACAAAGCCAGTCAGCGGATTTTGACCGTGCGAAAGGCTTGAGTGTGATGGAGAACATTCTACAATCCAATTCGGATATCAAAGCTGTTTTTGCACAAAATGATGAAATGGCTCTTGGGGCAGTCGAAGCGCTCAAGGCAGCAGGGAAAAAAGATGTCTTAGTTGTAGGATTTGATGGAAATGAGGATGGAATCAAAGCAGTCGAAGCTGGAACGATGGGGGCAACGGTTGCACAACAACCAGTCGAAATGGGTAAATTGGCCTTACAGGCAGCGTATGATCACTTTGAAGGGAAAGAAGTTGAAAGTAAAATCGACTCACCATTAGAATTAATGGAAGCAAAATAAGCAAAGCAAAAACAAAGGTTGAAATGAAGTGTTCAACTTTGGAAACTAAGTGCATCGATTTTTAGCATCTTTGATACTAAAAATGGATGTGATTTAGTAGTAGTTTTCATTTCCACCGTCTATTCATTTTTAAAGGGATTGGGGCGTAACTCGTAGAGTTACGCCCCAATCTTTTTTGTGAAATGATCAAAAGGCTGCAATACCATCGATTTCGATTTTAAAAGCTGGATCGATCAGGCCGGCAACAATGACGAGCGTCGCTGTTGGTTTTGAACTGCCGACAAAAGCAGCAAGCTTTTCTCTAGCTCCTGATAGATAATCAACATGAGTAAGGTAAATCGTGATTTTTACTAACTCTTCTACAGTCAATCCATTTTCCTCCAATGCAGCTTGGATTTTTTCTAGAACTATGTCCATTTGTTCTGAGATCGTTTCAGGAGTGAAGCCGTCTTTACTTGGCGTTTGACCAGAAATATACAAGCTTTTGCTTCCTGCAATTTTTGTGCTTTGATAGATAGCCATCAGTGAATCCCTCTTTTCAAGTTTTTTTGAGTATAACACAATTGAAAAGGATTTTTGCGGAAAAGAGGTATCTATATTTTTTATAGGAATAACTATATTTTGTTTATTCTTATTTTTGGTTGAAAGCGCTATAATTTCGTTGTGAATAAGTTGAAGAAAGGAGTTGAGCAGATGAAAAGAAAGTCAAAGCGTGCGCTTTTCTTTTCAAATATTTGGCGGTATAAGGCATTGATCCTAATGGCTGTTCCGGCGATGGTCTGGATGATCTTCTTTTTTTATATTCCAGTTTTGACCAATGTCGTAGCGTTTAAGGATTTTCATATTTCCCCAGATGGTTTTATTGCAAGTTTGAAAGAAAGTCCATGGGTTGGCTGGGAGAACTTCAAGTTTTTATTTTCTTCCAATGATGCCTTTTTGATTACGAAAAATACAGTGTTGTACAACGTGACCTTTATTACTTTGAACCTTGTCATTTCTGTATTTTTTGCAATCGTGATGAGCGAGCTTCGGAATAAACGCTTGGTGAAAGTGTATCAAACGATGTCACTGTTGCCGTATTTCTTATCGTGGGTCATTATCGGGTATTTTGTTTATGCCTTTTTAAGTCCAGATAAGGGGATTTTCAATCAGTGGATTTCAAGCCAGGGAGGAACACCGATCAACTGGTATAGCGAAGCAAAATACTGGCCGTTTATTTTAGTCTTTATTGGTACCTGGAAAGGAATCGGCTATAACAGTATTATTTATTTTGCTTCTGTTATGGGCATCGATCCAACCTATTATGAAGCTGCGATGGTCGATGGAGCCAGCAAATGGCAGCAGATCAAAAATGTGACGATTCCCCAATTATTACCGCTGATGACGATCATGACGATTTTAGCTGTAGGGAATATTTTTAGAGCCGATTTTGGGTTGTTCTATAATGTTCCTCGAAATTCAGGTGCTTTATATGAAGTAACTTCTGTTTTAGATACGTATATCTTCAATGGATTGACTGCCACGGGTGATATCGGGATGACAGCAGCAGCTGGTTTATATCAATCCACAGTTGGATTTGCTTTATTGATGATCACCAACGGAATCGTTCGTCGTTTTGACAGTGAATCGGCATTATTCTAAGAAGGAGTGAAAACATTGAAGAAAAAGCCCGTGTCAAAAGTAGAAATTCGTTCATTTAATAAACCGGTCAATCTATTCTTTAATCTATTGATCGCTGTTTTTGCTCTCTCGTGTATCTTGCCGTTTTTGTTTGTTGTGGCAATCTCGTTCAGTAGTGAAACAGCCTTGGCAGCCAATGGTTATAGTTTTTGGCCGCAAGATTTCAGCGTATTTGGTTATACGTATTTATTTGGTCAAATGAATGATAAAATTATTCAAGCGTTGATGGTGACCTTGTTAGTCACGGTTTTAGGAACATTGATCAATAGTACAGCAACGTCATTATATGCCTATGTGATCTCTAGATCGAACTTTCCCTTCCGTCGTTTTTTTACCGTATTTTGTTTGATTACGATGCTGTTTTCCCCAGGGATGGTAGCCAATTATTTGGTTATGACGAATTTACTGCAGTTGAAAGATACGATTTGGGCATTGATTTTGCCAATGGCCGTTAGTCCGTTTAATATTATCGTGATGCGGACATTTTTCAAACGGTCTGTGTCAGATTCGATCATTGAATCAGCGCGGATCGATGGCGCATCTGAGTTGCGGATTTTTGTACAGATCGTTTTACCATTAGCCGTTCCCGGAATTGCGACAATTAGTTTGTTTGCAGCTTTAGGGTATTGGAATGATTGGTTCAACGCACTATTGTATATTCAAAAAGATAGTTTAGTTCCACTACAGTATTTATTGATGAAGATTCAAAATAACATTCAGTATCTGACTCAAAATGCTGGAGCCAGCAGCCAATTATCTGGTGGGATGGCGGCGATTCCAGGTGAATCTGCTCGAATGGCGATCGTCGTGATTTCTACACTGCCGATCGCGATAAGCTATCCATTTTTCCAAAAGTATTTTGTAAAAGGTTTGACGATCGGTGGAGTGAAAGAGTGATCCAATAAGTCTACTGAAGGGAAAAAGAGATTCAGTAGACTTATAAATGGTATAAATATAGACTGTTTTTGAGTTGAATCAGTAGAGAGAGAAAAAGCGCTTCACGCAGATAGTGAAACGTCTCTGTTCTTAACAAGTGTCGATCATAAATTTAGGAGGAATAGAAATGAAAAACTGGAAAAAAGTCGTAAGTGCAGGAATAGCAGTGGTTCTTTTAGGTGCTTTGACAGCCTGTAGTGGCGGAAGTAAAGAAAAGACAGCTGGCAGCAGTAATAAGTCAGATGAGAATACGCTTTTGATGTATCAGATCGGTGATAAGCCTGATAATTACGATGCACTGATGGAAGTGGCGAATAAGCGCTTAGAAGAAAAGACAGGCGTGAAGCTAAATATTCAGTATATCGGCTGGGGTGATTACAAGAAGAAGATGAGCGTAATTGTATCATCAGGTGAAAATTACGATATTGCTTTTGCGGATAACTATGTGCCGAATGCACAAAAAGGAGCATTTGCAGATTTAACTGAACTTGCCCCTAAATTTGCGAAAGATGCGTATGATCAACTGGATGAAGCCTATATCCAAGGAAATTTAGTTGATGGTAAATTGTATGCGTTTCCGGTAAATGGAAATGTCTATTCTCAGCAAGTATTGACGTTCAATAAGCAGTATTTAGATAAATACGATCTGTCGATCGACGATATCAAAACCTATCAGGATACGGAGGATGTCTTGAAAGCTTTCCATGAAAAAGAGCCAAATGTGGCAGCTTTTGCGATCGGTCAAGGATTTAAAGTACAAGGTGATTTCGACTTTCCGATCGGAAACGAATATCCATTTGCTGTAGACCTAAACGGCGATGGTAATAAAATCATCAATCAATATGACAACAAAGAGTTTGTAGAATCATTGAAAACAATGCATAAATGGTACCAAGCTGGCTACATTCCGTCAGATGCAGCTACAAGTAACACGGAATTTCCGTTAGAAGGTAATACATGGTTTGTTCGTCAAGAAACACAAGGCCCTTACGATTATGGCGATACGATTTTAACGAATGCTGCAGGTCAAGAATTAGTTTCTAAAGCTTTCACGACACCACTGAAATCTACTGCTCAAGCACAAATGGCTAATTTTGTTGTTTCAAATACTTCTAAAAATAAAGAAAAAGCAGTTGAAGTCTTGGGACAACTGAATAGCGATCCGGAATTATTAAATGGATTGGTCTGGGGGATCGAAGGCGAAGCTTGGGAGAAAATCTCTGGAAAAGAAGATAAAATCAAATTGTTGGACGGCTACAAACCAAATACGCATCTAGCCGCTTGGAATACAGGAAATAATAAGATCCTTTATACACAAGATACGATCACAGATGACATGATCAAAGAACGTGATGAATCGATTGCAAAAGCAGAAACTTCCCCAATTTTAGGCTTTAATTTTGTAACATCAAGTGTGAAAACAGAATTAAGTAATATCGCTAATGTCATGAGTCAATATCTGGATGGCTTAAATACAGGGACTGTCGATCCGGAAGTAACGATTCCTAAAATGAAAGAAGCTTTAGATAATGCCGGATATGAGAAAGTACAAACAGAAATGCAAAAACAATATGACGCGTTCTTGAAAAAATAGAGCGAGCTGAAGAGCCAGGTGATTTCGATGATGTATCGTTTTTACTTGGTTCTTTTAAAAATGAATAGGATAAATAATGCGTATCTTATTTATGAAGTAGTATTTTAGTTGGCATATCTGTATGAGTTATTTATTATAAGAGAAGAGAACTAGAAAGGACGGAGGAAATGGTCGGTAAAGCATTAGAAACGTTATTCATCAAAATATGGGTGATTGTGAAATTGAATCTGTTTTTTTGGTTATTCAGCTGCTGCGGATTACTGATTGCAGGAGTTGGCCCAGCACTTAAGACAGTGAATGAACTATTCATCCGTCATGAATTTAATTATAAAGACATTACGTTGAAAGAAGGCTGGCACTGCTTCAAAGAAAATATGATTAGAGGAAATCTACTTTTTTACGGAGTAGGCATACTCTTGCTTATTTTGGGATACAATCTATTTTTATCTGTACAAATTCAAGGCATCCTTTTTTTGGTGATCGATTTTATTTTGGTTTTCGGAATGATCTATAGCCTGGTTGCTTTTCAATATGCGTTATTATTAGATAGCTATTACGAAATCGATTTGATCAATTTGATAAAGCTAGCTGTTATCTCAACACTCTCTAGCTTTATGAATCTTTTAAAGATAGCTATTGGCGTCGGCTTGATTTTCTTGATCACATGGAAATATAAAGGCTTATTTCTCTTTGCTACGTTTTCCATGATTCAAATCTGGAGTTTTACAGCGACTAGATCATGGCGTCAAACGATCGACCAGCGTTTAGAGGGGTATGCGTAAAAAATTTCCTCTGTCCATCTATAAAAAAACGTTATTGAACAGACTGCTAAAAAACTATGCTTTGATTCTTGCTTCTTTGATTTTAGTCGGTATGGTCAGCATCGGGATGAACACATACTGGCAGGCGATGGGGAGAGGAAAAGCAACGACACAAGAAGCAGTCGATATGCTCAGTCGGTCGATCAATGATAAAAATTTACAAGGGAAGACTATGCTGAATGGATTGACAGATAATCAAGACAAGATCAATAGTTTAAACCGTTATATGGGCTCTGATATTTCTGAGTATTTAAATTATACTTACGATGAACAGCTAAAAACAGGGAACTATTTATTTTTGCCTAGTCAGGTCAAAAATTTTTATACGACGTATGAAAATATTGAATCGATCATCATGGTTTTGAATAACTATGAAGGGTACTACTTATCTACTAATGAAAACAAAGGAGGGATGAAGGCGAAAGGGACACCTGATCTTGAAGACAAATTCTACTTGTCGTATCCAATGATCCATCCTGTGACATTAGAGGTATTTGGTAGTTTTTATGTTGAATTTTCTAAACAGGAAATGTTAAGTAGTTTGATGCACCTAACAACCTTTGATGGACTATCGGCTTATGTTTTTTCAGAGACAGGGTATCAATTGTTGGCATATACTGAAGTGACTAAACAAATGGACCAGCAACTGATTCAAAAGCGCATGAAAGAAACCTCAGAGCTGCCGATTCAATCATTAATGAAAAAAAATCTATTAGAACATTTAGAAACGGTTGGAGGATTTAATATCTTAGTGACTATATCCAAGGAGAAAATCGTGAAAGCTGTGCTGGGCGATTTGCGTATTTTAATCGTTGGCGGTGGCGTCCTGATTCTGATTTTATTATATTTACTTTATCGAACCTTTACGAAGTATTCTCACCAAGTAGATATAATCATGGATTCGATGGCACTAGTCACACAAGGGGACTTAAATACACGGATAGATGAGAAAATGACGCAGTTTGAATTGAAAGAACTTTCTACTGGAATCAATACGATGCTGGATAATATCGAGCAATATATTGCCGATATATATAAATTAGAGATCAAACAGCAAGATGCTCATATGAGAGCATTACAATCTCAAATTAGTCCTCATTTTTTATACAACACATTGGAATATATTCGAATGTACGCGTTAAGTGAAGGTAGTGAAGAGTTAGCAGATGTTGTTTACGCGTTTTCAACATTATTAAGAAATAATACAGACCAAGCCAAAACAACGACATTAGAAAAAGAGCTAAGCTTTTGCGAAAAATATGTTTATCTTTATCAAATGAGATATCCTGATCGTATTGCCTATCACTTTGAAATCGATGATGCCCTTAGAGGGTTAGTGTTACCTAAGTTTTCAATTCAGCCTCTGATCGAGAATTATTTTGTCCACGGCATTGATTTTTCCCGCAATGATAATGCAATTAGTGTGAAAGCAAAGGTAGTCGGAAAACGGGTAGAAATCATGATTCGTGATAATGGCAAGGGAATTTCAGGTCAGAAGCTGTCTCTTATCCAAGAAAAACTAAAACAACAAACGATTGAGCTGCACGATTCGATCGGTCTGCAAAATGTCAATGAGCGGCTTCGTGCCTATTTTAGTCCGACATTCCTAATGCAAGTGGTATCAAATGAACCCAGCGGACTGACTATTATATTATCGTTCGAAAAGGAGCAAAAAGATGAGCTATAATGTTTTATTGGTCGATGATGAATATATGATCGTCAATGGCTTAAAAAAGATCATCTCTTGGGAAGAAGAAGGATTCGCGATCAGAGCGACCGCAAGAAATGCAAAAGAAGCGTTGACTTTGATGGAATCTGAGGAGATCGATCTAGTGATCACGGACATCACTATGCCGGAGATGACTGGGTTAGAGTTCATTGATGCGGCCCAAAAAGAAGCGCGACAATTTGAATTCATGATTTTGTCTGGTTATCAGAAGTTTGACTTTCTAAAAGGCGGGTTACAGTTGGGGGCTATCAATTATCTGATGAAACCTGTAGATAAATCTGAATTGTTAAAAAGTGTTAGAAAGGCGAAAGATCGCTTAGATACCCGCAATAGACAAGAAACAAGAGAAGGAATGTACAGTGAAGTTTTGTTGTCTCAGTGGGTCAATGATGAATTAGAAACAGGAAATTATGAGGCATTTAGCCAGCTCGTTGATATAACAGATAAATCAGACTGGACTGTTCTGATTTTTGAAGTTTCTAGAGAAAAAAAGAGCGTACTAAGTGAATGGTTGAAACAACAACAGCAAATGCTGTTTTTCTCACGGAACTTGGGCGATAAAAGCTTAGTGATACATATTTTCAAAGGAAATAAATACCTGTTGAATCAACTCCTTTTAACAAACCCATTGCAAGAACAAGATGAGAAGGATTGGGTATTAAGTGTGGGTGAGACGGTTTCTGATTGGGAAGATGTTCCAGATAGTTTTGAAAAGGCAAACCAAACCTTGCGGCGTTATAAGTTCTATGAAAGAAGTGGGAGCAATATTTTATATGCTGTGTTCTCAGACGATTTTGATTTGTCGGCAGATATTATCAATTTTAACAAAACATTGATGGTTGGAGACTTTCCGACGATCGAAGAGACGATCACAGATATTTTTGCAAAAACACAAAAGATAGGTGCTCGGCCTGAAGATGTTAGACATATTACCTTTATGCTGTTTATGGATATCTATCGGCGGTTCAATCACCTAGATGAAGAAGAATACCGACAAATACTAGATGACATCAACCGATCCTCGAATGTAGATAAACTATGTGGCATTTTGACATCTACGATCAAGGAAATAACAAAAGAAAAGACTGCTTATGATTATTCTGAAAATGTCCAAAACGTGATCGATAAAATTCGTATGGATTACGCCAGTGATTTGAGCTTGAAGTCAGTTGCTCAATCTCTTCATCTGAATGTTATGTATCTAGGGCAATTGTTCAAAAAAGAAACGAAAAAAAGTTTCTCCCAATATTTGAACCAATATCGGATGAAAAAAGCTCAAAATCTATTATTATATACAGATGATAATGTCAATGAAATCGCAGATCAAATCGGTTTTAATAATAGTACGTATTTCTCTCAAATGTTTAAAAAGATGAACGATTTGACACCTAAAGAATTTAGAGAAAAATACAAGCACCATTATCATTCTGTCGGTGATGAATAAGAACAGGAACAACCTTATCGTACATCGACAGGTTGTTCCTGTTTTTATTCTATACGCTAAATGGCAGTTGTTCAGCCGTATAAGATTTAGGTCTAGGAACAGTTCCAAGTGAAAAATCGATCTTTGCTCCGTTCAATAGATCTTCGTGTTTGAAGAATAGAGCATCATATGGTGTGTCGTTGAAATGGATATGATCGACAAATTGATGCTGCTCTTGATTTGGGCCTGCAGTGATCGTGACGGATTTACCATTAGATAAATGAAGCGTCGCTTGATCAAATAGAGGCATACCGATCACATATTCACCAGAGCCGGGGCATACGGGATACATCCCTAAAGAACTGAAAATGTACCAGCTAGCCATACTTCCGTTATCTTCGTCACCTGGATATCCTGTAAAACTGTCGTTAAAAGTTTGGGTCATCAGTTGTTTTATCAGTGGTTGAGCAAATTCAGGTTTACCTAGGTAATTGAATAAATAAGGAAAATGGAAACTTGGCTGATTTGAGATAGCCAGCTGACCAAAATCGATGGCAGCCATTTCGCTCATTTCATGGATCTCAAAACCGTAACCAGAGACATCAAAAGCAGGCGTTTGATTGCAAAGATCGATCAGCCTTTGTTGGAACTTTTCTGGCCCGCCGAAAGCCTCGATCAGTCCTTTGAAGTCATGATAAACAGCGAAGCTGCTTTGCCAAGCACTACCTTCAGCATAATCTTCCCCCCAGCTATAACAATTAAACGGTTCTTTAAACTGTCCATCTGTTTGCTTGGCTCTCATGAATCCTGTTTTTGGATCGAAGATAGTCAAGAAATTCTTTGCTTGCTTTTTATAATGTTTAGCAGTAGCCGTGTCGTTCAGCTGTTTCGCTACTTGAGAAATACAGAAGTCGCTGTAACAGTAATCAAGCGTATGATTGACTGATTCATGATAAGTTGCCGGTACATAACCATACCTTAAATAATCATCGGTTCCTTGTCGACCGTAGTTCGACTGTTTACTTTGAGTGGTTGCTCCTTTGAGCATAGCTTCTAAAAATTCGGGCATTAAATCAGGGCGAATATTTTTTACAGCTGCATCAGCAATCACTGCATCGATCAATGTACCAGGCATCAATCCTCTTTCGTCTGGTGACAACCATTTAGGCAAATAGCCACTCTCACGATAGCTTGTTAAAAATCCTTCCAGCATGTCTTCATATTTGTCCTGTGCAATCAGTGAGTACAGTGGATAAACAGTTTTATACGTATCCCAAAAACCATTGTTGGTATAGAGAACACCTGGTTTCGTTTGTTTTGCTAACGTATCGTAGTGAATAGCTTGATCATTTTCATCTTTTTCATAGAAGGTTTGGGGAAATAGAAATGCTCGATATAAGTTATGATAAAACGTTGAATACCGTTCGGCATTTCGATCTTGAATCTCGATTCTACTAAGGTAATCTTTCCATTGTGCGTTAGAATGAGCGAGATAATCTTCAGGCTGCCAATGTGCTTCTCTAGATAAATTCAGTTTCGCTTGTGTACCGCTGATAAAAGAGGTTCCGAATTGTACGATCTGTTCCTCAATATCACCAAAAGAAAAGGAAACGACATTGTTGTCACCTGCCTTTTCCAACCAAGTTTCCTTTAACAAGGGTTCTTTAAAGTGTAGCGTAAAGTAAAAGGTAAAATCAGCATCTTCACAATCAGCATAATTGATGATCGAGCCTGAAACAGTGTGAGCGTCTTCGATTCGAAGGTGGTACTTACCAGGTAACGAGAGAAGTAAGTTTGCTTCTGGTTGCGTGTAGCGGGCAGTTAAAACACCACCGTACATGCTAGGGATCAAGCGTGTCGTCAACTGGTAGCGCTGTTCAGTGATTTCTAGATAACTAGGGTTAAAAACGCTTTCATCTGGTCGGTAAGAAGACTGCGCATGAAAAAGCGATTCTTCCTTCAACGAACCGTTATATGGTAAAAGAACAAAGTAGCTAAAATCGCCCATCCAAGGGCTTGGCTGGTGCGTTAGGCGAAAGCCTTGAAAGACGTGGTCTCGCGGATTAAACCACCAACTACCGTTGTCGCCGTTGGTTTGAGGAGCAAAATAATTCATCCCAAAAGGAACGCCTGTATAAGGCAGACAGTTGCCGTTTGAAAATGAATGTTGATTATCGGTACCATGTCTTGTATCGATCGAGTGTGGGTTCATGCATTAAATCTCCTTTGTCGAATGTCTGATGATTTGTTTTACAGGAATCTGTTGGTCTGTCGGTATTACTTGTTGCTCGATCCATTCTATCAACATCGTTCCCGCCAATTGTCCCATGCCTTTGAAGTTTTGAGCGATCGTCGTCAGTGAAGGATCGACCAAAGCGGCTGCTTGGATATTATCGAAGCCAACGACAGAAAGTTGGGCTGGGATGCTGATATTTGCTCGTTTCGCCTGATTCATCAATGAAATCGCGACTAAATCATTTTCGCACACAACACCAGTGATCCCGTTTTCTATTAAATACGCTAAAGTTTTTTCACTTGAAATCGCTGCTTTATCCGATAGTGCTGTATGAAATGATAAATGATGTTCTTTTGTTGCATGGATATAACCTAAATACCGCTGGCGCACAGATTGAGGTAATGTTGATTCACCGAAAATATACGCAATTCGCTGGTGGCCATGTGTTGCTAAATAATTGGTTGCCATTTCTCCTCCAGAAAAGTTGTCTGACTGGATCGTTGGATAAGGCAAATCATGGATTTTTTTGTCTAAAATAATGACAGGGAACTGCTGGATCGATAACTCAAATAGGGTATCTAAGAAATCTTCTGTATTATGGGCATAATAAATCATCCCGTCAAAATCAGCCATAATATCTTCCGCTTGTTTGTTGATCAAAAATTCTGCGGATGACATGATCACTTCGTATCGATGCTCACCCGTAACTGGTGCGAGACCTTCATTGAAATTTCCTAAAGATAAGTCATTTAAGAAAGGAATCAAAAATAAAATACGCGCGGCCTTCTTTTTTTTGGGTCGTTGTGTTTGAACATAGCTGCCTTTTCCTTGAATACGGTATATCAACCCCTGGTTTTCTAATTCAGTCAATGCCCGCTTGGATGTGATCCGGCTAACTTGGTACGTTTGAGAAAGCTCTTTTTCTGTCGGAAGCTGTGCATGTTCGGGCAATTCTCCAGAAGCAATTGCCTGTAACAGATCATCGATGATTTTTTTATATAAAGGTTTAGTCATAATAGGTCTCCTAATGTGAAATGATATATCATTAAGGGTAGTTTATCATAGTGGGGAAAGAACGTCAATTCAAAGAAAAATAAAAAAAGAGTAGACAAAAGACTAGCGATGTCATATACTTTCGTTGTGAAATGATATATCAAATATTGGAGGTTATTGATAGTGGATAAAAAAATTCCCAAGTCCGTACGGACATTTATGGAAACGATTACTAAGCTATGCGGTGAGGAGCATGCCGGTTGGGCGGAGAATTTTAATGCTGCATTTGCGAATACGTTGACGACAACTGTCAAAAGGCAAGAGGACGGAACGACTTTTCTATTGACTGGTGATATTCCAGCAATGTGGTTGCGTGACTCAACGGCGCAAGTTCGTCCGTATTTAGTGATCGCGAAAGAAGATCCAGAGCTTGCCGACATGATTTGTGGACTTGTTCAGCGACAATTTAGATATATCAATATCGATCCATATGCAAATGCTTTTAACGAAACGGCAAATAACGCAGGACATCAAACGGACAAAACAACGATGAACCCTTGGATTTGGGAGCGTAAATATGAAATCGATTCTCTGTGTTATCCTGTTCAGCTGGCCTATTTATTATATAAAAATACAGGTTACACAAAGCAGTTTGATCGATCATTTATCGACGGCGTGAAAAAGATTTTGACTGTGTTTAAAACAGAACAAAATCATCAAGATTCATCCTATACCTTTGAAAGAGACACGACACGATCGGAAGATACATTGCCGAACGCTGGTCGTGGATCAGATGTTGGTCCAACTGGGATGACGTGGTCTGGGTTTCGACCAAGTGATGATGCTTGCCGTTACGGTTATTTAGTACCATCGAATATGTTTGCAGTTGTGATTTTAGGCTATATAGAAGAGATTTTTTCTACGGTGTTATCGGATCAGGAAATAGTTGATCAAGCGGCAAAATTAAAAAAAGAAATCGATACAGGGATCAAAGCCTACGGGCTAACCAAGAATCAGCAAGGAAAGCAAGTTTTTGCCTATGAGGTTGACGGTTTGGGCAATAGTACGATCATGGATGATAGTAATATTCCTAACTTATTGGCGGCACCATATTTAGGGTATGTAGATGAAACAGATTTGATATATCAAGAGACAAGAGCTACTCTTTTAAGCCAAGAGAATCCTTATTTTTATGAAGGCAAATACGCGAAAGGAATCGGCAGCTCTCATACACCGGAAAATTATGTGTGGCCGATTGCTTTAGCGATGGAAGGAATGACAACAAGCGATAAAGCTGAGAAAAAACGAATTCTTGATTCGCTGGTTGCAAATGATGCAGGAACTCATTTGATGCATGAAGGCTTTGATGTAGACAATCCCGAAAACTATACGCGGGAATGGTTCTCCTGGGCGAACATGATGTTCTGTGAATTAGTGATGGATTATTTTGAGATTCGTGTGGCACGTTAAAAAAATGGACGAGAGAAGGAGCAATAACATGAAGAAA
Source organism: Enterococcus wangshanyuanii (assembly GCF_002197645.1). Classification (NCBI taxonomy): domain Bacteria; kingdom Bacillati; phylum Bacillota; class Bacilli; order Lactobacillales; family Enterococcaceae; genus Enterococcus; species Enterococcus wangshanyuanii. Next base: position 2,095,516 of record NZ_CP021874.1, on the reverse strand, counting down.
AAAGTTTACATCGTTTCCCATTCCCACTGGGATCGTGAATGGTACATGCCGTATGAGCAGCATCATATGCGCTTAGTCGAATTGATGGATGATGTCTTAGAGCTAATTGAAACAGATCCAGCATTCAATAGTTTTCATCTTGATGGACAGACCATTATATTGGATGATTATTTACAAGTTCGTCCAGAACGTAAAGAGGATGTTCAACGAGCGATTACTGCTGGAAAACTAAAAATAGGACCATTTTACATTTTACAAGATGATTTCTTGATCAGTTCTGAATCAAATGTCCGGAATATGCTGATCGGTAAAAAGGAAAGTGAAAAATGGGGTGCTCCAGTGAATTTAGGCTATTTCCCTGACACATTCGGTAATATGGGACAGACCCCGCAAATGATGAAACAGGCTGGGTTAGAAACAGCCGCTTTTGGTCGAGGTGTCAAACCGGTGGGCTTCAATAATGAGGTGCTGGATGATGAAAATTACACCTCTCAGTATTCTGAAATGTGGTGGCAAGGACCAGACGGAACGAATATTTTAGGACTCCTGTTTGCAAACTGGTACAGCAACGGCAATGAAATTCCAGCAACTAAAGAAGCAGCAGTAACTTTTTGGACACAAAAATTAGCGGAAGCTGAAAAATTTGCTTCAACAAACCATTTATTGATGATGAATGGTGTGGATCATCAACCTGTTCAAAAAGATGTGACTAAAGCGATTGCGTTGGCGAATGAATTATTCCCAGAATATGAATTTGTGCATTCGAATTTTGATGAATATCTACAAGCTGTTCGTCAGGATCTGCCGGAGCATGTTGGAACCGTTCATGGGGAATTGACAAGTCAAGAAACTGACGGCTGGTTTACCTTAGCCAACACTGCGTCCGCCAGAGTTTATTTGAAACAGTGGAATACGAAAGTTGAGCGACAGTTAGAAAATATTACTGAACCATTGGCAGCTATGGCTTATGATCTAGTGGGCAGCTATCCACATGACCAGCTGGATTATGCTTGGAAATTATTATTGCAAAATCATCCTCATGATAGTATTTGCGGATGTTCAGCAGATGAGGTTCACCGAGAAATGATCACAAGATTTGAAAAAGCAGATGAAGTCGGTAAGTATTTGGCAGAAGAAGCATTAGAGCAGCTTGCAAGTGAAGTACAGACAGACGGATTCCCAGAAAACAGTTATCCATTTGTTGTATTTAATACCTCTGGTTATGTAAAATCAGATCGCGTCAATGTAAAACTCGAGCTTGAAAGAAAGCCATTTAAAGAAGGTATTCCCCATGAATTATGGCAGAAATTAAATGAAAGTGAAACACCGACTTTTGAGGTGATCGACAGACAAGGTGAAAGAATTCCAGCAATCATTTCTGCGCCAGAAGTATGTTTTGGGTATGATTTACCGAAAGACCGTTTTAGAATCCCGTACATGGCAAAATATGTTGAAGTAGAGATGCTGCTCTCTGATTTGCCAGCATTTTCTTGGAAGACATTCGCCTTACGTGAAATACAAGAGCAATCTCAACTAGTTGCTGGTTCGATGGTCAAAAGTGTAGAGCCTGTGGTTTTAGAAAATGAGCTTTTAGAAGTGACGTTCAATGAGAATGGGACGATAAACGTTCAGGATCGAGCGACTGGAAAAAACTATCAGGAGTTGCTTACTTTTGAAGATACTGGCGATATCGGTAATGAGTATATCTTTAAACAGCCGGAAGGAACAACGCCGATTCTATCGAATGAGCTCTCAGCAGAAATTGCAGTTGTCAAAGACGAGTCATTTATCGCACAAGTGAAAATCGTTCAGCAGATGATGATTCCAGAAGCGGCAGAAGAGTTGCTTCTACAAGAGCAAAAAGCAGTAGTCGATTTCCGTTATCGAAAAGCGAAGCGCTCAACGAAGCTGAAATCACTTACGATCACAACCCTTGTAACGATGACGAAAGATTCTTCTCGTTTAGCCTTTGAAACAACGATCGATAATCAAATGGATGATCATCGTTTACGTGTGCTATTTCCAACAGAGATCGAAGCTGAGACGCATGAAGCCGATAGTATTTATGAGGTGGTTACAAGACCGAACCAAGTAAGTAAGAGCTGGGAAAATCCAACAAATCCGCAGCATCAGCATGCCTTTGTCAATATTCACGATGAAGCGCGGGGAATGACTGTTTCAAATTATGGATTAAATGAATATGAAGTCTTGCCGGAAAAAAATACGATTGCGTTGACATTACTAAGAGCTGTCGGTGAAATGGGCGATTGGGGCTATTTCCCGACACCAGAGGCGCAATGTCATGGAGAGTTTGCATTCCAATATGGAGTTGATTTTCATGGTGCAGCTTCTGAGCGCTACGAAACCTATCAGCGGGCGTATAGTGCACAAATTCCGTTTAGTTTGAAGCCGACGACTCGTCATTCAGGCAAATTGAAGGCTGAAGATCAGTATGTAACGGTAGAAGGCTCGACATTTGCTGTTACGGCAGTCAAAAATAGTGAAGAAGATCAGTATTTAGTGGTTCGCGGCTTCAATATGGGTGATCAAGCGGCAGCGGTACAAGTAGAAAAACAGGCGAATACAGCAGAGAAACTGAATTTACTTGAAGAAAAGCAATCAGAATCGTTAGGTAAAGAGTTAAGTCCATATGAAATTCGAACGATCGGGTTTCGTAGATGAGAAAAGGAGAGGAAAACATGAGCTATTATGGATCGATCGAAGCAGGTGGAACAAAATTTGTTTGCGCTGTAGCGGATGAGGAGTTATCGATTATTGAACGGATCAGTATACCAACAACGTTACCGGAAGAAACGTTGGCTCAAGTCTTTGAATTTTTTGATCGATATGAACTTAAGGGATTAGGGGTTGGCTCATTCGGTCCGATCGATGTCAATGAACAATCTGAAACCTATGGGTATATCACGTCAACGCCTAAAAATGGCTGGAGAAATACCGATCTTTTAGGCTTATTGAAGGAGCGTTATGCTTTGCCGATTGCTTGGACGACAGATGTCAATGCCGCGGCTTATGGAGAAATGCATTTAGGGGCTGGACGAAATACTCAAAACTGTCTTTATTTGACTGTAGGAACTGGTGTTGGCGGCGGTGCCGTAGTTCAAGGATCTATTTTACATGGGTTTAGTCATCCTGAGATGGGACATATCTCAGTAACACGGCATCCAGAGGATTCTTTTGAAAGTACTTGCCCTTATCATGACCATTGCCTTGAAGGATTGGCGGCAGGTCCAGCTTTAGAGAAAAGAACGGGTGTCAAAGGTCAGTTGTTAGAAGCGGATCATATTGTTTGGGACGTCGAAGCTTTCTATCTAGCTCAGGCGTTGATGAATTATACGTTGATCTTATCACCGGAAAAAATCATTTTAGGTGGAGGGGTCATGAAGCAAACCCATCTTTTAGAAAAAATCCGTCAATCATTGGAAGAACAGCTAGGTGGTTATGTCACATTGCCTGATGATTATATTGTCGGCTGCGGATTAGGAGATAATAGCGGAACGATCGGTTGCCTGCTTTTAGCTAAAGAAGGGGCGTAAAGATGGCCTCAGAGTTGTCTATTTTTCTGGATGCAGCATTTTGCCTATCGGGAAAACAAATAAGTGAGCTGTATGAGCGGTTGTTGGGGAAAAAGGTTCGGTTTGTTTCTGATGGTGAAGAGGCAGAGGTTGTAATGAAACGTTCTCTTGAATCGTCAGCGGTGTTTTCAGTTGAGTCGATTGAGCCGCTAGTGCTTAGTGCTGATGACGAGAACGGAGCATTTCAGGGACTGATGTATGCAGTAAGATCGCTTAGATTGGGAAAAAAATGTGAACGCGGGTCAAAAATACCAAAGATATCAGAGCGAATCATTATGCTGGATATCGGCAGGAAGTATTTTACCCCGAACTTTTTAAGGCGGCTGTTGGAAGAAATGGCATTGTTTGGCTGTAATTATCTGCAGCTGCATTTTTCTGAGGATACAGGTTTGGGAATCGAATCAAAAAAATATCCTGAACTCAATTCCAAAAAGACTTTGTCGCAAAAAGAAGTGCGCAAGTTGATCGAGTATGCCGCTGCATTATCGATTGAAATTATTCCAGACTTAGATACACCGGGACATATGACACACATACTCAAAGAGCATCCAGAATGGCGGTTGAAAGAGCTGACGTCACAAGGAGAAACTTCTGTTTCGTCAGCGCTGGATGTGACGAATGAGGAAGCCGTAGCTTTTATCTTTTCGCTCTATCAGGAATATATGGCACTTTTTGCTGGCTGTCGCTACTTTCATATTGGGGCAGATGAATTTGCTGATTTTGATCACTTCCAGCGTTATCCAGCTTTGGCTGATCAGGGACAAGAGAAATTCGAAGAGTATGTCAATTCGGTTGCAGCGCTCGTCAGACAAGCTGGTTTTATTCCGAGAGTTTGGAATGATGCTTTCTTTAGAAAAAATAGGACAAGTACATTAAGCAAAGAGCTGGAAATTACGTACTGGACAAGATGGCAAAAGGAAATGGCTCCAGTTCAGACGTTTCTAAATGAAGGCTACTCCGTCATCAATTTTAATGACAATTATCTCTATTATGTACTAGGAGAAAATGCTGGTTATTCTTATCCGACAGCACAAAAAATCAAAGAAGAATGGCAGCCGGATCTATTTGCATCTGAACAACGAGTCCAAACGGATCATCAAGGACAAATCAAAGGAGCTGCATTAGCGATCTGGTGTGATAAACCGAAAGCGAAAGAAGAAGAAATGATTTTTTTAGAGATAGTCAAATTGATGGCTGCATTTTCAGAACATTTTTATCAATAAAAGAAGTATGAAAGGAGAGCGGGACAAAACTGAAACCAGTTTTGTTTCGCTCTCTAAATGCGAATAAACGATGAAGGGAAAGTAGATTCTGCTTCTCTCGGGTCAGAATACTTTTGTCTAGGCATCCTTTAAGAACAAACGGTAACAAGAGTACAACCTATAGTTTTTAAACGAAAACCTATAATTTTTCTATTTATAAACCAATTAGAAAGCGCTAACATTTTATAGGAGGATGAATGATGCTGTATTTAGGCGAATAATGAAGGAGGTTCATTCAGTGAAAAGAAAAAAATGGAAACAGTTGTTTTATTGTTCGATACTTACGTTGGGGGCAGCAGTCGGGTCTATCGGATTCAATTTGTCGGCTTATGCAGAGTCAGTTGGAAATAGTGGGATACCGATCAACGAGCAATCTCCTCAAGCGACAGCCCTATTTCCAGAAACCTTACTAAATTGGAGTCCTAAAACAGATCCTGATGCACCTTTCAATGTATCGAAAGTCCCTTTAGCACCTCGCGTAAAAGGAAAGAAAATGAATGAGGATCAAAGTACAGACGCGAAAGTTTTATCGATTGCGATCGTCAATCGACACACGAAAGGAACACCGTCCCAAGGGGATACAGATAAAGCAGTTTACAACTTTACGAACTGGCAATATGTAGATACTTTAGTTGCCTGGGCTGGTTCTTCTGGTGAAGGAATCATTGTGCCGCCGAGTGGTGATGTGACGGATTCAGCTCATCGAAATGGTGTGCCGGTGATCGGGACAGTCTTTTTCCCGCCGGAAGCTTACGGTGGAAAAAGTGAATGGGTAGAGCAATTCGTGCAAAAAGATTCGAAAGGCCGCTTTCCAATGGCAGATAAGCTTCTAGAAATGTCAGCAGCGTACGGCTTTGATGGTTGGTTTATCAATCAGGAAACAAATGTCGATGCACAAACGGCTAGTCAGATGAAAGAATGTTTAAGCTATTTACAGGCTAAAAAACCTAAAAACCAACAGATCATCTGGTATGATTCGATGATTCCAAGCGGCAATGTCGCGTGGCAAGGTGCGTTGAATGAAACGAATCAAGGCTATTTCCAAGAAGGGAAAAAACGTGTTTCTGATAATATGTTTATTGATTTTCGCTGGCATGAGCTAACTTCTTCTAAGGAAAAAGCACTTCAGCTGAAACGTGATCCCTACGATTTGTTTGCTGGAATCGATGTGCAGGCAAATGGCGTAAACACAGGCAGAAAACCAAGCAGTATTTTAGATGCCGATGGAAAACCAATTGTTTCTTTAGGACTTTACTGTCCTGACTGGACACTGAGAGATGGTGGTCAATATGATATCGAACGTTACTGGAAAAACGAACAACTGCTTTGGATCAATCCCCAAGGCGATCCTAGAGCCGTTACTAGTGGTAAAAATGAATGGCAAGGAGTTTCCCGGTATTATGTCGAAAAATCGCCAGTTACACAATTTCCATTCTTGACGAATTTTAATGTAGGAAATGGGGATGCATTTTATTTAAACGGTACAAATGTCAAAGAAGGAACTTTTAATAACCGCAGTATTCAAGATGTCATGCCGACGTACCGCTGGGTCATCGATAATGAAGCAGGTAATCAATTGAGTGCGGATGTTAGTTATGAAGATGCCTATAATGGCGGTTCTTCGATCAAATTATCCGGTCAAATGACTGGGAATCAAGCAACTCGCATCAATTTATACGCAGCACAAGTCAAACCTTCAGCTTCTGAAACAGTTAGTGTTGTGACGAAAGGTGCAGACGAAACAGGACTCGTATTGGAAATGAAAGGAAAAGCAACTCCAACTGTACTGAATGGTAAGCAGGAAAGTCTAGAAAATGGCTGGGTCAAAACGACCTATTCGCTAAAATCAATAGCAGGTAAGACGATCACATCGATCGGTTTGGACTTGAAAAATACCAATACGGCATCAGCAGAAATTTATTTAGGTCAACTCAGATTAGGAAAAGAAAAAACAACACCTGTCAGCAAAATAGACAAGGTAGTTTTTCCAGGAAAAAGTATCGTTGATGACCTAACTGAAAACGTCAATATCAGCTGGCAAACGAAAGGAAAGAATACTGCGTCTTACCGAATATATCGTGAAGTCGAAGGTCAATTACAATTTGAAGGAGAGACAGCGAATACTTCTTATACTTTGTTAAATCAGGAACGTATATCAGATACTTCTGTTTATCAGGTCGTTCCAATTGATTTTTATGGTCGGGAAGATCGTAAGAAATCCGCTTCAGCGGTCTACACGTTTGAAGCGCTGAAAAAACCTGAAATCACGATCAATGCAAGTAAAACGTTAGTAGCTGTCGGTGAACCAGTGACATTATCTGCTGCAGTCTCTAAATCAACAGAAACAGTAAAGTGGGAACTATCTGGCAGTGATCCTGAGATGATCTCTGGGCAAGAAGCAACGGTAACATTTGCGAAAGCAGGAAGCTATACAGTCAAAGCGACAGCATTCAATTCAGCAGGTGAGACGGAAGTCGTTATTGAAAATTATATTTATGTCTATGACCAAGAAAGCGACATCACCAGTGAAAATCTGTCGACCTTGCCGACGACAAGCGCAACAGAAGGCTCTGGTTACACCAACGAGCGTGAAAGTTACCGCTATGCTTTAGATGGTGATCTAAGCACGAAATGGTGTGATAATAGCAGTGACAAACCATGGATGATCGCTGATTTAGGTGCAGTCAAAACAATTGCCGGATTTGAATTGTCTCATGCGGGAGCTGGTGGAGAAAGTTCGGAATGGAATACAAAAGACTATGATATCCTGATCAGCAATGATAAACAAACATGGACACCAGTTGTTCAAATGCGTGGAAACCGAGCTGACGTAAGTAAAGATGCGGTTCGTCTAGTCGAGGCCCGTTATGTCAAATTAAGTCTTGAAAAAGCTGAACAAAATGGTAAAACTGCCAGAATTTATGATTGGCAAATTATCGGAGTGAACCAAACAGGGATCGTAAAAACTAATTAAATCAACAAAAAAACACGGCGGAATCATTGACTCCACCGTGTTTTTTAGTTGATCAGTTCAAAGTAATCAGTTGATAATCGTTCATGAAGCACTTGCTTTTCTTCTTCTGGAAGAAAGGCACCAGTGACAGCATTATGGTTCAGCTGTTCCATATCATTGTAAGTAATACCGTACCATTCATGCAGTTTCATAAATTCGTCAGTTAATGTGGTAGCAGAAACGGTGCGATTATCGGTATTGATGCAAACATTGATACCAGCATCTAAAAACTGCTGAAATGGATAATCGTCTAAAGAAGTCACTGTTTTCGTTTGGAAATTACTAGTTGGGCACATTTCGATCAATGTTCCTTGTTCTTGAAGCAATGCAAAGTATTCGGGTGTATCTTTTACTGCGATGCCATGACCAATTCGTTTGGCACCCAGATAGACGGCATCTGCGACATTTTTCCCACATCCGCATTCACCTGCGTGGAGAGTCAAAGGAATGTTTGATCGTTCAACAAGTCTTAGCGTTTCTTCAAAAACATAGGGTGGAAAATCGATTTCATTGCCGGCAAGGTCGAAACCTGCAACGCCAGAACGTTTATACTCTTCTGCTAGAAGAACGATCTGTTCGATTTCGTCCAGCTCTTCATGCCGCATGCCGCACAACAACGCATTGCTTTTCACGCCGAATTGTTCTTGTGCTTGATTCAAGCCTGCTAACACAGCAGTTACGATTTGGGCTAAAGAAAGGCCTTTTTCTGTATGCAAAGAGGGGGCAAAACGCACTTCGATATACTGAATATTCTCTTCAGACGCTTGACTGATTAAATCAAAAGCTGCTTGTTGTAAGGCTTCTTCTGTCTGAAGACAACTTAATACCAGGTCAAAACGTTGCAAATACTCATTCAAATCTTGGCAATCTTCTGGTGCAACTAGAAGTTCTTTGAGCTCATTTTCAGATGTAGGTAATGAGATTCCTTGCTGTGCTGCGATTTTTTGTAATGTAGCTGGTCTGATCGAACCATCTAAATGGCAATGCAATTCTATTTTAGGTAAATTTTTGACAAGTGCGCGCTTCACAGGATCATCCTTTCTTAATTGTAAATCCGATAAGTATTTTGAAGACTTTAACACGCTCGATGAGCTGTGTCAAGATAAGAAAAAAAGATTTTTGCTAAGAAATAAAAGAGAACTTATATCTAAGAGAAAATAAAAGAAATCCGCACATACAGCCGTTTGAAATACCATGATTTGAATAAAAGAAAAGAAGAGGAGCGATGAGCTCAAGAGTTAATTTTATTGTTTAAACTATTCTATTGCCGAAATTTCTGATACACTGAATTCATTCAGTAAGTATTTTGAAAACGTTGACATGGTTGGTAGGCATGTGACTAAAGGGAGAATGAATAATGAAGTTGACCATTAAAGAAATTGCGGATATGGCAGGCGTTTCAGTAACCACTGTTTCTCAGATCATCAATAATAAAGGCAGCCGATTCAGTGAACAAACGAGAAAGAAAGTATTAGAAGTTGTAGAAGAGTATGATTATAAGCCAGATTATTTTGCTTCGAATATCATTACCCGCCATTCAAAAACGATTGGTATGGTAGTGCCGGATGTCACTGATTTTTTCTTTGCAAAAGTGATCGAAGGTGTGGAGACCTATCTTAATTCTCTGGGATACATGATTTTATTATGCAATTCCAAACATGATGAAGATAAGGCAACGCAATACGTGACAGAACTTGTCCACCGTTCTGTTGATGGCATCATTTTTGCAACACCTAATTTACTGCCGGCAAACCATATTTTACGAAACAAAAGCAAACGCAAGGTTCCCGTAATATTAGTCGATCGCGGAATCAACCCTAGAGAAAGCGGGCGTTTGATCGTAAAAGAATATGAGGGCGCTTACCAAGCAGTTTCCTCTTTGATCAAACAAGGTCATAGACACATCGGGATGTTGAAGGAAAACGATGGGTATTATCAGTTGACGGAGAGAATCACAGCTTATCAGCATGCGTTAAAAGACCACGGGATTCCGTTGAGAGAAGAATACATGGCAAGTGGAGACCTGAATTTAGGCGGCGGCTATGAAGCGGCAAAAAAAGTGTTGAAAAATGAAAAAATCACAGCGATTTTTTGCGGGAATGACGAGATGGCGATGGGTGCATATCAAGCGATTGAAGAATGCGGGAAAAAAATCCCGGAAGATATCTCGGTAATTGGTTTTGATGGCTTGGAAATTTCTGAATATCTAGTTCCTGGATTAACAACGGTTTATCAACCAAGCTTTGATATTGGTTTTTATGCCGCTCAGTTTCTGGTAGAATCGATCGACCACCCAGAGAAAAAAATTCCAAACAAAACTTTTGAAACAACATTTATTTTGAGAAATAGTACGAAATCGATTGACAAGTCGATCGATTTGATTTAATGTTCGTGTTATAAGCGTTTTCAAAAAATGGAAGCGTTAGTAAACTGTTTTACTAAAAGGTTTTAACCTGAATAATTTTAGTGTATAATACATCCTTGGGGATTAGTTCGGAGGAAAAAAAGCATGAGAATGGTCGATTTGATCGAGAAAAAACGTGACGGACAGGCTTTAACAGACGAAGAGATTCAATTTATTGTTTCTGGATACACCAGTGGGGATATTCCAGATTATCAAATGAGTTCACTTTTGATGGCTATTTTTTACAAAGATATGACAGATGAAGAGATCACAACCTTGACACTTGCGATGGCAAATTCAGGTGAAATGATCGATTTATCTTCTATCCAAGGAATCAAAGTAGATAAGCACTCTACTGGCGGCGTAGGCGATACGACAACGTTGATCTTAGCACCTTTGGTAGCCAGTGTAGGTGTCAGTGTAGCAAAAATGTCTGGACGAGGACTTGGCTATACTGGGGGAACGATCGATAAATTAGAAGCAATTCCAGGGTTTCATGTGGAGTTACCCGATGAAGATTTTATTCGTTTAGTCAATGAAAGTCATGTAGCGGTAATCGGGCAATCAGGAGATCTGGCGCCTGCCGATAAAAAATTATATGCGTTGCGTGATGTGACGGCGACTGTTGATTCGATCCCGTTGATCGCAAGTTCGATCATGAGTAAAAAAATCGCAGCCGGAGCAGATGCGATCGTTCTAGATGTAACTACTGGTGAAGGTGCTTTTATGAAAAATATCGATCAAGCCCGTCGCTTAGCTGAAACGATGGTTCGGATCGGACATTTAGCAAATCGTCAAACAATGGCGGTCATCTCGGATATGTCTCAACCTTTAGGTGAAGCAATCGGAAATAGCCTTGAAGTAGTCGAAGCAATCGAAACACTGCAAGGAAATGGCCCAGAAGACTTGCTGGAAATGTGCTACATCCTAGGAAGCCAAATGGTTGTCTTGGCGAAAAAAGCAGAAACCTTAGATGAAGCACGAGCAATGCTGAAAGAAGCATTGGAATCAGGTAAGGCACTGGCTAAATTCCGCGAAATGATCAAAAATCAAGGTGGCGATGACCGTGTGATCGATGATCCGGAAAGTCTTCTGACTGCTAAGTATGAAATCGAACTGCCGGCAAAAGCAAGCGGAACAGTTCAAAAAATCGTCGCTAATGAAATTGGAATTGCAGCAATGCTCTTAGGTGCAGGTCGGGCAACAAAAGAAGATTCGATCGATCATGCAGTAGGAATCAAACTCCATAAAAAAGTCGGGATGCCTGTTGCAGAGGGCGAAGCACTGCTTACGATTTATGCCAACTCTGAATCAATCGAGAATGTGAAAGAACTTTTATATAAAAATATCGAAATTGGCAGTTCTGGTACTGAACCTGAGCTGATCCATGATATAATAACAGCATAAAGGATGTGTATAAAAATAATGGAATTAAATCAAATGATCGACCACACTATTTTAAAAGCGGATGCAACAGAAGAGGCAGTTCTGAACATTATTGAAGAAGCGAAAAAGTATGAATTTTACTCTGTTTGTATCAACCCAAGCTGGGTCGCTTTCGCTAAGGAACGTTTAGCTGGAAGCTCAGTAGATGTTTGTACAGTGATCGGCTTTCCTTTAGGGGCAAACACTTCAGAAGTAAAAGCGTATGAAGCGACAGATGCCATCAATAATGGCGCAACAGAAGTCGACATGGTGATCAATATCGGTGCCTTGAAATCAAAACAATACAAAAAAGTATTGAAAGATATTCAAGCAGTTGTAGATGCGGCCAAAGATAAGGCTTTAGTGAAAGTAATCATTGAGACGGCATTACTAACAGATGAAGAAAAGGTCAAAGCATGTGAATTAGCAAAAGAAGCGGGTGCTGATTTCGTCAAAACATCGACAGGCTTTTCAACAGGTGGAGCGACTGTAGCGGATATTAAATTGATGCGTGAAACAGTTGGTCCAGAGATGGGTGTCAAAGCTTCCGGCGGTATCCATAATGAAGCAGAAGCAGTTGCTATGATCGAAGCTGGTGCAACACGTATCGGAACAAGTGCTGGTGTAGCGATCATGGAAGGTGCAACTGGGGCAGGCTATTAATCTAAAGAAGAAAGTGGCGGACAAATGACAGTAAAACAAGAATGGTTGGCGATCGCTGATGAGGCGCTGACAAAAGCATATGTACCCTATTCACACTTTCCGGTAGGTGCGTGCTTAGTAACTAAAGCAGGCCAAACTTATCAAGGCGTTAACATCGAAAATGCGTCGTATGGCTTAACTAACTGTGCAGAACGAACAGCAATATTTAAAGCCGTTTCAGAAGGCGAGCGTGATTTCCAACATTTAGTGATTGCTGGAAATACTCCGGAACCAATTTCTCCATGTGGAGCATGCCGTCAGGTCATGGCTGAATTTTGTGCGCCTGATATGCCGGTGACGCTAGTTGGTGAACACGGGGTGACAAAAGAAACAACAGTTTCTGAGTTGCTGCCGTATGCATTTACTGAAAAAGATCTATAAGATCTAGCTACATGAACCAAACCTCTCAACAAATAGACAAAATGCTAGTAAGATAAAAAACATCTTTCTGTCATTTTTCTAATTGCTTTGATACACGACGAATGAAAAAAAGTCGATGTAAAAAGGTACCTACTTTGGTTGTTCGAGGTCTAAGCAGTTCATTCAACACAAAGAACGTAGCGATTCGAAGTTGAGAAGTACAAGACATACAAAGAGAAAGTTGTTTCATTATTATCTTGTTTCATTCAGTCATTCGGCTGTTGAAAATATAAAACTATTATTAGGGGGCTTTACAGAAATGAAAAAAGCGAAATTATTTGGTTTTGGCTTGACTGCACTAGCATTAACAGTGGCATTAGCAGCTTGTGGCGGCGGTAAAAAAGATGGGACAGATTCAACAGGCGGAAACTCAGCAGGCGGCGACGCAGATCACAGCGTAGTGATAGTAACAGATATCGGTGGTGTAGATGACCGTTCATTTAACCAATCAGCTTGGGAAGGGTTACAAGCTTGGGGGAAAGAGCATGATCTTAAAAAAGGAGCAGACGGTTTTGATTATATCCAATCAAACGACGCTTCTGAATACGTAACAAACATCGATACAGCAGTTTCTAACGGATTTAAAACAGTCTTTGGGATCGGTTACCTATTAGCTGATTCTATCAGTACAGCAGCAGATGCAAATCCAGATACACAATTCGGTATCATTGATAGTGTCATTGAAGGCAAAGACAATGTCGTTTCTGCAACATTTAAAGACCAAGAAGCTTCTTATTTAGCGGGTGTAGCAGCCGCTCATACAACAAAAACAAACACTGTAGGTTTCATTGGTGGTGAAGAAGGCGCGGTTATCGACCGTTTTGAAGCTGGTTTCCATCAAGGTGTTATCGATACAGCGAAAGAATTAAACAAAGATATCAAAGTTGAGATCGAATATGCCGCTTCATTTGGTGATCCTGCTAAAGGAAAAGCATTAGCAGCTTCTATGTACCAAAAAGGCGCTGACATCATCTTCCATGCTTCAGGCGGTACAGGCCAAGGGGTCTTCCAAGAAGCAAAAGATTTAAATGAAACTGGTTCAAAAGATAAAGTTTGGGTTATCGGTGTAGATAGTGACCAAGACAAAGAAGGTAAATACAAAACAAAAGACGGTAAAGAAGATAACTTCACTTTGACATCAACACTTAAAGGTGTAGGTGCTGCGGTTCAAGATATTTCTAACCGTGCGTTAGAAGATAAATTCCCTGGCGGCGAACACTTAGTTTACGGTTTGAAAGACGGCGGTGTTGATTTGACAAAAGGTTACTTATCAGATGAAGCACAAAAAGCGGTCGATAAAGCAAAAGAAGAAATCATCGATGAAAAAATCACTGTTCCAGAAGTACCAAAAGATGTAAAAGAATAGAATTTTTGCTTAGCGCTGCGTTCGTAGCAGCGCTAAGGTTTTATTAAGCCTTTAAAGAAAGAAAACGAATGATCAGACAACTCATTTTCTTTCTTTAAGAGCCTAAAAGCTACTTTAATTTTGGAAGTACCGTATCAATAGATGATGTAAGTGTAAGTGATTAAATCGTTAGGAAGTGAAAAATGTGGCTCAGGAAAACTATGTAATTGAGATGCGCAATATCACTAAGCAATTTGGAACGTTTAAGGCCAATGATAATATCAACTTAACTGTTCGGCCAGGAGAAATTCACGCATTGCTTGGAGAAAATGGTGCAGGTAAATCGACCTTGATGAATATTTTATCAGGTTTGTTGGAACCAACCTCAGGTGAAATATTTATGAATGGTTCAAAAGTAACGATCAATGGACCGACGGCAGCAAATCGCTTGGGAATCGGAATGGTTCATCAACACTTTATGTTGGTAGATGCTTTTACAGTAACTGAAAATATTGTGCTCGGAAGTGAGCCGACAAATGCGGGGATATTAGACCGTAAAAAAGCAACAGCAGAAATCAAACGTGTTTCTGAACAATATGGTTTGTCCGTAGATCCAGGAGCATATATTCGAGACATCTCTGTTGGTGCGCAGCAGCGTGTAGAAATTTTGAAAACGTTGTATCGTGGAGCAGATGTATTGATTTTTGATGAACCGACTGCTGTTTTGACACCTCAAGAAATCGACGAACTGATCGAGATCATGCAGGGATTAGTTCAAGAAGGTAAATCAATTATCTTGATCACACATAAGTTAGATGAAATCAAAAAAGTAGCAGATCGTTGTACGGTTATTCGCCGTGGACAAAGTATCGATACAGTCAATGTGAAGGATGTTTCTTCCCAACAGCTGGCAGATATGATGGTGGGACGTTCTGTTTCGTTTAAAACAGAAAAGAAACCGGCAGAACCAAAAGAAGTCGTTCTTTCGATCAAAGATTTGGTAGTAAAAGAAAGTCGCGGATTGGATGCTGTTAAAGGTCTTAGCTTAGATGTACGTGCTGGCGAAGTCGTTGGGATTGCGGGGATCGATGGTAATGGTCAAACGGAATTGATCCAAGCGCTGACTGGCTTACGCAAGGCAGAAAGTGGTTCAGTCGAACTTAAAGGTGAAACGATCACGAATAAAAATCCTCGTACGATCACCGAAGCAGGAGTGGGCCATGTGCCGGAAGACCGCCATAAATATGGCTTGATTTTAGATATGACACTGGCTGAAAATATCGCATTGCAAACCTACTATAAAAAACCATTAAGCAACAATGGCGTTTTGAATTATAATCAAATCAATTCCTATGCACGTCGCCTGATAGAAGAATATGATGTACGGACTGTAAATGAATTGGTACCGGCTAAAGCATTATCAGGTGGGAATCAGCAAAAAGCGATCATTGCTCGTGAGATCGATCGTGATCCAGATTTACTGATTGTTTCACAGCCAACTCGTGGTTTGGATGTGGGCGCTATCGAATACATCCATAAACGTTTGATCGAACAACGGGATAAAGATAAAGCAGTATTAGTTGTGAGTTTTGAGCTGGATGAAATTTTAAATGTTTCTGATCGGATCGCTGTTATTCATTCAGGGAAGATCGTTGGGATCGTCGATCCAAAAGAAACAAGTGAAAATGAATTAGGGCTCTTGATGGCAGGTTATTCATTAGAAGAAGCTAGAGCCGAATTGAATCAAAAGGCAGGTGAGGCAGTTGAATAATCGATCAGAAAAAATACGGAATATTTTAGTGCCTATATTATCGGTACTGATGGGCTTTATACTTGGCGCAATTATTATGCTTATTTCTGGTCAAGATCCAATTGCTGGATATCAAGCGATGCTTAAAACTGCTTTCCAAAGTCCGAAAAGTATCGGTGAAATTTTTGTGACAGCAGCACCATTGATTTTTACAGCTTTAGGATTCGCGGTGGCGAATTCTGCTGGCTTCTTTAATATCGGTCTTTCAGGGCAAGCGCTGTGCGGCTGGGTAACAAGTATCTGGGTAGCATTGGCGATGCCGGATGCACCACGTTTTCTGGTATTGCCTGTTGCTGTATTAGCAGGTGCCTTAGCGGGTGCTTTAGCAGCAGCGATTCCTGGTTTATTACGAGCTTTCTTCGGTACAAGTGAAGTAATCGTTACGATCATGTTAAACTATGTTTTCCTTTATACAAGTACACATATCGTGAATAACGTGATGTCAAAAGATTACATGAGCAACAAAGGTGTAACGAAAGTAATTGGAGAAAATGCAAGCTTACGTACAGAGTTTTTGAAAGAGATAAGTAGTGGTTCACGTTTGAATATCGGGATTTTTATGGCACTTATTTTCTTAGTCTTGATTTGGTTTTTAATGAAGAAAACGACTTTGGGCTATGAGATCCGTTCGGTGGGGTTGAATCCTTTTGCTTCAGAGTATGCAGGGATGAGCAGCAAACGAACGATCGTGATGTCGATGGTGATCTCAGGGACATTAGCCGGTCTTGGCGGTGTGGTTCTTGGATTAGGAACATTTGGCAACTTCTTTGTTCAAGGGTCTTCATTGAGTATTGGTTTTGACGGAATGGCGATCTCTCTATTAGGAGCAGGTAGCTCTGTCGGAATATTCCTGTCCGCGCTCCTTTTCAGTGTACTGAAGCTTGGCGGTCAAGGTATGCCGTTACGTGCCGGTGTTCCGATCGAATTAGTCGATGTAGTGATCGCAGCGATCATCTTCTTTGTCGCAATCAGCTACCTTATCCGTTTTGTCTTAGCGAAAGCTTCAGGTAGTAAAAAAGAAGTAGCGATCGTTGAAGAATTAGACGGAAAATCAGACCAAACAAGTCAAGAAGGAGGAAAAATCTAATGAATATTGCATTAATCGCTGTACTAGCGCCGATTATTACACAAACGTTGGTTTATTCCACTCCTCTGGTCTTTACGGCTTTGGGCGGAACGTTCTCTGAGCGTAGTGGTATTGTAAACGTAGGTCTTGAAGGGATCATGGTCATGGGAGCCTTCAGTTCAGTCGTCTTCAACTTAACGTTCGCTGAGACCTTTGGTGCGGCAACGCCTTGGCTAGCTTGTTTAGTCGGTGGAGTAGTTGGGATGTTGTTCTCGTTGCTTCATGCAGTTGCGACGATCAATTTAAGAGCAGATCATATCATCAGCGGAACAGTAGTCAATTTAATGGCGCCTGCTTTAGGGATTTTCTTGATCAAAGTGATTTACGGAAAAGGTCAAACAGATACGATTACAGAGTCATTTGGTTATTTTTCGTTTCCGATTTTGAAAGATATTCCGATTCTAGGTGATTTATTCTTTAAACAAACTACGTTGCCTGCATTTGTAGCCATTTTAGTGGCGATCTTATCTTGGTTCGTGCTGTTCAAAACGCATTTTGGGTTACGTCTGCGTGCAGTAGGTGAAAATCCTCAAGCGGCAGATACACTTGGGATCAATGTTTACTTGATGCGTTATTCAGGTGTACTGATTTCTGGGTTTTTAGGTGGTATCGGCGGAGCAGTTTTTGCTCAAACGATCGCTGGACGTTTTGCAGTCACAACGATTGCTGGACAAGGATTTATTTCAATGGCAGCGATGATTTTTGGTAAATGGAATCCGTTAGGTGCGATGGGGGCAGCCTTATTCTTCGGTTTTGCGCAAAACATCAGTATTGCCGGTTCAAACTTACCAGTGATTTCTTCGATCCCGGCGGTTTATTTACAAGCTGCGCCGTATGTATTGACGATCATCGTACTAGTTGTTTTCTTAGGAAAAGCATCTGGACCAAAAGCAATTGGGAAAAACTACATCAAATCAAAATAAATTAAGTATAAAAGGGCGGGGTTGCGGAGGTTGTAAAAAAGCGTTTAGCTCCGAGAAATAAGAAGAAAATCACGGAAATTGCTTGTTAAATTTTTGTGAGGCTCAGCTTATTTCCGAAGGAGCTGCTTTTTTCACAACGCTTTTTCCCAGCCCTTTTTATAAATAATTATTATGCTCATTTTACAAAATAAGTAGGTAAAGTTTTCAAACCAAATAAAAGAAAGAAGGATGGTTATGTTTAAACGTGTACATTTAATCGTAATGGATTCAGTAGGAATCGGAGAAGCGCCGGATGCTGAGAAATTTGGAGATGTCGGCAGTGATACGTTAGGGCATATTGCAAAAGAAGCAGGCTTGACGATTCCTAATTTAGAAAATCTAGGGTTAGGAACGATTGCCCCTCTTCATAATGTAGAAGCAGTCGCTGATCATAAAGGATACGCAACAAAATTAGAAGAAGTTTCTGTCGGTAAAGATACAATGACAGGACATTGGGAAATCATGGGGTTGAACATTCAAAAGCCTTTCCGCGTTTTCCCGGACGGATTTCCAGAGGAACTGTTAAAACAAATTGAAGAATTTTCAGGACGCAAAATCGTCTGTAACAAACCTTATAGTGGTACAGCTGTTATCGATGATTATGGTAAACACCAAATGGAAACCGGTGATCTGATCGTCTACACTTCAGCGGATCCAGTATTGCAAATTGCTGCACACGAAGAAATCATCCCATTGGAAGAATTGTATCGTATTTGCGAATATGTCCGTGAAATCACCAAGGACGAACCGTATATGATCGGTCGGATCATCGCTCGTCCATATATTGGCGAGCCTGGCAACTTTACAAGAACAAGCAATCGTCATGATTATGCTCTAGATCCATTTGGTCATACAGTGTTAGACTCATTGAAAGACAACGGTAAAGATGTGATTGCAGTAGGGAAAATCAATGATATCTTCAATGGGCAAGGAATCACTGATTCTGTTCGTACGAAAAGCAATATGGACGGTGTGGATCAATTATTGAATGTAATGAAAAGAGATTTTGATGGTCTGAGCTTTACAAATTTAGTTGACTTTGATGCGTTGTATGGTCATCGTCGTGATGTTGTAGGGTACGCTCATGCAATCGAAGCATTTGATTTACGTTTGCCTGAAATCATTGATGCGATGACAGATGATGACTTATTGATGATCACCGCTGACCACGGCAATGATCCGACTTTCCCAGGAACGGATCATACAAGAGAATACGTTCCGCTATTGGTTTACAGCAAAAAAATGAACGGTCAAGGCAGTCTAACGCAAGGACATTATGCCGATATCTCAGCGACGATCGCTGAAAACTTTGGTGTTCCGAAAACTGAAAACGGCGCAAGCTTCTTAGATAAATTAGTATAGGAGAGAGACGATGACGAAACTAAGTGAAATGTTGACAGAAACAACTGGTTTTTTAAAAGAAAAAGGGATCGGTCAAGTAGACTTTGGCTTGATTCTTGGTTCTGGATTAGGTGAGTTAGCAGATGAAATCGAAAACGCAATTGCAATTCCATTTTCAGAAGTTCCTCACTTTGCTGTATCTGCAGTTGTAGGACATGCTGGGAAGCTAGTTTATGGGACTCTTTCTGGTAAAAAGGTTTTGGCATTACAAGGTCGTTTTCATTATTATGAAGGGCATTCGATGCAGACGGTTACTTATCCTGTAAGAATGATGGCGGCAATCGGTGCGCATTCAATAATCGTGACAAACGCTGCTGGCGGTGTAAATGAAAGCTTCACACCTGGTAATTTGATGTTGATCACAGACCACATCAATTTTACTGGTGATAATCCATTGATCGGTGAAAATGATGATGACATGGGACCGCGTTTCCCAGACATGAGTCATGCTTATACGCCGAGCTACGCTGAAGCAGTAAGGAAAGTAGCAAAAGAACAAAATGTTCCGCTGCAAGAAGGTGTTTATATGGGCTTTTCTGGTCCAACTTATGAAACGCCTGCTGAAATTCGGATGGCTCGTACAATGGGAGCAGACGCAGTTGGGATGTCTACAGTATCAGAGGTTATCGTAGCAGCTCATAGCGGATTGAACGTGTTAGGAATTTCTTGTATTACAAACTTAGCGGCTGGGATGCAAAGCACATTGAACCATGCAGAGGTTGTAGAGACGACAGAACGTGTTAAAGGGCAGTTCAAAGAGTTGGTCAAAGCGAGCTTAGCAGCTCTATAAAAAAATAAGAGGAGTGAAAAAATGAGTGTTCATATCGAGGCAAAAACAGGTGAGATCGCAGATAAAATTTTATTACCAGGAGATCCGTTGCGTGCAAAATACATTGCGGAAACCTTTTTAGAAAATCCAGTTTGTTATAACCAAGTAAGAGGAATGCTGGGCTATACAGGAACTTACAAAGGTGAACGCGTTTCTGTTCAGGGAACGGGAATGGGGATGCCTTCTGCTACGATTTACGCCCATGAATTGATCAATTCTTACGGTGTGAAAAAATTGATTCGTGTAGGAACATGCGGTTCGATTTCTGAGAAAGTCAAAATTAGAGATTTAGTGATTGCTCAAGCAGCGGCAACACCCTCATCAATGATCCGCAATGATTTTCCTAAATATGATTTTCCGCAAATCGCAAGTTTTGATATGCTGTTAAAATCATATACAGTGGCAAAAGACAAAGGCTTTACAACTCATGTGGGTAATGTATTGTCTGATGACGTATTTTACAAAGAAAGTATGGATGAAGTCTTTAAACTGGGTAAATTAGGTGTTCTTGCTATTGAAATGGAAGCGGCGGCGTTGTATTATTTAGCAGCTAAATTTGATGTGCAGGCTTTAGCGATCATGACGGTTAGTGATAGCTTAGTAACTGGTGAAGAGACAACTGCTGAAGAACGCCAAACGACATTCAATGATATGATCGAAGTTGGTTTAGAAACAGCACTTTATAGTTAAAACAGATAAGAGGTTGAAATGAGTTACTTTCAATCTCTTTTTTGCTATTCTATTATAGAGATAGAGAAATGAATGGAGGAAGAAGAATGGATAATTTTCGTTTTTATGTACCGACAGATATTCGTTTTGGAAAAGACCGTCTAGCGACTGAGCTAACTGAGGTTTTAGACACTTACGGGAAAAATGTTCTACTAGTATATGGTGGAGGCAGTATTAAGAAAAATGGGTTATATGATCAAGTCGTGAGCCTATTGGAAGAAAGTGGACATCAGATCGTTGAGTTGAGCGGAGTAGAGCCGAATCCTCGGATCGAGACAGTTCGTAAAGGTGTTGAATTATGTCGTGAACATCACGTAGATGTGATTTTAGCCGTAGGCGGTGGTTCAACGATCGATTGTTCTAAAGTAATTGCTGCTGGCGTATTCAGTGAAGAAGATCCTTGGGAAATCGTTTTAGGCAGAAGAGGCTACCAAGGTGAGGCATTACCGATCGTGACGATTTTAACACTTGCGGCTACAGGAAGTGAAATGAATGCCGGTGCGGTGATCTCAAACATGTCGACAAATCAAAAGTTGGGTGTTGGTGGACCTGCGATGATGCCGAAAGTCTCATTTCTTGATCCATCAAATACCTTTACCGTACCAGCTTATCAAACAGCAGCAGGTTCTGCAGATATTTTGAGTCATTTGTTTGAAAGTTATTTCAATGTGACGGAAGGGACGGATGTCCAAGATTTTGTTTCGGAAGGCTTGATGCGTTCAGTGATCAAACATTGTCCGATCGCTTTAAAGGAACCGAATAATTATGATTCCCGTGCCAATTTAATGTGGGCGAGCAGCTTAGCGTTGAACGGATTGACACGAGGCGGAAAACACGGCGTTTGGTCTTGCCATGCAATGGAACATGAGTTAAGTGCTTTTTACGATATCACACATGGCATCGGGTTAGCTATTTTGACACCTCGCTGGATGGCTTATGTATTGTCGGAACAAACGGTAGGTAAATTTGCTCAGTTTGCTAAAAACGTTTGGGATATCACGGAAGTAGATAAAATGAAAGCGGCTAAGCAAGGGATTCAAGCGACTTATGACTACTTCAAAGCTTGTGGAATTCCGATGACGTTGCCGGAAGTTGGGATTGAATCTGAGAAGTTTGCAGAAATGGCTAAACAAGCAGTCGCGCATAGTACGATCAAAACAGATGCGTTTGTGCCTTTGGATAAAAAGGATGTTGAAGCGATTTACCAAGAATGCTTAACGGAGTCTGCTTTTGTCTAATCTTCACAACGTAGGAGGGAATAGAACGTGAAACAATTATTTGATGAAACCTATTCGGAAAATCGCACGCTATGGTATGGTTACTTTTCAACGCTGGAGCAAGCAGATTTGATCGATGAGCTTAAGCAAATTATTCAAACAGATTTGGAGTCATCTCAAGAAGTTCAGGCGACCAACTGGATATTTTATAGTGAAGTGAAGCAAACCGATGCGTTAGAAGAGGATGTTAGATCATCTATTATGGTACGTTATGTTAGTGGGCAATATTATGTACACTACAACATGTCCGACTTTGAATTTGTTACCCAGAGGGAACAAATTGAAGCGTGGCTGACAAAGTTGAAGAGTCAATTGAACTGAATGAGATAATAAAAAAAGAGAGCGGGACAAAACTAAAAATCAGTTTTGTTTCGCTCTCTAAACGTGAATAAACGGCGAAAAAAAAGCAGCTCCTTCGGAAATAAGAAGGAGCTAAACACTTTTGTCTCAGCCTCTATTTTTTATAAGTAGTATTTTTTAGCTACTGTTAGGTCATCGTTTAATTCATAAACAAGTGGTTGACCTGTTGGGATTTCAAGATCCATGATATCTTCATCTGAAATACCTTCGATATGTTTAGCTAAGGCACGTAGTGAGTTACCGTGTGCTGCAACTAAAACAGTTTTATTATCTAGTAAGGCAGGAGCGATCTCATCTTGCCAGAAAGGTAAAGCGCGTTCTAGCGTTACTTTTAAGTTTTCTCCGCCTGGTACATCGCGTTTGTCTAACATAGCATAACGACGATCGTTTGCTGCAGAAGTAGGATCTGTTACTTCCAATAGTGGAGGAAGAGTGTCGTAAGAACGACGCCAGATGTGTACTTGGTCATCTCCATATTTTTCAGCAGTTTCTTTTTTATTCAAACCTTGTAATTTACCATAGTGACGTTCGTTTAAGCGCCAAGATTTTACTTGTGGTACCCACAATTGATCTGAGTTTTCCAAGATTAAGTTACATGTTTTGATTGCGCGTGTTAAAACTGAAGTGAAAGCAATATCGAATTCGATTCCAGCTTCTTTGATTTTACGTCCGCCTTCTTTGGCTTCTTCGATTCCTTCAGGTGCTAAATCTACATCGACCCAACCTGTAAATTGGTTCAATGCATTCCATTCACTAAGTCCATGACGAGAAAAAACTAATTTTGGCATGTATAGCTCTCCTTTGAGTTGTAGTTTCTGAAACTTTCATTTCCTTTTCTATTGTACACCGTTTTAAAATAGATTTCCATTGTAAATTGGCAAAAGTGAATGGAAATGACAAGGACAGGCGATCTATCAGTTGGAGATAGATCGAAAATGGACTAGCTGTCACTCTAAGAGTGACACCCAGTCCATTTAAAAACGAATAAACAGTGGAAGCAGAAATGAGCGTCAAAGATAAGCGTCGGCCACTACCTTTGTTCATTATTGAGAAAATTTTGCTGCTTCAGTTTCTGTCAAATTGATATACTTATAGCAAGTGCCGATTGAAACATTGCATTTTGAAGCAATGAATTGGATGGTTTCGCGTTTTTCATGATATAAATGGCGAATTCGTTTGACTGTTCGACCATCGATTTTTGGGCGTCCGCCAATTTTTCCTTTTCTGCGTGCGTTGTTCAACCCGACGAGTGTGCGTTCTTTGATCAAGTTACACTCCATCGTCGCTAAACTGTTCATCGTCTTAAAGTAGATTTCGCCCATTGGCTCACGTGTGTCGATTTCATCATCCAAGCTAACTAGGTGAATACCGGAACCTTTAAATTCTTGAATCAGTTCAGTCAGTTGACGAGTAGATCGTCCCAAACGATTCAAACGGCATATCACAAGCGTATCATCTGCCTGAAGTTTGCTTAAAACGGATTCCAATTCAGAGGTCAATTGCTTGTCATCAGTGACGTCGAAAGATTCATGATGTATCTCGTCACAGCCGAAGGTGCTCAGTCTGCTGATCTGAGCATCTAGATCGTTATCAATAATCGTTGTTCGTGCATAACCAATTAATTTCATCGTTCGTCCTTTCTAGTTTTAAATAGTAAAAATCAGTTACTAAAAATGTAGCATATCTATGGACGAAATGATAGTTGTTTTTTATCTTTTTTTAATCTTTTTGCTTGTTTTCAAATCGTATTCAAAGAAAAATCAACGTGATACTTTAATGGTTTTAGGACCTTCTGGACCACCGACAATGACTGTCGTTACGATGTTCAGAAATAATCCGTGTTCAACTACTCCGACAAGTTGATCCAGATATGTACCCAGCTCTATAGGATCTTCGATTGTTTGTAGGTGAAGATCAATGATATAATGCCCGCCATCGGTAACAATCGTACGACCGTCAGAATCGCTACGTAACACTGGTGCATATCCTTTTTTTTCAAACAAACGTAGTAACTGTTGGCTGCCGTAAGGGACAACTTCAACTGGTAATGGGAATTTACCTAACTTATTCACCATTTTTGAATCATCGACGATCCAAATACATTTTTTTGAATAGGTGGCCACGATTTTTTCAAATAAAAGTGCAGCTCCTCCGCCTTTAATGCCTTGGTAATCTGCGCTGATTTCATCTGCCCCATCGATGGTCAAATCGACATAAGGAACATCATCGATACTTTTTAAAGGGATTCCTAAACTTTGTGCCTGACGCTCTGTTTCTTTAGAAGTTGTTACTCCCGTGATCGACAATCCTTCTTCTTTGATTCGACGACCGATTTCATCGACCATAAATTTTGCAGTAGATCCTGTACCTAACCCTACGATCATACCGTCTTCTACATATTTTGCTGCTTCGATTCCTGCCATTTGCTTAAGATTCATCAGCTTTTTCGCCCCTTTCGGATAATCAAAAACATTGTACCGTTAAACCCCGAAAAAAGATAGAAAGATTAGTAAAAATCTTTCTTTTCTTCTATTATAAATGTGAAGAAAAGAAAACGTGATTACTTTAATGAAAAAAGTGCTGTAAAAGGTTGACAGAGCAAGTATATCGTGATATCCTAGCAAAGGTGCTTTATCTACAGGTCTCTCAACAGAGACGTGCTGACTGTCTATCAAAGCATATTTGATAAAGAGTGCATAGATTGCATTATTTTTTATCGCTAAAAAAGAACCACCTGGATGTGTGGAACTAGATGCGAAATGAGGGAGGAGGAAACAAGGAATGCCTACAATTAATCAATTAGTACGTAAACCTCGTAAATCAAAGGTGGAAAAATCTAATTCACCAGCGTTGAACAAAGGATATAATAGCTTCAAGAAATCTCAAACGAACGTAAACTCACCACAAAAGCGTGGGGTTTGTACTCGTGTGGGAACAATGACACCTAAAAAACCTAACTCGGCTTTACGTAAATATGCCCGTGTTCGTTTGTCTAACTTAATCGAAGTAACAGCTTATATCCCAGGTATCGGTCACAACTTACAAGAACATAGCGTGGTTTTACTACGTGGTGGACGTGTAAAAGATTTACCGGGAGTACGTTATCATATCGTACGTGGTGCGCTTGATACAGCCGGCGTTACTGATCGTAAACAAAGCCGCTCTAAATATGGTACTAAAATGCCTAAAGCAGCTAAATAATTCGACAATCACTAAAGGTATTATATAAAATGAAAGAATTTTCGGAAGGAGGAGTTACGGATGCCACGTAAAGGTCCTGTTACAAAACGCGATGTTTTACCAGATCCAATTTATAACTCAAAATTAGTAACTCGCTTGATCAACCGTGTAATGGTTGATGGAAAACGCGGGATTGCTGCTAATATTATCTATAATTCATTTGATATCATCAAAGAATCTACAGGTAACGATCCATTGGAAGTTTTCGAACAAGCAATGAAAAACGTTATGCCTGTCTTGGAAGTAAAAGCTCGCCGTGTTGGGGGTTCTAACTACCAAGTACCAGTTGAAGTTCGTCCAGAACGTCGTACAACTTTAGGTTTACGTTGGGTTGTTAACTATGCTCGCCTACGCGGTGAACATACAATGGAACAACGTCTAGCGAAAGAAATCATGGATGCTGCCAATAACACTGGTGCTTCTGTTAAAAAACGTGAAGACACACATAAAATGGCTGATGCTAACCGTGCGTTTGCACATTATCGTTGGTAAGATCCTCTGTGCCTGCGGCTTAGGACCGCGGCATGAAGTTATGTATAGTTGATTTAAATAAAGAGAGGAGAACACCCTAGAATGGCAAGAGAATTTTCGTTAGAAAAAACTCGTAATATCGGAATCATGGCCCACGTTGATGCTGGTAAAACAACAACAACTGAGCGTATCCTTTATTACACTGGTAAAATCCATAAAATCGGTGAAACACACGAAGGCGCTTCACAGATGGACTGGATGGAACAAGAACAAGAACGTGGTATCACGATCACATCTGCTGCAACAACTGCACAATGGAAAGGATACCGAGTAAACATCATCGACACACCAGGACACGTGGATTTCACAATTGAAGTTCAACGTTCACTACGTGTATTAGATGGTGCGGTAACCGTTCTTGACTCACAATCAGGTGTGGAACCTCAAACTGAAACAGTTTGGCGTCAAGCAACTGAATATAGAGTTCCACGTGTTGTTTTCTGTAACAAAATGGATAAAATCGGTGCGGATTTCTTATACTCTGTAAACTCATTACATGATCGTTTACAAGCAAATGCACATCCGATCCAATTACCAATCGGTGCAGAAGACAGTTTCACCGGGATCATTGACTTGATCACAATGAAAGCTGAAATTTACACAAATGACTTAGGTACTGACATCCAAGAAACTGAAATTCCAGAAGAATATATGGATCAAGCGGTTGAATGGCGTGAAAAATTAGTTGAAGCTGTAGCTGAAACTGATGAAGACCTAATGATGAAATATCTTGAAGGTGAAGAAATCACAATCGACGAACTTAAAGCGGGTATCCGTAAAGCAACGATCAACGTTGAATTTTTCCCAGTTATGGCTGGTTCTGCCTTTAAAAATAAAGGTGTTCAATTAATGCTTGATGCAGTTCTTGACTACTTACCTTCACCACTTGATATCGAAGCAATCAAAGGTATCGATGTGAAAACAGACGAAGAAACAACTCGTCCTGCTGATGATGAAGCACCATTTGCATCATTAGCATTTAAAGTTATGACTGACCCATTCGTAGGTCGTCTAACATTCTTCCGTGTCTATTCTGGTGTCCTTGAAAGTGGTTCATATGTATTGAACGCTTCTAAAGACAAAAAAGAACGTATCGGACGTATTTTACAAATGCACGCGAATACACGTAAAGAAATCGATACAGTGTATTCAGGAGATATCGCTGCTGCTGTTGGATTGAAAGATACAACAACTGGTGATACTTTATGTGCGGTAGATTCACCAGTTATTCTTGAATCAATTGAGTTCCCAGAACCAGTTATCCAAGTGGCTGTTGAACCTAAATCAAAAGCCGACCAAGATAAAATGGGTGTTGCTTTGCAAAAACTTGCAGAAGAAGATCCGTCATTCCGCGTTGAAACAAACGTTGAAACTGGTGAAACAGTTATCTCTGGTATGGGTGAGTTGCACTTAGACGTATTAGTAGACCGTATGAGACGTGAGTTCAAGGTTGAAGCAAACGTTGGTGCACCGCAAGTATCTTATCGTGAAACTTTCCGTGCTCCATTAACTCAAGCAGAAGGTAAGTTTGTACGTCAGTCTGGTGGTAAAGGACAATACGGTCACGTATGGGTCGAATTTACTCCAAACGAAGAAGGTAAAGGCTTTGAATTTGAAAACGCGATTGTCGGTGGTGTGGTTCCTCGTGAATACATCCCAGCAGTTGAAAAAGGTTTATCAGAAGCGATGAACAACGGGGTTCTTGCTGGTTACCCATTAGTGGATATCAAAGCGAAACTTTATGATGGTTCTTACCATGATGTCGATTCGAATGAAACTGCCTTCCGTGTAGCAGCATCTATGGCTCTACGTGCGGCAGCTAAAAAAGCGAACCCAGTTATTTTAGAACCGATGATGAAAGTAACGATCACTGTACCGGAAGATTACTTAGGTGATATCATGGGACACGTTACAAGCCGTCGCGGACGTGTTGAAGGAATGGAAGCACACGGTAACTCACAAATCGTTAACGCGATGGTACCGTTGGCTGAAATGTTTGGTTATGCCACAACATTACGTTCAGCAACACAAGGTCGCGGAACATTCATGATGGTCTTTGACCACTATGAAGATGTACCAAAATCTGTACAAGAAGAAATCATCAAGAAAAATGGCGGCAACGCTTAATAGTTAAGAAATAAGTATAGATTTATTTATGACTAGGATTTTTTGAAGATTTCGGGTAAAATAATTAAAGATGATCAGGTAGTTGAACTATCTATCAAATAAAATAAAATTCATATATTTTAGGAGGAACATTTAAAATGGCTAAAGAAAAATTTGACCGTTCTAAACCCCATGTAAACATTGGTACTATTGGACACGTTGACCATGGTAAAACTACATTAACTGCTGCAATTGCAACTGTGTTAGCTAAACACGGTGGCGGTGAAGCTCAAAA
This sequence comes from Enterococcus wangshanyuanii, assembly GCF_002197645.1. NCBI lineage: Bacteria > Bacillati > Bacillota > Bacilli > Lactobacillales > Enterococcaceae > Enterococcus > Enterococcus wangshanyuanii. Next base: position 2,066,686 of record NZ_CP021874.1, on the reverse strand, counting down.
CTATGCTGATATCGATAACGCTCCTGAAGAAAAAGAACGTGGTATCACAATCAACACTTCTCACATCGAGTATGAAACTGATGCTCGTCACTACGCTCACGTGGACTGCCCAGGACACGCGGACTACGTTAAAAACATGATCACTGGTGCTGCACAAATGGATGGAGCGATCTTAGTAGTATCTGCTGCTGATGGTCCTATGCCTCAAACTCGTGAGCACATCTTGTTATCACGTAACGTTGGTGTACCATACATCGTTGTTTTCTTAAACAAAATGGATATGGTCGATGACGAAGAATTATTAGAATTAGTAGAAATGGAAGTTCGTGATCTATTATCTGAATACGACTTCCCAGGTGATGACACTCCAGTTATCGCAGGTTCTGCTTTGAAAGCTTTAGAAGGCGACGCTTCATACGAAGAAAAAATCATGGAATTAATGGCTGCAGTTGATGAGTATATCCCAACTCCAACTCGTGATACTGACAAACCATTCATGATGCCAGTTGAGGATGTATTCTCAATCACTGGTCGTGGTACTGTTGCAACTGGTCGTGTTGAACGTGGAGAAGTTCGCGTTGGTGACGAAGTTGAAATCGTAGGTATCAAAGAAGAAACATCTAAAACAACTGTTACAGGTGTTGAAATGTTCCGTAAATTATTAGACTACGCTGAAGCTGGCGATAACATCGGTGCTTTATTACGTGGTGTTGCACGTGAAGATATCGAACGTGGACAAGTATTGGCAAAACCTGCTTCAATCACTCCACACACAAAATTTAAAGCTGAAGTTTATGTTTTATCAAAAGAAGAAGGCGGACGTCACACTCCATTCTTCACAAACTACCGTCCTCAGTTCTACTTCCGTACAACTGACGTAACTGGTGTAGTTGAATTACCAGAAGGTACTGAAATGGTAATGCCTGGTGATAACGTTGCAATGGACGTTGAATTAATCCACCCAATCGCTATCGAAGACGGAACTCGTTTCTCTATTCGTGAAGGCGGACGTACTGTTGGTTCAGGCGTTGTTTCTGAAATCGTTAAATAATTAAGACTTAAATATAGCAATAACCAGTGTGAAAAGCTGGGGTACTCGGACGTAAGTCGAAGGGATTTCCCTTCGGCTTTTTTGTTGTCTAAAAAAGTGCTTGACTTATATCGGACTTCGATATAAGATTGGAATACGATATAACGAGATTCGATATAACGAGGAGGGATATAGTGTGGAAGAAAAGTTGAAGAGAATCTATATACCGATGACTGAAACAGGTTTTTATATCTTGTTTTCACTTAGAGAAGAAAGACATGGCTATAGTATCATCCAACATGTAAAAAAACTGACAGCGCAAGAAATTAGTATTAGTGCAGGTACGATGTATGGCAGCTTGAGCAAAATGGAAAAAGATGGGCTGATTGAAGTGACGAAAGAAGAAGAACGTCGGAAAAGTTATTTGATCACACCACTTGGGGAAGAAATTCTGCAGCATGAAATCAAACGAATTAAGCGATTATACAAAAATAGTATTGGAGAGAATCTAGATGGAAACGAAAAAAATCAGAAAACGATTTGAGCTGGCGGATTATTTGGAAGAAGAGCGCTTCTTAGAAAGACAGCATAGAGACGGCTGGAAAATGGTGGAACTCAAATTGCCATTGTCTACCTATATATTTGAACGATGTGAACCAGAAGACTATGTTTATCAGTTGGATTTTAATTCAGAGAAAAAAGGTACAGACTCGTATATCCAGTTGTTTGAAGATTGTGGCTGGGAACATTTTTATAAATTTGGGAATTGGTATTATTTTAGAAAATTGAGATCCAAGAAGGAAAGTGAAAATGTCATCTTTAATGATGGACCTTCACGTGCGGAAATGGCAAAGAAAGTCGTCAAATTTCAAGCTGGACTATCTGTGTTTTTGATATTCCCCTTGATCTATCTTTTAACGATGGTTTCGAATAGAATGACTGACAATTCTCTTGTGTTAACGACCATGTTCGTTTTAGCGGCTGTCGTCATGGTAATAAACGTGGGAATTCAATTAAGAAACGTATGGAAACTTAATAAAATAATTGAAAAAGAAGAAGCGCTGTAAAAAAATCTATAAGGTTTTTAGTAAAAGTGAACAATTGTCAAAAAAAGGTTGTCGCTTACTAAAAGCCTATAGATTTTTTTTGACTTGAAAATCAATAAAATAAAATGAAAATAATGAAAAAAAGCCTTGCTATTGCTGTGTTTCTGTAATATAATTACAAAGGTGCTGTTTACAGAAGTGTGAAAAGCATTGGTAAATCAAGGTTTTGATCTACCGGCTAAGAAACGAGAGGTTGCGACACGCCCGGACGCTTTGCCACGAACGAGCGTGACGGAAAAATTTTCGTGGAGCTATGTCTACTTTCAAAATAGGCGAAGGAGGGAACAAGATGGCAAAACAAAAGATTCGTATCCGTTTAAAAGCGTATGAACACCGTATTTTAGATCAATCAGCGGATAAAATTGTGGAAACAGCAAAAAGAACTGGAGCTGACGTATCAGGTCCGATTCCATTGCCAACAGAACGCTCGCTTTACACAGTTATTCGTGCGACTCATAAATACAAAGATTCTCGCGAACAATTCGAAATGCGTACTCACAAACGTCTAATCGACATTGTGAACCCAACACCAAAGACAGTTGATGCTTTAATGAAGCTTGACTTACCATCTGGTGTAAATATTGAAATCAAACTATAAAATTAAGATGATGGAGGTGTACTCATGACCAAAGGAATCTTAGGGAAAAAAGTGGGAATGACACAAATCTTTACTGAGTCTGGTGAATTAATTCCAGTAACAGTAGTAGAAGCTACGCCAAACGTAGTTTTACAAGTAAAAACTGTTGAGACTGACGGATACGAAGCTATCCAAGTTGGTTACCAAGACAAACGTGAAGTTTTATCAAACAAACCTGCGAAAGGTCATGTTGCAAAAGCAAACACGGCTCCTAAGCGCTTCATTAAGGAATTCAAAAATGTTGAGCTGGGAGAATACGAAGTAGGAACAGAAATTAAGGTAGATGTTTTCCAAGCAGGAGACATTATTGATGTTACAGGAACAACAAAAGGTAAAGGATTCCAAGGCGTTATCAAACGTCACGGACAAAGCCGTGGACCTATGAGTCACGGATCTCGTTACCACCGTCGTCCTGGGTCAATGGGTCCAGTAGCACCTAACCGTGTATTTAAAAATAAAAAACTTGCCGGCCGTATGGGTGGTAACCGCGTAACAATTCAAAATCTTGAAATTGTTAAAGTGGACGCTGAAAGAAATGTAATCTTGATCAAAGGGAACATTCCTGGAGCGAAAAAATCATTAATCACAATCAAATCAGCTGTGAAAGCTAAATAAGCGTAGGGAAAGGAGGAACTAAGGAATGCCGAATGTAGCATTATTCAAACAAGATGGAACTCAAAATGGTGAAATCACTTTAAACGAAGAAATTTTCGGAATCGAACCTAATGAATCAGTTGTCTACGATGCAATCATCATGCAACGCGCTTCATTAAGACAAGGAACACACTCAGTTAAACACCGCGGAGAAGTTCGTGGCGGCGGCCGTAAACCATGGCGTCAAAAAGGAACTGGTCGTGCTCGTCAAGGTTCAATCCGTTCACCACAATGGCGTGGAGGTGGCGTAGTTTTCGGACCAACACCACGTTCTTACAGCTACAAACTTCCTAAAAAAGTTCGTCGTTTAGCAATGAAATCTGTATTATCAGATAAAGTTGCTGAAAACAACTTGGTTGCTGTTGATGCATTAAGCTTTGACGCACCAAAAACAAAAGAATTCAAACAAGTTCTTACAAACTTATCTATTGATGCGAAAGTATTAGTTGTTCTAGAAGCAGGAAACGATTTTGCAGCATTATCTGCTCGTAATCTTCCAAATGTTTCTGTAGTAACTTCTGATAACGTGAGTGTTTTAGATCTCGTTTCTAATACTAAAGTATTGGCAACACAAACTGCTCTTACTCAAATTGAGGAGGTGCTTGCATAATGAACTTACTAGACGTAATCAAACGCCCGGTGATCACTGAAAAATCCATGCTTGCTATGGACGAAAAGAAATACACTTTCGAAGTGGACACTCGCGCAAACAAAACATTAGTAAAACAAGCTGTAGAAGCAGCTTTTGACGGTGTTAAAGTGAAAAACGTAAACATCATCAACGTGCGTCCTAAATTCAAACGCATGGGTAAATATGCAGGATATACGAAAAAACGTCGCAAAGCAGTTGTGACATTAACAAACGATTCAAAAGAAATTCAAATTTTCGATGCTGCTGAATAAGCAGTCCATGTTTAATTATTAAATGGGAGGGAAAAAGACGTGGCGATTAAAAAGTACAAACCTACCACAAATGGCCGTCGTAATATGACAACGTCTGATTTCGCTGAAATCACGACATCAACACCAGAAAAAACGTTATTGGCGCCATTAAAAAACCATGCCGGTCGTAACAACAACGGTCGTATCACGGTTCGTCACCAAGGTGGCGGTCACAAACGTCAATACCGTTTGATCGATTTCAAACGTAATAAAGACAACGTCGTAGCGGTTGTTAAAACAATCGAGTATGATCCAAACCGTTCTGCTAACATCGCGTTAGTACATTACGAAGATGGAGTTAAAGCATACATCTTAGCACCAAAAGGATTAGAAGTAGGTATGCGCCTAGTTTCAGGTCCAGAATCAGATATTAAAATTGGGAACGCATTACCATTGGAAAATATTCCAGTTGGTACTGTAGTCCACAACATTGAAATGAAACCTGGTAAAGGCGGTCAATTGATCCGTTCTGCTGGAACAAGTGCTCAAGTACTTGGTAAAGAAGGCAAATACGTATTGATCCGTTTGAACTCTGGCGAAGTTCGTATGATCTTAGCTACATGCCGTGCAACTGTCGGTTCTGTAGGTAACGAACAACACGAATTGATCAACATCGGTAAAGCTGGCCGTTCTCGTTGGATGCGTAAACGCCCAACAGTTCGTGGTAGCGTAATGAACCCGAACGATCACCCACACGGTGGTGGTGAAGGTAAACAACCGATCGGACGTAAAGCTCCAGTATCACCTTGGGGTCAACCAGCTATCGGCTTGAAAACTCGTAATAAAAAAGCTAAATCAGACAAACTTATCGTTCGTCGTCGTACTAAATAATTTTTTTGACCATGTGTCGTACATTTTGAGAGGAGGTTCACCATGGGTCGTAGTTTGAAAAAAGGGCCTTTCGCTGATGATCATCTAATGAAGAAAGTCGAAGCTCAACAAGGCGCCGAAAAGAAAAAAGTAATTAAAACTTGGTCTCGCCGCTCTACAATTTTTCCACAATTTGTTGGATTTACAATTGCTGTATATGATGGACGTAAACACGTTCCAGTATACATCCAAGAAGATATGGTAGGACATAAATTAGGTGAATTTGCACCGACTAGAACTTATCGTGGCCACGGAGCCGACGATAAAAAAACAAGACGCTAATTTGAGGGGAGGATATCCAAATGGCAGAACAAATCACATCAGCTAAAGCGACTACTAAAACAGTTCGCGTTTCTCCTCGTAAATCACGTTTAGTAATTGATCTTGTTAGAGGGAAAAGCGTTGCAGACGCAATTTCAATTTTGAAGTTCACACCGAACAAAGCGGCTGGAGTTATTGAAAAAGTTTTAATGTCAGCAATTGCTAACGCTGAAAACAACTTTGACTTAGATGTTGAGAACTTAGTAGTATCTGAAGCTTTCGTTAACGAAGGACCAACAATGAAACGTTTCCGTCCACGTGCTAAAGGTTCAGCATCACCAATCAACAAACGTACAAGTCATATCACTGTAGTTGTATCAGAAAAATAATCTGTTTCTTTAAACAGATATCACTAGATAAGAGGAGGAGCTAGGATAAGGAGCGTACAAAGGAACATGGTTCCTTTAAGCCACCTTGTACTGTGTCACAACAGTTCTGCAAAAGCAGTTACTATGTGCTGCAGCAATAGCTACCAAACCTCTAAGATTAAGAGGAGGGACAATCAGTGGGTCAAAAAGTACATCCAATTGGAATGCGTGTAGGCATCATCCGCGACTGGGATGCAAAATGGTATGCTGAAAAAGAGTATGCTGAATTCTTACACGAAGATTTAAGAATCCGTAAATTTATCGCATCAAAACTTGCTGATGCTGCTGTGTCTACAATTGAGATCGAGCGTGCTGCAAATCGCGTAAACATTTCAATCCACACAGCTAAACCAGGTATGGTTATCGGTAAAGGCGGATCTGAAGTCGAAAACCTAAGAAAAGAATTAAACAAACTAACTGGCAAACGAGTTCACATCAACATCGTTGAAATCAAAAAACCAGATTTAGATGCAAAATTAGTCGGCGAAGGAATTGCACGTCAATTAGAAAACCGTGTAGCGTTCCGTCGTGCGCAAAAACAAGCGATCCAACGTACAATGCGTTCAGGCGCTCAAGGGATCAAGACACAAGTATCAGGTCGTTTAAACGGTGCTGATATTGCTCGTTCAGAAGGTTACTCTGAAGGTACAGTTCCACTTCATACTTTGCGTGCTGATATTGATTACGCATGGGAAGAAGCAGACACAACTTACGGAAAATTAGGAGTTAAAGTGTGGATTTACCGTGGAGAAATTCTTCCAACGAAAAAAAACGCTGAGAAAGGAGGGAAATAATCATGTTAGTACCTAAACGTGTAAAACACCGTCGTGAATTTAGAGGTAAAATGCGCGGTGAAGCCAAAGGCGGAAAAGAAGTAGCATTTGGAGAATGGGGTTTACAAGCAACTGAATCTCACTGGATTACTAACCGTCAAATCGAAGCTGCCCGTATCGCTATGACTCGTTATATGAAACGTGGCGGGAAAGTATGGATTAAAATTTTCCCTCATAAATCATACACAAGTAAAGCTATCGGTGTTCGTATGGGTAAAGGTAAAGGGGCTCCTGAAGGCTGGGTTTCTCCAGTAAAACGTGGCAAGATCATGTTTGAAATCGCAGGCGTACCTGAAGAAGTAGCTCGTGAAGCTCTTCGTCTTGCATCCCACAAATTACCGGTCAAAACTAAGATTGTAAAACGTGAGGAAATGGGTGGTGAATCGAATGAAGGTTAAAGAAATCAGAGAATTAACCACTGCCGAAATGCTTGAAAAAGAAAAGCAATTCAAAGAAGAATTGTTTAATCTTAGATTCCAACTAGCAACAGGTCAATTAGAAAACACTGCACGTATTAAAGAAGTACGTCAATCGATTGCACGCATCAAAACAGTATTGCGTGAACAAGCTAACTAATAGTGGAAGGAGGCCAAACGCGTATGACTGAAGAAAGAAATCAACGCAAAGTTTACCAAGGTCGTGTTGTTTCAGACAAAATGGATAAAACAATCACTGTTGTCGTAGAAACGAAGAAAAACCACCCTATTTACGGTAAACGCATGAAATATTCTAAAAAGTACAAAGCTCATGATGAAAACAACACTGCAAAAGTTGGTGACATCGTAAGAATCATGGAAACTCGTCCATTATCAGCTACAAAACGTTTCCGTTTACTAGAGGTAGTCGAAGAAGCAGTTATTATCTAATAAAACGAGATTTTCCTATATAGATTGAAACATAAAATCTGAAAGGGGGATACACATCGTGATCCAACAAGAAAGCCGATTAAAAGTTGCAGACAACTCAGGTGCTCGTGAAATCTTAACGATTAAAGTACTAGGTGGTTCTGGACGTAAAACTGCTAATATTGGTGACGTGATTGTTGCTACGGTCAAACAAGCAACGCCAGGTGGAGTTGTTAAAAAAGGTGAAGTAGTAAAAGCCGTTATCGTTCGTACAAAATCAGGAGCTCGTCGTACAGACGGTTCTTACATTAAATTTGATGAAAATGCTGCGGTGATTATCCGTGATGATAAGAGCCCGCGTGGAACTCGTATCTTCGGTCCTGTTGCACGTGAATTACGTGAAAACAACTTCATGAAGATCGTTTCTCTAGCACCAGAAGTATTATAATCAGGACGCGTATCAAAGGAGGTGCGAAACTATAATGTTTGTTAAAAAAGGCGATAAAGTAAAAGTTATCACTGGTAAAGACAAAAATAAAGAAGGCGTTGTATTAGCAGCGTTTCCTAAAAAAGACAAAGTCATCGTTGAAGGTGTCAACATCATGAAAAAACACCAAAAACCTAGCCAAGCAGCACCGCAAGGCGGCATCTTGGAAGTCGAAGCGCCGATTCATGTTTCTAACGTGATGGTGGTTGACGGTACAGGAGTAGCTGGTCGTGTAGGTTATAAAGAAGTCGATGGTAAAAAAGTCCGTGTTTCTAAAAAAACCGGTGAAGTCTTAGATAAATAGATTAAAAGGAAGGAGGGGCTTACTAAATGAACCGCCTGAAAGAAAAATATATTAAAGAAATTACTCCAGCATTAGTGGAAAAATTTAATTATAGTTCAGTTATGCAAACACCAAAAGTTGATAAAATCGTTATCAACATGGGTGTGGGCGATGCTGTATCAAACGCAAAAAACTTAGACAAAGCAGTTGAAGAATTAGCCTTGATCACAGGTCAAAAACCATTGATCACTAAAGCTAAGAAATCAATCGCTGGTTTCCGTCTTCGTGAAGGTATGCCGATCGGTGCGAAAGTTACTTTACGTGGTGAAAGAATGTACGAATTTTTAGATAAATTAGTATCTGTTTCTCTACCTCGTGTACGTGACTTCCATGGTGTTAGCAAAAAAGCCTTTGATGGACGTGGTAACTACACTTTAGGTATTAAAGAACAATTGATCTTCCCAGAAGTTGATTACGATTTAGTAGATAAAGTACGCGGCATGGACATCGTTATTGTAACAACAGCGAACACAGATGAAGAATCTCGTGAGTTGTTGGCACAATTAGGTATGCCATTCCAAAAATAAAATAAGGAGGCGAACTACGTGGCTAAAAAATCAATGATTGCTAAAAACAAACGCCCTGCTAAACATTCAACACAAGCTTACACTCGTTGTGAACGTTGCGGACGTCCACATTCAGTTTATCGTAAATTTCATCTTTGCCGTATTTGCTTCCGCGAACTTGCCTATAAAGGTCAAATTCCCGGCGTGAAGAAAGCTAGCTGGTAAACAAGTAAACTCGCATAAAGGAGGTAAATAGTTCAATGGTCATGACAGATCCAATTGCAGATTTTCTAACTCGCATTCGTAACGCTAACATGGTTAAACATGAAAGCTTAGAAGTGCCTGCATCAAAAATCAAACGTGATATCGCTGAAATCTTGAAACGTGAAGGTTTCGTACGCGATGTAGAATATATCGAAGATGACAAACAAGGCGTGATCCGTGTTTTCCTTAAATACGGTAAAAACGAAGAGCGTGTTATCACTAACTTAAAACGTATCTCTAAACCAGGTTTACGTGCTTATGTCAAATCTGACGAAGTACCTAAAGTATTAAACGGTCTAGGAATCGCGATCATCTCAACTTCTGAAGGTGTTATCACTGATAAAGAAGCGAGAGCTAAAAACATCGGCGGCGAAGTAATCGCCTACGTATGGTAATTTAAAAAAACACACAAGGAGGTGTCTCTAAGTGAGCCGTATTGGTAATAAAATCGTTGAACTTCCTGCTGGCGTTGAAGTTAAGCAAGAAGGAAACAACATTACTGTAAAAGGACCTAAAGGTGAATTGACTCGTGAATTTTCTGCTGATATCACAATGAATATCGAAGGAAATCTCGTAACGTTTACTCGTCCAAACGATAGCAAAGAAATGAAAACAATCCACGGAACAACTCGTGCCAACTTCAATAACATGGTCGTTGGTGTAAGCACAGGTTTTGAAAAAGGACTTGAACTTATCGGGGTTGGGTACCGTGCTCAAATGCAAGGGACTAAATTAGTTCTTAACGTTGGGTACTCTCATCCAGTAGAAATCACACCACCAGCTGGTGTAACTGTAGAAGTACCTTCGAACACACAAGTAGTTGTTAAAGGCGCTAACAAAGAACACGTTGGTGAATTAGCAGCAAACATCCGTGGCGTTCGCCCACCAGAACCTTATAAAGGCAAAGGAATCCGCTATGTTGGTGAATTCGTACGTCGTAAAGAAGGTAAAACTGGTAAATAATAGTCGTTTGAACGTTATTTTTCAACATCGTTTGAAGGATAACCTTCAAGTAACTATCGCAGCTTAAATGCTAGCATAATTAAAGAGGTGACAATTGTGATTACAAAACCAGACAAAAATAAAACACGTCAGAAGAGACATCGTCGTGTACGTAACAAAATCTCTGGTACTGCTGAGTGCCCACGCTTGAATGTATTCCGTTCTAACAAAAACATCTACGCGCAAATCATTGATGACGTAGCGGGTGTAACGCTAGCAAGTGCCTCTGCCTTAGATAAAGAAATTTCAGGTGGAAACAAAACAGAAACAGCTGCAGCTGTTGGTAAATTAATTGCTGAACGTGCCGCTGCAAAAGACATCAAAGTAGTAGTCTTTGACCGTGGTGGATACCTTTACCATGGCCGCGTAGCCGCTTTAGCTGAAGCTGCACGTGAAAATGGACTAGAATTTTAGGAGAAGGAGGAACACCATTCATGGTTTATATTGATCCAAAACACTTGGAATTAGAAGACCGCGTAGTTGCGATCAACCGTGTAACAAAAGTTGTTAAAGGTGGACGTCGTCTACGTTTTGCTGCTTTAGTTGTTGTGGGAGATAAAAACGGACACGTTGGTTTTGGTACTGGTAAAGCACAAGAAGTACCAGAAGCGATCCGTAAAGCAATTGAAGACGCGAAGAAAAACTTAGTTGAAGTGCCTATGGTTGGTTCGACTATCCCTCACGAAGTAATCGGGGTATTTGGTGGTGGCCGTATCCTTATGAAACCTGCAGTAGAAGGTTCTGGGGTAGCCGCTGGTGGACCAGTTCGTGCCGTATTGGAATTAGCTGGTGTAGCAGATATTACATCAAAATCATTAGGATCAAACACACCAATCAACGTTGTTCGCGCAACAGTTGAAGGGTTAAAACAATTAAAACGCGCCGAAGAAGTGGCAGCACTTCGCGGTAAATCTGTAGAAGAAATTTTAGGATAAGGAGGACATAAGAATGGCTGAATTAAAAGTTACATTAACACGCAGCGTGATCGGACGTCCTCAAAACCAAAAAGATACAGTTAAAGCATTAGGTTTAGGGAAAGTAAACAGCTCTGTTGTGAAACCTGCGAATGAAGCAATCAAAGGTATGATCAATACTGTTTCCCACTTAGTGGACGTTGAAGAAGTTTAATTTGCAATAGTACATTGTTTAAGGAGGTGCCAAACCAATGAAACTTCATGAATTGAAACCTGCTGAAGGTTCACGCCAAGTACGTAACCGTGTTGGACGTGGTACTTCATCTGGTAATGGTAAAACAGCCGGTCGCGGACAAAAAGGGCAAAAAGCTCGTTCAGGCGGCGGTGTACGTTTAGGATTTGAAGGGGGTCAAACTCCATTATTCCGTCGTTTACCAAAACGTGGCTTCACGAACATCAACCGTAAAGATTATGCAGTCATCAACTTAGATGTCTTAAATCGTTTCGAAGATGGAACTGAAGTTACACCTGCAGGACTAATCGAAGCTGGAATCGTGAAAAACGAAAAAGCTGGGATCAAAGTTCTTGCTAACGGTGAATTAACTAAAAAATTAACTGTGAAAGCAGCTAAATTCTCTAAAGCAGCAGAGGAAGCAATTGTTGCAGCTGGTGGATCAATCGAGGTGATCTAATGTTTAAACTGTTAAAAGATGCTTTTAAAGTCAAAGACATTAGATCAAAAATTTTGTTTACTGTATTCATTCTTTTTGTATTTCGTTTAGGTGCTCATATTACAGTGCCTGGCGTAAATGCAAAAGGATTGCAAGACTTAAGCAATTTACCATTTTTAAACATGCTGAATATGGTCAGCGGTAGTGCGATGCAAAACTTCTCGATCTTTTCAATGGGGGTTTCACCGTACATTACAGCATCAATCATTATTCAACTCTTACAAATGGATATCATACCGAAGTTCGTAGAATGGTCAAAACAAGGTGAAGTTGGACGTAAGAAGTTGAATCAGGCAACAAGATATCTAACGATTGTCTTGGGGATCGCCCAGTCAATGGGGATCACTGCCGGTTTCAACCAATTAAGTGCAGTTGGGATCGTAAAAAATCCTAGTCTCGGAACCTTTGTGACGATCGCTGTGATTTTAACTGGCGGTACGATGTTTGTTACTTGGTTAGGAGAGCAGATCACTGAAAAAGGAATCGGCAATGGCGTTTCGATGATCATCTTTGCAGGGATCATTTCAAGAGTCCCAGCAGGGATCAAAGAAATCGTTGAAGATTACTTTATCAATATCGAGTCTTCTAGAATTTGGCAGTCTGTGATTTTTATTGTGATTTTAATTATTGCAATTTTAATTGTCGTTACATTAGTGACATTTTTCCAACAAGCAGAACGTAAAATTCCGATCCAATATACAAAACGTGTCTCTGGTGCACCAACAAGTAGTTATTTACCGTTAAAAGTAAATGCTGCCGGTGTTATCCCAGTTATCTTTGCAAGTTCATTGATTGCGACACCAAATGCTGTTTTACAGGCGTTTTCTAAAAATTATTCCGGCGAAGGCTGGTATGATATTATGACACAAATTTTTAGTTACAATACCGTTCCAGGTGCGATTATTTATACTGTACTGATCGTTGCTTTCACTTTCTTCTATGCCTTTGTTCAAGTAAACCCTGAGAAATTAGCGGAGAACTTACAAAAGCAGGGAAGTTATATTCCGAGCGTACGACCAGGTAAAGGGACAGAAGAATATATCTCTGGAATGTTAATGAGACTAAGTGTTGTCGGTTCTATTTTCCTAGGATTAGTTGCACTATTACCGATCATTGCACAAATGATCTGGCAATTACCGCAATCTATCGGTCTTGGGGGAACTAGCTTACTGATTGTGATAGGTGTTGCATTAGAGACAGCGAAACAATTAGAAGGTTTAATGTTGAAACGTCAATATGTTGGCTTTATCAATAAGTAAGAATCATGTACTGAGACAAGACGTAAGTTTTTCTCTCTACCTTAAGTGGCGTGACAGAAGTCGCTTTCTTGGAAGTAACATTGTTTCTTGAAATGAAGCACTTCCGTCTCGACCTTGATTCTCACAATAGGCTAGCTTCATAAGCCAGCCTTTAAAATTAGGAGGAAAAGAAATGAACCTCATTTTAATGGGATTGCCTGGAGCAGGTAAAGGAACGCAAGCAGAAAAAATCGTTGATACTTATGGTATCCCGCATATTTCTACAGGCGATATGTTCCGTGCCGCAATGAAAAATGAAACAGCTCTTGGCTTAGAAGCGAAATCTTATATCGATAAAGGTGCTTTGGTTCCAGACGATGTTACAAACGGTATCGTCAAAGAACGTTTGGCTGAACCAGATACTGATAAAGGCTTTTTATTAGATGGTTTTCCACGGACGCTGGATCAGGCAGAAGCATTAGATAAAATGTTACAAGAATTAAATAAAAAAATCGATGCAGTCATCGACATCCATGTTGAAGAAGATGTGTTAGTGGATCGTTTGGCCGGCCGTTTTATCTGCCGTACATGCGGAGCAACTTATCATAAAATTTTCAATCCTCCAGCAGTGGAAGGAACATGTGATCGTTGCGGCGGACATGATTTTTATCAAAGAGAAGATGATAAGCCTGAAACGGTCAAAAACCGTCTGGCTGTCAACATCAAAAGCAGTGCACCGATTTTAGATTTTTATAAAGCTAAAAACGTGCTGCATACAATAGATGGGAATCGCGAGATCGATACTGTTTTTTCTGAAGTGAAAGAAATCATTGAAAAAAGATAGTACTTGAATTGCCACAAGCTTACCATTTGTGTATGATTCAGATTCTCTTGCCAAATAGAATAAATTATGATAGAATGTATCAGTCCGACTTCTACCTTTTTGTGGAAGTTTAATTGAAAATTCTAGGTGGGAGCTGAAGTTTCCGCCATTTTATCGTGTGAAAATGCGAAACAAGTACAAGGAGGTACTGTGCGTGGCTAAAGAAGATATGATTGAAGTCGAAGGTACAGTCGTCGAAACTTTGCCGAATGCAATGTTTAAAGTTGAACTAGAAAATGGACACCAAGTTCTTGCTACTGTTTCCGGTAAAATCCGTATGCACTATATTCGAATTTTGCCTGGAGATAAAGTGACTGTAGAGTTATCTCCTTATGATTTAACTCGTGGTCGAATCACTTATCGCTTTAAATAATTGTACTCCGTAAAATTCAGGGAGGTATTATCATGAAAGTAAGACCATCAGTAAAACCAATGTGTGAACATTGTAAAGTAATTCGCCGTAAAGGACGTGTTATGGTCATTTGCCCAGCAAATCCAAAACATAAACAACGTCAAGGATAATAGGAGGTGTAACGTAGAATGGCTCGTATTGCAGGAGTAGACATCCCTCGTGATAAACGTGTAGTAATTTCTCTTACTTATATTTATGGTATTGGAAACACTACAGCTAAACAAGTATTAGCAAACGTTGGCGTATCTGAAGATATTCGCGTTCGTGACTTAACAAACGAACAAACAGATGCGATCCGTGCGGAAATTGATAAGTTAAAAGTTGAAGGGGATCTTCGTCGTGAAGTGAACTTGAACATCAAACGTTTGATGGAAATCGGTTCTTACCGTGGAATTCGTCATCGTCGTGGATTACCAACTCGTGGACAAAACACGAAAAATAATGCACGTACTCGTAAAGGCCCAGCTCGTACTGTAGCAGGCAAGAAAAAATAATTCCTAAGTGAAGGAGGTTAGATCTTCATGGCAGCAAAAAAAGTTAGTCGTAAACGCCGTGTGAAAAAGAATATAGAATCTGGGATTGCACATATCCACTCTACATTCAATAATACAATTGTAATGATTACTGATACTCATGGAAATGCGTTAGCATGGTCATCAGCAGGATCATTAGGTTTTAAAGGAAGCAAAAAATCAACACCGTTTGCAGCTCAAATGGCCGCAGAAGCTGCAACTAAAGCAGCACAAGAACATGGACTTAAAACTGTTGATGTAACAGTTAAAGGACCTGGTTCTGGACGTGAAGCAGCGATTCGTTCATTGCAAGCAACAGGTTTAGAAGTGACTGCAATTCGTGACGTGACTCCAGTTCCTCATAATGGATGCCGCCCTCCAAAACGCCGTCGTGTTTAATGAGTGCCACTCATTCTGAGTTTGAATCAAGAACGTCATTGAACAAGACACTTTTCGTTTTGAAAGGGGTATAGATAAGAATGATTGAATTTGAAAAACCAAGAATCGAAAAAATTGATGAAAATAGAGATTATGGCAAGTTCGTCGTTGAACCGCTGGAAAGAGGTTACGGGACTACTTTAGGTAATTCTCTACGTCGTATTTTATTATCTTCTTTACCAGGAGCTGCTATTACCAATATTCAAATCGATGGTGTGCTGCATGAATTCTCAACCATTAAAGGTGTTAGAGAAGACGTAACGCAAATCATTTTGAATATCAAAGGCTTAGCATTAAAGCTTTATGCAGAAGAAGAAAAAACCCTTGAGATCGATATTACAGGACCTGCTACAGTAACTGCTGGCGATATTATCGTTGACAGCGATGTTGAGATCTTGAATAAAGATTTAGTTATCTGTAGTGTCTCTGAAGGAGCTACTTTCCATGCTCGCTTAACAGTGAAACCTGGTCGTGGCTATGTTCAAGCAGACGAAAATAAAAAGGAAGATATGCCGATCGGTGTTCTCCCTGTTGATTCCATCTATACGCCAGTTCGCCGTGTGAACTACCAAGTAGAAAACACTCGTGTTGGTCGTCGTGATGACTTCGACAAATTAACAATGGAAATATGGACAGATGGTTCAATCATTCCTCAAGAAGCTCTTAGCTTAGCTGCTAAGATCATGACTGAGCATTTAGACATCTTTGTAAACCTTACTGATGAAGCGAAAAACGCTGAAATCATGGTTGAAAAAGAAGAAACACAAAAAGAAAAAATGTTAGAAATGACCATCGAAGAATTAGACTTGTCTGTTCGTTCATACAACTGTCTAAAACGTGCAGGTATCAACACTGTACAAGAACTTACAAATAAATCTGAACCAGAAATGATCAAAGTACGTAATTTAGGTCGTAAATCTCTTGAAGAGGTTAAACTGAAATTGCATGATTTAGGTTTAGGCTTACGTAAAGACGATTAATACTTTTTACGAAGGAGGAAAACCAACGTGGGTTATCGTAAATTAGGACGCACATCAAGCCAACGTAAGGCAATGTTGCGTGACTTAACTACTGATTTAATTATCAACGAACGTATCGTTACAACTGAAGCTCGTGCGAAAGAAATTCGTTCAACTACAGAAAAAATGATTACATTAGGCAAACGTGGAGATCTTCATGCTCGTCGTCAAGCAGCGACATTTGTACGCAATGAAGTTGCCAGCGTACGTGAAGAAAACGAAGCTATTGTTGTTGAATCAGCTTTACAAAAACTATTCAATGATCTAGCACCTCGTTATGCTGAACGTCAAGGTGGTTACACTCGTATCTTGAAGACAGAACCAAGACGCGGAGATGCAGCGCCGATGGTAATTATTGAATTTGTTAAATAATCAAACTATACCGTCACTTTATAGATGATTCTTTTAGAGTGTTATGATGTTGGAGGCGACTCCTAGTCTAGCTCAACGCTTTCTCTGCTGAATATATGTTCAGCAGAGAAGCACTCATCATAGTATAAGGTGTATTTTTTTGCCCTAGGAACTTTCTTGGGGTTTTTTTGTGTTTCTAAAACTAAATAGTATTTTTTGTTAGGTTATTGCGTATAAGTGTTGTTTTTAGTATACTTTAATTAGTTGGAATTTTCTGACAAATATAGATGAAAGGGGGAATAGTATGGCTCAAATGACTGCTTTTACATTATTAATGGGTATTTTATATATTGGGGATATTATTTCAAGTAAAACAAAAGCATGGGTCTCATCAGTTTTTGTATGCGCAGTGTTATTTGTTGTAGGGTATTGGACTTTTTTTCCAGAGAATATTGTCGAAATTGCAGGGATCCCATCAGTAGTGGCAACATTGTTAATGTATTTATTGATTACGAATATGGGCACACTATTATCGATCAAGGAACTGGGCAATCAGTGGAAAACGATTGTGATTACCTTATCAGGAATCGTAGGGATCGTCGTCTTGTTATTGACTGTCGGTTCGTTTATATTTGATTTAAAGACAGTATTAGTAGCAGTCCCACCATTAGTAGGAGGGGTCGTTTCCTCTTTGATCATGTCAGAAGCAGCGCAGGCTGCTGGATTGACCTCATTATCGGTATTAGCCATTTTAATTTATGTGATGCAGGGCTTTGCTGGATATCCTTTGACATCGATCATGTTGAAAAAGGAAGGCCAGCGGATGCTTGAAAAATATCGCAGTGGCCAGTGGCAGCCAGTCCATGAACAAGAAAGTACTGCTTCAAAACAGAGTGAAATCTTAGAAGATGAGACTATTCCTAAATTGTTCAGGGCTGTTCCTAAAAGATATCATACCGATTTTTCTCGTATTTTTCGTTTAGCACTGGTTGCATTACTTGCGTATTATGTATCTGTTTGGTGTAGCTCTTTTGTTTCGATCAGTCCGTTTGTTTTGTGTCTCTTTTTTGGCGTTATTGCCTCTACTTTAGGTTTTTTAGAAAAGCAGCCTTTGAAGGAGGCAAACAGTTTTGGTTTTGCTATTTTAGGATTGATGCTTTTTATTTTTGACGGATTAAAGAAGGCGACACCTGAGATGTTAGAGGAATTGCTTTTGCCGATGGTCGGAATCATTGTCATCGGAGTCGTTGGTATGTATCTTTTTTCAGCGATTGTAGGCAGATTATTAGGTGTTAGCAAAGAAATGGCTTTTGCAGTATCCTTGACAGCACTTTATGGATTTCCGGCAGACTACATCATTACGAATGAGGTCATCCAGTCTCTGACAGAGGATGAAAAAGAAATAGAAGCACTGACGAGTCACATGATGCCGCCGATGCTGGTTGCTGGTTTCATTACAGTGACGATCGTTTCTGTCATTTTAGCGGGCATTTTTTCAAGTATTTTATTAAGTTTATAGGAGTGAATGATCATATGGAACAACTAAAAGTATTGATTCAAAAATATACACCTGAAATGATTGATTTTAGAAGAGATCTACATCAGCATCCAGAACTACAATTTGAAGAATTTAGAACGACGGATAAAGTTGCTGAGGTACTTAGTCAACTGGGTATTCCTTATCGTAAAACCGAACCAACAGGGATCATTGCAGAGCTTGTTGGTGGTAAAGCTGGCAAAACGGTTGCCCTAAGAGCTGATATGGATGCACTGCCTGTTCAGGAATTGAATGATGAATTGCCATATAAATCATTGGAAGATGGGAAAATGCATGCTTGTGGACATGATGCACATACAGCGATGCTCTTAACTGCCACCAAAGCGCTAAAAGAAGTTCAGTCAGAGATCAGAGGGTCCGTTCGTTTCATTTTTCAACCATCGGAAGAAAATGCCCAAGGCGCCAAAGCAATGGTTAAACAAGGTGCAATGACTGGTGTTGACGATGTATTCGGAATCCACATCTGGTCACAGATGCTTTCGGGTACAGCTTCTTGTGTAGCTGGTTCCTCTTTTGCTTCGGCAGATATTTTCTCGATTGATTTTAAAGGCCGGGGTGGTCATGGGGCTATGCCGGACGCTTGTGTCGATGCAGCGCTGATTGCCTCTTCCTTTGTGATGAATGTGCAGTCGATCGTTTCAAGAGAAACAAATCCACTCGATCCTGTTGTTGTGACTGTGGGGAAAATGGATGTGGGTACTCGGTTTAATGTGATTGCTGAAAATGCTCGTTTAGAAGGGACTGTACGCTGTTTCAGTCTTGAGACTCGTGATCGTGTAGAGAAAGCATTGAAACGCTTTGCAGAGCAAACTGCGGCGATGTATGGTGGGACAGCTGAGCTTGTTTATGATTATGGTACACTACCGGTAATCAATGATGAAAAAGATGCTCTCTTTGCTCAATCCGTGATCAAAGAAAACTTTGGTGAGCAAGCATTGATTCAAGAGCCGCCAACTACTGGAGGTGAAGATTTTAGTTATTTCACTGAGAATACTTCTGGTTGTTTTGCACTGGTAGGCTGTGGAAACCCAGAAAAAGATACACAGTGGGCCCATCATCATGGTCGTTTCAATGTAGATGAGGATGCGATGGCGATCGGTGCCGAGCTTTATGCACAATATGCATTTGAATACTTGCAGCAGAATTCTTGAAAATATAACGAATCAGAAAGATTGAAACCATTTTGCTGTGTGTTTCAATCTTTTTTGCTTACGAGACATAAAGAATACATAAATATTACTGTCATGACAGATTAGAATTCCCATATTACTGCTTCTTTTGTTATAATAGAAAATAGCGTAAATAAAAGAAGATATGATTGAAAAAGCACTGATTTTTTGTTAGTGTTAGTAAGACTAAATAATTGAGGGAGTACGCGATGCAACCGATAATTGAATTAAAAAATATTGAATTTAGCTATCAACCAGAAGAGGCTTCTCCCGCTTTGAACGATGTATCTTTTTCCATCCAACAAGGTGAGTGGATAGCAATTATTGGGCATAATGGTTCAGGAAAATCTACGTTGGCCAAAACGATCAATGGACTGTTATTGCCGGAAGCAGGCAGTATTTCAGTTGGTGGCAAAGAATTGAACGAAGACAATGTGTGGGAGATCAGACGAATGGTTGGGATGGTTTTCCAAAATCCTGACAATCAGTTTGTAGGCTCAACAGTAGAAGATGATGTAGCCTTTGGTTTGGAAAATCAAGGGATTCCTCGTGATGAAATGCTGATTAGAGTGAAGGATGCTCTTGAGAAGGTGCGGATGGATTCTTTTGCCACTCGTGAGCCAGCTCGTTTATCTGGTGGTCAAAAACAACGTGTAGCAATTGCGGGCGTTGTTGCTTTGCGTCCAGATATTATTATTTTGGATGAGGCAACCAGTATGCTTGATCCCGAAGGTCGGGAAGAAGTGATCTCGACGATCAAAAAAATCAAAGAAGCAAGTAATCTAACGGTAATTTCGATCACTCATGATATCGATGAAGCAGCGAATGCGAATAGAATCTTGGTCATGAAGCAAGGCAAGTTGGTCAAAGAAGGAACACCCGCTGAGATTTTTTCAGCAGGAACAGAACTGGTTCAAGTGGGGTTGGATTTACCATTTCCAGAAAAATTGAAGATTGCCTTAAAAGAACGAGGAGTCGTTGTGCCGGATGACTACTTGACCGAAGAAAGGATGGTGGACTGGCTATGGACATCCGTTTTGAACAAGTAGATTTTACGTATCAGCCAAATACACCATTTGAACAACGCGCTTTATTTGACTTGAATCTTATGATAAAGGAAGGTTCATACACAGCGATCGTTGGACATACGGGCAGTGGTAAATCGACATTGCTGCAACATTTAAATGCACTGGTTAAGCCGACAAAAGGCAAAGTGATGATTGGTGATCGGACGATATTACCTGAAACAAATAATAAAAATTTAAAACCCATCCGGAAAAAAGTCGGCATTGTTTTTCAATTCCCAGAAGCTCAGCTGTTTGAAGAAACGGTTGAAAGAGATATCGCTTTTGGTCCGAAAAATTTTGGTGTGAGCGATGAAGAAGGGAAACGACTAGCAAAAGAAATGCTGACACTTGTTGGACTAGATGAAAGTTACTTGGCGCGTTCACCATTTGAACTTTCCGGCGGTCAAATGCGCCGTGTAGCAATTGCTGGGGTTTTAGCGATGGAGCCTGAAGTGTTGGTTCTAGATGAACCCACAGCTGGTTTAGATCCTCAAGGACGCAAAGAAATGATGGGGATGTTCCAAAAGCTGCATGATGAACGCGGAATGACGATCGTTTTAGTCACTCATTTAATGGACGATGTAGCTAATTATGCAGATCATGTGATCGTCCTTGAAAAGGGGAAAATCGTTAAAGATGGAACTCCGCAAAGTGTATTTGAAGATATCGACTGGCTGAAGGAAAAACAATTAGGGGTACCTACAGCAGCTAATTTCGCAGAAAAGCTGATAGCGAAAGGAATGTCATTTGACACGTTACCTTTAACAGCAGAGGCTTTAGCGGATGATTTATTAAAAGAGTTGAAGGCAGGTGTTGACCTGTGATGAATAAATTGATTTTTGGACGCTACATTCCTGGAGATTCATTTATACATACAATGGACCCAAGGGCGAAACTGATTGCCAGCTTTTATTTTATTGGCATTATTTTCTTGGCGAATAATTGGCAGACGTATGCAGTATTAGCTGTATTTACATTGTTCGCGATCTTTTTATCGAAAGTCAATATTCGATTCTTTATTCGTGGAATTAAGCCGCTGATTTGGCTGATTCTTTTTACGGTGGCATTGCAGATGTTATTCACGCAGGGTGGAGAAGTCTACTTTAAATGGGGAATTTTCACTGTCACTGAATTTGGTGTGATCAATGGCTTATTTATTTTTTGCCGTTTTGTTCTGATCATTTTCATGTCGACCTTATTGACATTGACGACACCACCGCTTGATTTATCAGATGCGATCGAGTATCTGTTGCGCCCGCTAAAAGTCGTTCGGTTTCCTGTTCATGAAGTATCACTGATGTTGTCGATCGCTTTGCGATTTGTACCGACATTGATGGATGAAACAGAAAAAATCATGAACGCCCAACGTGCCAGAGGGGTCGATTTCGGTGAAGGAAGCTTGATTCAAAAGATGAAGGCGATCGTACCTTTATTGATTCCATTATTTGTCAGCAGCTTTAATCGAGCTGAGGATCTTGCAACAGCAATGGAAGCAAGAGGCTATCAAGGAGGAGAAGGGCGGACGAAATACCGGGTTTTACATTGGCATTTAAAAGATACCGTTGTGATGCTGGCGTTTGTCGCTCTGACTGCTATTTTGATTTTTATAAGAAGTTAGAAGTAAAGGTGGAAAAGAAATGCCGCGTTATAAAGCAGTGATTGCTTATGATGGAACGAATTTTAATGGGTTTCAGATTCAGCCGGATAAACGAACAGTCCAGGGAGAATTTGAAAGCACATTGCGAAGAATAAATAATGGCAAAACGATCACGATCTTTGGTTCAGGTCGGACAGATGCTGGAGTCCATGCTGAAGGTCAAGTCATTCATTTTGATTATGACCAAACACGTGATTTAGAAAAAATGCGTTACGCGTTGGATACACAAACACCGAAAGATATTGCGGTAAAAAGCGTAGAAATCGTACCGGAAGATTTTCACGCACGTTATCATGTCGTAGAAAAGACCTATTGCTTCCGTGTCGATATTGGCAAACCGAGAAGTCCGTTTAAGCGATTTTATGCAACTCATTTTATGTATCCCGTCGATGTAAATAAAATACGTCGAGCGTTACCTGATTTATTAGGGACGCATGATTTTACTTCATTTTGTGCCTCAGGTACGGAAATCGAAGATAAAGTTCGAACGATTTATGAGGCGAAGCTTGAAGTAAATGAAACAGAAAATGAATTGATTTTTACATTTCGCGGAGATGGTTTCTTATATAAAATGATCCGTATTTTAGTTGGTACATTGCTTAAGATGGGGTCAGGACGAATGGATGAAACGACGATTCCACAAATCTTGGCTGCAAAGGATCGAAATTTTGCTGGACCAACAGCGAATCCGGAAGGCTTATATTTGATGGAAGTAAAATATGAATAGTAAAAAAGTTCTCAGCTTTTTAATTGGCTGAGAACTTTTTTACTATTCAAAACAAAAGACAGCTTAATCTTCTACAAGATTTTTTTTCTCAAATAGTTGCTGTAAAACACGATATAAATCTGCTAATTCTTCTTCTTTATAAGAAAGATCCCAAAAATAAAGAGGTAAATCAGGTGTCTTTTTTCTAGGTAACAAAGAAGAGCTGATTACTAGATCGTATTCATCATTTAGTTCCTCTTTATAAGGAGCAGCATCAACAAAACCTAGATCATTCAGGAACTGATAGATTCTGCTGACTAACAAAAAATTATGCTCAAATGCTACACCAATCTTTAAATGTTCCGCATGCTTTGGCTTATCATAAATTGGCAATAAAATGGATTTAAAGGCGTTAACAAGTGGTTTTTTGATCGTGTAAATAAACTTGCTATCTGTTTCCTGAGATTTTTCATCAAAGAAGAGTTGAATGTTTGTTTCAAGAAATTGATCCGCTTTGCTTCGTGTTTTAGGCGCTTCAACAAGTCTTTCCAGATTTGGGAAGGGCTGTCTCAAGGCATAAAAGGCAAACATAACATTTAATAAATTGCCAATGATGATTGAATTATCAAGTGCTTCAGGCTCGCTTTTAAAGATATTGGTTTTCGCGTAATCTAAAAACTCATGGACGATGTCATACACAAGATTTGGCCGAGATGAAAAATCATGGAGCGTTTGGAATAAAGATGGGTCGTCATCCAGCGTATAAAAAGGAGCATAGTGAGCAAGAAAGAAAATAAAACTGCTCTCCCCTTTACTTTGTTCAGGGGAAAGTGTTTGTTCTGCACCAAGTTCTTTATTTAAACGCTCAAAATCATAGTACGGATTATCCATCATCAAAAAGTCATAACGGGTATCATAAGGAACAAAGAACTCTTTCCGTGTACGACACAGAAAAATCGCTGCGAAATAGGTCAACTCTTTGGCACCAAGGTATGTTCTAGACAATGGAAAGTATTCAGAAAAGGCAAGGGCCAAACGCTCAGCGTCGTCAAAGGCAACACTTTCAAAAGGCCAAGCAGTACCTCTCGTCCCCAACCAAAGAGCATTAAAAAGAGCGACTCGAGCAGCTCGTTCATCTCCAATCAAATTGGCCTCTGTATAGCCGAAACGTAAGTTAAATTGTTTTACATGCTTCTTCAAAGGCAGCATTTTTCTGGAGACAGTAGAACGGCTGACGAAGTAACGTTGACAAAAATCATCTATACTAGGTTTTTCATGATTTAAAAGATACAGGATAAATTGAAAAGGGACTGATTTTTTTAATAAAAAGTAGCGATATTCGTCAATCGTAACGAGTAATTTTGTACTGTCGATTTTACCTGCCTTTTTCAAAATAGCAGGATGTGTTTTCATTATTTTCATTAGATCATTATTGATTTCATTTAAGATGATAAAAGTTTGTTGGTAATTCAATGATTTCTCTTCCGATAATTGAGTAATTGAAATATCAGGCTGATTGATTTGCGTGATTCGTTTGAAAAGATCAAATTTTGTCAATACACCTGAATCCATCATCAATTCTTCATAAAGCATGTTTATCACTTCCTTGCCCTTATTCTACTGTATTTAGGGTGGGATTGTCAGCTAAGACGATGGAGGATAAACACTTAGTGAGGGAACCTTAACAAAAAGCAGAGCTTTAGGCGAGATATGAACAAAAGATAAAGTTAGATGAACGATATTTCTTGATATTACTGGAAAAGTAATCGGTTTAAAAGATAAAGAAAAATGTAAAAGATAGCTAAGATTGAGGAACTGAACGCTAAGAACTGGACTATTCACTAGCATCGTGTTTGCTCGCTTCACTAAATATAGAGATAACCTCCTTTCCGTGACATCAATAATTTGTCGGATTCTTTATTTAAGAAATCAAACAGATTTTTTCTATCTAAAGATTATTACAAATGATCTTGAAAAAGAGGATATAAAACAATTGTTCATGAAACTTGTCTTTTTTTTAGAGTATCCTCACGTAACATTTTACACAACAAATCAAACGGATAATTTATTGCATTATCAACTTATTTCTTATACAAAAAAGAATTTTGGTTTTGTCCTTGATGTAGAATTCTTTTAGTAAATCAATTTTTAGAAAAGATGTTCTTATTTTTATATAAAAAATGATCCAGATACCAATCGATTTGACTGATATCTGGATTTTTTGTTAGGCTTTATGTCTCATGCTCGTTTTTTTATTCAGCTGACGGTGTTTTCTTGATCATCGTCCAGAAAATACCAATAATAAATCCAAGGATCGCAGGAACTACCCAGCCCATACCAATTGTAAATAAAGGAAGGTACACATTCGCTGCATCTAAAATCGCAGTCACAAAACCAAGGCTTTTAAAGGAATCAGGAGCGCTGTTTAAAGCATCTAGTAAAGCAGCTAGCAAAGTAACATAAGTTGTCATCTGATAGACCTCTTGCCGATGTTGAAATAAGGGACTGATAATAACCAAAAGCATCAAAGTCATAGCCAAAGGATAGATAAACATCAAAACAGGAATTGAAAACTGAATGATATTTGTTAAACCGACATTTGCAAATAAGCAAGGTAAAATACTAGCAGCTGCAATATAGAATGCATAGGATTTTTTTGGAAAAAGCTCAGCAAACGTTTCAGAGAAGGCAGTGATCAGACCGATCGCTGTCTTTAAGCAAGCTAATATAACGATAAAGGCAAGTAGAATACTCCCTAAATTCCCCAAATAGTGGTTGGCGATTTGAGCCAATGCGATCCCGCCATTTTCACTTAATGGAAATCCACCCAAACTCATCGTCCCCATATAAGACAATAATGTATAAATGATCCCCATTAAAATAATACTGACCGCACCAGATTTAATCGTATCCTTTGCTATGTCATTCGGTTTTTCAACACCCATTCCTTTGATCGTTGAAACAATAATGATCCCAAAGGCTAAAGAGGCAAGTGCATCCAGTGTATTATAGCCTTCAGTGAATCCTTTAAAGAAAGGATTTTCTGTATAGGCATTGCCGACCTCAGCAGTTGAAATGCTTCCCAGTGGATTTAAAAAGGCAAACAAAAGTAAGATGGCTAATAAAAATAAAAATAATGGATTTAAAAATTTGCCTACATAATCTAATAATTTTGATGGCTTACGTGATAAAGCCCAAGCAACCAAAAAGAAGCCAGCTGAAAAAATAGCTAAAAATATTTTTTGTTGACCAGTAGAAATAAAAGGAGCAAGTCCAATCTCAAAAGAAGTTGTTGCCAAACGAGGTAGAGCAAAAAAAGGTCCGATCGTTAGATAAAGCAGTACAGTAAATCCAACGGCATAGCGTCTATTCACTCGAGTGGCTAAATCAAAAACACCATTGCTTTTAGAAATCCCGATTGCAATAACGCCTAGAAAAGGCAGACCAATACCTGTGATCAAAAAGCCAAGATTGGCAAGAAAAATATTGGCCCCTGCTTCTTGTCCCATATGAACAGGGAAAATCAAATTTCCTGCTCCGAAAAATAAACCAAATAGCATAGACCCTACATAAAGGTATTCACGCCACGATAATTTCTTTGTCACACTTTCACGCTCCTAATATTTTATCCTTAATAAAAATAACAGAATACATGAAGCACAGCAAGCAAATATAAAGAAAACCGCTAAGATAGCGGTTTTAAAATTAGGAAATAATGAGATTAATCGATAAAAAAGGCAAATTGATAGTCATCGCAAAATCGACCATCAATGAAAAATTCATCCTTGAATAGACCTTCCTGAATAAACCCATTTTTTCGATAAAATTGGATCGCTCTAGAATTGGCACCCATGACACGGAGCGAAAGTTTATGGATGTACTCTTTTTTTCCAGCTTCTTTTACATGATCTAATAATTTTTTGCCGATGCCTAAAGATTGACTTTGAGGATGGACACCAATTCCCAGCATCCATTGTTTTTTATGTGCAAGTAATGGTGTAGGATAGTGAACATCGATGAAGCCATGAACTTTCTGAGCATCAGCTGCAACAAAAATCCTACGGTCTGAAACTTTTTCTTTATATTCATCTACAGACGCATAATAATGAAGTACGGGTGAATTTTCATTCGTCCAAATACTGTTTTCTATTTCAAGCAGCATAGGAAAGTCAGCTTCCTCAACTGGGCGAACAATGATTTCTTCTGACATAAGTGACCTTCTTTCATTGATTGATGTTAGTGAAACGGGCTTCTAATTTTTTCTTGTGTGACGTTAAGATATTTTCTAGGCGAATATCATATTTATCCGCCAAAATAAAAATGTTATCAAGCACATCACCTAATTCTTCTGTCAATTCTTGAATACATTCTTCTGTTGCCTTATCTGGTTCGTCAGGTCGATCTCGACCAATTTCCAATGCCCGTACAGCACGAGCAACTTCCCCAGTTTCCTCAGCTAAAAAGCCGACACGAATGAATGGCTCAAGATCGTACCAGCCGCGTTGTTTATAAAAATCACTGATCCAATGTTGATACTCTTTAAGCTCCATTTTCAACCTCCATTCTTTTTTACAATAGTAGCATATCATACATTAAAAACAAAAAAGAGAAAATATATGTGAAATAATACCATTCATTCGTTTGGCATCGCACTTTAGCTTCGGATAGTGGGCAAAAAATAGCTCCTTCGGCTTATTTCCGAAGGAGCTGAAAGTTTTTATTTTCTTAGTTATTCTGATCGTAATGCTTCTACAGGATCTTTCTTCGCAGCCATTCTAGCCGGAATCGATCCGCCGATCAAAGTCAAAATAATACTGATTGCGACCAATAATAAAGCGTGGATCGGATTTAATTGTGCCACGTTGGTTAGGCTAGTCATATTTTCAATGACTTGATTGACAGGGAACGTCAATGCATAAGCAATGATGATGCCTAACAAACCAGAGCATGCACCGATGATCAGTGTTTCAGCATTGAAGACACGTGTGATGTCTTTCTTTCTTGCTCCTAAAGCTCTTAACACACCGATTTCCTTCGTGCGTTCTAGAACAGAAATGTAAGTGATGATCCCAACCATGATCAATGAAACGATTAATGAAATAGAAGCAAAGGCGACTAATACAAGTGTGATTCCGTTCATGATCCCGCCAGTCATTTCAGTCACTGTGCTGGCTAAGTCAGTATAAACTACTTTATCTTTATTTTCTTTACCATCATTATAGTCATCTAGATAATCAACGATTTGATCTTTTGTATCAAAGTCTTTTGGATAAATATAAACCATCATTGGTGAAGCATCTCCGCCAAGATAAGCAAGCAAGCTTTGTTTAGCATCAGCATCTAATTGTTCCATCGTCATAACGTTCACATCTGAATCTTTTTGCGCTTTGACGATGTCCGAGTCTTTTTCCCGATCGATGATCTCTTCAACAAGTGTGTCACTGTAGGCGATTCCTTGACCTAACATTGCAACTTGCACATCTTCTTTTTGACGGACGACTGCTGAGATTTTCAGTGTCATTCCAGCGTTATCATACATTTCTGCATAATTATTTTTAGGGACGAAATTCCCTAAGTTGGTTTTTTCATAGTATTGATCATTATCGATCAGTTTTAGTTCAGTTCCTACGATATCATCGAATTTGATCGAGTCGATATTTTCTATATCAAAGCCAAGATTTTTCATTGAGTTTTCATCGATTCGATTTTTATTGTCGACAACAAGAACCATTTCAGTATCCGATTTAGGATAAGCTCCTGCTAAGACATCATAATTTTTTTCAAGATAGGATTCTTCTCCTTTTTTGAATGGTGCTGGATAAGAAGAAAGACCAACGCCATTCATACTGGTCATACCAGAACTGGCGCTGCTTGAACCTTGACCTCCGCCATTTCCGGCCGTACTAGAGGAAACAGAGACAGGGGAAACTGTTTCATCGACTTTACGAAGCAGATTCATTCCAACGACCCGAGTGTAGCCAATACTGCGGACGGAATCAGCATCGATTTTATTTAAGTAATCCAAGTATTCTTGATTGATATTGTTTTTGTGTGTCACACTATTTTCTTCTGGATTATATAAATAAACTTCATCAGATTTGACGAAATCTTTTTTAGTCAGAGGACCTTCTGCCCGCATTTCACTTAAGGATTCTTCATCCATATTGACCGCCTGTTGAGAAACGATGATCGGAAATTCAGCTAAAGCATCACTTTGAAAAGCATCGATTTGTTTTTGAAAGCCGTTAGACAAGCTTAAAATCAAGGCAATACCTATAATGCCGATGCTTGCCGCAAAAGCAGTCAGGCCTGTTCGCCATTTTTTAGTAGCGATATTTTTTCCTGAAAGCTTTAAGGCGGTCCAGAAGCTCATACTCGTTTTTTTCAATTCATAGTGACTGCTGTCTTCTGCTTCTAAATAAGGATTTGAGTCATGAAGTACATGTCCATCTCTGAAATTGACGATTCTATCAGCATATTGTTCAGCTAACTCAGGATTATGGGTAACCATGATCACTAATTTATCGTCCGCGATTTCTTTGATCAGATCCATGATCTGTTCGCTGGTCGTTGTATCTAAGGCTCCTGTAGGTTCGTCTGCTAAGATGATATCCGGATCATTAGCTAACGCACGAGCGATTGCCACACGCTGCATTTGACCGCCGGATAATTGATTGGGTCTTTTGTGCAGGTGGTCTTTCAATCCAACACGTTCTAATACTTCTACAGCACGTTTCTTTTTCTCATCTGAAGATACACCACTTAGTGTCATCCCCATCTCTACATTATCTAAAATGCTTAAATGAGTGATCAGATTGTAGCTTTGAAAGACAAAACCAACACTGTTATTACGGTAGGCATCCCAATCCCCGTCTTTAAAATTTTTAGTAGACTTGCCATTGATGATCAAATCCCCGCTGTCGTATTGATCTAGACCGCCTATAATATTTAATAAGGTCGTTTTACCAGAACCGCTTTGTCCAAGGATCGCGACAAATTCGTTTTCTCTAAAATTAATGTCGACACCATCTAAAGCGACTTGGGTAAATTCACCGGTCGTGTAACTCTTTTTTACATTTTTTACTTGTAACATTATGCATACTCCTTTCCATTCTTAGTCAGTTTAACAAAGAATTATGTACTCAGTATGAACAAATGAAAAAGTTCCAATATCTTTTCAATCTATGCTATAGTTAGTGACAAAAAGAGATGAAGGAAGCTATGGCATGATTACGATTTTAGTTGTAGAAGATGACAAGAATATTCGCAAACTACTGGTGACGCTCTTGAAACAAAGCGGTTATCAAACTCTTCAGGCTCAAAATGGGTTTGAAGCGCTAGAGCTTTTAAGGGAACAACCAATTGATTTATTAGTTTTAGATGTAATGATGCCTCAGCTCGATGGATATCAAACGGTGGAAAAAATTAGAACAATAGATACGCAATTGCCGATCATGATGGTCACTGCTAAAGGGCTGCCGATCGATCGTCGTCAAGGGTTTATTTCTGGCACAGATGATTATTTGGTAAAGCCGATCGATGAAGAGGAATTTTTGCTGCGGATCAAAGCTTTGTTGAGAAGGAGTAATGGCGAAGTAGAAGCAAAAATTCATTTAGGTAATACGACGATCGATAAAAATAGCTTATCGATCCGATCAGGTCAGCACTATCAAGAATTACCGAAAAAAGAATTTCAGTTGCTATATAAGTTATTGTCTTATCCAAACAAAATTTTTACACGACAACAATTATTAGACGATATTTGGGGAATCGATAGCATGGCTGATGAGAGAACGATCGATGTTCATATCAAGCGGTTACGGGAAAAAACAGCCGATAATCCTGATTTTACTCTTGTGACTATTCGAGGATTAGGCTATAAGGCGGTGAAACATGAGGAGACGTAAATCGCTAAATATTCAGTTTGTTTGGACGATCTTTCTGATTTTGGTTTCGACAAGCTTGATCTCTGGGTTGATTTTTTTACTATTCATGAAAATCGGCATAATCAAGTCATTTTCGGGCTATCCGATGCTACGTTTAGGGATCACTTTGTTTTCCTGTGTCATTATCGGGACGATTATTTCGATGATCGTTAGTAAACGCATTTTAAAGCCGATCAATGATTTAGTAAAAGGAACAGAGGAAATTGCTAAGGGAAACTTTGATATCTATGTGGAAAATACAACGGTAAATAATGAGTTGAGTGCTTTGATCGATAGTTTTAATTCGATGGCTTCAGAATTGAAAAATGTTGATACGGTTCATAATGATTTCATCACTAATTTTTCTCATGAGTTCAAGACGCCAATGGTTTCGATCCGCGGATTTGCTAAACAGCTGAATAATCCTGAATTATCAGAAATAGAGAGACAAGAAAGTGTAGCGATCATTTTAGAAGAAACGGAACGTTTGACTAATCTATCGATGAATATTTTACTACTATCAAAAATAGAGAATCAGCAACAGTTGACACTGAAAAAAAATGCTTTTTACCTAGATGAGCAGCTGCGCATGTGTATATTGGTTTTGCAAGGACTTTGGGAGGAAAAAAATATTGACTGGTCTTTAGAGTTGACCCATATGTCTATCGTTGCCGATGAAGAATTACTAACTCAACTTTGGCTGAACTTGATCAAAAATGCAATCAAATACTCTCACCCGAATGGAACGATCTCCATTAGTTGCTATGCTTTTGGCAGTGATATCAAAGTAATTGTAAAGGATAGTGGAGTAGGGATGAGCGATTATGAACGCAGACATGTATTTGATAAGTTTTATCAAGGCGATGCTTCGCATCATACGATGGGAAATGGACTAGGCTTAACCATCGCGGCTCGAGTCGTTCAATTGCATAGTGGGAAAATCAATGTGAAATCTAAAGAACATGAAGGTGCTACATTTATAACGATTTTACCAACTAAGTAGAATAAATGTTTAAACATAAGCGCATCAGCTGTTATTTGTAGTATGATAAATGAGCAGTGAAAAATAACTGGAGGGAAGAAGAATGACAACCTTTTATTTTGTCAGACATGGGAAAACGGAACTTAATTTAAGTTTACGATTTCAAGGTGGAGAGATCGATTCACCATTATTACCGATAGGTATTGAACAGGCAATTCAAGCAGGACGCTATTTAAGTGATGTTTCTTTTGATCTGGCAGCAGTCAGCACACAAAAACGAGCGATGGATACAGCCAATTATATTTTAAAGGAAAATAAGTATTTGGATGGCTTGACCTTACGCTATCAAGATAAATTGCGAGAAATCAAATTTGGTAAACGTGAAGGAGCAGAGATCGATCATACAGATGAGCAGACTTCATATTTACGTCAACGTCCTGATCTATATGATCCGTCAAACTTTGGCGGTGAAACGATCGACTCATTAGTGTCACGATCGACTGAGACGATTGAAAAATTAAGTGAAGAATTTCCAGATGGAACGATTTTGATCGTGGCTCATGGCGTTTTACTGATTACATTGATCAATTCATTGATTGGCAAGCCAAAAGCTAATTGGCGTGAAGGCGGTCCATTAGCGAACACAAGCATAACAATTGTTGAAAAAACAGATCAGTACCGTTTAAAGACATTCAATGATATTTCCTATCAAACAAAAACAGAAGAAGCATAGATAGAGATTGCGTATAACAACAAAAAAATATGAAATAAAAAGTCAATTGAAGCAGGTGGAGATGTTATGAAAAAGATGGCCGTGTATTGTGGGGCTAGTGTAGGGAATAAATCGATTTATGAAGAACGAACAAAAGAATTGGGTCAATGGATGGGCCAGCAAGGGTATGGTCTTGTATATGGCGGCGGAAATGTTGGTTTGATGGGAATATTGGCAGATGAGGTACTTTCTGCTGGCGGAGAAGCCGTGGGTGTGATGCCGACATTTTTATTGGATCGTGAGTTGGCGCATCAAAAGCTTAGCGAAATGCATATTGTGCAAGACATGCATGAGAGAAAACGACAGATGATCGATTTAGCTGATTGCTATCTAGCATTGCCAGGAGGACCAGGGACATTAGAAGAAATATCTGAAGTTGTTTCATGGGGGAGAGTTGGGGAACATCAGAATCCCTGTATTTTTTTCAATGTAAATGGATACTATGATTTACTGGCGGCTTTCTTTGATAAAATGGTTGATGAAGATTTTTTAACAAAAGCAGATCGAGAAAAAATCTTCTTTTCAGATGATTTAGCAGAGATTGGACAGTTTATTGAGAACTACACACCGCCCGTTGTTCGCTCGTACAAGTAACTAAAAAACTTCTCATTCCAACTACTGTCAGTATTGGAATGAGAAGCCTTTTAGTTATTTTTTTATGAATGGGGCACGGTTATTTACAGGAAGAGCAGTGTTTTTTTTGACGATCTTGATTTGGATAGCTTCTAGACGCTTAGAAAACCCTTGAGTTCCAGAAGATTGTCCATTTTTTGCCCAGCCTAACCAGCCGTAATCCTGACTGTGGACACGATAATGGATATCATAATAACTGGAAAGAGCGCCGTTTAAACGAATTTGAATGGCTTCCAGTCGTTTTGACTTACCCGTTGTTCCGCTCAGTGCGTTTTTTTCTCTCCATCCTTGCCAGCCATAGTCCTGAATATGTGTTTTATATTGAATCGTACCATCTATCGAGGCGTTCAATTTGATTTGAATCGCTTCTAAACGTTTGTATTTACCAGTCGTTCCACTTGTTTGAGCATTTGTGACATACGGTTGCCAGCCATAATCTTGAACATGAGTATGGTAACTAAAATCGTTTTCCGGATGAAAGGGTGTATAGGACTTTCTATTTTCAATTTTAGGACTGAGCGACTGTCCGTGTTCCTTTTGCTCTTTTAAATAGTGGATAAAAGCGTCTGTATCATTATTTTCTAAAACACCTAGCAGTTTTCCTTTAGTAAGTATCGGGTTGAAAACGGTACTTGTGTAAATATATTCATTAACAACGACTGTGACTAAGTGGTCAGGGGCAATCACTGTTTTATTTTTTTTCATGAGTTTTGTTAGAATATAAGGTTGTTTTGGGTCATAATAATTTGTGTATTGATACGAAATCCCAGCAATTTGAAGAGAGTTTTTCTGGTTGTTTTGATATTGTTGATTCAACAATTCTGTCAGTTGTTTTCCAGAAAGCTGAACGACATATAAAGGATTTCCAAATGGTTGAACACGATGAGCAGCACCATAGCGAATCGATCGATCTGATTCAACTGTAAGATCAGCCCGTAAACTACCCGTGTTGACCAGAGCCCCCTCTACCGGAAAACCTTCTTTCACGGCAATTGCGGTTTGTGCATCCGCAACTAAATTCCCCAAAGCAGATTCTTTCCATTGATTTTCCTTTTTTAAAATAGTGGTATCAGCATAACTAATGATCTGGTTTGCCAAGCCTTCGATTTGTTGGTCGGCATCTGTAGTAATTGTTTCAACAGCAGGATCTTTTTGTATAGATCGATCAACTCTTTTTAGTTGTGCTTGAGGCGTTTCTATGAAATCTTTTGTGTTAGCATCGAGATATCCAGTTACGTTACTAAAAAAATTTCCATTAGCGCCGCTTTGAACGATTCGAGTTTTTCCTGTAACGGTATTTATTTCTTTATGGCTATGTCCATCAAACAAAATATCTACACTATGTTCAGGGGCAATTTGGTTTAACTTATGAATGATTGTTTCCCCTTGACCTGAATGGGCCAGAACAATAATGGCTTGAACGCCTTGATTTCTTAATTCCTGACTATATGCCGCGATCGTTTCTGCTTCATCTAAGAAAGAATATTCTTCATAGTATTTTTTTGAAACGAGATCAGGAATGTTTTTTGTTACGATGCCGATGAATCCAATCGATAGTTTTTGTTGATCGATCGTCAGTTCTTTGATTGCATAAGGCTGCCAACTGTAAGGGATTGACTGATCACTTTTTCTGCGGACATTGGCGATCAGCATTTGTTGTGTGCTAGCTTCTCTAGGGTAGTTTTCAGTCTCTAAGTTAAAGACTCCCTTTGATGGAGCAGTACCTGTAAGAATCCGATTAAATTCAGCTAATCCTTCATCAAATTCATGATTGCCCAAAGTACCATAATCAAAAGACATTCTATTCATTGCTTTGATTGTTGGTTCGTCTTGAAGTAAGCTCGAATTGACTGGGCTGCTGCCAACCATATCACCAGCTTGAACTCTAAATGAGAAGCCATTCTGATTTTTAGTTTTAAACGCATTGGTTTCCGCTGCTAAATTACTAGAAAGAAAAGCTGCATCGGATAATGCGCCGTGAAAGTCATTGATCCCCAACACCTGCACAGGCAATACATCAGGTGTTTGATGCTGTTCCTCGGCTAAAGTAACAGCAGGAAAAGCGAAACAAAAAAACAACCAGATTGATAAAGCCAACCAATTTTTCATGTACTTCATTTATAACATCTCCTTTATGGAAATATAACATAGGTTCTTTAATTGTGCGAACGTGTAAAAAACTGAGGCAAAACATTTATTTGTTTTACCTCAGTTTTTTTATGGTTGGCTATGTTGATTTTATAATATAAGATAGCCATGAAGTTAATAAGAATAACAACGATAATCAACAACCAAGACTAGGTGCGTTCATCTGGTCCGATCGTTGTTGGTTTATTTTCAATTGAACTTATCGTATCAGTTGTATAGAGAATGACAAAAGTACATGAGTATCTAAAAAATAAAAAAACATGGAGTCAGCTGGGGATAGATAGCTGATTCCATGTCTTAAGCATTCAAAAATAGTAAATCATTGATTTTGAGATAAAATACGGTGTAAAAATTCTTTTGTTCGTTCTTCTTTTGGATGAACAAAAATATCTTCAGCAGTTCCTTCTTCTGCGATGACCCCTTTATCCATAAAAATCACACGATCAGAAACTTCTTTGGCAAAGGCCATTTCGTGCGTCACGATGATCATCGTCAAACCAGTATGAGCAAGATCTTTCATGGTTTTTAAAACTTCCCCGACCATTTCAGGATCCAACGCAGAGGTTGGCTCATCGAATAGCATCACATCAGGATTCATCGATAAGGCACGAGCAATTGCTACACGCTGTTTTTGCCCACCGGAAAGCTGTGATGGTTTGGCATCGATAAAACGGCCCATACCAACTTTTTCAAGGTTTTCCATCGCAATTTTACGTGCTTCTTCTTTCTCGCGTTTTAAGACAGTGATCTGCCCAGATGTACAGTTTTCTAATACATTCATGTTGTTGAATAAATTGAATGATTGAAAAACCATGCCTAAATGTGTTCGGTATTTTGGTAAATTGTAACCACGTTCGAGTACATTTTCATCATTATAAATGATTTTTCCGCCAGTAGGCTTTTCTAGTAAGTTGATACAACGCAATAATGTTGATTTTCCTGAACCAGAAGACCCGATGATCGTTACAACTTCACCTTTATTGACTGTTACATTGATATCTTTTAATACTTCATTTTCACCGAAGCTTTTTCGTAAATGTTCAACTTCAATAATTGCACTCATGATATTCCTCCTTAAAATAAAAGCGGAACAAGCCGTTTAGCCTTGACAGAAAAATAGGAAAAAGAAAATGTGGTGCTTTTTACCTCAATTTCTTTTTATCTTTTTTCCGAAAGGTTGGCTTGTATAGCTGGATAATACGAATGTTCAACACTTTCTTACGAAAGTCTCGTACTGTTCATCATCAACTCAAATCTATTCGTTGTGATTCTCAGTAAAAGCTGGCTTGAGCAGCTATCTAGCTTTCTTTTACATTTTCTACATCTTCAAGTTTGACATAAGCAGATGGGCCATCCATTTTCTTTTCAACAAAGCGTAATACACGTGTGATCGCATAAGTCATAATCAAATACATGATCCCGACGATTGTAAAGGTTTGGAAAAATTGGAAGTTTGCACCTGAAGCCGAATTTCCTTGGAAGAATAAGTCAGCTACTCCGATAACACTTAACACTGCGGTATCTTTGATGTTGATCACAAATTCATTCCCTGTAGCAGGCAAGATATTTCGCAATACCTGAGGAATAACGACTTTACGCATCGTTTGCCCATGTGTCATACCGATGGCTTGAGCAGCTTCGAACTGTCCTTGATCGACCGCAAAAATACCACCACGAACGATTTCTGACATATAAGCACCTGTGTTGACCGAAACGATGAATAATGCTGCGATTGTCCGATCCAAAGAAATACCAAAGGCCAATGCTAAACCATAAAAAATAACCATTGCTTGTACCATCATAGGCGTTCCACGGAATACTTCGATATAGATCGAAAGTAGCGCGTTACCGATCTTTTGGAAAAGGCGGACAACTTTATTTTCTGACTCTGGAATCGTCCGCACAACACCGATCAATAAACCTAAAGCTGTTCCGACAACTGTACCGATCAAAGCGATAAATAAGGTTAAACCGGCCCCGCGTAAAAACATCCCGCCATATTGGCTCCAAATTGTTTTGAAATCTGTTAAAACGCCTGCTTTTTCATTATCACTTGTTGCAGCAGCAGGTTGATCTTTAACGGCTTGATCCATGATTTTTGTTCGTTCTTCTGATGAAATACCAGATAAAATTTGATTGACTTGTGTGATTTCAGGATCTTGTTTACGCATCCCAACAGCGATTTGAACATCCTCAGGGTTTGTTTGGAAGCCGTTCTCTTTTGAGAATTCCAGCATTTTCAAGTCTTTGTTGACACTTGTAGCAGTCACACCTTCAGGTCGCTCGCTGACATAACCGTCGATCATGCCAGAAGCTAATGCTGTTCTCATAGCTGAGAAGTTATCCATCGCTTGCTGTTTATTTACACCAGGAATTTGATCGATGACGCTATAGTGGAAGGTATTTAATTGAGCAGTGATTTTAGCACCCGTCAAATCCTTTAAGTTTTTAGCATCAGCGTAATTGCCTTTTTTCTGAACAACGACAACCAATTGAGATTCATAATAAGGATCTGTAAAGTCGATTTCCTTGCGGCGTTCAGCCGTCGGACTCATGCCGGCAACGATCGCATCGATTTTTCCAGATTGCAGAGCAGGAGCTAAACCGTCCCATTTTGTTTGAACGATGACTAATTTTTTGCCAAGTCCATCAGCGATTTTTTTAGCGATCTGGACATCATAGCCGCCAGCGTAAGAAGAATTTCCTTGAATAGGAACGGCACCATTTGCATCTGTTTTTTGTGACCAGTTAAAAGGGGCATAGCCCGCTTCCATCCCAACACGAAAGTCGCCATTGGCTTCTCCTTGTGCGTGAGTAAGTACTGGTGCAAAGAAAAAACTTAAGATAAGTGCGAATAGTAGCCCCAGTGAAAATGATTTTTTGTTCATGTGTGTCTTCCTTTCTTGTCTCTCGTTGTATTTCTTGTCTCTTCATTTTAAGTTGAAAAGTCATGGAAGAACAGTGATTCCACTTTCGTTAAGAAAAAATGTTCTCGCTCAAAACAAAAAAGACACCCGCACAAATGCACGGCTGCCTACTATCGTCAGGTACTCTCAACAAAAACATAGCGCAACTTAGCATCACTACTAAGACAGTCCGCAAGTTATTGACTTACGTCCCAACATATAACAGGGAGGCTGTTATACATTTCGGCGATTTTTCCTAGACTCCCTTCAACGTGTCCTCTCACTCAGAAAGCTTAATAAAAACCGCAACCTCTACCTCAAACTGAGGTACTATTTAATTATTAGATTCGAGTATATAGTGTATGTTATTTACTCAAAAAAGTCAATGTTTAGTTCCGTAAAAACCATGAGGTAATCAGAGTTTCTTACTATAAACGGAAGGACGATAACTTAGAAGGAGAAAACAATCGATTTTCAGTGACGTTACGCACATTTTTTTTTCGTATGGTAAACTAAAGAATGAAACAATACTTTAAAGGAGTTATTGAAAAAAGGGAGGAATTGGTATCATAAAATTTAAAAAAATAACGAAGACAGCTGTAATACTGCCTTTATTTATTTTTATTGTGACGTTTATTTATGGCGCACTGAAAGTTGATTTTTCCGGTAATACACCGAATGAATCATATGGTTTGCTGTATTCATTTTTTGTATTACCAGCTATTTTTGTCGTCTATCTAGTAGCGTTTCTTGTAAATATTTTTGTAGCTGGAAAATTTCTAAAAGACTTTAAAAGAAAGTCACGGCTATTGCAGTTGTTGATCAGTATCTATGGAACAACGTTACTTATAGGAGGAATCATTTTCTTACGCATGGGTTATTTAGCGCTGTTTCCTTATGTAGCATTTTTTGCACCAGGAACGATCGGCATCTGTTTGACCACGATTTGTCTTGCTGTGACAGGCTGGTTGATTGTTGATAAGTCAGCAGATGAGATAAAGGATCATCCGGAAAAGCTTGAAGTAAAGACTATTATTATCGGACTGTTCCTTCCGATTTGTGTACTAGGGATCACGGTTGGTGCTCGGATTGGAATGCTGACAATGGCTCAGGGGAATAGGGATGAGGAATATAGGAAAACGATTGAGCAAAAACTTCAGGGTCACGGAATGATAGGGGATGTAAAAATCATCAAAGCCTATGATTCTTCTGGAAAATCAGATCGAGTTCAATTGGATTACACGATGACTCAAGATGGTATTACTGTTTATAGCAAAGGTGTTTTATATCGTTCGGATCAAAAAAGTGGGTGGATACTAGAGGATAGTAGTTTAACAACGTATAATAAATCGATTGAAACGATCTTACAAGTACCTGCGCATTCTAAAGAAGCAAAAGAATTTCTTGATACCTTCAAACAAGAAGTAGAGAAAAGTATCAAAAAAAGCAAACTAACCGATAAGATCGGACTAGATACGCCTCTTGAGAAAAATGAAATTCGAACAGCTTATGACTTACCTTATTTAGCATTTAATTATGAGCAGGATTTAAAAGAGATCCGACAACTGGCTGAAAAAAATGCACGCTCGTCAGATAAAAAGAAGGCAGCTTTTGGCGGTTTTGCTGCGCTGTCTATCGAACAATTGATGAATACTCATACAATCATCGCCAACATGCCGATCCAATATCCTTATGTCGAAGGCAGTGATTTTGATGAACGAGAGGCTAACGCTGTATTGTATCAAGCCTTGGTCATAAAAAATTTAGATTATTCGAAGCTGATGGATGGTTATTATGAAATTTCGGTAGATGAGCAAAGGACTAGATCGATCATTAGCATAAAGGATCAGCATTTGGATGGAATGCTCGATATTATGAGTATGTCGATGCTGGAAAACCCAACAGATGATTTAGGGAGTTTTAGTTCTTCTGACTATATGGAATGGTAAAGAAAAATGTAACTAAAAAAAGCTGCTGGGATCGAAAAGACCCCAGCAGCTTTTACTATTCAACGTAATTAAATTAAGCTTTTACAGCTTCTTTCGGTTCGCGGCCTAAAATAGCTTGTAGGACTGTTAAGACACCATATGAAGCTAAAATTGTGTAAATCAAGCTTGAATAAGTTGTAATATCGAAATCCCACGTTTTGTAAATGACTAAAACAATAGCTAAAACAATACCAGCAAGAACATTAAAGAATGCGAAAGCCCATAGGTTTCCATTTTCTTTGCGAGAAAGATAGAAGATAGAGAACCACAAACTTAAAACGCCCCAGGCGATGCAAACTAAAATAGCTGCCCAATAAATAATAAATGCTACCACGAAGTTTCACCTCACTTTTATACATAGAGTATTCTATCACGTTCTGCTTTGTTTGTCATGAAAAGACGGTGAAAAACCAAACATTTTCATTGCTTATTTTCAAGGAGAGAAAGAAGTTTTAAAAGAAAATGAGAGCAATTGTTTTTTTGATTATTTTCTATTTTCCGTTCGTTTACGTTATAATAAACTCATTAGGAGATGAGGGAATGGAAACGATCGACCAAAAGCAAGCATTGCATTTGATCAAAGAAGGGAAAAAGATTACTTTTTTGACGGGTGCAGGCATTTCTACACCATCAGGGATACCGGATTATCGTTCTTTATCAGGTGTTTATCAAGGGATTGAGCAGCCTGAATATTTATTGAGTGCGACTTGCTTAATAGAGGAACCACAAAAATTTTATGATTTTATCCAGACCTTGTATCATCCAAATGCGCGACCAAACATGATCCATTCAAAAATCGCAACTTTAGAAAAAACAAAAGAAACTTGGGTCATTTCTCAAAATATTGATGGTTTGCACAAAACAGCTGGCAGCCATAATCTGGTTGACTTTCATGGCAGCTTATACGACTGCTATTGTCGAAACTGTGGACAAAAAGTTTCGGTAGAAGAATATTTAACCTCTGATCGGCATCTGGTGTGTGGCGGGCAGCTTCGTCCGGGAATCGTTTTATATGAAGAAGGTTTGGATCAACAAGCAATTGTAACAGCTATTGAAGCTGTTGAACAGTCAGATCTAATCGTGATCGTCGGAACAAGTTTTCAAGTGCATCCCTTTTGCGATTTGATTCATTATACATCAGAAGAAGCAGTTGTTTTAGTTATTAATCAAACAACGATTCAGCTAAATAGACATGCTTATTTTTTAAATGAAGAAGCAGAAAGTATTTTTGAAAATATATAAAATAAAGGAGTTTTACAATGGAAGAAATCAAAACAGAACGTCAAAAAATGATCGATGGTGAGCTTTATTTTTCTGCCGATCCAGAATTGATCACGGCTAGAAAATTTGCTAGAGAACAAATGAAACTGATCAATAATGAAGAAGATCGTTTGATTCGTCGTCAGTTAGTGGAGGAAACATTTGGTTCTACGGGTACAGGTAGTTATATTGAACCTACGATCAATTTTGATTATGGTTTCAATATTCACGTAGGGAAAAATTTTTATGCCAATTTCAATAGCATTTTCTTAGATGTTTGCCCGATCACGATTGGAGATAACTGCATGTTTGGACCGAACGCTCAATTATACACTGCGACTCATCCGCTGCATCCTGTAAAGAGAA
Source organism: Enterococcus wangshanyuanii (assembly GCF_002197645.1). Taxonomy (NCBI): domain Bacteria; kingdom Bacillati; phylum Bacillota; class Bacilli; order Lactobacillales; family Enterococcaceae; genus Enterococcus; species Enterococcus wangshanyuanii. Next base: position 2,024,843 of record NZ_CP021874.1, on the reverse strand, counting down.
ATAGCGGATTAGAGTTTGGCAAACCGATCACTTTAGGTAATAATGTCTGGTTGGGCGGAGGTGTTGTGATTACACCGGGAGTAACTTTAGGGGATAATGTGGTTGTTGCCGCAGGTTCGGTCGTGACCAAATCATTCCCAGCAAATTGCGTGATTGGCGGCAATCCGGCAAAAGTCATCAAAGAAATCGATGTAGAAGAAAAGAACACATCATTAGCCGATCAACGAAATAAAATCGATGCACTTGATAAGAAGATCGTTGCGCTGTTAGAAGAGCGGATGGATGCAGTGACATCGATTGCCGAAATCAAAAAGACTGCGGGCAAAGAAATTCTTGATCCTTCTAGAGAAAAAGAAGTACTAGAAAAAATTGCTGGTTACGTAACAAACGACATCTATAAAGAAGTAATGACAGAAACCTATCAAGGAATCATGGATGCGTCGAAGCATTTTCAGCAACAACAGTTGGACTAAGGTAGCAGGAGGGAAATAAATGGACGGAATCAAAAGGCGGGAACTGATTTTACAGACCTTAACGACAGCAGAAAAACCAGTGAGCGCCAGCCGTTTTGCAAAAGATTTAAATGTCAGTCGCCAAATCATTGTTGGCGATGTCGCCCTCTTAAGAGCGGCAGGGCAAGAAATCATCGCGACTGCGCGTGGGTATTTGCTGGAAACAACCCAAGATAAAAAAGGAATCTGGCGTAAAATCGCTTGCCAGCATGCTCCAGAAAAAACGGCAGAGGAGTTATCGATCATTGTCGCATGTGGTGGAGAGATTATTGATGTCGTCGTAGAGCATCCTATTTATGGTGAGCTGACAGGCGGTTTGCATATTCGTACAGAAAAAGAAGTTCAATCATTCATAAAAATGTATGAGAAAAGTAATGCGTCATTGTTATCAGAGCTGACGGAAGGTGTTCATTTGCACACGATTCATTGTGCGGACGAAGAAATGCTGGTGCGAATCAAAGAAGCATTGTCCGAAAAAGGAATTTTATATGAAAATTAGCGAGTACTAAAAAAGACAGTCTAAGTCGAGGCTGTCTTTTTTTTAGGTAGGCCGATTATTTTTTAGATAAAATCAAAAAAATTTGGAAATACTATTTACTTTTAAAATTTTAGATATATAATGTTTTGTAAGCGCTATCTAAAATAAGGAGTGATTTTAAATTGAGTAGACCAATTGATGTTCGTAACACAGTGGATGACGCGTATCAGCTGTATATTGACGGTAAATGGACGAAAGGCTCAGGTAGTCAGACAATCTCTAGTTATAATCCAAGTAATGGTGAAAAGCTAGCTGATTTTGTTGACGCCACTCATGCAGATGTTGATCAGGCAGTCGCAGCGGCGCAAGAAGCATTCAAAACATGGAAAGATGTCGATGTCGCGACTCGCAGTCACTTGTTGTTGGAAATTGCTGATTTAATCGATGAAAATAAAGAGCATTTGGCATTAGTTGAAACGTTGGACAATGGGAAACCCCTTCGCGAAACAATGACGATCGATGTTCCGGCGACAGCAGATCATTTCCGCTATTTTGCTGGAGTGATTCGTGGTGAAGAAGGAACTGTGAAGGATTTTGACACGGATACATTATCGCTGGTCATTAAAGAACCGATCGGTGTAGTAGGACAAATCATTCCTTGGAATTTCCCGTTGTTGATGGGCGCTTGGAAGCTGGCACCGGCACTTGCAGCAGGAAATACAGTGGTTATTCATCCTTCTTCCACAACATCCTTAAGTCTGTTGGAATTATTTAAATTACTCGATAAAGTATTGCCAAAAGGAGTAGCAAATTTAATTACAGGTCGTGGATCAGATTCAGGAAACTATATGCTTGAGCATGATGGCTTTGACAAGCTGGCGTTCACAGGATCAACAGAGGTTGGTTATACTGTAGCAAAAGCAGCAGCCGAAAAATTGATTCCGGCAACGCTTGAGCTGGGTGGTAAATCAGCCAATATCATCTTTGATGATGCGAATTGGGAGCGGGCCTTAGAAGGCGTTCAATTAGGGATTTTATTCAATCAGGGGCAGGTATGCTGCGCTGGTTCTCGTGTCTTTGTCCAAGAAGGAATTTACGATCGATTTGTAGCTGCGCTAAAAGAAAAATTTGAAACGATCAAAGTCGGTTTGCCATGGGAAGAAGGCGTTCAAATGGGTGCCCAAATCAATGAAAAACAATTAAAAGGGATTTTAGAGTATGTAGAAATCGGGACTAAAGAAGGCGCGAAGTTGATTACAGGCGGCTATAAGATTACTGAGAATGGATTAGATAAAGGGGCATTTTTAGCGCCAACGTTATTAGCAGATGCGAACAATGCCATGTGTATTGCACAAGAAGAAATTTTTGGTCCTGTTGCGACAGTGATGAAATTCAAAACAGAGGAAGAAGTCATTGCATTAGCCAATCAATCAGATTATGGGCTCGGTGGAGCAGTCTTCTCACAAAATATCAATACAGCGATTCGTGTTGCCCGCAAAGTGAGAACAGGTCGGATGTGGGTCAATACGTATAATCAATTGCCAGCAGGTGCACCATTTGGCGGTTATAAGAAATCTGGGATCGGCCGTGAAACACACAAATCGATGCTGGATGCATATACGCAAATGAAAAATATTTACATTGTGACAAAAGAAGAGCCGGATGGGTTATATAATTAAATAAAAAACATCGCAGTGGGTAAAACTGCGATGTTTTTTTTATTAATTATTTTCAGCTTCGAATTTTTCAAATGCAGATTTGATCACGTCTTTTAACGCATTTGCAGAAGCGTTCATCCGGTCCATTTCAGAATCTGTCAATGGGATTTCAATGACTTGTTTGATTCCTTGGCGGTTGATGACTGCTGGTGCGCCGATATAAATATCATTTTGTCCATATTCACCATCTAAGTAAACAGAAAGTGGGAAAACAGAATCTTCATCATCTAAGATCGCTTTTGTGATACGGGCTAAAGCTGCAGCGATCCCGTAGAATGTTGCGCCTTTTTTCTCGATGATCGAATAAGCAGCATCCCGTACATTGAAGAATAAGTTGACCATAGCTTCTTCATCCGTGTCAGGATTATTTTTGACCCATTCATAAATTTGGAGACCAGCGACATTTGCATGAGACCAAACTGGAAATTCAGTATCTCCGTGTTCTCCTAAAATGTAAGCATGGACGTTACGGGCATCAACATCGACTAATTCTGCGATTGCTTGACGGAAACGTGCAGAGTCTAAAGAAGTTCCTGAGCCAATAACGCGTTCTTTTGGAAATCCTGAGAATTTCCATGTAGAATAAGTTAAAATGTCAACTGGATTTGCTGCAACCAAGAAAATGCCATTAAAACCAGAATCAACGATCGCTGTTACGATTTGTTTATTGATTTTTAAATTTTTGTGAACGAGATCGATTCTTGTTTCACCAGGTTTTTGAGCAGCTCCTGCAGTTAATACGACAAGGTCAGCATCGTGACAATCGTCATAAGTAGCAGCATAAATTTTCTTAGGAGAAGTAAATGCTAGTGCGTGAGATAAGTCAGCAGCATCCCCTTCAGTTTTCTTTGTATCTATATCTATAATTCCAACTTCTTGTGCAATGTTTTGTGTGACTAAGGCAAATGCGTAACTAGATCCGACAGCGCCATCTCCAACCAAAATTACTTTTTGATGATCTTTATTTCCTGCTGCTGCAGTCATGTGTACCATTCCTTTCTGTTAATTGTTTTAACACGTTGATAATACCACCGTTTGTGATGTTTGTCACGTTTTTTGTTTGCATTTATTAATACAGTTTTTGAAGGTGTTTCATAAGAAAACTCTTTCATGTGCGGTATTTCACTATTTATGTTTTTAAAAGTTTTTTTCATGTACAAAGAAAGAGTATTCTCTTACGAATTTTTTAAACATTTAAAAAGGTAGGCTGTAGGCTGTTTTATGGTATAATTGTAAAAAACTGGGCAGAAGATTTTCCTGCCCGGGTATTTTGTGTTGAACAATATAAAAATAAGGAAAGAGAAATTTGTGAAGAATATTCTCTTTTAGTCCTTTTAAAATGAAGGAGAAATAGATAATGAAAATGATCGTTGGATTAGGTAATCCTGGAAGTAAGTATCAAGAAACGAAACATAATATTGGTTTTATAACAATTGATGAAATTGCACATCGTTACAATGCAACCTTTAATAAAAGCCAGTTTGAAGCAGATATTGCGCAATTTTTTATCGGTACGGAGAAAATCATGCTAGTTAAGCCTTTGACCTTCATGAACGAATCAGGCCGTTCAGTAGGTCCATTGATGACTTATTATGGAGTGGCTGATGAAGAGCTGATCGTCATTTATGACGATTTGGATTTAGCGGTTGGCAAGATTCGTCTGCGGGAAAAAGGCGGTGCCGGTGGACACAATGGAATAAAAAGTTTGATTGCTCATCTTGGGACAAATGTGTTTCCAAGAATTAAAGTAGGCATCGGCCGTCCACTTGGCAATACGCCAGTTGTCCATCATGTATTGAGTGGATTTCCTAAAGAGCAGCACGAAGAGATTTTACTAGCTGTGAAAAGTGCAGCAGATGCAGCGATCTATGCTAGCGAAGGGCACACCTTTATTGATACAATGAATCATTTTAACGGTAAATAAACGATAGAAGAAGGAGGACGCCTGACGTGAATATCATCGAACGAATCGGTTCAAGTCAGCTGGTTCAAGAATGGCAGCAACAGTTAGCAGGAAGCAACCGCCAACTAATCACAGGGTTAGCGGGTTCTGCTAAAACACTGATCATGACGAGCGCATTTAAGCAAAAAAAGAAAAAAATCGTCGTTGCGGTCCCTAATCTATATTACGGCAACCAGTTAGTTGAAGATTTTCGTAATGTATTATCTGATGACGAAGTCTATTTGTTTCCAGTGGATGAAGTATTATCCGCTGAAATGGCTTTTTCATCACCAGAAGCGAGAGCAGAACGAGTGGCAGCTCTTAATTTTTTATTGACAGAAAAAGCAGGAATCATTGTGGTTCCGGTGGCAGGGCTAAGAAAATATTTACCCAGCAAACAAACATGGGAACAGGGGCAGCTACATTGGGAAATCGGCAGTGAGCTCGAGCTAGATACATTAGCCCAGCAGTTAGTCTTGATGGGGTATGAGCGGCAGTCTTTAGTTGGAAAACCAGGAGATTTTAGTATCCGCGGCAGTATCGTAGATGTCTATCCATTGAATTCAGAATATCCTGTTCGTGCGGAATTATTTGATATTGAAATTGATTCGCTTCGTCAGTTTGAAGCGGACACTCAGCGCTCAGTTGGTGCGATCGAATCCGTTACGTTATCGCCAATGACAGATATGATTTTCTCTCAAGAAGATTTAGCTTATGGAGAGAAGCAGTTAAGTAAGGCGTTAGAAAAAAGAATTGCGATTGCTAAAGAAGCAACAGAAAGAAGTTTTTTAACCGATTATTTTGGTCAGTTGGCAACTTCTTGGAGTCAAGGAATCCCTACAGAGACTGCTCATTATTATACGGATTTCTTATATGAAGAAAAAACCACATTATTAGATTATTTGTCTGAAGACAGTTTGATTTTTGTTGATGATTATGCACGTATTTTAGAAGCAGAACGTGAAATCATTCGAGAAGAAAATGAATGGCACGTTCTTAAATTAGAAGAAATGCGCGTTTTTCCAGAACAAACTTTTGGTGTAGATTTCCACGAACAAATTCGCAAAATGCCCTTTTCAGCAACTTTCTTTTCGCTGTTTCAAAAAGGAATGGGGAATCTTCGCTTTCAAGCGATTCATAACTTTCAGTATCGTTCGATGCAGCAATTTTTCGGACAAATGCCTTTATTGAAAACTGAAATGGATCGTTGGCAAAAACAAGATCAGACAGTCATTGTTTTTGTGCCTACGAAAGAACGTAGTCAAAAAGTGGAAGAGCTGTTTCGGGATTTTGATATCTCCAGTGTTACAGCTTCGCCGAATAAATTGCTTGAAGGGAAAATTCAAATCGTTGAAGGCGCATTGCAAACCGGTTTTGAACTACCTGTTGAAAAAATCGTTGCAATCACAGAAAAAGAAATCTTCCATACAACTACGAAAAAAAGAGCGCGCCGCCGAACGGTTTCTAATGCGGAACGCTTAAAAAGCTATAGTGACTTAAAAAACGGTGACTATGTCGTTCATGCGAATCATGGGATCGGTAAGTACATCGGTATGCAGACGTTAGAAGTCGATGGTGTCCATCAAGACTACATTACGATTCTCTACCAAAATGATGACAAGCTTTTTATACCAGTCACGCAACTGAATTTGATTCAAAAATTCGTTGCTTCAGAAGCAAAGTCACCTAAAGTAAATAAACTAGGCGGCAGCGAATGGAGTAAAACCAAGCGCAAGGTTTCTTCAAAAATCGAAGATATCGCGGATGATCTGATTCAGCTTTATGCATCCAGAGAATCTGAAAAAGGCTATGCTTTTCCACCAGATGATGCCTACCAGAAAGAATTTGAAGATGCTTTTCCATACAGCGAAACAGATGATCAGCTTCGTAGTACAGCAGAAATCAAACATGATATGGAAAAAACTCGTCCGATGGATCGTTTATTAGTGGGAGATGTTGGCTACGGAAAAACAGAAGTGGCTTTAAGAGCGGCATTCAAAGCAATCAATAATAATAAACAAGTCGCCTTTTTGGTGCCGACGACCATTTTAGCACAACAGCATTATGAAACAATGTTGGATCGTTTTGAAGGATTCCCAGTTGAAGTTGGGTTGCTCAGCCGCTTCAGGACGAAGAAGCAGCAAAGTGAAACCATTGAAAAAATCAAGCATGGACAAGTGGATATCGTGGTTGGAACGCATCGTCTGCTTTCACAAGATGTGAATTTTAGTGATCTGGGATTATTAGTGATCGATGAAGAGCAACGTTTTGGGGTTAAGCATAAGGAACGCTTGAAACAATTACGGGCACAAGTCGATGTATTGACTCTGACAGCTACTCCGATCCCTCGTACTTTGCATATGTCTATGTTGGGCGTTCGGGACCTTTCTGTCATCGAAACCCCACCTGAAAACCGCTATCCGATCCAGACCTATGTGATGGAAAGTAATCCAGGTGCGATCAGAGAAGCCATTGAACGGGAAATGGCAAGAGATGGGCAAGTATTTTATCTGTATAATCGTGTAGATACGATCGAACAAAAAGTTGAGGAAATCCAAGCGCTGGTTCCAGAAGCAAGAATTGCTTATGCCCATGGTCAGATGACCGAAGTTCAGCTGGAGAATACGTTATTCGATTTTATCGAGCGGCAATATGATGTTCTGGTCACAACAACGATTATTGAAACGGGGGTAGATATCCCTAATGCCAATACATTATTTGTTGAAAATGCAGACTATATGGGCTTATCGACATTGTATCAATTACGTGGCCGAGTTGGCCGTAGTAATCGTGTGGCATATGCCTATTTTATGTATGAACAGCAAAAAATCCTAAATGAAGTAAGTGAAAAGCGCTTAGAAGCAATCAAAGACTTTACGGAGTTAGGTTCAGGATTTAAAATCGCAATGCGCGATTTATCGATTCGAGGGGCTGGAAATTTACTTGGCGCACAGCAACATGGATTTATCGACTCGGTCGGGTTTGACATGTACTCACAAATGCTGTCAGAAGCTGTTGCCCGTAAGCAAGGGAAAAATATTCAGGATCAAAAGACAACGGTGGAAATCGATCTTGGGATCGATGCCTATTTACCGACATCCTATATCTCAGACGAACGTCAAAAAATCGAAATTTACAAACGGATCCGCCAGTTGGAAAATATGGATATGTACGACGAACTGGAAGCAGATCTGCTTGACCGTTTCGGTGAATACCCTGATGAGGTGGCGCATCTATTGACCACTGGACAAATCAAAATGGATGGCGATCGTGCATTGCTTGAAACGATTCGCAAACGTAAACAAGAGATTGTATTTACTTTGAGTAAAGTCGGAACAAAAACTTATAGCGTAGAACAGATTTTTGAAGCGTTGTCTGAAACGCAGCTAAAAGCAGATTTAGCTGTGGACAATGAAAAAATGACGATCCGGTTGAAAGTGCCGAAAGATATGAAAGAAGCAGCATGGCTGCAAGAAGTAGCTTCATTTACCACTGCTTTAAGACAAGAGAAATACAAAACAAGTGCAGTGGAGGCTGAGTGAGAATAGTCGAGAACGATGGAGCGGGTTCGGCTATTAGACTTATCCAGCTTTACGAGCTGATCTCTCGGAAAAAAGATAAACATTCATGGCGATAGAAAGCATCGCCAAATCATTTTTCCTATTTTTCAGTCGAGATCAATCGAGCTCGTTCAGCTTTTAGACGTATCCAGCTTCTCAGACCAGCTCTAGAAACAAATAGATAAATTTTGTCAAAGATAAAGAACATCTTCGTCAAAATTTCCTAATTTGTTCGAGAGCTAATCGGTCTGTTCAGCTTTTAGATTGGAGGTTAAGTAATGGCACATAAGGAGATGCGGTCGATGATGCAGGGGGCCGTTGTTTTGACAGCGGCATCGTTTGTTGCTAAGGTACTGAGCGCCGTTTATCGTGTGCCTTTTCAAAATTTAGTTGGTGATGAAGGGTTTTATGTTTACCAGCAAGTTTATCCGATTTATGGGATCGCGATGACGTTAGCGTTGTCTGGTTTGCCGCAGTTTATTTCAAAAGTAGTAGCAGAGCAGCCAGAGGTCAGTGGTCAAAAAAAGGTTTTACAACAGCTGTTTCCCTTTGTTTTTGTGATTGCGGTGCTGTGCTGGAGCTTTTTCTTTTTAGGCAGTGATGAAATTGCCTATATGATGGGAGATCCTAAGTTGGCCTCCTTGATTCGGGTCGTTTCTTTTACTTTTTTACTGGTACCGATCCTATCCTTTTACCGTGGAAACTTTCAAGGACATCTATTAATGATTCCAAGTGCTGTTTCTCAAGTGGTGGAGCAAATTGTTCGAGTAGGCGTGATTTTGGTCGCTGCCTATTCATTTAGCAGTTTCGGTTGGTCGATTTATCAAACTGGAACGATCGCAATGGCTGGTGCGCTTTTTGGCGGGATCGTTGCCGCCGTGATTCTTTGGTATTATGATCAGAAAATACGGGTAGGCAGTTCGGCTTATCTGACCCAGTGGTCTTTTTCGAAAGGCTCAAGAAAATTATTTGGCCGATTGTTGTTAGAAGGCGGCATCGTGTCATTATACAGCGCTTTTTTGATTCTATTTCAACTGATTGATTCATTTGTTGTAAAAAATGCATTGGTTGTCTCAGGAGTGAGTGATTCAGCTGCAAAAATCGATAAAGGTGTTTATGACCGAGGACAACCTTTAGTACAACTAGGTTTAGTTGTTGCTTTAGCATTGAGTTCTAGTTTCTTACCTGCACTGACGAAGTACTTTATCAATCAAGAACAGGGGCGCTTTTTACAGGCTGCCAAGATTTTTTTACGATTGACTACGGCGATTGCAGCGGCAGCTTCGGTTGGTTTGGCGTTATTGCTTCCTTATATGAATTATGCATTATTTAAAGACTATCAGGGAAATGGTGTTTTGGGCATCTATGTTTGTTCCATTGCATTTATGGCAGTAATTCAAGCCTACCAAAGTATCTTTCAAAGCCAAAATCAATTCAGGACGGCGCTGCTAGCCGCTTTTGCAGGTCTTTTAGTAAAGGCGTTTTCTTCACACCCTTTGATTTATTTGTGGGGAACCGCTGGTGCGAGCCTATCGACAATTGTGGGTTTGATAGCAACCTTAGTATTACTGGTTCTTTTTTCAAAAAAGGAAATTAATCAATTTGCTGGTGAAGGACGTTTTCTTAAAAAATTATTGATTAGTTTAGGTGGAATGAGTATCGTATTGTTATGCTATCAAGCAGTAGTTGCCATACTTTTAGGAACGATCGTCCATCGAGGGCAAGCGTTAGTTGTCACAATTTTAGGTGTTCTGATTGGCGGAGGCTCATTTATTTTTATTATCATCAAAATAAATTTATTCACGATCCGTGAATGGCTGACACTGCCGTTTGGAGCGAAAATATTAAGAATGAAGAGGTAATAGTTATGCGTTTAGATAAATTTTTAAAAGTTTCACGTATCATCAAAAGAAGGCCTGTGGCAAAAGAAGTTGCAGACAAAGGTCGAATTCAAATCAATGGTATTCTTGCAAAATCGTCCAGTAATGTAAAAATTGGTGATCAAATCAAGATTCAATTTGGAAATAAAATACTGGAAATTGAAGTTCTTGAGCTCCGTGATTCAACGAAAAAAGAAGATGCTGAGAAAATGTATCAGATTATTTCCGAAAAAAGAGTAGAAAATAGTGATAATTTAGATTAGACAAGCATCTTAGATGTTGGTATAATATAGCAGACAAACCAAAAAACGAGTGGAGCGGAAAACATGGGAAAAAAGAAAAAAGACACGGAGAAAGTTGCTGCATTAGATAATGAGTATACAAAAGAACAGTATGCCGAGTTTCAAAAACAGCATAAACAGTTGATTTTCAGACGTCGGCGTTTAGCGGTTGTTTTTCTCGTAGCGTTTGTAATTTTTCTCGTTTCAGGTTTTCAGCTGATGAAAGATTACCAACAGCTTAATACCTTCAAGAAACAGCATGTTGAAGCTGTAGCTGAATCGAAAGAAGCAGATAAAAAGCTTAAGCGTTTAGAACAAGATGTTGCACTCTTGAGAGATGAAGATTACGTTGCTAAGTTGGCACGCAGTCGTTTTTATGTTTCAAAAGAAGGCGAACAAATCTACAATATCCCAGAGTTAGGCGGAACAACTAGCTCGAATGCAGAACAAAAATCATCAGCAGAAGAAAGTCAATCACAGTCTCATTCCTCTGAGAAACAATCAGGCGAATAACTGCAGATATAATAGGGTAAATAATAGGAGGAACATTTTTTTTATGTCAATTGAAGTAGGAGCTAAGTTGCCAGGGAAAGTGTCAGGTATCACAAATTTTGGTGCCTTCATTGATTTAGGTGAAGGAAAAACAGGGTTGGTTCACATTAGTGAAGTATCAAATGGGTTCGTTAAAGACATTCATGATGTCTTAACTGTAGGAGATGAAGTGACAGTCAAAGTGACTTCGGTTGGTGATGACGGTAAAGTCGGCTTGTCTATTCGTAAAGCACAAGAACAACCAGTAGAACAAAAGCGTGAATTTCAACGTCGTGATAACCATGAACAGCAAGGAAATCGTGACCGTGGACAACGTCCAGCGCCTAAAAAACAATTTACAAGAGCACAGCCAACGAATTCAAAACAAGATTTTGATTCATTGATGAGTTCATTTTTAAAAGATAGTGATGACCGTTTGTCTTCACTAAAACGCAATACAGAAGGTAAACGTGGTGGACGAGGCGGTCGCCGTAACTAATAAACAATCGAAGCTGAGCGAGAGCTCGGCTTTTCTGTTTTAGCTAACTTTATGAGAGGAACTGGGAGTGAGTGAATGTTTCAGGAATTTTACCGCTATTGTAAAAAGAATCATTATTGGCAAGCGGATGAGCGGATTCTTCTGGCTGTTTCTGGAGGAGTTGATTCTATGGTCTTAATGCATTTAATGCAACGCTCGGCCAAAAAAGATGGCTTCCATCTGGCGATAGCGCATGTGAATCATCAGTTACGATCTGAATCAGCGGAAGAAGAAGCCTATCTAAGACAGTATTGTCAAAAGCAAGGACTTCCTTATTATAGTAAAGAGTGGAAAGCAGCTGACAAATCCCGGAATACGGAAGCGCGAGCTCGACATTTCCGTTATGCTTTTTTTACGGAACTTATGGAAAAAAACGCGTATTCCAAACTATTCACAGCACATCACAGTGACGATCAAGCTGAAACGATCGTGATGAAACTAACTCGAGGCAGTACATTGACAAATTTAGTAGGCATTCGTTCTGAGCAAAGTTTTGGAGAAGGGCAATTGATACGTCCATTGCTACTATTTTCTAAAGAACAGTTAGAGCGGTTTGCTGAACAGGAAAAAATTAGCTATTTTGAAGATAGTACCAATCTAAGTGATGAGTATGTACGTAATCGGATGAGACACAATGTTATCCCGATGTTAAAAAAAGAAAACCAACAGTTTTTACAACATATGAGTGATTTTAGTACGCAAATCAACTATGCTGACGAATTGATTCAATTGGTGATTTTGCCTAAGTATCAAAGGTGGGTTTCGGAAACACAAGAAGGTTGGCGCATTCAATTGCAAGAGCTAAAGCGGGAAGAAAAAAGCATTCAATTTTTTTTCATTCAGCAATTACTTCAGCAAACATTAGTCCCTCAAAACATCAATGTCAGCCAAAAGCAAGTTCAACAACTTTTGACACTAATAAACGATTCAAAACCACAAATGATGATTGATTTGGAGCAGGACTGGCAAATGATCAAGGAATATGACAGTGCCTATTTGAGAAAAAGAACGATGATTTCAGAAAACGAATTATTTTCTCTAAACGTAGGCGAGCAATTGTTTCTTTCAGAAAACGAATGGCTATGTTTAGAAAAAAGTGGAGATATTGTTGAACAACCTGAAAGAATCAGAAACTGGCAGGAACGTTCCCTAACGATAAGTAGTGAGATCCCTTTGCCGCTAACTGTTCGGCATAGGAAAGAAGGTGATCGAATCGCGTTGACACCCCAATTAACGAAACGAGTCAAACGTATATTTATCGATCAAAAGATCCCTAATTCTGTCCGAGAAAAAAACTGGCTGATTCTCTCAAGTGCAGAAGAGATCATCTGGATGCCTAAATTTGCAAATTCATATTTGAGTATTCCTAAAGAAACTGATAAAATACTCTACAGACTCCTTTATAAAACAAAGGAGTAACATTCAATGAATATGAACGATGAAATATGGGAGAATAACCTACAAGGAAAAGGAGAGCACTATGCTAGAGAAAGATATTGAGCGAGTTTTGATTTCACAAGAACAAATCCTTGAAAAATCAGCTGAACTTGGAAAACAGTTGACAGAAGATTACAAAGGCAAGAATCCTTTAGTGATCGGTATTTTAAAAGGTGCCATTCCTTTTATGGCTGATATTACACGCTGCATCGATACACATTTGGAAATGGATTTTATGGATGTATCAAGCTACGGCAATGCAACGGTATCATCCGGTGAAGTAAAAATCGTTAAAGATTTAGACACAAATGTTGAGGGTCGGGATATCCTGATCGTTGAAGATATCATCGACAGTGGGCGAACATTAGCTTATTTAGTAGATTTATTTAAATATAGAAAAGCAGCTTCTGTAAAAATCGTGACATTATTAGATAAACCAGAAGGCCGTGTTGTAGATATCGTCGCAGATTACGTTGGCTTTGATGTGCCGAATGAATTCGTTGTCGGTTATGGTTTAGACTATGCAGAAGCTTATCGGAACCTGCCTTACGTAGGGGTCTTGAAACCAGAAATCTACGAATCAAATTAATATCTCTCTTGGAAATAGTTATGTTACAATGTAATGGTCAGAATTGATAAAAAATAAACCGTAAACACAAGAATTACGAGTAGTTGTTCAAAGGAGGACAGGCATGAATAAAAAAAATAGCGGCATGAAAAATGGCCTATACTATGTATTGCTTATTTTAGCGATGGTCATGGTTGTATATTTCATCTTTGGAAATAGCAATCAACAGTCGCCGGATATTGAATACTCAACATTTAATACCCAATTAGAAAAAGGGAAAATCAAGGAAATGACGATCCAGCCAACAAATGGCGTGTACAAGATCGTTGGTCAGTATAAAGACAAACAAGAAATCAAAAACACTGGAGGTCTTTCGTTATGGGGATCGACAGAAGTATCAACAAAATCATTTACAACGATTGTCCTGCCAAGTGACATCACCTTATCAGGGATTCAGGAAATGGCGAAAGACAATAATGTAAAATTAACAGTAAAAGAGCAGTCAACAAGTGGTGCTTGGTTGTCGATTCTATTTAGCTTCTTACCGATCGTGTTATTCATCTTCTTATTCTATATGATGATGGGTCAACAAGGCGGCGGTGGCGGTGGCGGCGGCCGTGTCATGAACTTTGGTAAATCAAAAGCCAAAGAAGCAGACAAAAAAGCCAATCGCGTACGCTTCTCTGATGTAGCAGGAGCCGAAGAAGAAAAGCAAGAATTAGTTGAAGTAGTCGAGTTCTTAAAAGATCCACGACGTTTCGTTGAATTAGGTGCACGTATTCCAGCAGGTGTTCTTTTAGAGGGCCCTCCAGGAACAGGTAAAACATTACTTGCTAAAGCCGTAGCCGGTGAAGCAGGCGTACCGTTTTACTCTATCTCAGGTTCAGACTTCGTTGAAATGTTTGTCGGTGTCGGTGCCAGCCGTGTCCGTGATTTATTTGAAACGGCGAAGAAAAATGCACCAGCGATCATTTTCATCGATGAAATCGATGCTGTCGGTCGTCAACGTGGTGCCGGTATGGGTGGCGGACACGATGAACGTGAACAAACCTTAAACCAATTACTCGTTGAAATGGATGGTTTTGATGGCAATGAAGGAGTTATCGTTGTTGCTGCAACGAACCGTTCAGACGTTTTAGACCCAGCATTATTACGTCCAGGTCGTTTTGACCGTCAAATTTTAGTTGGTCGTCCAGATGTGAAAGGCCGTGAAGCGATTCTTAAAGTTCACGCTCGTAACAAACCGTTGGCTGATGATGTTGACTTAAAAGTTGTTGCACAACAAACACCAGGTTTTGCTGGTGCTGATCTAGAAAACGTCTTAAACGAAGCGGCGTTAGTTGCTGCTCGTCGTAATAAAAAGAAAATCGACGCGTCAGATGTGGATGAAGCAGAAGACCGCGTGATTGCCGGACCAGCTAAGAAGGATCGCGTAATCAACAAGAAAGAACGCGAAATGGTTGCATACCACGAAGCGGGACATACGATCGTTGGGTTAGTTCTAAGCCGTGCTCGCATCGTCCACAAAGTAACGATCATTCCTCGCGGACGTGCTGGTGGATACATGATCGCTTTACCAAAAGAAGATCAATTCTTGATGACTAGAGAAGATATGTTTGAACAAATCGTTGGCTTACTTGGCGGACGTACAGCAGAAGAAATCATCTTCGGTGTTCAATCAACTGGTGCATCAAATGACTTTGAACAAGCAACAGGAATTGCACGCAGCATGGTCACTGAATATGGAATGAGCGATAAATTAGGTCCTGTTCAATATGAAGGAAACCACCAAGTCTTTGTTGGCCGTGATTATGGTCAAACTAAAGCTTACTCTGAACAAGTAGCATTTGAAATCGATCAAGAAGTACGTCGTATCTTGATGGAAGCTCATGATAAAGCGCATGAAATCATTGAAGCACATCGCGCTCAACACAAATTGATCGCAGAAAAACTACTTGAATTTGAAACATTAGATGCGCGCAGCATCAAGTCATTGTTTGAAGAAGGTGTTATGCCTCAAGATGTTATCGATAGCCAGTTCCCAAGTGAAAAGGCTCAAACATTTGAAGAAGCCAAACGTGCATTAGAAGAAAAAGACGCACAAAAACAAGCTGAAGAAAAACAAGACTTTGAAGAGGCGAAAAAAGAATTGCACGACGAAGCAGAAGAAGTAAAAGCGAACAGTGAAAAAGCAGAAGAAACTGTCCAATCTGAAACAAAAGATGAAGACAAAAAAGATGACTCTGAATATGATCGCAACAACTTTGAAGATCGTTACAAATAATCATTCTTAGAAATAATAAAAAGCGGTGTAGCATGAAAAACTACACTGCTTTTTTTCATCTAACCATAGACCTCATTTTTGTTGATGATTTGAAGCATTATTCTTTCTAAAAAGCCTTTTAATAGTTCGCTCCACTTATCCATGGAATCATTCCATTCCCAATATTCTTTCTAGTACCAAGTGGTGCTAAGTCCAGAGATGGAATAACCCAAGGTGCTGATTGCTATCGATTGTTAAGTGGCTTATTAAAATTCTTTAGTTGAAAAAATAGTAAAATGCTAGTATTATCTGATAATGAGTCAGAAAAAGTCCCAAGTGAGAAGAGGAAAATAAAATGGAAGATTACTTAGTAAAAGCATTATGTTATGAAGGATCGATTCGCGCTTACGCTGTTTGCGCAACAAATACAATTTCAGAAGCACAAGAACGTCATGATACATGGAGCTCGTCGACAGCTGCATTAGGCAGAACGATGGTCGGTGCGCTATTGTTAGGTGCAACGTTAAAAGGTGAAGATAAATTAACGGTCAAAGTTCAAGGGAATGGTCCGGCAGGAAGTATTGTTGTCGATAGTGACGGCAGTGGAAATACAAAAGGCTATATCAAAAATCCTCATGTTAGCCTAACCCTTAATGAGAGTGGAAAAATCGATGTTCGCGGAGCAGTTGGGACAGAAGGCGTCTTTACTGTGATCAAAGACCTTGGCTTGAAAGAAACTTTCTCAGGTCAAACACCGATCGTTTCTGGTGAAATCGGCGAAGATTTTACTTATTTTATGGCTGTTTCAGAACAAATTCCTTCAGCCATCGGTCTAAGTGTTTTAGTTGATACGGATGAACATGTTAGAGCTGCTGGTGGATTTATGATCCAGGTGATGCCGGGAGCAGATGAAAAAACAATCGATTTTATTGAACAACGATTGCAGGAAGTGCCGATGATTTCTCGTTTGATCGATGAAGGTGAATCTCCAGAAGGGATTTTGGAACGTTTATTAGGCAAAGATGAAATCGAAATTTTAGAAAAAATGCCAGTACAGTTTAAATGTAACTGTTCAAAAGAAAAATTTGGCACAGCAATAATCGCTGTAGGCCTTGATGAAATCAATGCGATGATCGAAGAAGATCATGGGGCAGAAGCCGTTTGCCAATTTTGCGGGAATAAATACCATTATAGCGAAGAAGATTTAATCGAATTGAGAGACGAAGCCATCAAAAATACACGAAATAAATAGGAGGAAAGCCTGATGTGGAAAATAGGTAATATTGAGATTCCTAATCGAGTGGTCGTTGCACCAATGGCAGGTATTAGTAATGCGGCTTTCCGAGTAACAGTCAAAGAATTTGGTGCAGGTCTAGTTGTTTGCGAGATGATCAGTGATAAAGGGATCCAGACTAGGAATAAAAAAACGTTGGATATGCTTTATATTGATGATCGAGAATACCCATTAAGCGTTCAGATTTTTGGTGGAAATAAAGAGAATCTTGTTGAAGCTGCGAAGTTTGTCGAAGAAAATACCCAAGCAGCGATCATCGATATCAACATGGGCTGTCCTGTCAATAAGATTATCAAAGCTGAAGCGGGGGCGAAATGGCTATTAGACCCGAATAAAGTCTATGAAATGGTTGAAGCAGTCTCTTCAGCGGTTTCTTTGCCAGTAACGGTAAAAATGCGGACTGGCTGGGATGATGAACACTTATTTGCCGTAGAGAACGCACTAGCTGCTGAAAAAGCAGGTGCTTCTGCCATTGCAATGCACGGCAGAACTCGAGTGCAAATGTATGAAGGAAAAGCGAATTGGGAAGTATTGAAAGAAGTAAAACGTCATTTAACGATTCCTTTTATGGGAAATGGTGATGTGAAAACCCCGGAAGATGCTAAACGGATGATCGAATACGTGGGTGCTGATGGTGTAATGATCGGTAGAGCAGCTTTAGGAAATCCCTGGATGATCCAACGAACAAAGGAATATCTTGAAACAGGTGTATTGATACCGGAGCCAAGTCCATTTGAAAAAATCGAAACCGCGAAACTTCATCTAACGCGTTTGATAGACTTAAAAGGGGAACGCATTGCAACAAGAGAATTTCGTCAGCATGCTGCCTACTATCTAAAAGGAATCCCTCGTGCAGCGAAAGTAAAAGCTGCAATCAACCAAGCGGAGACACAGCAGGAAATGGTCGATCTGTTAGATGCGTTTGTAGAAAAAGCAGAAAAATATGCAGAAAAAGAGACAATAGAAATAATCTAATAAAAAAAGCAGGCAGAATCCAAAGTTCAGCTTGCTTTTTTTCGTTTTAGTGTGGCATTATAATGGTATGTGATTTCAGAATGGAGGAAATAAAGTGGCAGATGAACAACAAGCGCACTTAGACGATCTAAATGATCAAATGCTTGTGCGTCGTGAAAAAATGGAAAACTTACGTGAAGAAGGGATTGATCCCTTTGGTAAACGTTTTGACCGTACACATAATTCAAGTGAGTTACATGAACAATATGACAAAAACTCAAAAGAAGAACTAAATGAACTAGACTTGTCAGCAAGTGTTGCTGGACGTATGATGACAAAGCGTGGAAAAGGTAAGGCTGGATTTGCTCACTTACAAGACCGTGAAGGTCAAATTCAAATCTATGTGCGTAAAGACCAAGTAGGAGATGAAGCGTATGAACTATTCAAGCACGCTGACCTCGGGGATTTCTTTGGCGTCACTGGACAAATTATGAAGACTGATACAGGAGAAGTAACTGTTAAGGCGAAAACCATCGTCCTATTAACTAAAGCGTTACGCCCGTTACCAGATAAATATCATGGCTTGACGAATATCGAACAACGTTACCGTCAACGTTACCTTGATTTAATCAGTAACAAAGATAGCTTTGATCGTTTCATGAAGCGTAGTCAAATTATTAGTGAAATCCGTCGTTACTTAGATAGTAATGGCTATGTAGAAGTGGAAACACCTGTTTTACACAATGATGCTGGTGGTGCAACTGCGAGACCGTTCATCACACATCATAATGCGTTGGATATGGATCTATATCTACGAATCGCTCTAGAATTACATTTGAAACGTCTGATCGTAGGCGGTATGGAAAAAGTCTATGAAATCGGCCGTGTTTTCCGTAATGAAGGAATCGATACAACGCATAATCCTGAGTTTACAATGTTAGAGGCTTATACAGCTTATACAGATTATAAAGATGTGATGGATCTAACTGAGGGGATCATTCGTAATGCCGCTGAAAAAGTATTAGGCACATCGACTATTACTTATGATGGAAAACAGGTGGATTTAGGTTCTGAATTCAAACGTGTTCATATGGTTGATGCGATCAAAGAGCAAACAGGTGTCGACTTCTGGCAAGAAATGACGGTTGAACAAGCACGTGATTTGGCTGAGAAGCACAATGTAGAAATCAATGATAACATGGCTGTAGGGCATATTTTAAATGAATTCTTCGAAACCTTTGTAGAAGAAACCTTGCAACAGCCAACGTTTGTTTATGGACATCCAGTTGAAGTTTCTCCGTTAGCGAAGAAAAATCCAGAAGACGGACGTTTCACTGACCGTTTTGAATTATTTATAGTAGGAAAAGAATTTGCAAATGCGTTCACTGAACTAAATGATCCGATTGATCAACGTGAACGTTTCGAGGGACAAGAAAAAGAACGTGAGCAAGGAAATGATGAAGCTCATGGCGTTGATGAAGACTTTATCGAGGCTTTAGAATATGGATTGCCGCCAACCGGTGGTTTAGGTATTGGTATTGATCGTCTAGTAATGCTTTTAACAGATGCACAATCGATTCGGGACGTACTATTATTCCCAACAATGAGATAAGTACAAAAAAACTGTCTGTCGACTATGATAGACAGTTTTTTTATTTCTAGAAAAACAAATGAAAAAGCAAATAAAATCTATCATTAGATGGGGAGAAAACGAACGATAAAGAACAAAAGTAATAAAACAATCGGCAACGAAAAAAACTTCAAAAAAAATGCAATTTTTGATTGACCTACGCGCCGAAACTTGGTATATTATTACATGTCGCAAGGCGAGCAACAAAAACGCCGAAACGACCAAAATAGAATAACAATTCAAGTTTTAAAAAAACTTGAAAAATCAGGAAGAAAGTTGTTGACAAATAACAAACAATCTGATAAACTAATGAAGTTGTCGCTGAAACAAACGACAACACCAAGCAGAAAAAACTTTGAAACTTTTTAAAAAAAGTGTTGACATCAAATCGAAGATTTGATATGATATAAAAGTTGCTGCGAGGTAACAACGTAGACCTTTGAAAACTGAACAAAGTAAGACAAACCAAATGTGTAGGTTGTTTTCACAACGGTGAAAACAAACAACAATTTTTAACAAGCGAAGCAATATGCTAGCAAACAAATGAGCTTAACGATCGCAAGATCGTGTTCAACTTTTATTATGAGAGTTTGATCCTGGCTCAGGACGAACGCTGGCGGCGTGCCTAATACATGCAAGTCGAACGCTTCTTTTCTACCGAGTGCTTGCACTCATTTGAAAAGAGGAGTGGCGGACGGGTGAGTAACACGTGGGTAACCTGCCCATCAGAAGGGGATAACACTTGGAAACAGGTGCTAATACCGTATAACAGTCGACACCGCATGGTGTTGATTTGAAAGACGCTTTCGGGTGTCACTGATGGATGGACCCGCGGTGCATTAGCTAGTTGGTGAGGTAACGGCTCACCAAGGCGATGATGCATAGCCGACCTGAGAGGGTGATCGGCCACACTGGGACTGAGACACGGCCCAGACTCCTACGGGAGGCAGCAGTAGGGAATCTTCGGCAATGGACGAAAGTCTGACCGAGCAACGCCGCGTGAGTGAAGAAGGTTTTCGGATCGTAAAACTCTGTTGTTAGAGAAGAACAAGTAGGAGAGTAACTGCTCTTACCTTGACGGTATCTAACCAGAAAGCCACGGCTAACTACGTGCCAGCAGCCGCGGTAATACGTAGGTGGCAAGCGTTGTCCGGATTTATTGGGCGTAAAGCGAGCGCAGGCGGTTTCTTAAGTCTGATGTGAAAGCCCCCGGCTCAACCGGGGAGGGTCATTGGAAACTGGGAGACTTGAGTGCAGAAGAGGAGAGTGGAATTCCATGTGTAGCGGTGAAATGCGTAGATATATGGAGGAACACCAGTGGCGAAGGCGACTCTCTGGTCTGTAACTGACGCTGAGGCTCGAAAGCGTGGGGAGCAAACAGGATTAGATACCCTGGTAGTCCACGCCGTAAACGATGAGTGCTAAGTGTTGGAGGGTTTCCGCCCTTCAGTGCTGCAGCAAACGCATTAAGCACTCCGCCTGGGGAGTACGACCGCAAGGTTGAAACTCAAAGGAATTGACGGGGGCCCGCACAAGCGGTGGAGCATGTGGTTTAATTCGAAGCAACGCGAAGAACCTTACCAGGTCTTGACATCCTTTGACCACTCTAGAGATAGAGCTTTCCCTTCGGGGACAAAGTGACAGGTGGTGCATGGTTGTCGTCAGCTCGTGTCGTGAGATGTTGGGTTAAGTCCCGCAACGAGCGCAACCCTTATTGTTAGTTGCCATCATTCAGTTGGGCACTCTAGCGAGACTGCCGGTGACAAACCGGAGGAAGGTGGGGATGACGTCAAATCATCATGCCCCTTATGACCTGGGCTACACACGTGCTACAATGGGAAGTACAACGAGTCGCTAGGCCGCGAGGTCATGCAAATCTCTTAAAGCTTCTCTCAGTTCGGATTGTAGGCTGCAACTCGCCTACATGAAGCCGGAATCGCTAGTAATCGCGGATCAGCACGCCGCGGTGAATACGTTCCCGGGCCTTGTACACACCGCCCGTCACACCACGAAAGTTTGTAACACCCGAAGTCGGTGAGGTAACCTTTTGGAGCCAGCCGCCTAAGGTGGGATAGATGATTGGGGTGAAGTCGTAACAAGGTAGCCGTATCGGAAGGTGCGGCTGGATCACCTCCTTTCTAAGGAATAGTACGGAACTACACGGTTCGTCAACACTTTGTTCAGTTTTGAGAGGTCTACTCTCAATTGTATAGCTTTACTGGGGCCTTAGCTCAGCTGGGAGAGCGCCTGCTTTGCACGCAGGAGGTCAGCGGTTCGATCCCGCTAGGCTCCATTAGTAACCATTGGTTACTAGATTGTTCATTGAAAACTGGATATTGAAGTAAAAAAAGTAATCAAAACAAACCGAGAACACCGCGTTGAAGAGTTAATTAATTAATTGTTCGAAGCTTATTTTATTGACCAACCTTCTATCGCTAGAAGAAGTAGTCAAGACCCAACCGCAAGGTTGATAAGGTTAAGTGAATAAGGGCGCACGGTGGATGCCTTGGCATTAGGAGCCGATGAAGGACGGGACTAACACCGATATGCTTTGGGGAGCTGTAAGTGAGCTATGATCCAGAGATTTCCGAATGGGGGAACCCAGCATCTTTTATAGGATGTTACTTTCCAGTGAATACATAGCTGGTTAGAGGTAGACGCAGAGAACTGAAACATCTAAGTACCTGCAGGAAGAGAAAGAAAATTCGATTCCCTGAGTAGCGGCGAGCGAAACGGGAAAAGCCCAAACCAACAAGCTTGCTTGTTGGGGTTGTAGGACTCCGATATGGTAGTCTGTCAGGATAGTCGAAGGACTTGGAAAGGTCCGCCAAAGTGGGTAATAGCCCCGTAGACGAAATTGTGACAGCACCTAGGAGGATCCTGAGTACGGCGGAACACGAGAAATTCCGTCGGAATCCGCGGGGACCATCCCGTAAGGCTAAATACTCCCTAATGACCGATAGTGAACCAGTACCGTGAGGGAAAGGTGAAAAGCACCCCGGAAGGGGAGTGAAATAGATCCTGAAACCGTGTGCCTACAACAAGTTCGAGCCCGTTAATGGGTGAGAGCGTGCCTTTTGTAGAATGAACCGGCGAGTTACGATTGCATGCGAGGTTAAGGTGAAGAGCCGGAGCCGCAGCGAAAGCGAGTCTGAATAGGGCGAATGAGTATGTAGTCGTAGACCCGAAACCATGTGATCTACCCATGGCCAGGTTGAAGGTGTGGTAAAACGCACTGGAGGACCGAACCCACGTACGTTGAAAAGTGCGGGGATGAGCTGTGGGTAGCGGAGAAATTCCAAACGAACTTGGAGATAGCTGGTTCTCTCCGAAATAGCTTTAGGGCTAGCGTCGAAGTTGAGAATGATGGAGGTAGAGCACTGTTTGGACTAGGGGCCCATCTCGGGTTACCGAATTCAGATAAACTCCGAATGCCATTCATTCATATTCGGCAGTCAGACTGCGAGTGATAAGATCCGTAGTCGAAAGGGAAACAGCCCAGACCACCAGCTAAGGTCCCAAAATAACTATTAAGTGGAAAAGGATGTGGGGTTGCACAGACAACTAGGATGTTGGCTCAGAAGCAGCCACCATTTAAAGAGTGCGTAATAGCTCACTAGTCGAGTGACCCTGCGCCGAAAATGTACCGGGGCTAAATAGTTTACCGAAGCTGTGGATCACACCTCTGGTGTGATGGTAGGAGAGCGTTCTAAGGGCGTTGAAGGTCGATCGTGAGGACGGCTGGAGCGCTTAGAAGTGAGAATGCCGGTATGAGTAGCGAAAGACGGGTGAGAATCCCGTCCACCGTATGACTAAGGTTTCCTGGGGAAGGCTCGTCCGCCCAGGGTTAGTCGGGACCTAAGCCGAGGCCGATAGGCGTAGGCGATGGACAACAGGTTGATATTCCTGTACCAGTTGTTTTTGTTTGAACAATGGAGGGACGCAGGAGGCTAAGGAATGCATGCGACTGGAAGTGCATGTCCAAGCAGTAAGTCTTGAGTAGAGTCAAATGCTTTACTCTGTACGGACAAGCTGTGATGGGGAGGGAAATAATAGTACCGAAGTTCCTGATGTCACACTGTCAAGAAAAGCTTCTAGTGAGAAAACAACTGCCCGTACCGTAAACCGACACAGGTAGTCGAGGAGAGTATCCTAAGGTGAGCGAGCGAACTCTCGTTAAGGAACTCGGCAAAATGACCCCGTAACTTCGGGAGAAGGGGTGCTGACTTCGGTCAGCCGCAGTGAATAGGCCCAAGCGACTGTTTATCAAAAACACAGGTCTCTGCAAAATCGAAAGATGAAGTATAGGGGCTGACGCCTGCCCGGTGCTGGAAGGTTAAGAGGATGGGTTAGCTTCGGCGAAGCTCAGAATTGAAGCCCCAGTAAACGGCGGCCGTAACTATAACGGTCCTAAGGTAGCGAAATTCCTTGTCGGGTAAGTTCCGACCCGCACGAAAGGCGTAACGATTTGGGCACTGTCTCAACGAGAGACTCGGTGAAATTTTAGTACCTGTGAAGATGCAGGTTACCCGCGACAGGACGGAAAGACCCCATGGAGCTTTACTGTAGCTTGATATTGAGTGTTTGTACCACATGTACAGGATAGGTAGGAGCCGATGAACCCGGAACGCTAGTTTCGGTGGAGGCGCTGGTGGGATACTACCCTTGTGTTATGAACCCTCTAACCCGCAGCCCTAATCGGGCTGGGAGACAGTGTCAGGTGGGCAGTTTGACTGGGGCGGTCGCCTCCTAAAAGGTAACGGAGGCGCCCAAAGGTTCCCTCAGAATGGTTGGAAATCATTCGCAGAGTGTAAAGGCAGAAGGGAGCTTGACTGCGAGACTTACAAGTCGAGCAGGGACGAAAGTCGGGCTTAGTGATCCGGTGGTTCCGCATGGAAGGGCCATCGCTCAACGGATAAAAGCTACCCTGGGGATAACAGGCTTATCTCCCCCAAGAGTCCACATCGACGGGGAGGTTTGGCACCTCGATGTCGGCTCGTCGCATCCTGGGGCTGTAGTCGGTCCCAAGGGTTGGGCTGTTCGCCCATTAAAGCGGCACGCGAGCTGGGTTCAGAACGTCGTGAGACAGTTCGGTCCCTATCCGTCGCGGGCGTTGGAAATTTGAGAGGAGCTGTCCTTAGTACGAGAGGACCGGGATGGACTTACCGCTGGTGTACCAGTTGTTCTGCCAAGGGCATTGCTGGGTAGCTATGTAGGGAAGGGATAAACGCTGAAAGCATCTAAGTGTGAAGCCCACCTCAAGATGAGATTTCCCATTTCTTTAAGAAAGTAAGACCCCTCAGAGATGATGAGGTAGATAGGTTGGAAGTGGAAGTGCAGTGATGTACGGAGCGGACCAATACTAATCGGTCGAGGACTTAACCAAAAGAAATAAAATAAAAGATCTTGGTAAGCATTGATTACAAGCTTCAATCCAGTTTTGAGTGAATCATCACTCAATTAAATACAACAACACCCAGTGTGGTGGCGATAGCGAGAAGGATACACCTGTTCCCATGCCGAACACAGAAGTTAAGCTTCTTAGCGCCGATTGTAGTGAAGGGTTTCCCTTTGTGAGAGTAGGACGTCGCCGCGCTAAACGTGTTGTATCGGAGGTTTAGCTCAGCTGGGAGAGCACCTGCCTTACAAGCAGGGGGTCGGCGGTTCGATCCCGTCAACCTCCATTTTTTGAGCCGTTAGCTCAGTTGGTAGAGCATCTGACTTTTAATCAGAGGGTCGCAGGTTCGAGCCCTGCACGGCTCATAGAAATATTTTGCGGGTGTGGCGGAATTGGCAGACGCACTAGATTTAGGATCTAGCGCCTTACGGCGTGGGGGTTCAAGTCCCTTCACCCGCATCTTTTAAGTCTCGTTGATAAACTTGGCGAAATACGCCGGCTTAGCTCAGTTGGTAGAGCATCTGATTTGTAATCAGAGGGTCGAGGGTTCAAGTCCTTTAGCCGGCATCAAACTGCGGAAATAGCTCAGTGGTAGAGCACCACCTTGCCAAGGTGGGGGTCGCGGGTTCGAACCCCGTTTTCCGCTTAGCTTGTTCATTCGCCGGGGTGGCGGAACTGGCAGACGCACAGGACTTAAAATCCTGCGGTGAGTGATCACCGTACCGGTTCGATTCCGGTCCTCGGCATTCATCACAACCTGTGTTGAGATGATTTTTAGCACCCATAGCTCAACTGGATAGAGTGTTTGACTACGAATCAAAAGGTTAGGGGTTCGACTCCCTTTGGGTGCATTTGAAATACGGGAAGTAGCTCAGCTTGGTAGAGCACTTGGTTTGGGACCAAGGGGTCGCAGGTTCGAATCCTGTCTTCCCGATTTTATTTTGTGGGGCCTTAGCTCAGCTGGGAGAGCGCCTGCTTTGCACGCAGGAGGTCAGCGGTTCGATCCCGCTAGGCTCCATTGTACCATTTTATTATCATCGCGGTGTAGCTCAGCTGGCTAGAGCGTCCGGTTCATACCCGGGAGGTCGGGGGTTCGATCCCCTCCGCCGCGATACCTTATTAGAGCCAAGGACCTTTAGCTCAGTTGGTTAGAGCAGACGGCTCATAACCGTCCGGTCGTAGGTTCGAGTCCTACAAGGTCCATTGTAGTGACTTAATTAATATTTCGGAGGATTACCCAAGTCCGGCTGAAGGGAACGGTCTTGAAAACCGTCAGGCGGGTAAAACCGTGCAAGGGTTCGAATCCCTTATCCTCCTTTATTGATGACCACAGTGAGTGTGAAGTATCACTTACTAGTGATCACCAAGAGAAACAACTTTCTAATAGTCTTTGACTATAATTATCGCGGGGTGGAGCAGTCAGGTAGCTCGTCGGGCTCATAACCCGAAGGTCGTAGGTTCAAATCCTGCCCCCGCAATTGCTTGAAAAAGCAAAAAGTTATTCGTGACGCAACACAATAACGGATGGTTTGGTAGTTCAGCTGGTTAGAATGCCTGCCTGTCACGCAGGAGGTCGCGGGTTCGAGTCCCGTCCAGACCGTTATCTTTTTTTGCGGGTGTAGTTTAGTGGTAAAACCACAGCCTTCCAAGCTGTTGTCGCGAGTTCGATTCTCGTCACCCGCTTTATGGGCCTATAGCTCAGCTGGTTAGAGCGCACGCCTGATAAGCGTGAGGTCGATGGTTCGAGTCCATTTAGGCCCATTAATAAATATTTTACTTGGGGAAGTACTCAAGTGGCTGAAGAGGCGCCCCTGCTAAGGGTGTAGGTCGGGAAACTGGCGCGAGGGTTCAAATCCCTCCTTCTCCGTTCCAAGTAGGCCCGTTGGTCAAGCGGTTAAGACACCGCCCTTTCACGGCGGTATCACGGGTTCGATTCCCGTACGGGTCATTGTTTATATATTAATATTTCGGAGGATTACCCAAGTCCGGCTGAAGGGAACGGTCTTGAAAACCGTCAGGCGGGTAAAACCGTGCAAGGGTTCGAATCCCTTATCCTCCTTTATTGTTGACCATAGTGAGTGTGAAGTATCACTTACTAGTGATCACCAAGAGAAACACCTTTCTAATAGTCTTTGACTATAATTATCGCGGGGTGGAGCAGTCAGGTAGCTCGTCGGGCTCATAACCCGAAGGTCGTAGGTTCAAATCCTGCCCCCGCAATTGCTTGAAAAAGCAAAAAGTTATTCGTGACGCAACACAATAACGGATGGTTTGGTAGTTCAGCTGGTTAGAATGCCTGCCTGTCACGCAGGAGGTCGCGGGTTCGAGTCCCGTCCAGACCGTTTTATAAGTTTTTGGCGCAGTAGCTCAGTTGGTAGAGCAACGGATTGAAGCTCCGTGTGTCGGCAGTTCGATTCTGTCTTGCGCCATTTGAAAGAAGAAACATGCGGGTGTAGTTTAGTGGTAAAACCACAGCCTTCCAAGCTGTTGTCGCGAGTTCGATTCTCGTCACCCGCTTTTTTTCTTTAAGGGCCTATAGCTCAGCTGGTTAGAGCGCACGCCTGATAAGCGTGAGGTCGATGGTTCGAGTCCATTTAGGCCCATAAATTTTTATTTGGCCCGTTGGTCAAGCGGTTAAGACACCGCCCTTTCACGGCGGTATCACGGGTTCGATTCCCGTACGGGTCATGTTGAAGGCATTTAGTATTTTTACTAAGTGTTTTTTTATTTTATCTTTTAAATCTTTCTATGAAAACGTTGACATTCATGTCTATATAAGGTATCCTTGGTTTGTACTAAAAAGCTAAATAAATGGATAGTGATTGTTTAAATACAAGCTAAACCTAATTTTTCCAAAGTGGAAGTGTATCTTCTTTTTTGGAAAGGTTGGGTTTTTCTTTTTTACAATTAAAGGAGTGGGGTACTGTGTGAAGAAGGGAGCGAAAAAATGATTATTCAAAAAATTTTGAATAATAATGTTGTAATCACGTTGGATGCAAATGATCAGGAACAAATAGTTATGGGGCGAGGTATAGCTTTTAAAAGAAAAATCGGAGACTATGTACCAGAAGAACAAGTAGACCAAGTTTTTCGATTAGCGAATCAAGATACCTCATTGAAATTTCAAGAATTATTAGGTGAGTTACCACTAGAAGTCATGCAAGTGTCGGATGAAGTCATCAAGTATGCAAAGACTAAGCTTGGTCGAAAATTAAACGATACAATCTTTATTTCTTTGACGGATCATCTTCATACGGCATTAGAACGCATGAAACAAGGAATTGAAGTTAGAAACTTCTTGCTGTGGGATATCAAGCGCTTTTTCCCAGATGAATTTTTTATTGGAAACAAGGCGTTAGAGATGGTAAAAGAAAAATTCGGTGTACAATTACCAGAGGACGAGGCTGGATTTATCGCCTTACACCTTGTTAATGCTGGGATGGATGAAGAAGTCGGAAACGTATATGAATTGACCAAAATCATGCAAGAAATCACAAACATTGTTAAGTATCATTTTAAAGTTACTTTTAACGAAGATTCAGTTTATTTTTATCGTTTTAGCACTCATTTAAAGTTTTTTTCATATCGATTATTGAACCATAAAGAGTTTCATGATGAAGAAGATGATGAACTATATGAAGTAATTAAAAAGAAATACCGAAATGCATACAATTGTGTTAATAAAATTGCTGATTTTTTAAAAGCTAATTACAATTATACAATTTCAAAAGAAGAAAAAATGTATTTGATTATTCATATCGCACGAGTCGTACAAACAAATAGTGATTAAGATTATCTAATCTTTTAATAAAATTAAATCGAAAGGTGGATAGGAAAGTGCAACACCCCCTTGGATAGTGACATTAAGTTGGCTAAACCTTCAAAAGTATTGAATACAAACTAAACTTTGGAGGAACAAAAAATGGGAAAATATTATGATTTAGCACAGAAAATTGTAGACAATGTAGGTGGAAAAGAAAATATCAATAGCTTGACGCACTGTATCACTCGTTTACGCTTTAAATTGAAAGACGAAGGAAAAGCAAATGATGACATTTTGAAAAACATGGATGGTGTCGTAACAGTCATGAAAAGCGGCGGACAGTATCAGGTAGTTATTGGGAACCACGTGCCGGCAGTTTATGAAGATGTTTTGACTATTGCTGGTATTTCTTCAGATTCAGAGCAAGAATCTTCAGGAGGAAATATTTTCAATCGTTTGATCGATATTTTAAGCGGCTGTTTCCAACCTTTCCTTGGCGCATTGGCTGCTGCTGGGATGGTTAAAGGATTAAACGCTTTACTTGTTTTCTTGAAATTATACTCAAATACATCTGGTACTTATACAATGTTAAATGGAATTGGCGATGCAATCTTCTTCTTCATGCCAGTGATTCTTGGATATACTGCAGCAAGAAAGTTCAACTTGAATCCAATGGTCGGAATCGTGATCGGTGCAGCGCTTTGTTATCCATCGGTACAAGGTAGTGCACTACAAACAGCATTTGAAACAACAGCTGGTGCGGGTGCTGCAGCCCCATACAGTCTTTTAGGATTACCAGCTTACACAACCTTTTTAGGTATTCCTTGGGTGGGTGCTGGTTACACAAGTAGTGTTGTACCAATCATATTTATTGTTGCTTTTGCTGCTCAAATTCAAAAACTATTTAAGAAAATTATTCCTGAAGTTGTTCAGACATTCTTAGTGCCATTTTTTGTACTATTGATTGCACTACCAATCGGCTTTTTAGTGATTGGTCCAATCATCAGCATGTTGACAGATCTATTAAGTGCTGGATTCAGCTCATTGATGGAATTCTCACCAGCTTTATACGGATTGATTTTAGGCTTCTTCTGGCAAGTATTAGTAATCTTTGGTTTACACTGGAGTGTTGTGCCGCTTGCAATCATGCAAATTACGCAAGAAGGATTTAGCCAAGTATTAGTTAGATCATTTGCGGCAAGTTTTGCACAAACCGCAGTTGTAATGGCAATGTTCTTCAAATTGAATGATAAAAAAATCAAAGCATTATGTCCTCCAGCAATCATTTCAGGAATTTTTGGTGTAACTGAGCCAGCGATTTATGGGATCACATTACCTAAAAAGACCCCATTCATTTTTTCAATGATCGGTGCTGCTGCTGGTGGTCTTTACTTGATGATCAACGGGGTAACCTCTTATACAATGGGCGGTTTAGGAATCTTTGGTGTTTTAAACTTTATTAACGGCGACGATGCTAGTGGCGTGCTTCATTCATTCATCGCAATCGGTATCGCGGTTGCAATTGGTTTCTTGCTAACATTCTTCTTCTGGAAAGATGAAGTGGTTACGGAAGAAGCGAAAGAAAATACAGCTACTCAAAAAGCGATGAAAGAAGCAGTATTAAGTCCAGTTAAAGGACGCGTTTTACCATTGAGCAAAGCAAGTGATCAAGCATTTGCGCAAGGAGCATTAGGAAAAGGCGTATTGATTGAGCCAACTGAAGGAATTGTCCGTGCACCATTTGATGGAACAGTCATGACATTATTCCCAACAAAACACGCGATTGGTTTGATTTCAGATCAAGGAATGGAACTATTGATCCACATTGGTATGGATACTGTTCAATTAGAAGGACAAGGCTTTGAAGCGAAAGTTGCTCAGGGAGATAAAGTTAAAAAAGGACAAGTGTTAGTAACGTTTGATATGGATGCGATTAAAGCAGCTGGTTATAGTGTAGAAACGCCTATAATTGTGACGAATACGGGTGATTATTTGGATATCGTAGAAACACAAGATCAAGAAGTAACGTCAAATGATACTTTGATCACAGGTTTAGCATAAAGAATAAAGATGGAATAAAACTTGCGGCAAGATAGCAATTATCTTGTCGTGAGCTTTAAAGGAAGAAAGGAATTTTGACATGTCATTTAGAAAAGATTTTTTATGGGGCGGCGCAACAGCGGCCAATCAATGTGAAGGTGGCTATAACGAAGGGGGACGTGGCTTAGCCAATGTAGATCTAGCCCCTGTCGGACCGGATCGTTTTCCAGTGATCACTGGTGAAAAGAAAATGTTTGAGTTTGATGACGAGCATTTTTACCCTGCACAAAACGCGATCGATATGTACCACCGCTACAAAGAAGATATCGCTTTGTTTGCAGAAATGGGCTTTAAGACGTATCGTTTATCGATTGCCTGGAGCCGGATTTTCCCATTAGGGGATGAAACGGAACCAAATGAAGAAGGCTTGAAATATTATGAAGATCTCTTCAAAGAATGCCGTAAATACAATATCGAACCGCTTGTAACCATCACACATTTTGACTGTCCAATGCATTTAGTGGAAAAATACGGGGCGTGGCGTAGCCGTGAAATGGTTGGTTTTTACGAAAACTTATGCCGTGTGATCTTCAATCGCTACAAAGGCTTAGTGAAATACTGGTTGACCTTCAATGAGATCAACATGATCCTTCACGCACCATTTATGGGCGCAGGCTTGTATTTTGAAGAAGGCGAAAATAAAGAACAAGTCAAATATCAAGCGGCGCACCATGAGTTAGTAGCCAGCGCAGTAGCGACAAAAATCGCCCATGAAGTCGATCCGGAAAACCAAGTCGGCTGTATGTTAGCGGCAGGAACCAACTATGCGTATACATGTAAACCAGAAGACGTTTGGGCAGCACGTAAAGCAGACCGGGAAAACTTTTTCTTCATCGATGTCCAATCTCGTGGCGAATACCCAGCATATGCGCTGAAGGAATTAGAACGTGAAGGCATCGAATTACCGATCGAAGACGGAGATCTGGAGTTATTGAAAGAGCATACAGTTGATTTCATTTCCTTCTCTTATTATTCTTCACGTGTTCAATCAACAGATCCAGCGGTCAATGAACAAACAGCTGGCAATATCTTTGCCTCAGTAAAAAATCCTTACTTGGAAGCAAGTGAATGGGGCTGGCAGATCGATCCGCTTGGCTTGCGTGTAACAATGAATGACTTGTATGACCGCTATCAAAAACCATTGTTCATCGTGGAAAACGGCTTAGGTGCCGTAGATACGCCCGATGAAAACGGCTATGTGGCTGACGATTACCGCATCGAATATTTAGCGGCACATATTCAAGCAATGAAAGATGCCGTGGAGTTAGACGGTGTCGATCTACTAGGTTATACAACGTGGGGCTGTATCGACCTTGTGTCAGCTGGAACAGGGGAAATGAAAAAACGTTACGGATTCATCTATGTCGATCGTGACAATGAAGGAAACGGCACGTTAAAACGTTCGAAGAAAAAATCATTCGACTGGTATAAAAAAGTTATTTCAACAAATGGGGAAGATTTAACGAACGCATAAAAAAGGAGGAGCTAAAATGAAAAAATTTACAAAGCTATTAGGTGTATTAATGTTGGGGATGTTGGTTGTTGCAGGTTGTGGGAATAACGGGGGCGCAAAAGAGGATACTTCAGCAGCAAAAGAAACACCAGAAGAATTGACGCTGTATATCGTGCGTCATGGGAAAACAATGCTGAATACAACGGATCGTGTTCAAGGTTGGTCAGATGCAGTATTGACAAAAGCTGGAGAAGAAGTTGTAACAGCAGCAGGTGTTGGCTTAAAAGATATTGAATTCCAAAATGCTTATAGTAGCGATAGTGGTCGTGCCATTCAAACCGCTAATCTAATCATTAAGGAAAATGAAAAATCATCCGATCTGAAAGTGATTACAGATGAGCGTTTAAGAGAGTTTAACTTTGGGACGTATGAAGGCGATCTAAACCATACAATGTGGCAAGATATCGCTGATGACCAAGGTGTAACATTAGAAGAATTCATGAAAAACATGACACCAGAATCATTTGCAAACAGTGTCGCAAAACTTGACGCTAAAAATGTAGAAGAAGCAAAAATCAACTGGCCGGCTGAAGATTATGAAACGATTACGACAAGACTTAAAGCAGGCGTTGAAGATATCGTAGCAAAAGAAATGAAAAACTCAGGTAGTGGGAATGTTTTGATTACCTCTCACGGCTTAAGTATCTCCGCATTATTAGACACATTGTTTGATGATTTTAAAATCCCAGAAGGCGGATTGAAAAACGCCAGTGTGTGTACAGTGAAATACAAAGACGGGAAATATACATTAGATAAAGTCAATGATTTAAGCTACGTTGAAGCTGGAGAAAAATAATTTAGATAAGGTTGAAACAATTTATTTCGATTGTTTCAACCTTATTTTCTATAAAATGCTGATAAAAAGGCAATCTAGATAAATTTTTGTGTATAATGAAAGTAAGAAAAATAAGGAAAAAGGGGAGTAATCATGGTAACTATTACAAATTTTAGAGATATTGGCGGTATTCAAAATAAAGCAGGAAAAAAGCTTAGAACAAACGTATTTCTAAGATCGGGTGAATTATCTAGTCTGACGAAAGAAGACGAAAAGCGTTTAGAAAACAATTATCATTTAGGTAAAATCATCGATTTAAGAAGCAATTTGGAAGTAGAGGAACGACCAGATATGTCCGTTCCTAAATCTGAGTACATCCATATCGATATTTTAGAAGATATTCAAGATGAGGGCGCATCAATAGGAGACTTTGTTAAAATCGGTTCTCCAGAGAAATCTGCTTCTTATATGGAAAAACTTTATGCAGACATTGCTTTGAATACGACTTCTCAAAAAGGCTATAATAAATTTTTCGAAGAAATCTTAGCATTACAAGATCAAGAAAGTATTTTATTCCATTGTTTTGCAGGAAAGGACCGTACAGGAATTGCTGCAGCACTTATTCTAGAAACATTAAATGTTTCTAGAAAAGACATTTACACTGATTATTTAAAGACAAATGAATTAAGAAAAAAAGAAAATGCAATGATTTTAGAACAAGCAAGAAAAACAAATTTGGAAGAAGCTAATTTAGAAGCACTGCATGTGGCTTTGAATGTAGATAGTAGTTATTTAGATAACTTCTATCAAACTGTAGAAGCTCAATATGGCGACATCGCTACCTATTTAAAACAAGCGATCGGTTTAGATAAAGGTTCAATAGAAATCTTGAATCACCGCTTTCTTTTAGCATAAAAAAATTGAATAGGGAGAGTATCTATGACAAAAAAACAACATATTGAGCTGCTAACTCGCTGTATTGAAATTTCACAAGCAGCTAGAGAGCATGGAAATACGCCGTTTGGTGCGTTGTTGGCAGATAAAGAAGGAAACATTCTTTTAGAGCAAGAAAATATTGAAATTACAGAAAAGATTTGTACTGGACATGCTGAAACAACCTTAGCAGCGAAGGCATCTCAACGCTACAGTAAAGAGTTTTTGTGGGAATGCACACTGTATACGACTGCAGAGCCTTGTGCTATGTGTACGGGAGCAATTTATTGGGGAAATATCGGTACGATCGTCTATGCTATGACAGAAAAACGCTTGTTAGAACTAACGGGGGATAACGAGCAAAATCCAACATTTGATTTACCATCAGAAGAAATCATCAAGCATGGACAAAAAAATATTCAAATCATTGGCCCATTTCCGGAAGTTGAGACAGCTGCGGCTGCTGTTCATAAAGGTTATTGGGAGTAAGAACCAAACTGGAAGTTATTTCCTAAGAGGAGGTACTTCCAGTTTTTTTATAAACTATTATTATCTAAAAAATCAGAATTTTCTAAAATATCATTGACTTATCCAAACGTAAAGGTAATAATAAAAAAATAACTAAAAAAGGAGTTGGGAAAGAAATGATCATTAAACCGACATTACCTCAAGAAATGACGATTTTTTTTGATACAGAAAATCAACCAAATGACAAAGTCCAAATGGGCTTGATTGTTTTACAACCAGGAGAAAAACGACCTCTAGAAGGATTTGCTAGACATGAGCAGGATGAATACTCTTATGTAGTATCAGGAAAAGCACATACGATCTTAGAAGATGGTCAAGATCTTGTAGGAAAACCAGGGGATGCACAATTGATCGAAGCAGGAGAGGGACATATTAATTATAATGACGGAGATGAGCCCGCTGTCGTTGTTTGGATGTTAGTTGAACGCACATAAAAAAGTAATAAGGGAGAAAAGTATGAAAAAATTAATTCAATCAATTATTGGAATGACTGTAATGGTGACGATCATTTCGGGATGTTCCGGAACAAAACAAGAAGAGGCGGCAAAAACAACACCGCTTCGTTTGATGTCGGCTTCTGAATTGACAACCTTAGATACTTCTGTAATGCTGGACTTTCCTGATGCCATTGTACAAACAGCGGCATTTGAAGGATTGTACGCTTTGGATGATAAAGATCAATTGATTCCCGCAGCTGCTAAGGAGATGCCGGAAATATCAGAAGATGGTAAAACTTATACGATCAAATTAAGAGAAGATGCAAAATGGAGCAATGATGATCCCGTAACAGCGAAAGATTTCGAATATGCCTGGAAAAAAATGATCGATCCAGAGAATGGCTATGTTTATAGTTTTTTAGTTAAGGACACGATTTTAAATGCAGAAGCTATTTCTGATGGAGAAAAGCCAGTTGATGAACTAGGCGTTAAAGCAATCGATGATCAGACATTAGAGGTGAAACTAAAAGAAGCAAAACCATACTTTACCTCAGTTTTAGCCTTTCCCACTTTTTTCCCGCAAAATCAGAAAGTTGTCGAAGAATTAGGAACAGATTATGGTACGACTAGTGAAAACGTTGTGTACAATGGTCCGTTCATTGTTGAAAACTGGAAACAGACCGATTTAAGCTGGGATCTAAAGAAAAATGAAAGCTACTGGGATCATGAAAATGTAAAATCGGATAGTATTCATTATGAAGTGATCAAGGAAGCGTCGACTGCTTTAAATTTATTTGAGGATGGTCAGTTGGATGTTGCAACGATCACAGGAGAACTAGCTAAACAAAACCAAAGTAATCCAGATTATCATTCCTATCCAACAGCAACAATGAACTATATTCGTTTAAATCAAAAACGAAAAGGGAAAGACACCCCATTAAAAAATGAAAATCTAAGAAAAGCTCTGGCACTTGGCATCGATAAAGAAAATCTAGTCAATAATATTATTGCGGATGGATCAAAACCTTTGTATGGCGCAGTAACAGAAGGTTTTGTCAGTAATCCTGAAACAGGCGTCGATTTTAGAGAAGAAGCTGGAGATTTGATGACCTATGACGAAAAAGCAGCGCTTAGTTATTGGGAACAAGCAAAAAAAGAACTAGGGGATAGCATCACGATCGACTTGATGGTAACCGACGATGGCTCGTATAAAAAAATGGGAGAAAGCTTACAGGGAAGCTTAGAAAAACTATTTTCTGGATTAACGATCAATGTTACTGCTTTACCAACAGAAACAGCTTTAAATTTGAGTAGAGAAAGTGATTACGATATGTTTCTGATTTATTGGACACCCGACTACCAAGATCCAATTTCCACATTAAATATGCTGCGAAGCGGAAATGACCGTAACTACTCAAATCCAACATATGATGGATTGTTGGATGACGCTTCACAAAAATATGCAACAGAGTTACAAAAACGCTGGGAAACATTGATTGCCGCCGAAAAGGAAGCAATCGAAGAAACTGCTGGGATGATCATAATCAGTCAAAACCAGCAATCTGTTTTACAAAATCCGCAGGTCAAGGGTCTGAGCTATCATACCTTTGCTGCACCGTTGACATTAAAAAATGTCTATAAAGAAACAAAATAAACATCGAATGATAAGTGCTGGATAGATCTTACCGATATTATTCCAGCACTTTTTAGTGCAGAATAATATCTGAATCTGGATTCTCGTTGTATGATAGAGTTATAGAATATCAGGAGTGTGAGGATATGACGAGACATACCCATGAAAAGCAAACAGAAGTGAATGAGATGCAGCTAAAAAATGTTGAAGAAGAAATTCGGCAATTCATTTTGAAACAGCGTCCAGATTTAACAGAAGATGCCAATATCCCTTTTCCGGAATTATTGAATTATCGATTGGATTATATGAAAATAATGATAAAAAGTGATTCTATGGTAATGGAAAAGCTAAATGAAACGATCGTTCAAAATATTAAAAATAATGAAACGATATCCAATAATTTGAATACGACTCTTGAAAAAAATCTAACTATTGGACAGAAGACAGCAGATGCTATCGCCAAATTTGGCGGCAGTTGGCCATTTATTTTTATCTTTATTATCGTTTTAGTTGTTTGGATCATCCTCAATTCAACGCAACTATTGGGGAAACCTTTTGATAGATATCCGTTTATTCTATTGAATCTTGCCTTGTCATGTTTAGCTGCGATTCAAGCGCCAGTTATTATGATGAGCCAAAATCGTCAAGAAGCAAGAGACCGTGAACAGGCAAACAATGACTATAAAGTAAATCTAAAAGCTGAAATCGAAGTCAATCTGCTACACGAAAAAATGGATTACTTGATCAATAGCCAATGGCAGCACTTAGTTGAGATGCAACATATTCAAATCGAATTACTAAGTGAACTGCAAGAGCAAGTAAGTGAAATGAATAAAAAAAGGGAATGAACTAACACAAGTCGAACGAATAAATCCATATCTTTTGAAAAATAATATAAATAACTTTGTTAAATGTTTGAAAATATGAAAAAAAGCTCAAAAACCGCTGTATATGTGGCTAAATGGGCTTTTTTTAATGCTATAGTTTAAAAAAAATAAGTGTAAGAATGAAAAAAATGACAAAAAAATTCATTTTAATAGCATATTACTTGATATAAAAGATTAAGGGAGACTATAATAAATACAAGTCAGTGTTTTTTACTGCTTAGTAATGGGAGGAGAGAGCATTATGTTTAGTTATACAGATATGATTTTGTCAGTAATGCAAAGAGTTGAAGTCTACAATGAGATTTTTAATGCCATCGCTAAGGAAGTTCAAGAGAACAGCTGCAGTCAAGCGATCAACAGGAAAGGGAAAGATACTTATTTATTTTGCCGCAACAATGTGAATCGTTTCTTTATAGAAGAAGGAAGCTTTAGAAAAAATTTAGTCTTCTATGGAGAAAAAGAAGCGACAAAAATCTTGTTGGAAGGCTTAGATATTTATAAAGAAGGGATTTACTTTTGGTTGGAAGCATTGAATGACAAGTGTGAAGTGATCGATGAAGTCAAATACAAACGTGGCTTGCATCGTGCTAAAAGTGCATTTATGTTGATCAATCAAGCCTGCAAGGAAGCTTGTGGAGGAATTGAAAGTGCGCATAGCGTACATAAGATGTAATCACTTAATGTCTTAGCACTGTATTTTATTATTAAATTTATTGATTTGAAGTAACTTTATGAATTTTATAACCATTTTGTTTGGAATTGATTCCATTTAGTATTTATATTAGATTATTAAAAAATACCAAGATTAATTAGAAAATCTTGGTATTTTTATTTTTTATATTAAGAAATTTTTCTATTAATTTGTCAAGTTCTTGATCGATTTTTTGTTTATTGGATTCCTCGCGATCCAAAAATAATGGTGGAGTAGCATACATATCTATCATTTTGATAGCTATAGCGCTTGATTCCGTCAATGACACTGTGATTTGAGGGTGCACAAGACTGTCTCCGCAAGGCCCTGCAACTAAAAAGGCTAATTCAATTGTCTCTTTATCAAAGACTCTAATACGGTAATAGCCGTCATGAATAAACTTTTTATCCTCGCTGAAATAGCTTACTAACTCTTGTAGATCATGGATTCTTTTCATTTTGTTCACCTCTTTTTAATGATTATACCACAGTCATTCATGTCCGATTTTCTCTATGTCTTCTTTGTTATATATGAGATTTTTCTTTTATAAGACACTCAAATTCCTCTTTATTTATCAGGGGTTACGATGATTTCCGTTCACATAATTCTCAATTTTTTGTGTTTTTAATTAAAAAAATGATAAAAAAATACGGAAAAAACATAGACTTAACAAATGAAATAGATTAAACTGATTTTAGTTTGAGAAACATATCGATATTATATTTAAATTATCACATTTTTTTAATTGGAAATATATAAAATTGTAAAAAATGGTGTGCGTCACAATACTTTAAAGGAGAGCAGTATTATGTATGACATAGGATTTGTTTCATTTAATGAGCTCGATAAAGAGAACTACATAGAATCATTAAGAAATACTCAATTATATGTAAGCTTGATTTCAAAAGATGAAGCAGCTGAGAATGCGAATAAGTATGACGGCATTATCATTGAAGAAAACCATTCGCAAAATATTGGTATGATTTGCGAATTGATCATCTTAATAAAAAAGGAAAGTAATCCATTTATTTGGATCGTTTCTAATAGAAAGAACAATATGAATCATATCGTATATCTTCAGCTTGGAGCAGACGGAATACTGGATGAAGAGCTTGATTTTGAAGTTAGCAAGCTTTTCTTGACGAATACATTGAATCGTTCCAAGAACAAAGATGGAGCGAACATAGGTAGGAAAGAACAGGCAGCAAAATCAGCAAACGGTTTTGATTTTCAGTTACGACCATGTAACTATAGTGTTGTATTGAATGGAATAGAAATCAATCTGACAAAGCTGGAGTTTAAGGCAATTGAATTTTTACAAACACAGCAGGGAATTGCTGTATCTTATGAAGAAATTTATAAAAATGTTTGGGAAAATGAAGGGAACGATAAACAATATCGTGTGTCGAATCTGATTTTTCATTTAAGGCAGAAAATCGAAACAGATGCTGCTCGCCCTGTGTATATTAAGACAGTTCGCTCAAAAGGCTACAAATTAGCCCTATAACATTGCTTCAAAACACAAGGACACAATAATGTCATGGCGGTTGTTCTAAAAAGAATGATGACGGTGACAAAAAAGCGAATTTAATTGGTTTCTTTTTTTCTAGCCAGATGTAAACACATAAACAAAGAGAGAAAATCAGTGCTTCTTTGATGACATCCGAATTGAGAACAGCCATTCTCAACCGGAAACAAGTCATAAATTCAGCGCTAATTTCCCCTGCACTGTGAATGTATCAAAAAATGAAACACTTGGCAAGAAAAATCGAAATAGATTGTGTGTTCAATTAAGACAAACACACAAAAAAATGTTTTGGGGAGGAGTTGAAAATATGAAAATCGGAAAAAAGTCTTACTTTATCTTAGCGTTTGTATTATTGGTGGGTATTTTATCCTCGTTTATGCTGAATAACATTTCACCAATGAAAGCATCTGAGGAAAAATATTCTATTGTGACTGGTATTGCAGATAAGGATGGGAAAATTCCTGTAACAATAAAAATAGCTGAGCCGTTGGATGAAACACTAACTCTTTCTTATGAAGGAGTGACTGGATTTTCGGCAGCTGACATGTTAGAGGGAACTTCTTCAACTTCAGTAGATGCAATAAAAATCGTAGACACTGAAGATTCCTCAGAAAAAGTAATTACAACTCAGAAAGATAGTAATTCTATAGAAATCAATTTTTCTGTAGAAAAATCATCGCCTGATGTAGAGCCAAAAATGACTTTGTTAGATAATAAAAAAGCAGTATTGGCTTCTGTTAAAATTGATTTTCCTGAAACTGCTTCAACACCAACAATGAGAAGTGCTTTGGCAGAACCGGCACAATATCTAACGGGAAACTATCCTGGAGATAATGGCGAAGCTGGACCAACAACTCAAGAGATGGAAGCGGCGAATCAAGCAGCAAATACAGCAATAGGATTTAATCCGGAAGTAAATGTAGCAAATGTTAGTACATGGGAGCAGCTACGAACAGCTTATAATGATGGAACAGTAACTAAAATTGTTTTAACAGCAGATATTTCTAATACTGCAAACCAAGCAATGAATAACAGACGAACATCAATTGAAATCGATGGTCAAGGTCATACCTTGCACCTCAATGCTCGTAGTTTTGAAATCAATAGTCCAACCGATGGTATTGGATTCTTCCATATTCATGATATGCTAGCACAACAAAATTTGAACAATGGATTGTCATCTGCTGGAAGATATGCTTTTGTTAATGGGAGTAGTGGAACAGCGAGTGTTGCTGGCTGGACATTCAGAACTGGAAATATCACGACAGAACCAGTTAACGGAAATCGTGTCGGACGTTTCATTCGTGCTTATCAGTCAATGGTACAAACCTATGGCTATATGAACTTAACAACGACGGAAGAAAATTATTATGCTGGTGGTATGATCATTGAAGATAAAACACAGTGGCGTGGTACCGTAACTTATGCGAACTACTCTGCAGTTTGGTTTGTAGAGAACTCAACAAATAGTGCTTCTACAAGTAAAAGTATGGAATTTACCGTAGGGAAAGATGCATTAGTTTCATTGAAGAATGAAACAACTGGTACTAGTTATCCAGCAGTCTTTTCTCACTATCGTGCGATGACTATTGGAGAAGGATCAATTTATAACTCGAATATGGCAGGAAACTCGGTAAGATTTGATGATGCAGGTTCTTCGTTAACGGTGAAAAAAGATGCAACGATCAATCTTTTGAGTCGGGGAACAGGATCAGTTATGCAGTTTTCTGCAGATAATACAGCATTTAATTTAGAACCTGGTGGAAGTGTTTATATTGTTGGTTCAACAACAAGTCCAATTGTTGATATAACAGGCGGATCAAATAGAACCTTTACAATGAACTCACCTAAAGGATTCGATATTCGGAATAAAAATACTGGAACTACAAGTAACAGTCCAGCGGTTTCGACGACTAATGTCGCTACGAATGTTTTAACGATCAATGATTCTGATATTGATTTGTGGACGTTAAGGTCTGAGTTGATGGGACCATCACAGCAAACCTATGCAAAAGTTGAAAAATTCTCAGCTAAAGCAAATGGGGGAGCGGCTAATGTCACAACAACAGAACCTGGCTTAGCAACATTTGTTGCAACACAGTA
The DNA here is from genome assembly GCF_002197645.1 of Enterococcus wangshanyuanii. Taxonomy (NCBI): domain Bacteria; kingdom Bacillati; phylum Bacillota; class Bacilli; order Lactobacillales; family Enterococcaceae; genus Enterococcus; species Enterococcus wangshanyuanii. The sequence goes on along the minus strand of NZ_CP021874.1, from coordinate 1,982,968 downwards.
TCGACGAATCGCCGGTATGAATACCAACCCAGAAATTGAGTGGGTACCTGTAACGGATGCTGATAAAACGTACAAAGCTAGAGTGAAAATCGGGATGACACCGACAGATAATTTCGATGAAGATGGAAATGTTATCTTACAGCCTGTCTATGCTGGTGCTGGCCAAGCTCAAGTCACATATACAGATACGTTTGGTGACACCCATGTTGTTCCAACTGATGCAAATGGTTATGCGTCATTCACAGATACTAAGTTTAATATTACTGGTAAAGATATCAAAGCTCATGCTGTTAGAGGTCCTTGGATTTCTGATACAGATCCAGTAACAACAGTATTAGATGTTACGCCTCCAGAACCAGCAGTTGTAACTGGTGATAAAGTTACAAACGGAATGAAACAATTGATTGGTAAAGATGCGGAACCAAAAGCAAAAATTTATCTTGATATCAATGGTGTCCGTCAATCAACAGTGGGTCTTGTAAATGATGATGGTACCTGGACGTACAATCTCCCCCATTATTTAGAAAAAGGCGATGTAATCCAAATTTTCTTAGAAGACAATGCAGCTAAGATCACTGAAACACTTGATCCAGCAGCACCTTCTACGAATACTGATACAGGTAATATCAATCCGGCAGCGGATATGACTTACCGTGATGCAACGTTTAAAGCGGCAACCAAGTATACAGTAGAAGATGTTCTTCCTGACAAGCCAACCATGGAAAAAACAGTTGTTTCTTCCGGTGGAGCAACGACGCAAGTTGGCGATACACTGACTTATACATTGACGGCTAAAAACAATAAAGAAGCATCGTACACGACACTTTGGAAAAATATACTTGTAACAGACGCATTACCTGCTGGGTTAGATTTTGATCCGGCAACAGCTGAAATCAAGATTGATGGAGTAGCTGCTGAAACACCGAATGATTACTCTTATGATCCAGATTCAAGAGAGTTGAAAGTCAAATTAGGTGATTTAGCTACTGGAGATTCTTCAGTTATCACATTTAAAGCAACTGTTGCTTCATCAGCAGTTGGAACAGTGATCAGCAATACTGCAACGGTAGTCGGTGACTCACCAAGAGAAACGCCATTTGTTGAAGGTCCAAATGATCCGGATGCTACACATGAAACCTATACAGCTACTTCTCAAAAAGCGGATAGCCCTGGTGGGACAGTCTTTGGTGTTCTTGAATTGGCTTCTGCACCAACAGAAATCGATTTTGGAAGTGCGAAGTATCAAGGGAAAACAACGAGAATCAATTCAGCTCAGCATCATGGAGCAGATTTAGTTGTTAAGGATAGCCGGGCAAACAAAAAAGGCTGGACATTGACAGCTAAATTAACAACACCGATGACAAGTACAAATCCAGACGTTCCAGCTTACACATTGGATGGCGCTTTGAAGTATGTCTATAACAATAATGAAATCACATTGAACGGTGGCGCTCAGGATATTATGATTCAAGACGCCAATGCTTCTACCGCTGAAACGACCTATAATATTAGTGATACGTGGTCTGCTTCTGGTGATGGCTTCAAGTTTGAAACTGCAGCTCAAGATGTGAAAGCACTTGGTACGTATCAAGGCGAGATCCTTTGGGAACTTGGAGATACTCCATAAGAGTAAAGGAGATTTTTAATCAATGAAAAAAAGAATCAAGTATATGATCCTCTCCTTTGCTTTTGTATTGACGTTAGCAGTCGCTTATCCATTGAATGCTGCGGCCAATACCAATGGAGGAGAATTGAAAACAGACGGTGTGATCAGCTTTTATGAAGATAGTTCTTCAACAGAACCAACAAGCACTACGCCGCCTTCATCAACGACAGAACCATCATCTGTACCAGAACCTTCAACAAGCGAACCTAAGGTGGTAAAACCTGTTGGACGTTATCCAAGTACAGGTGAGATGGTAAAAACTAGTCTTGTTTTTACCGGAGCGGCTTTAATAGTCATTGGATTACTTCTATTCTTATGGAAACGTAAGAAAGAAAATGAAGGGCGGGATAAACGATGAGAAAAAGCCGATTACTGATCCAAGCTCTCATTGTACCGCTTACTGTAGTTGCTTCATTAGCAGGTGCATCCAGTCATGCTTATGCAGAAACAGAATCAATCAGTGGACCTGGAACAATCAAATTCGAAGGAGAATATCCTCAGAATATTGTGGATCCTGAAAAACCAGGTGAAATCGTTGATCCGGGTGAAACTCCTCAACTTTCAGGAGATTTACGGATTGATTTTGTACCAAAAATAGATTTCTATCAGAATAAAATTTCTGATAAAGATGAGGTCTATTATGCAAATGCACAAAATTTCTTTGGTGCAACTAAGGCTAGAGGTAATTTTGTTCAAGTCACAGACTTGAGACAAAAACCGACTGGCTGGACACTGCAGCTTCGTCAAGAAATGCAATTTACAAATAACGATGCAAAAAACAAAGAAATCAAAGGGGCAATGCTTTCTTTGGATAAATCTTGGGTAAGTTCAACCAAGGACCTTAGTGAAGCGCCTCAACTATCAAAAGAAATCATCAACATAGACAATGTTGGCGCTTCGTATAACTTAGCGCAAGCGAATACGGGACAAGGCAGCGGAACTTGGACGATTTCCTTCGGAGCCTCTGAAGAAAATAATGCGAATCAAAAAAATACGCTAGAGCCAAGACTAGACAAAGACGGACAAGCAGTATTAGACTCTGTTTTTGATCAAAAGCCTGTGTACCAAAACAAAGCAGTTTCATTGTCGATACCGGGAACAACAATGGTTGATCCGGTACCTTATACTACGGTGTTAACTTGGATATTAGCCGAGTTGCCATAAATAAAAAAACACACGCAAACATACAATACTAGGAGGAAACACACATGAAAACAAAAACATTATGTTCAGTAGCATTATTAGCAGTAGTAGCAGCAGGCTTAGCTTTACCAGCAGGAGCAAATGCTGAAGCAAAATCTCAAGCAGCAAAAGGAACAATGACATTTACAGAAGACAACGATCCTAAAGACGTAGTTGACCCAGAAGATCCTGATAAACCAATCGTAGATCCTAAAGAACCAATCATCGTTAACCCAGATCGTGGTTCATTCAGTATTGATGCAGTAACTGAATTAAATTTTGGTACTGATAAAGTAAAAGCTTTCGCATCTAACCCTGAGTACTTCGCAGCAGCTATTCCAACAAAAAATGCTGATGGCGATATCACTCGTGGTAACTTCGTACAATTTACAGACGTACGTGGTACTGCAAACCATAAATATACTGTAAGTGCACAATTGACTAAACAATTTGAAGCGAACGGAACTGCTGATACTTTCTTGAAAGGTGCTACAATTGATTACTCAAATGCAGCAATCACTTCTGCAGACCCAGCAGCACAATGGCCAGCAACTACTGTTGCAGGATTCCAATTAGCAGCTGATGCAGCTGGAACAGGCGCTGGAGCTTCAGTACCAGTATTAACAAATTCAGATGCTTCTAAAGGTATCGGAACTTACACAATCGAATTTGGTCAATACGGCGACGGAACTGCTGATACAACAGCTGACTCTGTTAAATTAACTGTACCAAACACAAACATTTTACTAGCTGATACTTACACAGCTGAAATCACTTGGTCAATCGCTGAAGTATTATAATTCAAACGAATTAAACTGGATTATAACATGGATGTTTAGCTAGTCATGTTTCAAAAGAATGGCGAGACAGAAGCAATAATACTTCTGTCTCTGCCTTTTTAAAGAGAGGGATATCGATGAAGAAAAATAAGCTATTATTTTTACTAGTAACAATTATCATAGCAACACTTCTGCCGATCAACGCTTATGCAGAAGATAGCAGTAGCGGTAACGCAACTGGATTTACATATGAAGCAATCAAACCTGATAACCAAAGAGATACTGGTGCAGGATATTTTGACTTAAGAATGACTCCGGGACAAAAACAAACGGTCAAAATCAAAATCAAAAATTTAGCTGCCGAAGAAATCGAAGTCTCTGTAAAACTCAATGGAACAAAAACAAACGCTAATGGTGTAGTTGAATACGGACCAACGACGATCAAAAAAGATAAATCGTTGAAGTATGATTTTGAAAAAATTGTTTCAGCACCGGAAACAGTGAAAGTACCTGCAAAAAGTGAACAAGATATCGACATAGAAATCAATATGCCAGAAGCGTCTTATGATGGGATGATCGCTGGTGGTATTCAGCTTCAAAAAGTTGAAAAAGAAAATAAAAGTGAACCAAAAAAAACTGGAGTTATCAACAAATATGCATATGTAATTGGGATGATTCTAACGGAAACAGATAAAGAAGTACAACCAAATTTAGAATTAAATAAAGTCTATGCAGACTTAAACAATTTTAGAAATACTTTCTTTGTTAATTTTTCTAATGTGGAGCCAGCGTACTTAGAAAATATGACGACACAAGTTCAAATCATGAAAGATGATAGCGATGAAGTATTATATGAAACAAAACGTTCAGGTATGAGAATGGCGCCTAATTCATTGATCAATTTTCCAGTAAGTATGGAAGGCGATCGGATGATGCCTGGGAATTATCGTGCTAAAATCCTTGTAACAGCTGGAGACAGAAAATGGAACTGGGATGAAAAGTTTAAAATTACAGATGAAGAAGCAGACAAATTCAATAATCAGGATGCTGGACTAGAAGATGTCCAAACATTCAACTGGCAATTGATAGCAGGAATTGTTGGTGGTATCGTTGCGCTGGCAGTGATCATTTTTATCGTTATCAGAACGATCAGTAAAAAGAAACAAGCGAAGAAAAAACAGGCAAGAAAAAAGAAATCTAGAAAATAACTAAAGATGGAGAAAGTGAGGAGGTAAAGAAATGACGATATTAGATTGGTTTTTTATTATTTCTTTGTCTCTAGCCAGTATCGGACTAGTATTTTCAGGTATTTCATTTTATCTGATGGCTCAAACGAAGAAGGCTTTAAAGAAAGTAAAGAAAAGAAAAGTTAGTAAGAAAAAGCAAAAACAAAAAAAGCGTAAAGTCAGAGAACTTATTAAGACAAGTAAAAAACAGCGCAACTGGGGAATTTCTTTAAGTATCGTCTTTTTAGCTTTCGGTTTAGCTGCTGGTTATTCTTTGTATTATCAGGCTATGCATTTAAGTCAGAAAGATTCTAAAGCTGTCGTCCAAGGTTATTATTTGATGGATAATCTAGAGAATGAAATGAAAACAGCGAAGACAACAGAAGAAGAAGTAAAATCTGGGAAAAATATTAAATTATTGGCAGGTCAATTTTCTAGTTATGGTATTTATAAAGCTACAGTCAGAAATAGTGAAGCTGGGCAAAAGAAATTAAACAAATACTATAAATCAATGAAAGAATTGGGAATCAATTTATCTTCTCAACCAAATGATTTCTTCAAAAATGAAACGTTATTAAATGAGTTTGAAACGGACTTGGCTGCAGTTAAGAAAAATCACGAGGAAGTTGTCAGCTACTTTAATATTAATGAAAATGCGTTGGTAAATAAAAAATAGTTTGGTGATTTCATGAAAAAGACCACTCATAAACAAAAGAATCGAGCAGTCAAAAGGAAGTCAGAACAAAGAAAACCAGCCGCTGGCAGGAAACCGCAAAACGTTAAAAAGGTGAAGTCACAAAAAAAGAATGTCCGACCTGCTAAACGGAAAAATAAGAAAGTAAATAAACGAAAAAAAAGACTTAGAAAAATGAAAATTCTTTTTTTTGAAATCGCATTGACTCTTGTGGTAACGATAGGAATCTTATATGTACTTTCTCTGTTTACCTTTTCGTTTGCTAAAGTAGAGGGATATTCTATGAGTGATACGCTGGAAGATGGGGAAGTTGTTGTTGTAAACAAATTATCTAAAATTAAGCGTTTTGATCTTGTCTATCTTAAAGTACCAAAGTCGAAAGATAAATCAATACGTAGAATTATCGGCCAACCTGGTGAAAGCTTATATTATAAGAACGGCCAATTATTTATTAACGAGCAAGAAAAAGATGAAGCCTTTATCGGTGATTACAAAAATCAGTTTGAACAAGATGGAATGCTCTATACGGAAGATTTTACGCTAAAATCACTGACGGGAAACCCAACGATCCCTAAAGGCAAGTATCTTGTTTTAGGAGATAATCGTCCTTATGCGACAGATAGTCGGTACTATCAGTTAGTGGATGAAAAAGAAATCATCGGAAAAGTTGAAATGAGAGTACTGCCGCTTCATAAATTACAGCGAGTGAAATGATGATAGGAAAAGCATCTGATGTTCTAGTGAATGTTGGATGTTTTTTTGTTACAAAATAAAGTCAGTTAAAAAGCAAGTTTTTTCCTTTGATATCTGTTATACTGGGAATGTTACAAGTTCCCGAAAGGATTTGTTTAGCTTCATTTGAGAGCATATGTGATGTTTCGATAAGTTAAATAAAGATGCCTTGTAACCGAATATAACTAGGGGGAATACATTATGACAGAGAGACATTTATTTACATCAGAGTCTGTTTCAGAAGGGCATCCGGATAAAGTAGCCGATCAAGTAAGTGACGCCATTTTAGATGCCATTTTAGAGCAAGACCCGCAGGCACGTGTAGCATGTGAAACAAGTGTAACAACAGGGTTAGTTTTAGTTTTTGGAGAAATATCGACAACTGCTTATGTGGATATCCAAAAAATCGTTCGCCAAACATTAAAAGATATTGGTTATACTCGAGCAAAATATGGCTTTGATGGAGATACAGTAGCCGTTCTTGTTGCTATTGATGAACAATCACCAGATATTGCTCAAGGTGTGGACGATGCTCTTGAAACACGCGGAGACAAGGATGCCAAAGATGATATTGGAGCTGGAGATCAAGGCTTGATGTTTGGTTTTGCAGTCGATGAAACGCCAGAGTTGATGCCTTTACCTATTTCATTGAGTCATCAGTTGGTTCGCCGATTATCAGAGTTACGCAAAGAAGAAACGCTACCTTACTTGCGACCTGATGCGAAATCACAAGTGACAGTGGAATATGATGAACAAGGGAAACCGAAGCGTGTGGATACTGTAGTAATCAGTACACAACATGATGAAGAAACGACGCTGGAGCAAATTCAAAAAGATGTGAAATCGCTTGTGATCGAACACGTGATTCCAGCTGATTTATTAGATGAAGAAACAAAATATTTTATTAATCCGACAGGCCGTTTCGTTATCGGCGGACCACAAGGAGATGCCGGTTTGACTGGACGTAAGATCATCGTAGATACCTATGGTGGTTACGCTCGTCATGGTGGCGGAGCTTTTTCTGGAAAAGATGCAACGAAAGTTGACCGATCAGCAAGTTACGCCGCTCGCTACATTGCTAAAAACATTGTAGCTGCTGGACTAGCAGAAAAAGCTGAAGTTCAATTAGCTTACGCAATCGGCGTAGCACAACCCGTATCGATTTCAATCAATACCTTTGGTACCAGCAGTGTACCAGAAAGTAAATTGATCAAAGCAGTAAGAGAAAACTTTGATCTACGTCCGGCAGGAATCATCGAAATGCTTGATTTACGCCGTCCAATCTACAAACAAACAGCAGCATATGGTCATTTTGGTCGTACAGATATCGAACTACCTTGGGAGCAGACAGACAAAGTCGAAGCAATCAAAGCAAGTTTAGGTGAGTAACAGAGGCGGCGCTACTAATGAAAATTAGTGGCGCTGTTTTGCTGCGAACCACCGCGACTGGCTTTGCCAGAGCGGATGATGAGCAGTACTTGGCGAGCAAAGGGAGCGAAGTCACCATACTAGAGAATCACGTCAAGGCTGGTAAGGATAAAAAAAGCTCAAAGCAGACTCAGCTTGCCAAAAGAAGCCGCCAAAACGGATGATGAGTAGTACTTAGGAAGTAACCACAGCAAATACATTCAGCGAAAAAAGCACTATTTTACAAAACTACATAAGCAGTAGAGTAGTAAAAAATAACTGTCACATAATAAGCGAAGCATTATTTTTAATTAAAGGATGGAGATATATGGAAAGAAAAACAAATGTCAAACTTGTAACGATCAGCGTGTTCGTTGCAACATTTATGACCGCAATCGAAGGAACGATCGTTTCAACAGCGATGCCAACGATCGTTGGATCGTTACATGGTATGGAAATCATGAATTGGGTTTTTTCAATTTATTTATTAACAAATGCGATGTTAACACCGATTTATGGAAAATTAGCCGATAAAATCGGTCGGAAACCGATTTTTATGATAGGTATTATTATTTTTATTATTGGTTCGTCTCTTTGTGGATTGGCTCAAAATATGATCACTTTGATCATTGCTAGAGCGATTCAGGGAATTGGAGCTGGAGCGATCATGCCAGTTGCATTGACGATTCTTGCAGATATTTATTCAATTGATAAGAGAGCGAAAATGCTCGGATTAAATAGTGCGGCTTGGGGGATTGCCAGTATTTTTGGACCTCTTGCAGGTGGTTTCATCGTTGATACTGTTGGTTGGCATTGGATATTCTTTATTAATGTTCCGATCGGTCTAGTTTTATTAGGATTGATTGCGTACTTTTTAGTAGAACCAAAAAGGGAACAAAATAAAGTACCAATGGACTTATTAGGCAGCGTAATGTTGATGCTGGTCTTATTGACTTTATTACTAGGATTTCAATTGATAGGTGATGACGGATTTGGTATCAAGGTATTTCTTTGTTTAGGAGCGTCTATTCTATTCTTTATCAGTTTCATTTTTGTTGAAAAAAGAGCAAAGGATCCTGTGATCGATCTAAAATTATTTAAAAATTCTACATTTGTGATCGTGAATATCGTAGCTGCTCTGATCAGCGGTTTTTTGATGGGTGTGGAAGTTTATATCCCGATGTGGATGCAAGGTGTTTTAGGTAAAAGCGCGGGCCTTGGTGGTCTTGTTTTAGCTCCAATGTCGATTTTATGGATGGTCGGTTCTTTTATTGCTAGCTCATTGATGGAGAAGCATACGACTAAAAAAGTGTTAACGATCGGTTTGACAATTACTCTGATAGGTGGGATTTTCTTAGTGCTGGTGCCTGTATCGATTTCATTTATCTGGTTCTTTGCTATTTCTTCGGTACTAGGAATTGGTTTTGGGATTACGATCACTACGACAACGGTCAATGCTCAAAGTAGTGTAGATCCTTCTGAAATGGGTGTAGCAACTTCTTTCAATACACTGGTTAGAACAATTGGTCAAACGCTTATGGTATCTATTTTTGGTGTGATCATCAATGCAGTGACAACGGCAGAGCTTGCGAAAAGTTCTTTAAATGTTGATCCTGATGTGATGAACAAGTTAGTGAACCCGCATACCGCAAATACGATCTCAGCGGAGTTATTGGAACCATTACGAGGGATGTTATATGCTGGACTTCATAATGTTTATATTGTAGGGATCGGTTTGATTATAGCTGCAATGGTTTTAAATGCACTTGTGAAGAAAAAATAGTTGAGTAGGAGACTGAGACAAAAGTCGATCAGGTTCGACCAATTGGAATAAAAAACGAAGAACTTGATGTTTGATCACCCTTTACCATGTTTAGAGTGCGAAATAAAACTGATTTTTAGTTTGATCCCGCACTCTATTTTTTACTTTTTAAAGGAGTAATTTATTGTTATACTGTCCAAAAGGAGTGATACATTTATGGGAATTATTAACTTCGGTACGTTCATTGTTTCAGCTATTTTATTAAACTTGATTCCAGGCTCTGATACGATTTATATTTTGAGTAAATCGGCACTTGGTAGTAAACGCCAAGGAATCATCTCTGTTTTTGGTATTTCATCGGGGATTTTAGTCCATACTATTTTGGCAGCTGTAGGATTGTCTGCTGTTTTGATGACTTCAGCGATGGCTTTTAATACTATGAAATGGCTCGGTGCTGGCTATTTGATCTATTTAGGCATTTCCTCGATCTTAAAAAAAGAACCTTTGATGGACGTAAAAGAAGGACAAACGACAACAGATTGGCAAGTGTACAAACAAGGATTGATGACAAATGTATTGAATCCTAAAGTAGCATTATTTTTCCTCTCTTTACTGCCTCAGTATGTGGATGCAAATGCTCAGTCAGGTTCACTCCCATTTTTGGTTTTAGGGATCACTTTCGTGTGTACAAGTACAATTTGGAGTTTAGCGATCGCTTATGGTGCTTCTTTTTTTGTAGGTCTGTTCAATAAAAATGATTACATGAAAAAGGCGACAAATAAAATTGCCGGATGTATTTATATTTGCTTAGGATTGAACCTATTAAGAGCTACAGCGAATACTAATTGATTCTTTATAAAAAACTCTTGAAGAAAGCAAAAATTGAACAAAGAAAAGTCATAATTGATTTGTATGATAGATACATACCAACACAAAACAACTTATAACAAACATTTTTTCATTGTTAACTCCTCCCCTGGGACCTAGTCAAAGAGATTTGGCTAGGTCCCTATTTTTTGTTGTAGATTCTCATTTAATCAAAAATAGTGCTACAATAGAAGAAAAGAAAAATGGGGGATGCTGGATGGCTTTTTTGCAAGCAAATGTTTATTCCAATATATTGGAAATGGAAGTGTCACTGAATGTCGTTTTACCACAAAAGACAGAGAAAAAAATAGGGACAGCAACACAAGGCAACTTTTCTGATGTTCCTGTTTTGTATTTACTGCATGGAATGGGCGGAAATCATAGTGTTTGGGAGCGGCGTACATCGATCGAGCGTTATGTTGCTGATTTGGGCTTGGCGGTAATTATGCCGTCTACAGATTTAGGTTGGTATACAGATACCACCTACGATATGAAGTATTGGACATTTATTGCAGATGAATTACCAGAAATTTGTCATGAGTTATTTCCACAGCTAACGAGAAAAAGAGCCAAGACATTTGCTGCAGGATTATCGATGGGCGGCTATGGTGCGTTGAAATTAGGCTTAGCAAGACCGGAAAATTTTGCAGCAGTAGCATCTTTATCAGGTGCAGTGAATCTTGCTGATCGACCAGAAGATTTATTAGGACTTAAGGGAAAAAGTTACTGGGAGGGAATTTTTGGACCATTGGAGCAAATGAAAGGCTCGGTAAATGACCCAATGTTTTTATTGGAGCAGTTAGTAGAAAATAAAAAAGAAGTGCCAGAAATTTTTCTTTGCTGTGGGGAAGAAGATCCGCTTTTATATGGAAATAAAGCGATGGCTCAGGCATTAAGTGAGCATACTATTGCTTATACATTTGAAACGGGACCGGGAAATCATGATTGGATTTTCTGGGATCAATGGATTCAACGTGTGTTGGCATGGCTGCCAATCGAATCTGAAAAAGAAGCTTAGACTTTTGTCTAAGCTTCTTTTTCAGATTAGCGGATCAAGTCCGTTTAAAAAAACACGCAATGTTTTCATAAAGAAGTCTTTTTGCTTTTCAGTTCGTCGATAATCAATGCTTTCACGGATATTGTCCAGTTCTTGTTCTTGGACATACTGCTTCATTAAGATGATCTGACGTTTTAAGTAATCATCACCAGCGATGACTTTATTATATAATTTTTGTTCTTCAGTTGAATCTAGTAACATACCAAACAATAGGTGCTGCATGGAAGTCACTGTCATATAACTTAGCTCGATAGAAAAGCCAGCTTCTTTGAGAATCCCTAACATCGCATCTAAATTTTTTAACCGACTGGGATAAGAAGGGATAGTCAAGATTTCTATTTCTAAAGCGCACGGGTATTGTTGATAAAGTTCATAATAATTTTCCATATAAGCATAAATTGTTTCTTTCCAACCCTGTTGAGGTTTTGGAGGAATAAAATGGTTTTCGATCTCTTCGGCCATACTTTGCAGCAAGGCTTGTTTATTTTCTACATGCCAGTAGATCGCTGGGGCTTGAACACCCAGTTTTTTGGCTACTTTCCTCATTGAGAGTTTGTCTATTTCAGGCGTTTCTTTCAATAATTGAAAGGCGGCTTGAATGATTTTATCTTTTGATAATTTTGACTCCATTTTTCTCATCCTTCTACTAAAAAAATCTAAGCGAACTCCTTGAATTCCACTGCTAAAAATGGTACATTGGTATGCAACCTAATTTTACAGTGTTAAATTAGAGGAATACAGTGATGTGTTCGTGTCTCGCTCATTTACTTATTTCATATCATAACACTAAATGCACACTTAAAGGTAGACTATGTATTGATTAGGTTAGTTTTATAAAGGAAGTTGGGGATTACGTGAGTATTATTATGGAACACGTCAAAAAGTACAAGTTGGAAGTTTCCATAGCTTTGATTACAGTTATTATCATGGTTATGTCGGCGTTGTGGCAGCCCAAACTATTACAGCAAGTGTTAGAAGCAATTATAAAAGATGATAAAGGACAAATTAAGGAACTAGGATTATATCTGATCGGTATTGCAGGGTTAGGGTTGATCGCAGGTGTCTTCAACACGATCTTTTCAGCAAAAGTTGCTCAAGGGGTGAGTGCAGATATTCGTGAAGCGACCTTTCGTAAAATCCAAACCTTTTCATTTGGAAATATCGAAGAATTTTCAGCAGGTAATTTAGTTGTTCGTTTAACGAATGATGTGACCCAAATTCAAAATGTGATCATGATCGCTTTACAATCTTTGTTTAGAATCCCGATTTTATTCATCGGTAGTTTTATTTTAGCGATGATGACGCTGCCGCAGTTATGGTGGGTCATTATTTTATTGGTGGTTGCAGTTTTTATCATTACACTCTTGTCGTTCTCTCAAATGGGCAAACACTTTATGATCATCCAAACCTTGATCGACAAAGTGAATGGCTTAGCAAAAGAAAACCTTTTAGGTATTCGTGTCGTTAAATCCTTTGTTCAGGAAAAAAATGAATTAGACCGTTTTAGTAAAGTCAGTGATGATTTGACGAAGCACAATTTAATCGTTGGAACATTGTTTTCTGTGATGATTCCATCCTTTATGCTAGCAGCGAATTTAGCAGTCGCTGGATCGATCTTTTTAGTGAGTGATCTTGTGAAAGATGATCCGACCGTTATTGGCGGGATTGCTTCATTCATGAGTTATTTGATGCAGATCATGATGGCGATCATTATTGGCGGCATGATGATGATGATGACATCACGTGCGGCTGTTTCGATCAAACGAATCAAAGAAGTCATGGATACTGTTCCGGCACTCACCTATAAAGACGTACCAGAGCAAAATCTAGATGGCAGCGTTGTATTTGACCATGTTAGCTTTCGTTATCCTGGAGATGAATCCGATACGTTGAAAGATGTTTCTTTCTCGATCAAGCCAGGTGAAATGATTGGGATCGTTGGGGCAACAGGTGCTGGTAAATCGACATTAGCGCAATTGATTCCACGTCTATTCGATCCTTCAGAAGGAACCGTTGAAGTTGGCGGTGTCGATCTAAAAGAGGTCAATGAAGGAAGCTTGCGGAAAACCGTTTCCTTCGTGCTACAAAAAGCGATTTTATTTTCTGGAACGATTTCACAAAATTTACGCCAAGGGAAAAAAGATGCTGATGAGGCAGACATGACTCGTGCAGCTGAAATTGCTCAGGCAAAAGAATTTATTGAAAAGCTAGCATTACAGTACGAAGCGCCTGTTGCGGAACGAAGCAATAATTTTTCCGGCGGGCAAAAGCAGCGCTTGTCGATTTCACGTGGTGTGATCGGCGATCCAAAAATTTTGATCTTGGATGATAGTACCAGTGCATTGGATGCTCGTTCTGAGCGTCTTGTTAGAGAAGCGTTGGATAATGACTTAAAAGATACGACAACAATTGTAATTGCGCAAAAGATTTCTTCTGTCGTTCATGCTGACCGTATTTTAGTATTAGACAAAGGACAGTTAGTCGGTGAAGGAACGCATGAAGAATTAGCTAAGACAAATGCGATTTATCAAGAAATCTATGAAACACAAAAAGGGGAGGAGGATTAAGAATGACTGATTTAGTAAGAGCAAGTAAATTCTTTTTTCATTATTTAAAACGTTATAAGATTTCCTTCTTCTTTATTTTTGTGACGATCATCATAGCTACTTACTTGCAAGTTAAAGCTCCGCAGTTTGTCGGTGAAGCGATTCAAGAGCTGGCAAATTATGTAGGCGCCTTGATGCAGGGAACAGATGATAAAAGCAAGTTTATCGATATTATTTGGAAGCTACTGATTTTCTATGTATTGACTAGTGCTGCGAATTTTATTTACAGTATTCTGTTTACACAGGTCGTTGGAAAGTCAACGAACCGCATGAGAATTGGTTTATTCAATAAATTGGAAAAATTGACGATCCGCTTTTTTGATTCTCATCAGGATGGCGAAATCTTAAGTCGTTTTACCAGCGATTTAGATAATATTCAAAATAGCTTGAATCAAGCGTTATTGCAGGTTTTGACGAATGCGGCATTATTTGTCGGGATTTTGATCATGATGTTCCGTCAAAACGTTCAACTTGCTTGGGCGACGATCGCTTCTACACCTGTTGCGATTTTGATTGCTGTAATTGTTATCAGCAAAGCGCGTAAATACGTCGATATCCAGCAAGATGAAGTTGGTAAACTAAATGGGTATATGGATGAAAAAATCAGCGGTCAACGTGTGATCATCACTAACGGCTTACAAGAAGAAACCATCGATGGTTTTCTTGAGCACAATGAGACAGTTCGTAAAGCAACCTTTAAAGGGCAAGTCTACTCAGGATTATTATTTCCGATGATGCAGGGAATGTCTCTTGTTAACACGGCCATCGTGATTTTCTTTGGTGGCTGGTTAGCATTGAATGGAGATTTGGAGAAGACAGTTGCTTTAGGTTTAGTAGTTACTTTTGTTCAATACTCTCAGCAATATTATCAACCATTGATGCAAATATCTTCAGGATATAGCATGATCCAGTTAGCGATCACTGGTGCAAGACGCTTAAATGAAATGTTTGATGAGCCGGATGAAATCAATCCTAAAGACGGCAAGGAAATTTCAGGCGTTAGTGATTCTGTTGCTTTGAATCAGGTTGATTTCGGGTATGATCCTGAAATTCCTATTTTGAAAAATGTTTCGATCAATGTAAGCAAAGGTGAAATGGTTGCTTTAGTAGGTCCGACAGGTTCAGGAAAGACAACGATCATGAACTTGTTGAATCGTTTTTATGATGTCGATAGTGGTTCGGTTACCTTTGACGGTACAGATATTCGCGAAATCGATCTAGATAGTTTACGTTCACATGTTGGGATCGTTCTACAAGATTCAGTGTTATTCTCTGGTACGATCCGAGCAAATATCGCTTTCGGAAAACCGGATGCAACGGACGAAGAGATCGTTGCTGCAGCGAAACAAGCCAATATCCATGAGTTCATCATGGCTTTGGAAAAAGGCTATGATACTGAAATAACAGAAGAAAATAATGTCTTTAGTACCGGTCAAAAACAATTGATCAGTATCGCTCGTACGATCATCACGGATCCGGCATTATTGATCCTGGATGAAGCAACGAGTAATGTAGATACTGTGACAGAAGCGAAAATCCAAAAAGCAATGGATGAAGCAATCAAAGGTAGAACCAGCTTTGTTATTGCTCACCGCTTGAAAACGATCTTAAATGCAGATCGCATCGTTGTCTTGAAGAACGGTGAGGTCATTGAAGAAGGAAATCATCGTGAACTATTAGAGCAAGATGGTTTTTATGCAGAGCTTTACCATAATCAATTTGTTTTTGAATAATAAAAGACCTAACTCTTTATTTAATAAGGGTTAGGTCTTTGTTTTTTTATTTTACGATGCGTAAAGGGGCAAGAAAGGGGCAACTATATTTCAATCTCACTTAACTTCTCTATCAAATGGCTCTGCATGTTCTTTGTTGTATGGGTATAGATTTTTAATGTTGTTTTAGAATCTTCATGACCTACTCTATCCATAATCGCTTTTAGTGGTATCCCCAATTCGGTTAATAGAGAGATATGAGAGTGTCTAAGCATATGCGAAGATACTTTCTTATCAATCCCAATAGATTTTGCACAAGTCCTTAAAGTTAGGTTATAGGCCTGTATAGAAAGCGGGTTGCCATTCTTACTAATGAAAATATATTTGTATGGGTTGACAATATCAGAATTAATTGAGCTATTTTCGTTTATTAAGAAATCCAAAATATCTATGGCATTTGCTGGTAAGTCAATCGTTCTGTATGATCCTGTGTTTTTTGTGGTCGTTTTAGTTCCAGTGTCATAATCATATGTCCCTGAAACTGTAATTCTATCTCCAATGTAGTCTGATTCCGTTAGAGCTGCAAGTTCACCATATCTTAGTCCAGTCAGGAATAAAAACTTGGTTATCAAAGAATATCTATTTTGTTGATAGTTTTTTTCTTGTTCTTCAGATAAAAGAAGGATGTCTTCTTTTGTTAAATATCCCTCTTTCTCTTTTTGTATATCTTCTTTCGTCTTTGGCTTCTTTGACAGTGAAACTCCATTAATTGGATTATATTCAAGACCGTAACGTCTATTAGCGAATTTGAAAATCATGCCCACAAATGTTTTTAAATGGTTCACATAATTATACGACAAGTTTTTTTCAAAGTAATAGTGATCTAGCATATCTTGAATCATGTTGCTTGTAATGTTTTTTACCAGAACATCATCCGCTATGTAATCGGAAATTTTCGTAATAAAAACCGAAGTTGTTTTATAGGAACTTGCTTTGACAGTAGGTTTGTATTTTTCGTCCCACTTTGTTTTTAGTTCACCGAAGGTTACAGGTAATGCTTCAGTTACTTCTAACTTGTCTTGTATCTTCTTGCTAAGAATAAGGTTCGCTTGGTTCCATGCTTGTCTTGATCCACTAGTAAGTGTAACGGAAACCTTTTTCTTTTTTTCTGTTAGCGGGTCAATATAACGCTCAACATATTTGAATTTCTTTTCATCAATTTGTTCAACCCACATGTTGTATCACTCCTTGTATTTTGATACAATAGACACAACTAAATAAGCCTATTGTGGTTTTATTTTTAACGTACTTGCTTCTTGGTCGGAGAGGGTACGTTTTTTTATTTTACTCTTAATTCTTGCCCTGGCTGTAACATTTCTTCACCAGTCATACCATTCAATTCCATCAATTCTTCTAATGTTATTCCGTTTCTAGCAGCAACTTGATTAGGACCTTCATCTGGTTGAGCTGCATCATATATGGCTTGTTGAGGTTCAGAGGTTTGTACAGGTTGTTCTTCACTACTAGGGACAGCTTCCTCAGCAACTACTTCACTTTCTGGCTGTTGTGTTTCTTGCAACACTGCAGCACTTTGATTTGTTTCAGAACTAATTGTAGTAGAAGAGCTACTAATTGATGTAAATGATTCTTTCGTGCTTGAGCTAGTTGACTGTTCTGTTTTTGAAGAACTGCTGGAATCTTCTGTTTTACCAGTATTACTTCCACAACCAGCTAATGCGATTAAAACAATACTTACCATAAATACTTTTTTCATTTCTAAATCCCTCCATAATCCGAGCATTCTTTATGGTTTAAAAGTAAAACCTGAATATTAAACTTTTTCATAAGTGATAATAAAAGATCCCATTGTACTAGTTACTTTAGTGATTTTGACAATCAGCTCTTCGCCTTCTTTAACTTTTGGATTTTCTGGTGAAACAAAGTTTAAATGTTCTCCAGTTTGAATATTATATCCAAATGCACTATCTGGAACTAGTGCAGTAACTTTAATCTTTACTGTTTTTCCTTCCAAGTCATCCCCTTTATTTAGAGCTGTTTCAGCATCTGTTTCAGTGTAATCAGCCTTTGTTACTTTAGAGCCACAGCCAACAACTAATAACACCATAACAATAAACGCCAAAAAAATTTTAATTTTTTTCATGATTCAATTCCCCATTTCATGATATAATATTTTTGCCAAGAAATATTATTTAAAAGACACCTTGTTATGTTACCGCATAATAGGGTGTTATTTCGTTTTAGATTTATATGATTGCTTCATAAAAAGGATTGCTATAAATAATTTTCTGTTCAAGATTGTTTCCGAGATCAATGGCTAATCTTTTAGAGTTGCCATTCATAATTTTACTTGCTGTATGCGATGCCGCCTGATAAGAAGCTTCAAAGCTAGCTTGCATTTGTTGTAATAAACGCATGTATATGGCTTGCTCTGATATTCCGTATGTTTCGGAAATAAAATATGGGGAAGTCCCTTTTTTAAGTTCGTTTATTAAAACTGGCTCAGGTAGTAAGATAGACGATGCTCCTATATTTGCTTGGAATTCTGGCAAAATATCAGCTAAGGAATAGGATAAAGTTTCTTTTGTATCTGTAAACATATTGTTCTCGTCATTTAAATGATAGAGAAAATGAGTGAATTCATGTGATATAGTAAAGTTTTTTCTCTTGGTACTCATGTTTGAATTGTAAGCTAGGGTTGTTTCGTATGAGTCTTTCACAATCATCCCCGAAATGGATCTTCTAGCTGATTTTTCGAAAGGGAAAGAGCGTATATTGATTCCTTTTGCAGCAACTTCTTCCCAAAGATAATTGTATTTATAACTATTAACATTTAAATTCATGCCAAGCATATTGGCAGAGATAAACTCATTTATTTTATTTGAAAAAGCTAAATACTCATCTGATTCAATCGACATACATATTGGCCACCCTACTTAATTATTATTTTCTCGTTCTTTCTTAATTTCATCAAGCCTCCACGCAAAAAAACGTTCCATCTCGCTTTCTATTTCATCAATTTCTGTTTTGGATAATCCATCTGTATCCATTCTCATCATAACTTGTTTAGCCATAGACGAATCATTAGTAGTTACATTTGGATTATCAGTTCTGCCTAATAAGTAGTCAGTGGAAACTTCAAAGTATTCTGCTACTTTTTGTAAAGTCTCAGCTTTTGGTGAACTGGTTTTCCATGAATAAAATGCGTGTCTACTTAAATCTAACTTTTCTGCTAATTCAACAAGACTCAATCCTTGTTTTTTTGAAAGTTGAGAAACCCTATCAAATAAGTTCATAATACCACCTTAAGTAAATACAGACCGTTATATTATAAAACTTTCTACATTTATACTTTACATGTTAAAAGTTTTGTAATACAATGAGCGTGTAAGTTAATTTGATAGATAAAAAGCTACTAAAACAAACCTACTACGTTGTCCGACGAAAAAAGGCTTATATGTTTAGGCTTATTAACTATGTTTACATTTTATAAAACTTTCTACATCAAGTCAATGTTTTTATAAAGTTTTCTATTAAATTAACTTACACAATTAGTAAAAGGAGGTTGAGAAGAATGCCAGATACAACTATAGGCAGAAACAAGATTAGAAAATATTTTGATACTCACAAAATTACTCTTGTTAGTGTTGCGACTTATTTCGGAATTCCGAAGCAAGATTTGAATGATTATCTGTCTGGAAAAAATCAAAGTAAAAAGGCTCATGATACTTTAACGGCAATTATCGAATATTACAAAATTAGATAGGAGGAAAAGAACATGGCAAATGATCTGACTAAAGCAGAGTTTAAAGAAAAGTTCCACATGTCCGAATCTACCTATCATAGACGTATGAAACTTTTTAAAGAATCGCCATTCAGTTCTGGCTATAAGGCAGTTACCTCTAAAGATGTTTGGATTGACGTGGATTTGTATCATCAATTCAAAGATTGGTTAGCAGCTAACAGCATGAGAGTTAGAAAGGAAACAGCATGAAACTACCAGCAATACTAATCCTGCTATGCATATCCATCTTCTGCTTTTCAGTAGGTGAGAAGATACAAGGCAGCATATTTCTAGCTGTGGTGTGGGTAGTAGTCAATCTATCTCTTATATGGAAGGAGGAAAAGGAATGAATGAATCAGTAAATATTGAAGTAGAAGTAAGTGGAATTGATGAAGCGACTAAAAAAGCTGAACGATATGTTGAATTGTTAAAAGAAGCCAAAACGTTGGCGGACGAATCGGCTTCGATAAAATTTGAAATAGGAACTAATCTTTCTTAGGAATCAGAATTCTTAGTAATGTAACAACTGAAATAGCTAAAATCAGTGGATCTAATTTACCGACAGAAGCTAACAGGACCCAATTATAAACAGACTGATGAATGAAGCTAATTGCTTCTTCTTGGAAAGTCTCTTTAGAAAATAATTTTTCCACAAAGGAGGGGTTACTATTTGGAAATTTGTCTACAACCTGTTTTTCATTTTCGGGGTTACCCGTTTCATTAAGTTCGTTACACCCATTATCTGCGTCTGCATCCTTGATTTCTGCGTTTGGATCGGCTGTAGCGATAGAGTTATCTCTAAGCTCTGTAGAGTTTTCCGAAGACTGGTTGCTAATGAATACAAGAGCCTTTTCGAGTAATTTTTGATCATGATCAGATAATTCTTGTTCCTTAGCAAGATCATGCAAACGATCCTCTAGAGAGATAATATTAGATTTTACTTGTTCAGTGTCATACTCTTCCGTATCTTCAGAAATAAAATTGGGTAATACAGGAGGAGAAATGTTGATTAGTCTTGTTATTGAGTTTAAGTGTTCAATGTAAGGTCGGAGGTTTTCTGATACAGCTTCAATAATTTGTCTATTTGGTTCTAATGCTGCATTAAGTAGCTCGTAACGTTCTTTTATTGGCGCGAACATTTCTTGTTGCTTCTTCATATACTCGAGAAACTGTTCGTCGAAGGGACTAATATAATCAACTATAATATTTCACCTACTCTAAATTATTTAAATTGAATTTAGTATGAGAATGGCTCTTCATCAAGTTGCTTGAGAGAGTCATCGAGTTTTACAGATTCTCTTTTGTTGTGCTTTAAAGCTGCTGAATAAGCATTTTGGTAATGCGAAAGTTTATCATCAATAACATCTCCACTTGTGAAAGAAGAATTATCATTTTGAAAACTTGCGACACATGCTAAAGCAAATTTTTCAGGATTAATTTTAATTTTAAACACCTCGCTTATTTTATTTCAGCGGACCACTTGCTGATAGATAAAGTATACCCAAAATTAGAAAGGAGTGACCGATATGAAAATCAATGATAAAGACATAAAAGAGATCATCGTAACTGACAGAGAAGGCAACTTATTAGCTAGTCTTAATGATGACAATCTAATAACTCATGATTCTATAAATGTTGAACTGGTCGAGTTTAAGAACTAATCTAAGTTGTTGTTTCTTGCTTTATCTGGGTTTGATACGGGGGTATCAATTCCATTAATGTTTCTAACGTGATAATTCTCGTAATTACCGTTTTTAATCTCTTTAACGAATTGGTTTCTAGTCATATTTGTACCTTTAAAATTGTCATGAAAATTTTGATTTCTTCCATTGCTGTCTTCTGAAGTAACTGAAATTCTTTTTGGCATAGAAGGACTCCTCTCTATACAACCAGTTCAACGTATTAAGTATACCAAGGTGAAACATTTACAACAATATGAATTTAAGAAAGGAGCACCAAAATGAAATCAAAACTAATTAACGCACTACTAGACGTTCCACTAGCATTGCTATTGGTTACAGTGCCTAAATGGGCAGGCTTACTCATGATCGCTGTATACGTGGTCAACAAGACGTTTGAACTGCCTAAGATGATCAATGTTAATGGCAGAAAACGAAAAATAATTAATTAAGGGAGGAAATCAAATGTCAGCACCAGAAAGAAAGCTACACAGATCAGCAAGTAGTATCTATTCAATCGGCTTTGTAAATAATACAAGGAAAGCACGTAAGAAAATACCTAATGATTTGGAGATTGGTGATCAAGCATTAATCGATTGTGATGTGGTAGTAAAAATTATCAATAAAGGTAATTGTGCAGCAACTGTGGAATTTAGCAATGGAGATCGTACGGTGATTAGTTATGATCGACTTTCTAAACTACAAAAAGAGCCAACTTCGTTTGCAGACGAAGAAGGCCAATAATATAAATCAATTTTATTAATTATACCATGAAAGGACGTGATCTGAAATAGAGACTACTATTGAACATTTAGACTGGATAATTTCGGAACTAGAGGAGCGAGGAACTGATGTAGTTTATGTAGATCACGAATTTTTTGATGATGTAATTGTATTCAGCCTAGAAAAGGCGAAACAGATGAGAAATAATTTAATCTCGAAAGGACGTGAGAGGTAAATGGCACAACTTTACTGGCATGATACGATACCTAATCGTTTGATTATGCATGAAAACAATGGACGTCCAGGTTCTTCACTAATTATGGATCTATTTTCAGGAAACGTCATTTCTGTTTATCAGGATTCGGATGTCCCAGTAGTGAGAGACAAATTCGAAGCAATGGATGAAAGTGTGAATTTCGAGTTAGATGATTACATTTTCTTATTACAAAGCCAAATAAACCTATTGGAGGGATGGAAGAAAAATGAATACAAGAAAGAAACGGGTAGCGAAATTCATTCAAGCTAATCCGACTGCGACCAATCAAGAAATTGCACAAGAATTGGACATTAATGAAAATTCTGTAAAAGCGTACATCAGCCAGTTGAAGCGAGATAACTTTATCAAGGTAAAACAAGATACAGATGGTCGTAAAATCGAAACGCTCGACGAATATGAGGCGGAAAATATAAATTCTGCTACCGCGCAGAAGATTGAGATCAAAAAAGAGGCATATACAAAATTATTAAATCGTTACATGGATGACTTTGATTTAACAGATGATATCGACATCCATTTAAAACTAGGTAATTCTATTTTGCGAATTTTAGATAATTTATAAGAGGATGTGGAAATATGACAACTTTGAATGATGAAAATTATTATGAGAAACAATGGGAGTTCATGTCCGCATCACAGTATAAAAGCTTCACAGTGTGCGAAGCAAAAGCGTTAGCAGAATTGACTGGTGAAATACCTAAAGAGAACACAGAAGCCTTTTTAGTCGGTAACTATGTCCACTCAGCATTTGAAGGTGATGAAGCACACGAGCAATTTAAAAAAGATCACGAACCCGAAATGTTAACGAAGCAAGGGAAGTTAAGAGCAGCTTTTATTGTAGCAGAAGAGATGGTGCAACGACTGAAAAAAGATACTTTTTTTAACAATCTATATCAAGGTGAGAAAGAAGTTATCATCACTGGAAAATTGCACGGAGAACATTGGAAAGGGAAAATCGACTGCTTAAATATTGAACAAGGGTATTTTGTAGATATAAAAACTACTGCAGATATTCATAAGAAAATTTGGTCTGAAAATCGTAGAGTTTGGATACCTTTTGTTGAAGCCTATGGCTACTACGAACAAATGGCCATTTATAAGAATCTTTTGGAGCAGAAATACAAAAAAGAATTCACACCATATATTATCGCGGTCAGCAAACAATCCCCTTGTGATTTAGAAGCAATCGAAATTAGGGAAGAGTTACTTGTTGTATCGTTGAATAACATCAAAGGGAATTTAGAACGAGTTTCAGGTGTAAAGAATGGTGAAATAAAACCTAGAATGTGCGGAAAATGTGATTATTGCAGGGGGCATAAAGAATTATCTGGGTTTGTATCTTCAGAAGAATTAATTAGTTAGGAGGGGATTTAATGGCTAAAATACTCAAATCAGAGAACATCAATCGGTTTGATCATTGGACTACCTTAGTTTACTCAGAACCTGGTAAAGGCAAAACGAGCATGGTTAAATCATTAACTGGTCGAACGATTCTGTTTTCAGTCGATGGAATGTATCACGTTTTAGCAAAATTAAAAGATATTGAAATCCATGTAATGGACAATAAGAAGCCATTTGATGAGTTAGGCGATTTTTATCGTTACTTATTAAAGCACAGTTCTGAGTTCGATAATGTAGTAATTGACAATTTATCAACTTTCCAAAAGTTTTGGTTGAATGAGAAATCAACTGAATCAAAAAGCGGAATGCCCGAAATTAAAGACTACGGTGTAATTGATCGTGTATTGCTTGATTTTATCGCGAGTTTAAAATCATTAGGTAAAAATATATTGATTTTCGCTCACGAAAAGAAAGTAGAAGTGACGATGGAATCAGGCAGAGTCTACACGCAGTTTCAACCAGACGTCAGGAACCTTGACGCTATTATGGGGATCGTCCCTTTGGTAGGTCGTTTAGTTATTATCAACAATCAAGAAACCCAAAAAGAAGAGCGAGTAATCGTTCTGCAGCCAACACAAACAACCCGAGCAAAAGATCAACTAATCGGTAATTTGCAAACCATTAATCAAATGGATTTGCTTCCAATATTACAAAATACAAATGAGAAGGAGAAATAAACATGGGACTATTAGACACTTTAAGCAACATCAAAAAAGAAGGATTTGATCCAAAGAAAGATAAGGTAGCAACAAACTCTAAGCTAGACTCAGGAACATACCCTGTTCGATTGAAATCAGCACAAGCGGACGTAAATAAACATGAACAAACGCAACTTGCGATTACTTTGGAGGTTGTTTCAGGGAAAGACAAGAATCGCTTAGAAGTGATTTATATTTCATTTGATGATGGACTTCCAGTTTTTGTATTAGAAAAAAATGGACGTACATTGCTCAAATTAGCAGCAATGGCAGGAATTGAATTTACAAAGAAAGATTTGGAAGATGAGTATACGGCGGCAATGGCATTGGAAAAAGTACTTGGTAGTCAATTCTTGATGAATTTATCAATCACCGAAAACAAAAAGAATCCCAATTATCCTTATCGAAATTACGATTTTGGACCAATGGAAGATGAAATCAATGATCCATTCGGTGGAACAGGATCGACTATTGACATTTCAGATGATGATTTACCGTTCTAAAAAGTGGTTACAAACATGGTTACAAACGTATTTTTCACAAAGTGCCAAAAACCTATTTGAGCTTTAGAGCCACATGAGATTGAGCGAGGTTACAAAAAAAGTTACAAAGTGGTTACACAGAGCAATAAATAACCTCGGATTTCAAAAAATACTAAAAACTTTTGTAACTGTAACCATGTTTGTAACTTTTCTGTAACCACTCTAAGTCTTACTCTCCCAAAGGATGTAGCGATTTGGTTACAAAGTTACACCTAGTATATTTAAATACTAATAATATAGATAAATAGAAAGATATACCCTTTTTTGTAACTTTTCACAAAGTTTTAAGGGTATATCTGATAAATTGCTATTCGAATGTTTAACTAAGTTTACCATGAAAGGAGTGATAAAACAAGTGGGAGAAATAATTTTCGACAAATCGAAAAAGAACCTAAAAAAGATATATAACAGAATTAATTCTACTAGTTTGACAAAACATACGAGAATGGACGAGGTTTTATTTGTGGCCATTGGAGGATACAGCAGAACGTTTGAATTGCTCCTTAAAATGGGCTTAGACAAAGAGGACATTGCAACATTTTCCAGTTTGAACTTATCGCAAAACTTTATTACTGAGACGCACAGAAAAAAAGTTGTTTATGTAAAAAAAATAAATTATGTGACTAGTGTTATCAAGGGAAGCACATTTTCAAGTAAAAATCTTGATTTGAATATTGCCGATGCTTTTGAAGAAAGCATGATGATCTATAAAAATGCTGAACGCACCCTTGTTATCGATAAACGAAGAGTGGTATGGAATAAACCATCTATAGTGGTCTTGGATGATCAATCACTCAATCTACAATATGATGGACATCGCTTTCTTTATCAAAGTGAAATTGGTTTCGTTCAAATCAGAAACAGAAATGCTGATCCAACAATCATTGTTAACGAGTTAGGTGACGTGGAAGAGGCAGATAGAATGATGTTTGCACTTTACCAAAAAGGACTTGTGGCAGAAGAAGAGATATTGAACGCTCTTACTAAATTACAAGCAACAGTTTTTCGCCAAGTCGATCAAGAATGGTTCATGAAGCCTACAGAATATAAAAGTATTGTAGGTTCTCATGATTTAGCGAATGCAATGAAAGATATCAAAGAATTAGGGATTTATCAACTAACTTCTAATAAAAAAATTGGGCGTGAAAATGCTCGCTGGATCGTTATCCCGAATGTTGCATTTGAATTTACTGGTTTTGAATATAAAGATGAGACAGATATATTCGAAGAGGAATTGCGAACAGAAGAACAACAAGAAGAGGCTTTGGCCTCTCAACAAGAACAATTATTGCAAAGTATTTTGTCAATAGAAATCCCTTTGAACATAAAAAAAGGATTTGTTGGAAGCGATATGCAACATAGTCCTTCGGAAACCTTACAATCATTCCTGGATGACGTCGACAATATAGAGGCTGAAAAAGTTGGTGGCATTGAATTACTATCAGGCGCTACCACCGAACAAGAATATAAACATATCAAGAAGTATCAGCTCGCGTATTTTATTGATGGAACTTTTAAAAACAACGAACGATCAGATAACAATTACATGGGAGGCCGTCGCTTAATTTCAATAGATATCGACAATGTTGAGTATACACGAGAAGAATTAGAAGAGAAATTAGAAGGTCAAGGATTATTCGGTTTAATTTACCCAACAGCAAAATACTACTTTGATCGATCTAACCGTTGGAGAATCATCTTGATGGCAGATTGTGAAATGAACAAAGAAGAATATAAAAATGTTGTTACTGGTGTAGCGAAAATGTTGGAACTAGAAATAGATGAGGTAAGTAAAAAAGTAGCTCAACTTATGGGCTATCCACTGGCAGTTTCAGACGTTTCGACAATTATTGGCACAATGGTCAACGTGGAACAGTTTAGACCTGCTAAACGAAAAACAATGAGTAATGTGGTCGATTTTTCTAATAGTTCTAAGTCATTGTTAACGTTTAATCACGCACAAGCTAGATTGTTAGCAGAGGTATTGGATCACGGTGTCCCAGAAGGTAGCCGAAATGAAACATACAGACAAGTATATATGTATTTAAAGGACACCTTAGACAACCCTGAAATGGAAAAATGGCATGACGAAGCGACTGAATTAATAGAGAAAACAAAAGCTCAAGCAATCTTAGACGGATTGCCTGAAAAAGAAGTGGAAGTGATATATCGATGAAGAACTATTCAAAAGCATTACAAGAAAATATTAAAAGTACGTATACTTATGCCTTTGTCAAGAACACAAAAAATTATAATGGACGAGCCGATCGATACAACCCGGTTGATTTCTTTGATCAGCTCTTGGAAGTAGAAAATCCGTTCATGGTTTTTATGGAACTTGACAGGTACGCGTTCAAAAATGCTAAAAATGCAATCGTGCGATATGGAATTAATTATACTGAAGAACAAGAAAGAGCAGCTAAAGTTTTCGTTGATGTTACTACAAAGATGCAACAAACAAGGAGTGATATCGTAGCCCTTCACATCGATGATTTGAAAGGAACTGGTGTTGTCTTATATGAAGAACCATATTATCTAACGACAAAAGACACACTTTATGTTGCAAAATCGATCCGGAGTCTTCCTCGAAACAAATTAACATTTAATCAGGTATATGACCAACACTTGAATATAAGTAAAGAACAACGAGAAGCTTTGGAAACTTGTGTAAAACATCAATTTTCATGTTTGGTTGGTGGAGCCGGAACTGGAAAGAGCTTTGTGACTGCAGAAATAATCAAGCAGTTGGAATTGAATGGAAAGCATGTGGCTGTGCTGGCGCCTACTCATAAAGCAAGAGAGGCATTACAGTCAAAAATAAAGGGGAGTAAAGTAAAAGTTCAGACAATCCACAGTTTTGTTTATAATCCCGCAAATTGTGATGCAATCGTAATCGATGAAAGCGGCATGTTATCAACCCCATTATTTGCTAAATTAATGCGAATCTATGATCAGCAGCAGCTAATTTTTGTTGGGGATAAAAACCAACTTGAACCAATTGAGTACGGTCGTCCTTTTGAACGTCTGCAAGAAATTTTCAAAACGGCTGAGTTAAAAGAAAACTGGCGGTCTGAATCTGCAGACATCATCGCATTGGGAAGAGAAATATTAGGTATTCCACAAAATTCCAATATGCCAATGCCAAATATAGAGGTCGTAAGTGATTCAGATGAAGCATTCAAAAGAGGGGCAGAAGTAGCATTATCCTTTACGAATCATAATGTCAAAGTGATCAATGAACAGCAACGAGTCAAACATGGTTCGGTCACTGTATCACCTAATTTTAGTATCAATGACATGATTGTTGCGAAAACAAACGAAAAAGACCGATTTTACAATGGCCAAATTTTCCAAATCATTTCTGCATATAGTGCCAAAAAGAAAGATAGTGAAGAAATTATCACTTTTAAGAATCAAAAAGATTTAGAAAATAATTTTGATTTAGCTTACGGCTTGACCATTCACAAATCCCAGGGGAGCGAATGGGATGTGGTTGCCTATCAACCAAGTGAAAATGACTATCAAAACTTGGCGTATGTTGCTGTCACTCGGGCTAGAAAAAAACTGATTATCATCGGTGATGCAATAAAAACAAATTATAAGCCTAATCGGGAATGGAGGCATATTGAATGAATCTTATTGCATTTGATCAATCAACAACAGCAACTGGTTGGTGCGTAATGGAAATGGATAGCTCTAAAATTGTAGCTTATGGAGTTATCCGTCCTTTGGGACCGACAAATGAGCGGATACGAGAAATTATAAAAAAGTGCATGACTTTGTGTAAAAAGTTTGAAGTAACGTTTGTTTACATCGAAGGTATTCAAGTACAACGGAATCCAGTAGTCTATGAAGTTTTAGCCAAGTTAAAAGGTACCCTAGAAATATGCTTAGAGGAAAAAGGCTATTTTGTAAATGTGGTCAAAGCAACAGAATGGAGAAAACGTGTTGGCATTAAAAATAAAAAAAGAGACCTTGTGAAACAAGAGGCCCTAGATATGGTAAAAGACATATACAAAATTGAGCCATCAGAAGACGAATGTGAAGCAATCCTTTTTGCCAAAGCATTTTCAGCATTAGATATTAGTAAAGGAGACTGAAGAATGAATAAACCGAAGTTTCGGGCGTGGGATAAGGAACGAGGAATGATGAAATGTCACGGATTGTTTCAAGGGTGTACTATAGCCCAATTATACAATGATGATTATCAAAATTACATGAGGTTTTTGGATGAGATCATCCTCATGCAATACACCGGACTAAAAGACAAGAACGGTGTTGAGATTTATGAGGGGGATGTGGTTAGGCAAGTGGCTGGCGAATATAGTTATATCGGTGCTGTAGAAAAAGACTGTTATCAATTTTATATTGATGGTATTGATCCACTTGATGCTTACAGTTTTGATGATGTAGCAGATACCAGTAATTGTACTGCGGATTTGGAAGTCATCGGAAACATCCACGAAAACCCAGAACTACTAAGTGGGGTGGAGTAAATGGAAAAAGCACATTACGTCATAGAATCAAAGCCAGTTAGAATAAGTGTTGTCTGCCCAAGTTGTGATGAAACTCAGTCATATGATTATGATTCGGTTTATAACAAATTTGGTGCCGATGCATATTACGGAAATTGTGGCAGCGTTGAATGCAAAAATTGCCAAAAAGATATTGAGCTAGGAAGCTGCGAATACGATTAAACAACAAAAAAGCCTAGAGCCACAACTCTAGGTCCGAGCGGTGATCGCTCGTAAATAGTGTATCAAAGATATAGCGTGATTTCAAATAGATTTTAGATGAGGTGGAGAAATGACAATGAAACGATATCTGCAATTTTATGATAATCATGAAATGGAAGTATCAGCTATAACAAAACTGAATGACTTTGCGGAGCGTTACAACAATCTAGAAGTAATAGGTTATCAAGTGGTATGGAACGAACAGATAAATAAAAAAGTAACTTATGTTTTAGTTAGTTATACAGTGGAGGACACAGCACATGGAAAAGATTGAGAAATTGATAGATGAAAAGATCAATGATTGGGATGATTGCTTAAACCGTCATTATGCTGGTGAGATACAGAATTCGGATGTATTAATCAGAGCTGCTTTATCGGATATGGAACAGCTCAAATCATCACTACCCAAACCAGTTGAGGTGCCGGAGTTTGTGGTGAAATGGTATGAACTCCATAAACGAGATTTAGAGCAGGAGATTTTTGACTTACATGTAGATTTGTATCAAAAAAATCTTGGCGATCGTACAGAGTTTGAAAAATGGGCTTCTTTTACCGAGAACAACCCAATCGAAACACTGATCCGCATGAAAGACGGCTACAAAGTGAAAAAAGAGCCGTTGTATTATATGCCAGTGCCGTGTCTTGATGAGACGTATTATGTGATTAATGAGAGTGGCATGGATGTCGCTTATGGTATAGGAGATAAATTTATGGGAAGTGAATTAGATAAATATTTTCCGGATATCAAGAAACTTGCTGTACCAGTGGAGGAGGATGCGGAATGAAACTAATTGTGACTAATCAAAATGGCGTAACGGAATATCAGCCGGATACAGAATCAATAACTTATGCCGATATCATTGATTGTCTTTGTTACAATAAACCTTTTGCTTTCCATGATAATAAGGAACAAGTATTTACGTTTATCAATCCGAATTTGTGTGGTGTTATCACCATTGAGGAGGAAACGCTATGACAGAGAAAACAAACATCGCAAAATTAAAAGAGACTGCAGAACAACTGCAAAATATCAAAAATGGTATTGGCACTAATGATAACAAAGTCAAGATGGATGCTTTTGTTGCTCTCAATAAGTTAAATAAAGTCATCGGACGATTAGAATCGGCTTGTGAAACAACTCCACCCTTTGCGGTCGGGGAGTATTACAGTTCTGATGGTGGCGAAAAAATAGTCAAAATATTAGGTAACGTAGCCAATCAAATTGAATATTGTGTATATGATGCTCAGTATGGCACTTTTAAAAAGTGGTACATTCCTGAAAAAGACATGACAGCTGTTTTTCCTAATTTAACACCAGCCACCGCCGAACAGATAGAAACGTTTAAGCGTGCCGAACAGTTTGCTGCTAAAGGACGTAAGTTGGATGAGTTTCGAGTGGGGATAGAATTGTCTTCGATGGAAAAGATGAAATAGTTGAAATCGATTCTTTAAGAGGAGATTGCGGTTTCAGCGGAACGTCTGATTTAGGAAATTATTACATCATATCAACACCGTCACATTTTGGAATAACCCTCATCCAAACAGCCGAAGAACTGCAGGAGGTAAATGATGAATCTATTTGATTTTATAGAAAAACATCCAGCTCTGACAATATTTATCGTATTAATGATTTATTACACAGTGGTTGATGGAATAAAAGCTCTTTATGGAAAGGGATGAGTAGGGATGACCGACAAATGCAAAAAATGCGGAACGGAAATACTGGAGTGCGATTGCCACCAGTGTCACGAATGTCATCCAGAAGAAATATGTGAAACGTGTGGTGGTTGCCACATAGACCACTGGGAAGCAGTAGATTGTTGGGCATCAGTAAATGATCCCGACTATGATCCGTGGGATATATAAACTAAAAGGGAGGAGTAGGAGATTTGTCCGGACGCAAAAAGCTTTTTACTCCTTTGTGATTATTATGGAATACGCAGTTTATAAAGGCGATGACCTTGTCGCTGTAGGCACTAAACAGGAATGTGCAAATCAACTAAACGTTAAGCAATCAACGATTGAGTTTTGGGCAACACCTAGTAATTTGAAACGTGATAAAGGCAAGAGGACGGTTGCAGTGAGGATGGATGGTGATATCTGTGACTAAGAAAATACTAGATGCCTGTTGTGGCAGCCGAATGTTTTGGTACGACAAACAGAATAAAGATGTCCTGTACATGGATAACCGACAACTTGATGACACTCTCTGTGATGGTCGAGCGTTAAAGGTTGAACCTGATGTGATAGCAGACTTTAGACAGATGCCATTTGAGGATAATAGATTTTATCATGTGGTATTTGATCCACCGCATTTAGTAAAAGCAGGCGAAAATAGTTGGTTGGCCAAGAAATACGGAAAGCTTGATGAATCAACTTGGCCAAGCGATATCAAACAGGGATTTGATGAATGTATGAGAGTTCTTAAGCCTAACGGAACGCTAGTCTTCAAGTGGAATGAAGATCAAATTAAACTATCAGAAATTCTAAAAGTGATTGACTGCGAACCCTTATACGGTAACAAAAGAGCTAAAACTCATTGGATTGTATTTATGAAACCCACCAACTAACAGCACAGTTGGCGGAGGATTGGAGGGGTGAGGATGTGTCAGTATTGCCAAGGTACAAGTTTTATCGATAATGATTTATTGATTGAGTTCGATGATAGCGAGGAACTCGTGGACACAGTAAAGGTTTATGTTACATCAGAAGCTAAACTATTTCTGCATAATGACTATGGAGCAGTAGCGGTACCAATTAATTATTGCCCGATGTGTGGCAGGAAGTTAGAAAGAGAGGGAAATGAATGATCAGAAAAATATATAAGCATTGGGAAGCAATTTTAATGGTTCTACTGTTTATCTCAGCAATAGTCCACATGTCATTTGGCTATGAGCTTAGAGCCTTGATATATGTAATCTTATTATTGGGTATAGGTCTGCAAACAAATTTAGAAGAACTGGTCAAATGGGTAAAGACTTTATGCAGTTTGCTTTACTGGAAAGAAAAAGGAAGAGAGGAGTAATGATTTGTACGAATGGTTGAGTAAATACCAGGAATGGGAACAGAAAATAGCTGTGCTCGATTGGGAGCTAGGTACCTATAAAAATGAGCTTAAACGTTGGAAAGATTCTAATGATCTTGGTAAATACTCTCTTGTTAAAGAGTCAAAAGCCAGTAAATTAGAAGATATCATCGAATCTCTTGAATATGATTTAGCTTTGAACATGAATAATCTATATGATTTGAAGAAAGTTATTCATTCGTTCAGAGGTATTGAACAGCACATCATTAGAATGAAATATGTAGAAGGATTGACTCTAAAAGAAATCGCCAGTGAATTAGGGTATACCTATGATCATATAAGAAGAAAACACAGTAAAATACTAGGGAAAGTGGAATTTAAAGAAAAATATGTGATTTTAAGGTCAAAAAGCCACAAAGAAGCCACAGACCCTATTGAAAAAACGTAATATAATAGTATTATCAAAAGTTTGCAAAATTTACCTACAGCAAACAATTACACAGCTATCTTCCCTATTTTAAAAGACGGTGATTATTGCTGTAGGTAGTTTTATAAGCACTCACAGGCTAACAACAAAAAAATTATAAAAGGATGGTGTAACATCTCCTCAAAAGGTTTACGCATTCTTGCCTGTGGGTGTATTACATAAAAGCTATGTAAAAGGAGGTAATAAAATGAATTGGTTTTGGTATTGGCATTATATCAATAAAAACGGTAAACACGGCATCATGTGTTAGTTGATTGAAACGAACAAAGCTTGCCTGTGGGTGTTTTACACAGGACCAATGCTCTGCAACTTTGAGTTGTAGGCAGCATCCGGCATCTACTGGATGTTAAGAAAAACTAGGGAGACGTTCCAGATACAGGCAGTTTGGTTAGTCCTGTATTGTCACTGTGGCGAAATGAGAAACGCTAAGGGCATTATCTCGGATAGTGAAACTTATAGTGCAAGGTTTGATTCCTTGTCAGTGGCAAATGCTAAGTGACGGAATAGGTAGACGTATTGCGGGAAAGATCAGATAAGGAACTAGAACGTAGGCTAATTCCTGAAGAATCCCTGATAAAAAATTAATCTGATCATGTGTGGTGCAAATCCACACCTTAGCAATTGGGAGGACTAAATTGCCCTTGGCTTTTAGTATCTGACCCATTAAACAGCGGGACGTATGCCCCCACAAATAGCAACCGAGGATGTGGTAGGGTTAGAGCCTGACGAGGTGGAAGCGGTGATACTGACGGAGTATCGTGTAGGTTGTTAAAAAATAGGTGAGGCGCTAGCACAATGGTAGTGCGCCAGATTGATAATCTGGAGATGTTGTTCGAATCGACGGCTGAGCCTTAAAATTGTGAAAAGGGCGGTTTAGCCTAGATATACAGCATCATTTCAAGTGGTGCTGTTTTCTTACATAAGTACAAGATCAGTCATTGACTGTAGCATATTTCATAAAAGTTAGGAGTGAAAGAAATGTTTATCCCAAAAGAAGTAGAAAGATTAATGACAATATACAAAAGTGTGTCGGAAAAAGAATTTGCTAAGATTATCAAAGATGATGCACAAGCAAAAGCGGATATGGAATTTACAGCAAAATGGTTAGAATCAGAATTGCAGCCATTTATAGACACGATAAAAGGAATTTTTAGACAAGTCATGGAGTCACTAGAACCATTAGTAGCTCAAATTTCAGAAAATCCCGGAGTGTTAAATTCATTAAACAAAAGCTTGACCAAAGAAAATGGTTTTAGTCTAGGTGCTTAATATTATTTAAAGGTCATCGCATTGCGGTGGCTTTTTATATTGTTTAGAAAGGGGTGAGGTCATGGCGAAATTTACGGAATGGCTAACTAAAGAGGGACTATTAAAAATCGAAGGTTGGGCACGTGATGGCCTTACCGATGAACAGATAGCAGAAAAAATAGGTATTAGCAGATCAACGTTAAGCAAATGGAAAAATGATCATTCGGACATTTCGGACACCTTAAAAAGAGGAAAAGAGGTAATTGATCGTCAAGTTGAAAATGCATTGCTCAAAAGAGCATTAGGATATGAGTATACTGAGGTAACAAAAGAACTGACTGATGCTGGTATGCAGACAACAAAGAAGGTCACTAAACAAGTGGCACCAGACACCACAGCTCAGATATTTTGGCTTAAAAATCGCAAGCCTAATGAATGGCGTGATAAGCAAGATATCAACCATTCTGGAGATATTGGCGTTACGATTGTGGATGATGTCTGATGGCAGCGAATCAAGTCAAAATTTCAGATATCATTACAGAACCGTTCAAAGAATTTTGGATCGTGTCGAGATGTAAAGAACATCTGCGGCATGTGCTAAAAGGTGGACGTGGTTCTGGTAAATCGTTTCATATTCCGCTAAGAATTCTAGTGGATATTATGGAGTACCCCGTTTCTGCAGTTGGAATTCGTAAGGTTCAAAATACATTATTAAAATCAGTATATGCAAACTTCAAAGGTGCTGCTAACGTTTTAGGCGTTCGGCATCTTTTTCGTTTTGTTGATTCAAGGTTAGAAATCACCTATCGCCCAAGAGGTAATAAGATCTACTGCATGGGTGCTGATGATCCAGACAAAATAAAGTCTATAAAAGATGCAGATTTCCCGTTGGCAATCGCTTGGTTCGAAGAACTGGCAGAGTTTAAAAGCGAAGATGAAGTCACTTCGATTGAGAATTCTATTCTACGTGAAGAGCTAGAAGGAAAAATCACTAGTGAGGCTGACAGGAAGAAAGCCTATCCTTTCGATTATAGCTTTTATTACTCATACAATCCGCCTAAACGTCGTCAATCATGGGTAAATAAGAAGTACGAAAGTAGTTTCATTGATAAGAATACTTATGTACATCATTCAACTTATCTGACAAATCCTCATCTATCTAAGAAATTCATTGAAGAGGCTGAAAATGTCAAAGAGAGAAAGCCTTTAAAATATCGTTGGGAATACTTGGGCGAAGCAATCGGCTCTGGTGTAGTACCGTTTGACAATTTACAAGTAGAAGCAGGTTCTATCACAGATGAGATGGTTGCTAACTTTGATAATATTCGTAATGCTGTCGATTTTGGGTATGCAACTGATCCATTGGCTTTTGTTCGTTGGCATTACGATAAAAAGAAAAACGGCATCTATGCGATTGATGAGATATACGGCGTTAAGATCAGTAACCGAGAATTAGCCAAAGAGTTACATGCTAGAGGTTATCAATCTGATGAGATATTTGCTGATTCTGCTGAGCCTAAATCGATAGCGGAGTTATCCGATGAACATAATATCAAAAGGATTGAGGGCGTTAAAAAGGGT
Organism: Enterococcus wangshanyuanii; assembly: GCF_002197645.1. NCBI lineage: Bacteria > Bacillati > Bacillota > Bacilli > Lactobacillales > Enterococcaceae > Enterococcus > Enterococcus wangshanyuanii. The sequence goes on along the minus strand of NZ_CP021874.1, from coordinate 1,947,079 downwards.
CCAGATTCTGTGGAATATGGTGAGGAATGGCTGGATGACTTAGATTTCATTTGCATTGACCCATTAAGAACACCAAACCTCGCTAGAGAATTTGAGAATATTGATTATCAAACAGATAAAGATGGTAATCCTAAGCCAAGGCTTGAGGATAAGGACAATCACACAATTGATGCTACACGTTATGCGTTTAGTGAGGACATGACAACTAATGAATTTGAATTCTTTGAATATTAGGGGGTGGAACAGTGCTTTACAATAAATTATCATTAAAAAACTATAAAAGAATACGAACGAAATATGCAACGCAATTGGCAGAAGGTCTTTTCGATCCTAACGGATTCATGGAAGATATGCAGCCATTCTTTAATGATCGAGAACGGAAGTATTTAGCTTATACAAGCGAGAAGAATGAAATCGATGACAGACAAAAGCCAAAAACAAACATTATCAAAGTGAATAACAAGCTTCATGCTGGTATGTACAACATCGTTGTAGATCAGGCAGTGAATCACTTCACTGGTATTCCAATTAAATGGGACTACGACGTATCAGAACAGAGAAGAACAATTATTCAACGCGCAAAAGATTTCTTTCTTGGAAATGATTTGAATCATTCAAAAACACCAGAGGAATTTGACATCCTCGCAGAAATGGTTGATAATCTTCGTTTTTCAATGCTTGATTCCGAATCTGCTACCTATCAAGGAGCAACTGGAGTGGCCTTTCGTCTGCTCGAACCTGTGAAAGTGGGTGAATCATGGGAACTGTGGGCATCTAACATTGAACCTTGGTTCGCTGAAAGATATCAGAATGGCGCTGTATTCATTCGTGAAAAATATGATACGATGCAGCGGAAATTCTACCAAGAAATGAAAGTAGTAACCGAAAATGAAATTGAAACGTATGATCGTTATATCGATAGCAGTCTTATTGGTATTACTAATAAGTTTAAGTTGACGGATAAGGTAAAAAATCCGCTTGAAAATATCTATCTGTCAGAATTCAAGAACAATACAAATCGGTACTGTGATTTCGAGGTTGCAGAGGAAATATCTGATGCAATTGATCGCAGTGTTTCAGATCAACAAAATGAAGTAGAGCAGTTCAAACTTGCTTATATGATGGTTACTGGAACGAAACTGGATGAAGAGTCGGCAAAGCGCATGATGGATCAGTTAGGTATCATCAACATGAAAGATCCTAATTCAAAAGTTGAGTATGTGACGAAAGATATCAATAAGGACTTTAATGAATATCACTTAGATTTGCTCAAACGTCAATTTTACACGATCACAAAGGCAATCGACTTCAATGATGAGGTATTCAAGTCTAACTCATCTGGTGAGGCACGAAAGTGGCAGATCATTGCTCTAGAGGCTAAAACTAACACGAAAGAACAGTTCTTCCGCGAAGGTTTAAAAGAGACTGCTGAAACTTTAGCAGCGTTCATCCAAGTAAAAGATAAAAAAGAAATCGATCCTAAAAAGATTATTTTCACCTTCTCACGTTCGTTACCAACAGATATCGGATATTTAGCTGAAGCTTTGCCAAAACTAGCACCATATGTTTCTAAGCGCACAATCATGACTCAGATTCCATTCGTTGATGATGTAGATTATGAACTGCAGATGATGGACATCGAACAAGGTCAAACCTATCCTGATGGCGAGTACAGCAATCTAGGCGGTGAGTCTAATGGCAAAGACACCCAAACTGAGTAAGTCAGCATTAAAATATTGGGAGAAGCGCCGTGATCTAGAAGATAAAGCTCGTCTCAAATTAGAGAACGAAACGCTAAAGATGATTACAGATATCTTTCCCGAAGCTTTAAAACGTATTCAAGAGAAATTACTGTCTCAATCTGATTTGCATAAGATTAACCAGCAAAAACTTCTTGAAGATGTGAAACGGCGTGATCAAGAGAAATACAGAAAGTACATTGAGGACAATTACAAGTCTTTGATGAATTCTGACGAGAAATATCAAGCGTTTATAGATGAGTTCTTCCCAGCTTATGATTACGCTAAGGTCAATCGTTTGCTACAGATTCGTTCTGACATCTTTTCCATTTTAGCAGAAGAAATGATCAAAAAAGAAGCCGATACAAAATTCAATGATCGGTTAGATGACTTTGTTAATCGTGTTTACAACACCAATTCTAATGCTTTAGGTCATATATTGGGGACTGGTGATTTTTCGCCGCTTCCAAAAAAAGAAATTGAGCGAATGTTAAACTACCCCTGGAGCGGAAAGACCTTTTCTTCTCGATTATGGGGGAATGTATCAAAATTAGAACAAAACCTCAGCCAAGCAATAGTTAATGCAGTTGCGAGTGGTGGCGGTGTTACAGATGCCTTGAAAACGATGCGGCAAGATCCGACAATTTCCGACATGTTCAAACTTGAGAAAGATAAATTTAATCGGGCCATTGAAAATCTCGTGAGAACGGAATATGCTCATTTTGCTGTAGAGGGTATCAATGCATCATTTGAAGAAGCTGGCGTTAAGAAATCAATAAGCTGGTCCGCAGAAGATGAGAGAGTTTGTTCAATTTGTGGTGGGTATCATGGCAAGGAAATAAAAAAAGGTGGTATTGATCCACCGTATCATACTCGTTGCCGTTGTACTAAGATACCAGATATTCCAGATTTAGGTGAAGACATCGACACTCTTTATGAGTCAATGTTTGGGGATTTACTAGATGAGTTCGCTAAAAATGAATGGGGAATTGCTCTAAATCGTCCAACAGAAGATAAAAAGAGGTATAATAAAAATAAAGGGTTCTTCAATTTTGACCCGAAAGATCACCAACTATCCAGAAATGATGCAATCAAAAAAATTGATTGACGAGTTCGGTATGGAAATCGTTGAAACGTCTAGAACTAAATTGAGTGAGATTGCTTTAAATCAGACTTATGGTGCGTTGGATGGATTTAGAGAGCTGTACAATGTTCTACCTGAAAAGATTCCTCAAGTTAGGGCGTTGACTAAATCACAAGCTGGTCAAGCGATTGCTTGGTATTCTAGAAATGGTTATTCTAATAGTCCGGTGGAATTCAGTATCAATACAGCTTATTTCAAATCTGACGAAATATTGAAAAACATGACTAAAAACAATGTAGAAAATGGCTGGTTTTCTAACAATACAGCACCTAACCACGTTATGATTCATGAATTTGCACATCATTTAGATTATCAACTTACTAAGCTAATGAGTAATTCTTTCTCTGAAACTGTATTTAATAGAATGATCAATAGCTCAGATAAATACAATATCAACACTATAGCTAAAGAAATTGGCGGATATGCTGGCTCTTACTATGGTAAAAACCGAAAACAAATAGAAAGCTTTGCAGAAATATTTGCAGAAGCATATGGGGCAACCCCTAGAGAAATAGCGGAAGATTTTAGAAAAGAATTTGAAAAATTAGCGGAGGAAGTGATAAAAAATGCTGGACTCGCCTAGAGGGTTTAAATATTGGGATGTAGATGAACACGGGAAATCGATAATTGCTTCTGATGCACCTGATTGGGCAAAAGAAGAATTTGATAAATATCAAGAGCAGTTAAAAGCTTCTGAAACGGCCGATGAAGACGGGACGATGAAATCAAGATAAGAATCAACAACTAAATAAACTTTAAAAGTCCTAGTAATAGGGCTTTTTGTTTTGTCCGAAATGACATAAAACTAACGAATGGCGGGCGGTTATCCGAATGCTGGGCGTAAAAATAATATCAATGCAATGCGGGGCGCAAGACGAATCGTGGGGCAGAGGAGGAAAAACAATGAAGAAATTATTACCAATGAATTTGCAGTACTTTGCTGAAGGTGAAGGAAATGAACCTGAGTTTTCTTTTGAGGACTTCAAAGCCTTTGCTGAGTCCAATGAAGATGCTCAGAAGTTTCTTAAATCTCAGAATCAGTCTGCTGCAGATAAACAGCTTGAATCATGGCAAAAGAATAACTTAGATAAAATCAAACAAGATGCAATCAAGGATTATGAAGAATCTAAGAAGAACAAAACGCCTGATCAAATCAAACTTGAAGAACTACAAGCTGAAATGGCAGCGGAAAAAGCTCTACGCATTACAAGTGAAAATAAGGCGTTTGTAGCTGAACAAATTTCAGGACTTGAACTTGATGGAGATTTAAAGGAATCAGTTTCTAAATTCATGTTGAACAATTTAGTCAGCGACAACTCAGAATTTACCAAGAGTGCAGTAGAAGCATTTACTGGCGTGTTAGGAACAATCAAGGAGCAACATGCTGCATCAATTAAAGAATTAGAAATGAAGTCAGCATTTGGTAATAAGCAACAGAACAACCCTGGATCACAAAATGAGCAATCTGCTGGTGATCCTATGGAGGCGTTAGGACAAGCGCTAGAACAATTCAAATAATAGGAGGCAATACACATGAAAAAAACATCAACAAATAATTTGGAGTATTTAGACATTTCTCCAATGATCAACATGCTACAAATTCCAAGTACACCATTCTTATCATGGTTATTAGGAGCTGGAAAAACAGAAGCAGCTAAATCAACAGAGATCAAATGGCGCGAATCAGAACTAAATGGAGACGATTCTTCCGGTCAATTGGAAGGTGGGGAATATCCTGATGCAGAATCAGGTCGTGTATGGTTTAACAACTTCACAGAAATTTTTCGAAAATCTACTTCAGTATCTGGCACATTAGATGCTATTAACGTGGATGGTGTAGGAAATGAATTGACTAATCAAGTATCACAACGAGCAATGGAAATGAAACTTGATTTAAACCGTCAATTATTAACAGGTGTTAAAGCAGACGAAAATGGTACAACTGGTCGTCGTACAAATGGTGTTATTAACCTGATTAATCCTGCAAATGTGATTGATACAGCATCTGCGACTGCTGTTACGCGTAAAGATGTAGATAAAATGTTTAAGGTTATGTATGACAAAGGGTATATGGGCGAGAAACTTTGTTTAGTCTCAACTGATATGATGGATCTAATGACTGATGAAGTTGACGGCAAATCAACTAAAGTTGCTCAATTTGGTGATACTGTGCAGTTTGGACTACGTTTAGGTAGTATTACATCAAACTACGGCTCAGGTATCGCATTATTAGAGCCAGCATTACCAAATGGCACAATGATTGCACTAGATACTAACTACGTAAAATTACGTCCATTGCGCGAATGGTCAGCAGAAGAGTTGGCAAAAACTACTGATTCAAAACGTATCGGTATCGTTGGTGAATATACAATTGAATACACTGCATCAAATTCAGGAGCAATCTTGAAACTTGCTACTGTTACAGAGGGATAGTCTAAAAGCTATCTCTTTTATTTTAATTTAGGAGGAATTTGAATGACTGCAAAAAAAGAAACTGAAAAAAATACTGAAGAAGTAAAAAAAGAACAGACAGAAACGAAACAGGAAAAAACAGTGACTTATAAAGTGTTGAAAAAGAAAAATTTTGTAGGTTTTGTTCATCCTGATTCTCGCCGATTAGTGACAGCAAATGACAAAGGCGAATTTGTTGTGAAGGCATCGGACGAAAAAGCAATTGCTATTTTAGAAAATGCTGCAGATGTACACGAAGTATAGGACGTGATCATATGTCTGATGAACAAAAGAAAAAAATCATCGATCAGATCAAAAAACAATTTCCAACAGTAGAAGAACAGCGAATTGAATCACTGTTAAATCTTATTTTGTTAGAAATCGATTCATACAACACCTGTGGGAAGGAAATCGACTGGGAGAAGCTCTCTGATCTCGTTTCTGAGGTTTTATATCAGGCGATGAAGAATGAATCAGAAAAAACGATTACTGCTGTAAAACGCGGTGATACGTCCATAAGTTATGCCAACACCTCGCAAGCTGTGCGGCAACTATTAGATGGTTATGCAGCCATGATCAATCGACTCATTGGTTGTAATAGCGGGGTGATGTTCTTTTGAACGAAGCTGAAATTTTAGCGATGACCTATACAGATAAATGTACAATCGAACGCTATGATGATCATGAAGATCCTGAAACAGGAGTGACAGAACAATCTTATCAAGCTGTTAGCGAGGATCTTCCTTGTGCATTATCTCAGAGTGGGCTTGGTAGTTCAGGGAATTTGGCTGTAGTAGAAAATACAGGAATGATTAATGTTACCTATGAGGAACAAAAGCTGTTTCTTATGCCTTCAGTAGATATCCGAAAAGGGGATCGTATTCAGATTACTCAATCAACTGGACAACAGCATACGTTATTTGCGAAGAAGCCTTTTTCATATCCTAGCCATTTAGAGGTTAATTTGTCAGGAAGTGAAATAGATGAGTAAGCCGGGTTACAGCACACACTCGAATGCTAAAAAAGTGATTGAAAACTTTAAGAAGATGACTCCTTTAGCTGAAGCTCAGGGGATTATGCTAGTAAATGATTCGTTGGCTAAGATTTATCAATTGATTGTGCCGATCACACCTATTAAAACAGGAGATTTGCGCCGCGGTTATCGTATTGTCAAAGCACGAAAATTATCAAGCGGTCGAATCGTAGGTGCTTTAGTAAACAACGAAAAATATTTTAAATATATCAATGATGGTCATCGTACGAAAAACGGCGGATATGTCAAAGGTCGATTCATGCTACAGAAGGCTCAAAACCTTGCAAATATGACTTACATTCCACGCCGCTTTAAACAGATGGCCATTGTTATTGCTAAGAAAGGATAGTTGCCAATGTACGATAAAATTTTGTCTACTGTAACAGGGATTCTAAAACAGATTAAACCTGATGGCACTATCTATTTAGATTCTGTCATGCAATCGAAGCAGCCTCTTTATTTTGTCCTCAGTATTGAGGAAGGTGGTACAGAAAACGTAGGTATCACGATTCAAAATGCTTCATTTTTAATCGACATTGCGATTGTAGACAACAAAGAGAACAAAAAACTGGTAAGGGACCTCACAGCTCAGTGTGGTTCTTTTTTTAATGTGTTAGAAATCGATGGAAATCAACTTTTTCCAGAGAATTATCTACCTTATAAATCTGACGGAGTGCAGCATGTTAGTTTTACCATTGCATTTCCACAACAAATTGAATGGAGTGAATCATAGATGAAAAAAAGTACAGTAGGAATCATTTCCGTTGAGAAACCTACATGGTTTCCATTGGAAGACGAAACAGCCGGATTTCCAACGTATAAAGCACCAGTGACGATCGGTACAGCCGTTAGTATCAACCCAACCCTAAATTATGAAACATCACCAGACTATGGGGATGGCGTTGTGCAGGATCAGTTTACTGCGTTTGGTGGTGCTGAAATTGCGCTAACAACAAACGGTTATCTAAATAAAGTATTAGCTGAATTGACTGGTGGAAGAATGGTTGGCGGTGGTGTATTGCGATCTGCAGATGATATCACACCAGATGGAGCCTTCGCCTATCGTCGTAAGAAATCAAATGGCGCATACCGTTACACGATTTTTTACAAAGGACAATTCTTGTTATCGTCTGACGAATCCACAACTTTAGAAGGCAGCACCGTTTCATATACACACCCTGAATGGACAGGAAACTTTGTAGATGTTCCAGGAGTAGGCTATATGTGGTCTGTAGATTCTGACGATGAGAATGTAGATCCAGAAGTAATCAAAAACTGGTTTACAAAAGTAACAGAACCAATTGACTTTAATGGAGGGACAGAATAATGGCGAGTAAATTACAAACAACAATCAAATTGAATTTTAAAAAAGCAAAAGGTGGGTATGAAAAGAAACAATTCAAATCTGCTGAAATTTTACCAGGGTCAGTTATGGAAGATGCGACTGCTTTACAGGTAGAACTTGAAGAATCAACTCAAACCAATGACATGGAAGAAATTCGCCCAGTCTTGAGAAAATGTTATGACTTTATCGCAGAAGTTATTTTTGAAGGACAATTCACAGGTCAAGAATATCTAGACGGTATGGATGCTAGGGAAATTTTAAAAATGACAGGGCAACTCTTAGCTTCTGTTACAACTGGCTATGATGCTGTTTATTCTGAAACGAAAAAAAAGTAACCGACCTTTTACAGCATCCTGACTTTATGTCTACACCGCAATATCGTGAAATGGCGCTAAAAGTTGAACTGTTTGAAATGGGATGGACTCTGAACGAAATAGAAAATACTGATTTATCTGAACTGATGAAGTTACTCGCGTTTCGTGATGGTGCCAAAGAATATCAAGATCTTAAATACCTTGATGAAAATACGATGTTCTAGGGGGTGACACTTTTTTGAACAATGAAGATTTAGTTTTAAAAATGATATTAGATGAATCTGGTTTTGCTTCTGGTTTGAATGCTGCTGTAAAAAAGCTAGGTGATTTTGACGGTAAAGTGGACAATACAAGTCAAAAAGGCGGTCGCTCTCTGGGCAGCATTTGGACATCGTTTGTCGGTAATTTCCTTGCCAGTGGAGCAAGTAAAATCATTTCAAAAGGTATCGGTTTGATTACTAGTAACTTAGATGGGGCTATTAATCGGGTCGATACCTTAAATAATGCAAACAGAGTCTTTGAAAATATGGGTTTTTCTGCGGGCGAAACATCAAAGACGATGGACAGTTTAAAGAAAAGTATTCAGGGACTACCCACGCCATTAGATGGTGCGATCAAAGGGGTTCAACTCATTGCCTCCTCTACCAATGACTTGGGGAAGTCCGAAAAGATATTTGCTGCATTAAATAATGGGATTCTTGGTTTCGGTGGATCTGCTGAAATGGTTGATAATGCCGTTGTTCAGCTATCACAATCATTTTCTAACGGCAAGGTTGATGCACAGACATGGAACAGTATGATCAATAGTGGTCTTGGTCCTGCGCTTAATGCTTTAGCTAAACAAATGGGGCTAACTGCAGGTGAAATGAAAGAAGGACTCTCAAATGGAACTATTTCAGTAGAAGAGTTTCAGGATTCCTTGATCAAACTTAATAAAGAAGGCGGCGGCGGTCTTAAATCACTAGAACAAATTGCAAAAGATTCAACTGCTGGTATCAAAACAGGTATTGCCAATATGAAAACTGCAATTGTTCGTGGTGTCGCTAATTTGATCACTAAGTTTGATGAAGCGTTACAAGATGCTGGTTTCGGTAGTATCAGTGAGATCATCGCTGAAAAAGGTGCTGCACTTGAAAAAATGCTAACCAATTTCGCCAACGCTTTACCAGGAATCATTAAAACTGCAAAGCAGTTGTATGACACTTTAAAACCATATGAACCTGTACTCGTCGCGTTGGCCGCTAGTATCGGAACATTGATGGTCATCAATAAAGTAAATAATGCTATGAAAGCTTGGAAAAAGGCTACTGAAGCGATGACGATTGTTCAAGCAATCTTAAATTCCACTATGCTAGCCAATCCAATTGTAGCGATTACGACATTAATTGTTGGATTGGTTGCAGGGATTGTTTATCTCTGGAAAACTAACGAAGGCTTTAGAAATGCAATCAAAGATATTTGGAAAGGCATAACTGATGCAATCAGCAGTGCAGCAGATGCAGTCGTAAAAGCTTGGGATGCCACTATTCAATGGTTTTCCGATATGTGGAAAGGTCTGCAAGATGCAGCGAAAAGTGCTGCTGATGGTATAAAAAACGCTTGGAGTACTATCACGGGTTGGTTTTCTAATCAATTTCAGGAGATTCAAGACGCCACTGTCGGGATCTGGAATGGTGCTGTAGATGGTGCAAAGTCTGGAGTCAACAGTATAAAAGAAGCTTGGTCTGGCGTGAAGCAATGGTTTGCGGATCTATGGAAAAGCATAACCTCAACAGCTAGTGGATTAGTTGATGGGATCATGCAGTATATTGGACCACTTGTCTATGGCGTAAGAAACGCATTCATGCATATGGGATTGTTCCTCAGTAATTTGTGGAAAAACCTCGTAAATATTGCGAAAAATATCTTTACTATTCTGAAAAATGTGATTATGGCTCCAATGTTATTTGTCACTTCTCTGATCTCAGATGGTTGGGATGAAGCGAAAAATAATATGATCGCAGTTTGGGAAAACATCGCAGAAGCAGCGGGGAATATATGGGGATCTATCACTGATATCATCTCGAATTTCTTGCTAAACATAAAAATGGCTGGGCTTAATATTTGGTACGGCATCAAGAATTCATTCCTTAATATTTGGAATGAGTTATCCAGTCGAGCTGTTGAAATATGGGACAATGTAAAAACGTATTTCAGCGATTTATGGACAGGGATGAAAGAGAATGCTGCTCAAAGTTGGACAGATTTGAAAGTAAGTGTGGCGACTACCTGGGAAAACCTCAAACAAGGTGCTGCCGATACTGCCAAATCAATTGGAACCTTTTTTGTCGAAGGTTGGGCTTCTTTAAAAGAAAACACTGCTCAAACTTGGGAAAATATCAAAAAAGGCACAGTTGATGGGTGGGAAGCAATTAAAAAATTCTTTTCAGATACTGTAAACAATATGGTTGAAGGTGCTAAAAATGCTTGGGAAAATCTGAAAAAAAGCGTCCGAGACACAGTAGAAAAAATAGCAAATATTTTCAGTGATCTGAAAAAAATTGATCTATATGAGATTGGGAAAAATATTGTTCAAGGATTGATCAATGGTGTGAATGAAATGATTGGTAAGGTTGGTAAAACAATCAAAGGTGTAGCAGGAACAATCAAGAACACAATCAAAAAGAATTTAGGAATAAACTCACCATCTCGTTGGATGCGGGACATGATCGGTAAAAACATCGTACTAGGTGTTGTAAGAGGTGTCGAACAAGAACAAAGTACATTAGACAATACAGTCAAAAAGATGACTGACTTTCCAGTGGAACTGCCATCAATTTCTGCTCAATCAAAAGTTCCTACTATTAATAGTACGGATAAAATTGATCAAAAGAACCGAAGCGACAGTAAAGCCGCCACTGATGTTGCAGGAGATACTTTCAACATTAATCTGCAAGCACTTGGTGAAATGTCAGAATCACAATTAATGGGAATGGCAAGGCAGCTAGTGAAATATATTGAAATGGTTAGAAATAATGACACCGCACCACAAGGAGGGGCATATAATGGAGCTTAAACGCGGACAATTTAAAATCAATCATCAACATAGTGAACAGTGTAATGTTTACATGCGAGAACGTCCGAAACGCCCCTCTGCTGCTCGTGTAATCGAAATGAGAGAACGACCGGGGAACGACTCTATAGTCATGGACTTCAAGTATTATAAGAATGCCGAGCAAACCATTTCTTGTTATGCTAAAGCTGTCAATCTGGAAGAGGTGTCCGTTTTAGAAGAGGAAATCTCTTACTGGCTTGATATGGGAAGCTATACAGATTATACAGTTTATTATGATCCTCATTACATTTATCAAGCGATTGTAACTTCTTCGCCGGAATTTACCGGACAGCGTAGAAATGGAAATTTGATTCCGTTCGATTTCTCAATCAGTCTTAGACCGTTTAAGATGTCGCGGGTCGGTCTTTCATGGAAAACGAACAAAAAAATATTGATCAATACAGAGAAATATCCTTCTAAACCTAAGATTCATATCTTTGGTTCGGGGGATATTTCTTTTTCCATTAATGATCAAGTTTTTGAGCTAAAAGGGGTAGATGAAGAAATCCTGATCGATTCTGCTATCGAAGAATCATATAAAAAGGTCAAAGGTGAAATAGTCCCACAGGATGAAAAGACACTGTTTAGAGATTATCCACTTTTAAATACAGGAAGAAACAAGATTTCATGGACCGGAGACGTCCAAAAAATACAAATTATGCCGAGGTGGTGGACAAAAATATGACACCAGTCATTTATAAACCAAGGGAAACCGATTTTACACATAATGGGCTAGGTCGCTTATCTGAGGCGACTCGATGCGATATTACAGAAGAAGCAAACGGGAAATTTGAACTTGAACTAGATTATCCAGCAAATAGTCGATTTTCTGATTACTTTGAAAATGGGTATCAAATCAAAGCGAAACCAAATGATTTGGAAGAGTATCACATTTTTGAAATCAAACAGACATTCAAAGATACCTTTTTAGGAATCGTAACTGTTTACGCTCAATGTAGAACCTACAAATTAGGCAACAGAGAGGTGCAATATGTAGATATAAAATCTGCAGACGGCGCAAAAGCAATGAAAGCTATTGAAGCTAATATGGACGAGCCTTGTGACGTGAAGTTGTTCTCTGATATTTCAGCAAATTCGAATACAATCTTTGAAGCCCGAAACGTGTTGAACTGTATAGCTGGTGAGCAAGGTTCCTTATTGCAGTTGTGGGGCGGAGAGATCAAGCGTGAACCATTTAAGCTGTCTCTATTAAAACGCCGTGGGCGCGATAATGTAGGCACTGTACGTTACGGGAAAGACTTGAATGGGTTGAAAATAAAATTTGATTGGTCCTCAATTGTTACAAAAGTTTTACCATTCGCTGATTTACAAGATGGCAATGATGGGAAAACAAAACGAATATACGGTGATCCAGTCAAAAGCCAGTACATGAATAATTATCCTGATATCTATGCTCGGCATATCCAATTCACAGAAGAGCAAGGCGTGACAGATAAAGCTAGCTTGAATCGTGTAGCGAAAAACTATTTCACTTCTATGAACCCGGGATCAGATAAGCCGAAAGTCAGTATGGAATTAGAAGTTGAAAAGTTGACTGACTCAGAGGAAGCGAAAGAATTTTCTAAGATCCGGAATTACGGTTTGTTTGATACATTCAAGATTTACCACAATCTTTATGATATCGACATCGATACAAAAGTGAACAGTATCATCTATGACAGTTTACTTGAAAAAAATAAGAAAGTAATTGCTGGAGATATTCAAGTCGCCTTTTACAAACAACAAAATTATGAGTTTCAAGAAGCAATGAAGACTCTGACAAAAAAAGGATACATGAGTGAGTTCGTTGATTATATCACTGATTTGATCAACGGTGTTCAAGGCGGATCAGTGTTGCAATATCCTAAAAATCATCCACATACTACCTATTATATGGACACTGATTCCACAGATACTGCTAAAAATGTCATCGCCATTAACAATGCCGGAATTGGTTTCTCAACTACTGGTTGGCGCGGTCCGTTTACAAATGCATGGACAATTGACGGCATATTAAATGCTGATTTCATTAGAGCGGGCAAAATCAGAGCTGACATTTTTGAGACATCATTTAATGCTTATGGTGATCAACTGAAATTAGTCGCTGGGGCATTACAAGCAGTTAATAATAAGAAGAAAATCATGGAATTGACCAAAAAAGGGTTAGAGTTTTGGGATAATACGCAATATATCGGATCAATTGGTACGAAAGGAAATCCTTTTCCGAATGCTACTGTAAACGGGGAACCGGTCATCACTGATGGGAAAGCGCTGCTTTTAGTAACCGAAGATTCGAAAAAAATAATAGCACTGTCTAATACAGAAGGTAAAGGTATTGTTCTTCAGGGTCCTAGTCAAACTTTTTTCGGTAATAGATTTCAATTCACCGCTGGTGAACAAGGAGTAACATCGAAAGCAGTTTTTCAAGACGTTGAAATCATTGGTAAATTAACAGTCAACGGCAAAGAAGTCGTCCCAGGTCAACAAGGTGGCGGAAATGGTGGCGGTACTGGTACGGGTGGTTATCCATCTGAAGTCACAAGTAAAGCGGATAAATTTGCTTGGGATTTATGGGCATATTTGATAGCTAACGGGTACAGTAAGGCAGCAGCAGCAGGGATTTTAGGGAATGTCCAACAAGAGACTGGCGGAACGATGGATCCTGATACATTACAGGGCGGTGTTGGTCCTGGCTATGGTTTAGTTCAATGGGATGGCTCACGATATCCATTAGTTCCTCCGGCGACTTCCGACGGTATTCAATACGTTAAAAATCTGATGAAAGCCGCTAACATCAAAGATGGTCATGCATCAATACTCGGACAGTCTAAGTTGCTTGACTGGTCAATGTATAACGGACAATGGTTGGGGATTGTAGAACCTACAAGCGTTGAAGGATTTAAGAAAATGAGCGATCCGAGAGCTGCCGCAAATACATTCGAACGAAACTTTGAACGTCCTGCAGTAGCCCATCCGGAGAGACAAGGATATGCACAAGAATGGTACAACAAATTTAAAGATTTGAAAGCATCGACAGAGACGGGAAAAGAAGGACTAAAGCATTTAGATACTTTAGTAGGGAAATGGCTTGGAAATGGTCAATGTTACGCTGTTCCGGCTGAATATTCAGGTTTTTTAGGCGGTTGTGGATTAGGAGCTGGCACAAAGTATGCACTCAGTCATGTGATTGGTGATACTTCCGCTGCTGCAGATATTGGAACTTCTTACGATTGGTCAGCAGTAGGATGGAAAGTTATTACGAATCCTTCTTTTAAGGATTTAGTTGTCGGAGCTATTGTGAACTGGAAGCGTGGAGGAAATATCGGGGGCTACACTGTCGACGGAACATACGGACATACAGAGGTGATTCGAGGATTAGGAGACAACAGTTTTCTAACTTATGGTCAAAATATAGGCAAAGGGCAAATCGTGGAACGATATGAACGCCCATGGGTTGGATCGGCTGAAATTAGTTCGATTGTTATTCCACCTAAATAAGGAGTGATATTTTGAAGATTAAACACGAAATGACCTTATCTACCACAGAGCCTAATAATAATGTAGGTGTGATTAAGGTAAGGCAAGAGGATATAAACAGCCAAATCTTTGATATTGAAGTAGAAGCGAACGGGGAGCCTGTAGATTTTACAGGTTTGACCCCTTTCTTTATCAATAAAACAAAGTTGGATGAAGGAAAACCAATTGAACAAGCTGACCGGATGACAGTATACCCAACAGAGGGGTGCTTGGAATATACACTTGATAAGCGTGATTGGCAGTGGATTGGTAAAAATACTGCGTATATTAGTTTTAGACGGTTAAATAATGATAAAAGCTGGAGTGAAATGTACAGTACCCGAGATTTTACTTATCAAGTAACTGAAGGGGTTACGGAAGGGACTGTTTTTGATTCTGGTTATGTCTGGACGTTCGAGGATTTATTACGCATGTTTCAAAAATTCATTAGCGATAGTGAAAATTCAATGCTCTCGTTTCAGGAACAGTGGCAGAAATTTGTTGAAGAAAATAAGGCTATACTTGAAAGTTTAGATCCGAGCGGAGAATTGCTGAACCAACTGCATGAAGTGAAGGAAAAACAAGCAGAACTAGATGGCACACTACAAACAAATGCAGCACTGCAAATTGGCGGCGAGACACCTCGTCCGGTGTTTACAGCACCATTAAACACCTTGCGTAATAAGCTTGATAAAACTAAGTTTAACGTGCTGCATATGACCGATATACACACAGATTACGGTTATGAACGAACATCATGGAAATATGCACAATATTTTTGGTCACACCTAACGAACATGCAGTCGTTACAGGATTTAGCGGATGTAGCAATTTACAACGGTGACAACGCTGATTGTTACATTAAAGATAAAGATATTTCAGAACAACAACAACGGAAATTCGGCATTAAAGCAATACGATCTGCCGCCATTCCAACGTTTGTAAATCTGGGCAACCACGACAACGGATCGCCACCGTTTAAACGTGATATCGGTAAAGTCATGCCAGGTGACATTATCACCAACGAAGAGTTCAAAGATTTCTACGAAACGAAAACAAAATTGTTTGACGAAGTAAGAAACGGCGATAGCTTGTATTTTTACAAAGACTTCGAAGACAAGAAAATCCGCGTGATTGGTTTAAATACAAATGACAACAACCAAAACGTATTTAATTCTGATGGTAGCTACAAATACGGATCGCACGATCATTTCGCTATGCAGCAGGAGCAACTTAAATGGCTGGCGAATGAAGCGCTAAAAGTACCTACCGATTATCATGTCATTGTATTTGGTCATTGCCCGTTACATGAAACGATTTTTGACAACAGAGAATGTGCTATAAAAATTCTTGAAGCCTTTAAGCTTGGAACTACTGTGCCAATCAAAAGCGTTTATCCTGATCATGAAGTTGATTTTACAGCAAGCTTCATTAACCAAGGACCGGGTAACTTAGTCGGTTATATTTGCGGACATTGGCATGATGAAGGATTTAATCAAATCGGCGAAAGTATCAAATTTACACAAATGCGCTGCTTAAATGGTGGCTTTAGTGATCCAGCATTAATTGACACACCTCAAGAAGATTGTTGGTCTGTCTTATCTGTAGATACTGCAGCTAAAAAAGTAGATGTATTTGGTTTCGGTCGGGCAACCAATCGATCATTTACGTATTAGGGAGGCGATGAAAAATGAAATTTGATATAAAAGAATTGAACCTGCTTCCTACAGTAAAAAAACTAATTCTATTGTTAGAGAATCACATCGGGTCGAATGAGCTGGAAGCTCACAAGCCGGCGAATGAACATACAAACGGCTTCGCTACGCCGGAAGTGTTCAAAGGGGCTAAAAATATTAGACTCCAAGGTGCATTAAGGCAATACAATTCTGTTTTTGATATTCCGCCTGGGCTGTATGAGACATACGCCGATTTCAGCGGATTGCCGGGAGGATTGAGCAATACGGGTGCTTTCATCCATTTAAGAATAGAAGTAGGTGGTGGAGCTAGAAAACAAATATGGTTAACCGAAGGATATGAAGGTCGATTATGGTATTACACGATGCACACAGACGGCTCTTCATACAATCCGGAAGGTTGGACATATCTTCCGCGGATTCAGGAAGTTTGGGCTGGCACAGCAAAAAATGCAGGGGATATTATTACACTAAATCAGCACATGACGCATTTTAAAACTATTAGAGTGTGGTATGAGCTTGACGATGGGATATCAAGAATTTGCCAAGAATTCGAATCAAATCAATCATTTAACTTGCGTGAGTTTGATGTGTTTAACGGATCAGCTGGAGCTATCCTATTTGAAATCCGCATTACTAGGAATTCGCATACTCAACTAACAGTCACACAAAACAAAGGTCTTGATCTTGGGACAATGAAAGATATAACTAGTAATTTGAGAATAAGAAAAATAGAAGGAGTGGCTTAAATGAGTACAAACTACTTTAAACAGGAAATAGTCACTCCGGATGCAGCAATCACCAACGGCGCTCACAAGAGACAAACTCTTGAGAGTGTCGTTTATTCATATGACAACAATGTATCTAAGCTGATCATTCCGGTTGCGACTCCTAAAATCTTTGAACTAGATTTTGAAGATATCGAAACAATCAAGGTACTTTTAACTGTTACGCAAGATGGGGTAGTCAAGAAAATTGAAGATACAGCTACCATCGAAGCTAGTCACCGTAGGCGAATATCTTATATCATTACCGATCGTTTAAAAGGTTATGCCGGAAAAGTGATCATGAATGTTTATCTCGATTTAAAGAATGGCCAACAAATTGATTTAGCCGAATATGGTTTTACAATGATACGTTCTGCGATTGATCAGGATATTCCGAAAATAGAGGAATTTTATTTTAAGTCGCTAGATGATGTGATTATATCTTTACAGGTAAAAATTGATCAAGAACTTGAAAACTTAACCAGCGGATTATCAGGCATCAATGAAGGATTGGTAACAGCTACAGACACGATGAATCAGTTGAAAGTAAAGGTAGATGATAATCAACAAAAAATCATTAATCAAGATATTGTGACCATTAGTGATCTATCGAGTATTTTTAGCGGTAAGGAAATTCTTATACAAACGGCTGCAAACTTTATCAATAAGGTATCAGCTAGTGTTGTCGAGAATCCTCACAGGATGTTTTCAAATATGGGGAAAGATACGTTAAATCCTAACCAATTTGATTACGAGATAGGTTCAACATCCTATTCTGATTCAGCAGAGTTAGATAATAGAATTTATACAACTCAAACGAAAGTTGCGGATCAAAAAAGGCAAGTTTGCAGCAGGTTCGATTTAATCGCAGATATTGAATATAAGAATCCTGGTCTATTTGATTCTTTAGGGGCAACAACACTGGCTCAAAAAGTCGTTACTGCGAGAAAGCTAGTTGATGGAACAATCAGACCTGTAGCTTATGTCAGCGGTAGCGGTGCAAGTTCTACCGCACCGGGGACGTCTCGCTACCAGGTTAATTTACAGATATACGGAACGACTTGGCACGGTGGAGCCACAAACACCACGAATAAGATCGCTATGTTAGAGTATAAAAACCAAACAGGGCAACGAATACAAGACGATGGGTGTGTGTATGTCGTTTTATATGCGCCACCGAGTGATGGAACTGCACCTAGTGTAGTTAACATTGACCAAGTTTATTTGGAATATCAAATCAAATTTAAGATGTCCGATTTGTATGCTAAAAAAAGTGAGTTTGATGCGTTGACCGCAAGAGTAACGGCGCTAGAAAGTAAGGTGAAGTAATGGAATTTAATAAAGGCTTTAGGAATGGCTGTTTAATGGTCATTCCTTTTTGGATTGTTGTAGGTTTTATAATATGGAAGATGGTGAGTGGATGAATAAACCTGTAGAAATATCGAATCAAGAGTGGTCTGATTTGACTAAAAAAGTTGATGCTGTGGAAACACAAGCAGAATATAATAAAAACCGATTGAATCGTCACAGTGATAGATTAGACAGCTTAGAAGATCAACAAATTGCTTTACCTCTCGCTATTCAGCAAGCTGTAGAAAATGGTATGGCACCAGTTTTAGAAAAATTGTTAATGCACGATGAAAAGTTCGTTTCTCTTGAGCTTTTAAAAGAAAGAGAACAAAAAGAGGCATTGCAACGAAAAATAGATGAAGATAAGGATCGTCGCAAATGGTTCATCCGAACAGTGATAGCATCGGTAATTGGTTCTATTGGTGGGGTAGCTGGAGTAATACGTTTTTTTATCATGATCAATAATAAATAGGAGGATGAAAGTATGAGTAAGGAAAAAGAAGTAAAAAAACAAACAAGAGGAACAGCTGGAGGATTACTCTGTAGTATGGGTATCCATAACTGGGTAAATGGTCGTTGTTCCCGTTGCGGGAAAAAGAAATAGGAGGAGATTATCATGGAATACATTAATGGAGCATTAGGAGCAACAATTTTAGGTTTGTATGTTTTGGGATTTGTCATTCGAGATACACCAAGAATCCCTTCATGGTTGATTCCATATATTTTGTTAGTAGTGAGTTGTGTAATTAGTCCACAAATTCTTGGTGGTTATACTGCAGAAAATATCGTCCAAGCAATCATTGCTGCTGGAATGGCTGTGTATGGCGATCAGCTAATTAAGCAGGCTAAGAATGCGTTTAAAGAAAAGGATGATGAAGAATGAATATCGAACGCCAAATGAGAGAAACACCACAAGTAGGCAATGCACCTTATAGACAAATCCACTCACACAGTACTGGAAATCCTAATTCAACTGCACAAAATGAAGCAGACTACATGAGCCGTAAAGATTTAAATAGTGGCTTTTATACTCACGTCGTTGGGAATGGTCAGGTGATTCAAACTGCGGACGTAGGGCGTGGCGCTTATGATGTTGGTGGCGCTTGGAATTATGAAACCTATGCTGCTGTGGAATTGATCCAAAGTCATGCAACGAGAGCAGAGTTTGAACGAGATTATCGATTGTATGTGGAGCTGCTTAGACAGTTAGCTAAAGAAGCAGGCATTCCGCTAACTTTAGACACTAAAGATCTAGCAGGAATCAAAACTCACATGTTTTGTACCTATAACCAACCAAACAACGGTAGTGATCATATTGATCCGTATCCATACTTAAATCATTGGGGAATTACAGTAGATCAATTTGAACGAGATTTAGTGACTGGGTTCGGAAATTCAAACAACACAACTGGCAATACAGAAACACCAAATAAACCAACAACAGAAAAGGATGAGGATATTATGTTTAAGTATATTAAAGTGCAAAAAAACGGATCGCAAGAAGTATGGCTAGTGTTTGGAAATAAGCGTATGCATTTAGGTCCAAAACAATTGGCAGATGCAAATTTATTATTGACTCGCACAGGTCATTCTACTAAAGAAGAGCAATATAGCCATGATAACTATGCGTTAAAAATGATTGAGAAATTTACGGACGTTGTAAAATTCTAAACAGTTGGTTTATGGGTAAGCCAAGCATTTAGAGTCAAAAGGACACGAAAAATGTGCATACTATTCAATTAATGAGTAGCATGCACATCCTCTTCTTAAATCAAGTTTAAACATAAATCTAAACAAATCATAACATCAAGGTTTTACTTTTTAAAGTTAAAAACTAGCTTCTTTTGGAAGAATACACTCCTCTTTACTTAACTTCTATAGCTAAATAATACCATCTTTTTCAAATTTGTCAATAAATGAATTTGAAAATGTGTTAGAATTATAATGATACTAATATAACTGCAGGAGGGACTCAGATGATTGGGAAAATTGAAGAAGATTTATTTCGTTTTGCGTATTGCAGAAGAAAGAACTTTGAGTTTAACGATTACATAAATGAATTAGCCGGAAAAGTAAGCGAGGAAGATTGGGGCACTAACAATCGAATATTAAAAAACTATATCAATTTTACATTTAGCAAATTAGCTTCAGATTATAATAAAGCAGAAGACTCAAAAAAGAATTTTTTCATAAGTTTTATTGAAGGTAAATGCTGCTTCAACACAGGATTATTCAATGATTTTTATGAACCAATTTATGCTTATTTCAAAGAGAATGAATATAAACAATCTGATGATGATCAATCTCCATGGTTTTTAGTAGGTTTTAAAACCCCAAGCGATTTTGAATTGAATTCATTTGACACACTACCTTTAAGAGCACAATTCTTCGAAGATGCAGCTGATTTAGTATACGACTATAGATTAGAGATAAGAGCTAATGTAAGGCATATCTTGGGCGATGCAGAAAATATAAATAGATTACCGGATGTATACAAAGGGATGGAAAGAACCACATTAGTTCAAATATTTGAAGGTGCTATAAAAACTGCAGAAAAAAGAGTTGCAGCAAACTATAAATTAGCTGTCCCGCAATTTTATAGAAACAGTCTTCAACTCTTAATACCTTTGACTTTAATGAAAGATAGTCAGGCTGATTTAGCATTAGTTTTAAAAAAAGAAGGTAATATCTATACTACAAGGACTTGTTTGACTTTAGATATGGCTTATAATAATGCACGATTAATTGTTAAACCTGAATCGGAATGGTTAAAAGCAGAAGAAAATGATCAAACCATCTTAAACTAAAACGCTAGTAGCCTATCTCTTAAGTGAGGTAGGTTTTTTTGGGGTTAACAAAGGGGCAAAAAAGGGGCAAGAAAAGAATAATGATAAAAAAACGATTGAATTATGTATGACATATAATATCGTTTTAAACGTTTATATATAAGCCTTTTGATAATCATTCATTATTCTTTTGTATGTCAAAAAGTACATGGTTTACAATCAATTTGTTTTTGAGTAAAATATAAATGGTGAAGTGAATAGATAAAAAGCCTATCTTATTTTAGTGTAATAACTAAAATAAGATAGGCTTTATTTTTGAATCATGTAAGGGTATCTAGTCAAAAGCTCTTAGTTGGCTAGATTATAAATCTTCAACATCATCTTGCACTCTAAACATTTTGTTGTAGCGCTCTTCATCTTCTTGATTGTCTCTGATTACTTTAGAAAGTGTGAAGGATGAAGAAATCAATCCAACTGAACCCATCAAGTAATACCCTTTGACCATCAACGGCTCTTTTAATGTATACAACCCAACAAGAATAAGGACCACAAAGAATAAAAATGACCCCCATGCCAACATAACGAAAGCCGGTGTATTACGGTAGGCTTTCTTTTTCATATTATTATTCAAATAATCACTCCATTTTTTTTAATAGACATTCATTGTACCAAAAAGTCAAATGGAAAGGAAGACAATCCAGACAAACTGCTTAAAATATGTAGATAATGGAAAAATTGATGATGAGCAACTCTCTAGTGAGTGTACTATTAAACAAAAAAACAAAGCAGATACGCAATCAGGTATTCGCTTCGTTTTTAATAGAATTTTTTTATTTTTTTTCAATACAAAATAGAATCGGAGGATTATTCCGTTGGTTGATAAATTGATAGGTTAGGACGCTATAGGATTCTTGAGGTAACGTTTGACAATAATCCTGAACGAGCGTTAACTCTGCTTCCCCACCAGCATGACCATAATAAACTACTAAGACAATTCGTCCTTTGGTTGTTAGTCTTGGAAGTAAGGCATCGAGCGCTTGCTTGGTTGTATTTGGCGTTGTAATAATCGTTTTATCGCTTTTGGGAAGGTAACCAAGATTAAAAATGGCGGCCTTTATCAAAATATCTTTATCAATGGCTGTGTCGATCGTCTCATGGCCTTGATGAAACAGTTGGACATGCTCTGATAGATTTACATCAGCTAACTTCTTAGCTGTGTTGATTACGGCTTGTTCCTGAACGTCAAACGCATAAACGTTTCCTGTTGAACCAACTAGCTGTGCTAAAAAAGCAGTATCATTGCCGTTGCCCATCGTAGCATCAACTACAGAATCGCCTTCTGCGATAACTTCTTTCAACAATGTATGGCTAAAATGTAAGGCTGTTTGCAACATTAACGAAGCACCTCTTTTTCCATCCGCACATTATGGCTTCCTTGATAAGTGCTGCGGCGTTTCATTTCAGCATCGATGGCATTTAATACTTCCCATTTTTTCAAACTCCACATTGGACCGACTAATGAATCGTAAGGAGCATCTCCAGTCAAGCGATGGATCACGATTTCAGGTGGAATCATTTCCAGCTGATCACAGATCACAGAAACATAGTCGTCTCTTGTCATCAATTGAAGTCTGCCTTCATGATAATCTCGTAACATCCGTGTATTCGTCATCAAATGAAGCAAATGGAGTTTGATTCCCTGAATATCAGAATCAAGAATCGTCCGTCGGACATTTTCCCGCATCATGTCCATTGTTTCTCCAGGTAAGCCGTTGATCAAGTGAGTACAAACGCGAATATTATGCTTGCGCAATTTTGCTACACCCTCAAGATAGGTTTGGTAATCATGGGCGCGGTTGATCGCATTACTTGTTGTTTCATAGGTTGTTTGCAGACCCAACTCTACCCAAATATAGTAGCGCTGATTCAATTCCGCTAAATAATCCACCACATCATCAGGAAGGCAATCTGGACGCGTACCGATCGAAATACCAACAACACCTTTTTCGTTAACGACTTGCTCAAAGCGATGACGGATCACTTCAACAGGAGCATGGGTATTCGTAAAATTTTGAAAATACACGATATATTGCGCCACTTGCGGCCATTTTTTATGCATCATATGAATCTCTTTTTGAAATTGGATCGGCAAAGGAGCTTGCGGGGCAACGATCATATCCCCAGAACCAGAAACACTGCAAAATGTACAGCCGCCTTTAGCGACCGTTCCATCGCGATTAGGACAATCAAAACCGCCATCTAAAGGAACCTTAAAAATCTTCCCGCCAAATTGTTGGCGCAAGGCATAATTCCAAGTATGGTAACGTTTATTAGGATCTTCCGTGTATATAAAATCAGACATAACTTTTCTTCTTTCTATTGCTGTTTATTTTTAAAACGCCAAACAAATCGCTTTTCGAGATAGATTGGATAAGTCATCAATAACCAGGCTAAACCGAAACAAAAGCCTCCCAATACATCACTTGGGAAATGTACACCGACATAAATCCGACTGATTCCAATCAATAAAATACCGATGCCTAACAGAATCTGTAAAGCTAGACAAAGTTTCTTTTCTTTAATAAATTGAGGAAGCAGAAAAATAATCGTCCCATAAAGAAGCATACTTCCAGTAGAATGACCGCTTGGGAAGCTATAACTATGCTCAGCAACTAAATGATCCAATGTTGGACGAGGCCGCATAAAGACAAGCTTGATCAATGGATTGAGAATTCCAGCGACGCCACCTGTGTTGATCAAAAGCCACAGCGCTTGTGCATAATATTTACCTTTGGCTAAAATAAATGCGATAGCCAACGCTAAAATACCAACGGTCAATGGATCAGCAAATCTTGTATACCAAACAAAAAATGGATTGAGCGAAGGATATGGCGCGCGGACAACTGACGTGATCGCTTGATCAAAGCCTCTCAGCCACTCGGGATAAAAACGGACAACATAACCTAAAAACATAAAGACAACTAGAAAACAGCTGCCGGCAAACTGATAGTATAATTTGTTTTTCATAAAAAATCCTTTCTCATTTACGTAATGCTCATTATAACATCAAATAATTAAGAACACAGCTTAGAACGGAAAAAATGAAGGCTGCTTTAGAACTTTTTAAGCTCTAAAGCAGCCTTCAAGCGATCAATAGTCTACTCTTCGTCTTCAGAATCGACAGGTCCTTCGATTGAAATATCACCAGAATTCGATTGAAGATCAAATACTCGTGAACCTTTTCCACGTTTAAATGATGTCCGTTCCTTACCGAAAATAGTGCTGTCACCTAATGTCGTTT
The DNA here is from genome assembly GCF_002197645.1 of Enterococcus wangshanyuanii. Taxonomy (NCBI): domain Bacteria; kingdom Bacillati; phylum Bacillota; class Bacilli; order Lactobacillales; family Enterococcaceae; genus Enterococcus; species Enterococcus wangshanyuanii. Next base: position 1,922,545 of record NZ_CP021874.1, on the reverse strand, counting down.
TTGAATTGATCGCGATATCATATAAAATTTCATCAGTGTAAAGATTGATATCACCTTGCTGAGTCGTAACATTCAACAGTTTAGGAATTTCTGATCCATATAAATCAAAGCTTCCATTTGTACTCTTTATGGTAGCTTCACCTTTCAGATTACTGGCACTAATGTCGCCATTCATTGTTTCAATAGTCGAAATACCTTTAACCGATTCTAAAGAGATATCGCCAGAGGTAGTGATTGCAGACCAAGTCGATGCAACAAAATCATTGAGGTTGATATCTCCATTAGTTGTCTTAAACGAAGCTTTATCTGCATGAACATCTGTGTAGACGTTTAAGTAGCCATTCGTTGTCTCAAGAGCCAATTTTTCAGTATTTAGGCTGTTTGCATCAACATCAGCGTTCTCTGTTTTAACAGTGATGTTCTTTGCGTCTATTCCTGAAAGATTGATTCTTCCAGAGGATTGGCCATCGATGACGATTCGTTCTGCGTTGTCTGGAATCGTTAAGGAAACAGATGAGCCTCTGTCAAAATTAATAAAGTCAAATTTAAAGCTACCCAGTTTCTTTTCGTTTCTATTTCCATTTGCAGAAACAAGGAGCTGCCCATTTTTCTCGTCAACCTTTAGTGAACTTTTTATTGAAACAGGAGCAGAGCTTCGTGTATTCATCACAACTTTATTAGTACTTTCAGTATTAATATAATATTCTGCATTTCCTGTAAGCGTCAAATGGATCTCTTTTAGATTTTGATTGTTCTTAACTGTGTAACTTTCTTTTTTTGTATCTGTCATGGATTGTTCAGCGCGTCTAAAGTAAACGGCACTGCCGATCCCGCCAATGATCATCGATACTACACCGATCGTTAGAAAAAACGCAGTAGTCTTTTTCATATTATATATCTCCCCTTAAGACACGTATATTCCATAGCATATACCGTTTTAATGCTTTACCGAAAAATCTTGTTAATGGCGCTAAAATCAATAGACCAATGATACCTGCGCCGCAAAGAAAGACACTAACAAACATTTCGAACATTGATGCATCATTCAAACCGGTAACAATCGAAATACCGCCTAAAATTGGAGAAAACAAGAATAGAATAGCTGCAAACCAACCAGAAAAGAGAAGCATAGCAAAGCTAAATATAAACCAAAACATTAAAAGAAAATTTAATAAAATAACTCCAGCTATCTGACAAAAACGAACGAATCCATTATGTCTTGGACGCTCATAAGACTGATAGGTTTGATCATATGGATGCTCAGTGGCTTCCTCATAATACTCATAACTTGTTGCAGGTGGAATTTCTTGCCAGCCATCACGTTCCAATCGTTTTTCAGGAACAGTGATATCAAATTCCTCCAAA